>CAXXWY010000007.1:0-11726 GCA_963668505.2 Dehalococcoidia bacterium | reverse complement strand
GGGTTCCTCGCCGAAGCCGCCGTTGGCGATGTCGTAAGCGCCGGCCACAGTCCTGGCGGCGCGGTCTACCAGGGACTGGGTGACCTCGGGGCCGGCGACAATCCGGAGGGTGTTCTCTTTCCTGAGGCGCAGCATCTCGCGTGCGTGTCCGTAGACCTGCGGCTTGTCTTCCTGGTAGGCCTCCTTGACCTCTCCCAGCATCGCCAGCAACTGGTCCGGCGGCAGGTAGGTAGCCGCGCCAATAAATCCCCCGTGGCCGGTCAAGAATGCGGTAGTGGGCCAGCCGCCAACGTTGTAACGGGCGTTGATGTCCGGGCGGTGGTCGCTGTCGACCCGGACGGCTACAAAGTGCCGGCCGATGAAGTCTGCCACGTCGGGGTCGGAGTAGGAAGTCTCGTCCATGACGTGGCACCAGTAGCACCACACGGCCGAGACGGCCAACAGCACCGGCTTGTTTTCCTCCTGGGCCTTGGAGAAAGCTTCTGGGATCCAGGGTCGCCAATCGATGAGGTGGGCCTGGTTGGGGTTGGGGGAGAACCGGAAGTTGTAGGCTGTTTCTTTCAAGGGTTCCGCGCTTGGCTAGGCATCCGCTTTATGAGCAACCGCAGAATTGTTCACGAGTGCAGGTCGGTCTGGGGGCTAACGTTAGCATACGCCCTATGGATTTTCAATCGAACCTACCCTGGAGGGGATCCCCGGTCAGTGCCTGTGGTCAGACTATTGCCGGCGCCGTGCGTTTCGTCTTCAATCCTCCAGAGGAGGAGAAAGGTGAACGTCCAGGACGGCTTCGCACCAGCGGGCCGCCGCGAGCAGCCTTGCCTCTTGGAAGGGCGCTGCGACAAGCTGGATGCCCAGGGGCAGCCCGGATTCGGCCAAGCCCGAGGGAATGGTGATGGCGGGGAGGCCGCAATGGGTCCACGGCCCTTGAAACAACGGGGCGCCGGTGTTGGTCAGGTCGGCTTGCGCCGGGGTTGGAGTAGAGGGAGTCAGCAGCACGTCGGCCCTCTCCGACAGCGCCTCCGCGTCGGCTATGAACCTAGTGCGCCGTTCCAAGGCACTGGAATATGTCACGCCATCGGTCTCCAGTCCGCGGCGCAGCATCTCTCTCAACTTGGGCTGGTAGTCTTGGGGCTGCCGACGGTACATCGGCTCATGGAAGGCGGCGGCTTCGACGCTCATTATCGTCCGTTGGTCATTGACGGCGGCTTCAATGCCTTCTGGGGACGGGGGTTCCTCCACCGCGGCCCCGGCCCTGCTCAACCGCTCCACGACCTGGCTCATGTGCCGCCTGGTTTCCTGGTCGGCGTTGCCCTGGAAGAATCCCCGCAGCAGTCCGATACGGGGTGCCTGGGGCGACTCCAATGAGGCCAGGTAGTCGGACACCTCGCGGCGGGAAGCGACGGGGTCTTGGGGGTCATGGCCCGCCATGACCTGCAGAAGCAGGGCCGCGTCCTCCACCGTGCGGGTCATCCAGCCCACGGTGTCCAGGGACCAACTGACTGGGATAACTCCATGGCGGCTGACCCTTCCGAAGGTCGGCTTAAGTCCGACTACGCCGTTGTAGGAAGCAGGGCGCAAGACCGAGCCCACGGTCTGGGATCCCAAGGCCGCCGGGCACATGTGGGCAGCCACCGCGGCGGCCGAGCCGCTGCTGGACCCTCCCGGTGTGTGGGCCGGATTCCAGGGGTTGAGAGTGGGCGATGGGTCCAGGCAGGCGAATTCGGTGGTCACGGTCTTGCCGAGGATGATTGCCCCGGCTTGTTTCAGCCGCGCTACCGCGGCGGCGTCGAAGTCGGGGACGAAATCGGCATAGACCTTGGAGCAAGCCGTGGTGGGAATGCCGGCCGTATAGTAAATGTCCTTGAGGCCAATAGGAACGCCGTGGAGAGGGCCGAGATGAGCACCTTTCTGCGCCTGTCGAGTCTTTGCATCTGCTTCGGCACGGGCCGCTCCGGCGTCCACGTAGACCCAGGCTTTCAACTGGGGATCGAGTCGGTCGATGCGGGCCAGCAAGGATTCCATGAGGTCGGACGGCGACAAGTGCCCGTCCCGGATGCTGCGGGTAGCTTGTGCTACGGTCAATTCATGCGGCTGTGACATCGACTACTCCGAGGTTATTGCGGCGCGCCGGCGCAAGAGAGCAAACAGTTTGTCCGCGGCCGCATCATAGCCCATTCAGCGAGGGAGCCGCAACGCATCGGCGTAGACAGCCAACGTACCGCTCTGCCGTTGTTATAATCACGACGCGGCGGGCATGGTCAGCCGCACAGAATTGCTGAGAGGTGTCGCTATGGGCCAGTGGGCCGGAGTTATCCTGGCAGCCGGAACCGGCACAAGAATGAAGTCTAGCGTCCCCAAGGCGCTGCACCCAGTGTGCGGCAAGGAAATGATCCGTTACCCTGTGGAGTTGCTGCGGCAATTGGGAATCGACCAGATTACGGTAATCGTGTCCCCGGATAATAGCAGGGACGTGGGCGCGCTCCTGGGGAATGAGGTGGAGTACGCCGTCCAGGCCGAGCCTCTGGGCACGGGCGATGCCCTGTTGCAGGCCCGGGAATATCTGGCAGGCAAAGCCGACAACCTGTTGGTGATGTATGGGGACACTCCGCTGGTGAGATACGACACCGTCAAGCAAATGACGGCGGCCCACGTAAACCCAGGCGTCGTTATGTCAATACTGGTAACCAGCGTTCCCGCGGTCAATGACTTAGGCCAGGTGCTGCGTGACCAGTCTGGCCGGATAACAAGCATTGTCGAAGCCGCCGAAAGGGAGCACGATCCGCACTCGCCCGGAGAGATAAACGGAGGCGTTTACTGCTTCTCAGATTCCTGGGTTTGGGACAACCTGGAGAGCATTGCTCCTGGGAGCAACGGAGAGCGGTACCTGACCTCTCTGGCCGCGGCGGCCGCCGGACAGGACGTTATCGGCGTAGAGTCCCAAGACATCGGTGAACTGCGGGGGGTCAACAACCGGGTCCAACTTGCCCAGGTGGAGAGTGAACTGCGAAGCCGCATTCGCCATGAATGGATGCTGTCAGGGGTGACCATGGCCGACCCGGACTCGGTGTTCATCGATGCAGACGTGTCCATAGGCCAGGACGCCGTGCTTTTGCCCAACACGATGCTGCTGGGGAAGACGACCATTGGCACGGCGTGCGAAGTGGGGCCCGGCTCGGTTATACGGGACTCTTTCGTAGGAGCTCAATGCCGGGTTACCGCGTCGATGCTGGAGGAAGCTACCCTCGAAGACGGGGTCCACGTAGGTCCGTTCAGCCACCTGAGACCAGGGGCTTACCTGGGGGCCGGGGTCCACGTTGGCAATTTTGCCGAAATCAAGGAAAGCAGGCTGGGAAGCGGGGCTGTGATGGGTCATTTCGGATACCTGGGTGACGCCTCTGTAGGCGCCAACGCGAACCTCGGGGCGGGCATGGTCACCTGCAACTACGACGGGCAAAACAAGAACCGCACCGTTATAGAAGCGGACGCCTTTGTGGGGTGCGACACCATGCTGGTGGCGCCGGTTAAAGTCGGCGTCGGGGCAGCCACCGGCGCCGGGGCCGTGGTGACCTCCGACGTTCCCCCCGGTAGACTGGCCATAGGTGTCCCTGCTAAAATAAGGAGGTTCGAGACAGACGCCGACTGACCTCCTGGTAGCGCCGGCCTGCCAGCGCAGTTTTGGAATGTTCCAACCGGGAGGGGTAAGGTAGTGGATACAGACAGCTTACCATCAACCCTGGTTTTCGTTGCGTTTCTCCTCCTCTTCGCCTGCTTGAGCCTGGCCCACCACGCTGGCAAACCGTCCCCTGCGGCATTCTCGTTCGGCAAATCAACCCGCTGGCCCGACGCTCTAACATCATGGCTTAAATATGCCTGCATCATCGCCTGCGCCATCTCCGGCCTAGCGATAATTCACAGCACCGGGACGTTCGCTTGGTGGCCCGCCGCATTCCTGGCCTTTGCCTTGTTGTTGTTCCTGGCCGCAGTCGACCAGGCTATCAGCTTAATCGTCAGGCGTACGGGTTGGGTCGGTTCATTCTGGGGCAGGACCCTGAACCGGTTGGTGCCTTGGGCGAGCCGGGGCGGGTCTGGACCGGCGTCCAACGGGGCCGCCGCGGGCGATGGCGAAGCGGACGCTTCCGGCGACCCCGCCATTACCGAGGCAGACCTCGTCAGCCTGGACCAACGCGACCGCGAGATGTTGCGATCGATACTGCGACTGGACGTTACCACCGCCCGGGAGATCATGGTGCCCCGGTTGGACATGTCGGCGGTGGCCGCCGACGCCAGCCTGGTCCAAGTCTCCAAGTTGATGATTAAGAGTGGACACAGCCGGCTGCCCGTCTACGAGGAGACCACCGACAACATATTGGGCATCATCCATTCCAGGGACGTGATGGAGGCCATCGCCGACGGCGACATCACAGCCGACATCCGTGACTTACTGCGGGAGGCTTTTGTAATCCCGGAGACCAAGCGGATTGACGACCTATTGGAGGAGTTGCAGGTCCGGGGCGTTCAAATGGCCTTGGTGGTGGACGAATACGGCGGCACCGAAGGCCTAGTCACCATGGAAGACGTGCTGGAAGAGATCGTGGGCGAAATCGAGGACGAGTTCTCACGCACGAAAGAAGCCGAAATAGTACGCTTTCCGGACGGTGCAGTGCTTGTGGACGCGGGCGTGCCAACCGACGCGGTTGACGAGATATTCGGGACCAGTATCGACAGCGCCGACGTGGACACCGTTGGCGGGTACGTTTACGACAGCCTGGGAAAGATTCCCCAAGTGGGCGACGTGGTCACTACCGAAGACCTGCACATCAGGGTGGTGTCCATCCTGGGACGCCGCTTACGCAAACTGCGCATCCAAAGGGCTGAGGACATCTCGGCTGACTAGACTATGAACTTCTGGGCCACCAACTCCCCGGTTACTACCAGCCTGTGGTCGTATACCCAGCGCGGCACACAGGAAACCAGGTGGATCGTGGCCTCGCCTGTGTCGTAGAGGCTCAAGTCTTCCTGGTGGACAACCTCGGATGACGTGACCCGATACAGAAACTGCTGTAGACCGTTGTCTGCGATGATAAACACGTCCTCGCCGTTACGCAGTTTCTCGGCTATATTGCCCAGGTTCGAGAATACCGATCCCTCTCCGCCGATGGGGCTCTCGGTGTGCCCGAAAAACCACGAGCTTCCTCTCTCGCCGGCGTTGGCCGTTTCCGGAATGTGCCCTATCGTATTGGAGGGTGTCTCATACGCCCGACTCCCGCGGAACTCCAAAATCTGCAACTCATTGACGGAGGAGTCGATGCCGACGCTTGGAATCATCAGCCTCGTGGCCGACGGTAAGATGCTGTCGTAGGCCAAATCGTTTAAGTTCACTGGAGTAAACCCGGTCAGCAGCGACGCGTTAATATCGATCGCGGTCTGGTAATCGGAAGGGTTGCCCCAGTCCCTAGTGTCCGACGCGTCTCCGGGGTACGGATCCTCTGTATCTATCGCCGCAGGGACATTGACTGGCGCCACTTTGGCCTGCACCGGGGCTTCTCGGGTACCGCCAACGGGTTGCGTGAGCTTCGCGGCGGGTTCGGTGACCGGGTGAACGCCCACGGAGGCTGGCTCTTGGGCAGAGGCGTTGAGGTTATCCAAATCGGCCCGCGCAACAGATGCATAGCCGTAATAGGCGCCGCCGGAAGCGAGCAGCATTACCCCAAGTGCAATCAGGCATATGCCCGTATACCTTGCTACTTTGCCCCGGAAACGGCTGCGGAGCAGTAAATAATCATACCCGGCTTCCATGCTACCTCTTCATCACAGGAAACAGCCAAAGAATCCCTGGAGACTGATTTGGATAAGACATCCCTTTACCCATCATCACCACCCGCCTGCCGCCGGACCTGTATATCTCAGGAATTACTGGCGGAAAAGGGGACTTGTGCGGAGAGAGCTAACGCATTCTAGGAGCGTTCAAGCTACCGGGGGTTATGGGCTCGTTGACGTAGATGTCACCGTTGCGGATCTTCAGGTTGAACCCACAGGAAGGGTTTGTGCAGACCCACGCTTTGTAATGGACAGAAGCCCCCTGGCCGCCGTAGTCGGACAATGGGACCAGCTGCCCTATATCGCAACTTAAACACTTGGGTGTGACCGGCTCTTCCACTGAAACCCCTCCCGAGCTAACCTGCAGCCGAGTATAGCACCGCGATTTTGCCGCAAACAATAAAATACGCGGCCTCGATTGACGAGTTTGGGGGGTAAAACCGGCGGCCAGCTACGAACGTCCCGCGGAACGCGATTGAACTACTACTCCAAGTAGTCCTTCAGCTTGCGAGACCTAGTGGGGTGGCGCAGTTTGCGCAGGGCCTTGGCTTCTATCTGCCGAATCCGCTCCCGCGTGACGCCGAATTCCCTGCCAACTTCTTCGAGGGTGCGGCTGCGGCCGTCTTCCAAGCCGAAGCGAAGTTGCAACACCCTGGATTCGCGGTCGGTCAGGGTGTTCAGCACCTCGTCCACCTGCTCTTTCAAGAGTTGAATCGAGGCGGCGTCCGCCGGCGCGGGCGCGTTGCGGTCTTCTATGAAGTCCCCCAAGTGGGAGTCCTCTTCCTCGCCTATGGGAGTTTCCAGGGACACCGGCTCCTGGGAGATCTTCATGATCTCCTCCACCTTTTCAGGGCCGATTTCCATGGCGACGCCGATTTCCTCTGGCGTTGGCTCTCGCCCATATTCCTGCAGCAACCGCCGGTGCTGGCGCATCAGCTTGTTTATCGTTTCGACCATGTGGACGGGTATACGAATTGTCCGGGCTTGGTCGGCGATGGCCCGGGTAATGGCCTGGCGAATCCACCAGGTTGCATAGGTGCTGAACTTGTAGCCCTTGCGATAATCGAACTTCTCCACCGCGCGAATCAGGCCGATATTGCCCTCCTGGATCATGTCGAGAAGGGCCATGCCACGTCCGATGTACTTCTTGGCCACGCTCACCACCAAGCGCAGGTTGGCTTCGGTCAGGTGCGCCTGGGAGCGGGCGGCGTCGGCGTCAACGCGCCTGAAATGGCCCCTGAACAACGGCTCCATGCGCTGCAATTCTTCCACACAGCGCGGCTGCCCCATAACCTCTTCCACCTGGTCCAGCGTGGAGTCCCCCAACGCGTCTATGGCGTCGGGAGGAAGCAGCCAACTGCTCAAGGACAGGCTTACCACCCGACCATAGACACTGTCCGGGTATTCACAGGTGTTTTCCGACACCTCGATCAACAGATCTTGAGACACCTCGGCGTCAATAGCATCCCGCAGGGTCTGGTTGCCGGTAATCTGGGACAATTTCAAGTTGTCGGGCAGTCCCAGCTCCCTGCCCAAAGCGGCGACCAAGGGCGATGCGGCGACCAACCGGCGCAACAGGATGCGGGTCGCTTCCCAAGCTCGGGCCGGCCTTCCCTCTGCGTCTTCGAATTCCTTTCTCAGAGCCTTAAGGTGTTTGCCGCCTTCGATCTTGCGGGCCAGCGCTCGTTCGTCGCTGGAGGTTAGCAACCGCACCCGGCCTATTTCTCGCAGGTACATCCGGACCGGATCGTCCAAGACTTCTACGGCCTCGGCTTCATGTTCCCAGTCCATGTCCTCGCTTTCCGACTCACTCGGGGTTTCGCTGGTTTGGCCAGGGGATTTTTCCTCCGCCGAAGCGTCATCCCACTGCTCGTCTGCGGTTTCCACAGCCACATCGGTAGACTGCCGGCTAAGGCCGTTGCCGCCGACTATGGCTTCATCGTCGGAAGCCTCTTTCACACCCCGGAGAATATCCAGAATGCGGTCCGTATCTTCATTGGTGTCCAGATAGTCTTCCGGGTTGAGTTCCCTGCTTTCGTTACGTCGTATCATGTATCTATTGACCTCTGTGCCTGTTTTCCGCTGCCAGGGAACCCCGCTTGCCCTGGTTTGCCTTGAGTTGACGGTTCACTTCCAGTACCAGTTGGTCCGATTCACCCGCCAGCTCGGGCGGGGTTTCGGCGAACCTGATTCCCTCCTCCGTTTTCAGTTCTCGCAAGTAACGCTCCTCCAAGCGGCTCACCGCGTCCTGCATGGCCCGCCGCCGCCGTTGCTGGTCCAAGGGAGGCAGCGACTTTTGGGCCAATGATTCCAGGTGGTCCGCCAATTCGGCATCGACCCTCTCCTTCAGGGCCTCGACGCCTCCCTCCCGTTGATGCTCCGTCGACCGGTGAGGCCATTGCCTGTGCCATTGGTTGAATATCTCCCGGTTCTCCAGCCTGCGGAAGTACTCGGGTCTAAGCTCCTCTGCCAGGTCTGCAAACTCGGCGTTTTGCAAGAGCAAGGCCAGGCAATAGTCCTCCAAAGGGTCTCGCTCCAGCTTGGTGAAGGGCGACGGCGTAGCGCCCTTGGCCTGGGACCGCGGCGCCCGGCTGCGGCGCGGCATGGACGGCCTTCCAACCGAGGCCCGCAGGGTGTCCGGGCTAACCTCCAGGTGCCGGGCCAGGGCTTGGAAGTAGTGGTCCTGTTGGGCCGGGTCCTCCACGGCGGCGATCGACGGAAACACCTTGTTTACAACGTCCGTTTTCCCCTGGGGAGTGGACGGGTCCACCTGGGCGGAAAGCGCTTCCAGCAGGTATTCCAGGTACGGCCTCGCTCCCTCGATCAGCCGCACCCACTCATCGGGAGACTGCCGGATCAAGGCGTCCGGGTCTTGGCCTTCCGGCAGTACCGCAATCTTCAACTCCAAAGCTTGTTGGCGTCGATAAAGCGTGGTGCCCCGGGCACGGCCAGCTTCCGCCGATTGGAACACCTGCCACGATGACTCCAGGCTCCTGAGAGTAGCCTGTTGCCCCGCCGAGTCGGGGTCCAGGGCCATGGTGACGTCGGAAGTCGTCCGCAGAACCTCGGCCACCTGCCCTTGGGTAAGGGCGGTGCCCATGGACGCCGCCACATTGGCGAACCCGTGCTGGTGGGCGGTGATCACGTCCATGTACCCTTCGACGATGACCAACCCTTGCTCGGCGGCGTGTTCCCTGGCCAAGTTCAGGCCGTAAAGGAGCCGTCCTTTGTCGAACAGGGCGGTCCTTGGCGAGTTCAGATATTTGGGATTGGAGTCATCCAGGGAGCGTCCGCCGAAGCCTCCCAATTCGCCCCGGCTGTCCCTGATGGGAATAATCAACCGGTTGCGGAACAGGTCGCGGGCCTTTCCGTTGTCGCTGATAGACACCAGCCCGGCTTCGGCAATTTGTTGAGCCGAATAGCCGACCCCAAGCAGGTGGTTCTTCAGCGATTCGCCGTCCCGGGGACTTAGCCCCAGTTCGAAAGCCCTTATGGACTTTTCGGACAGCCCTCTTCCTGCCAAATACTCCCTGGCGCCAGCGCCTTGCTGGGAAAACAGCCGCTCCTGGAAGTACGACCGGGCGGCCTCGTTAATCTGCAGGGCATTCGCCTGGTCCGCCCGCTTCTCCCGACTGGGCAAGGCAACCCCGGCCTGCTGGGCCAGTTGCCGCAACGCATCGGGGAATTCCAGGTTGCCGGCCCGCATGGCAAAGGAGAATACGTCTCCGCCGGTGGCGCAAGCCCCAAAGCACCGCCACGTCTGCCTGTCCGGGAATACGTGGAAGGACGGGGTCCTCTCTTGATGAAAGGGGCAGTTGGCCCGATAGCTGCGTCCCGATCGCTGCAGGGCGACGTGCTGGGAGACGACGTCCAAGATGTCGAGCCGGCTTTTGATATCGTCGACTACGGTCATCTCAGCCCCCGCCTGACATCCCGTGGAAAAACAGCTTGTCTATCCCAACCCGCCCATGTGGTACGATCAGTTATTGCAACCGTCCCGCCTGACAACAGCCAAGACATGCTCGAAGTCAGTGAATTTTGGCGCGGAATCTGCCAAGGTATATTGTACCACTTTTGCAGTGACTTTGGCGCCTGGGCTGCGACCGGCTAGGCCACTTGGCGGGCCAGAGCCTGCTTCCGTTCGACCATTTGGATCAGGCAGTCGGTGACGGCCGCTTCCAGGCGTACTGACGCCATGGCCTCCATGTCCCTTCCGAAGTCCAGGTCCCACGCCATCATCCGCGCCCCCTTGTGCTGGACCCTGCGGTGCAGCTTCCGGTTGTAGGAATCGTTGGCCGGGTCGTACCAATGGGCGGACACCAGCGGGCTGAAGCACCGGGAGCGTATGGGAAATGGGTGCCTCTTGGACCAGATATACCCGCGGTAAATCCGGGGTTCCAACTGTCGCAGGTGGTACAGCGCCAGGGGGTTGAAGCTGGCCACCAGCGTGCTATTCCAACGGGCGTGACGCCTGATGGTCTCGGCCACCAGGCCGGCAATCTGCCTCATGCCTCTTACTACAACCTTTATCTCGACGTTTATCAGGTAATCGCGGGGCAAGCTCTCGAATACCTCGTCCAGGGTCGGCGCGGTCTCACCCCTGAACTCCGGCGCGAACCAGGAACCCACGTCCAGGGACTGGATTTCCGCCAGGGCACAGTGGTTAACCGGGCCCGTACCATTGCTGGTGCGGTCCAAGTTCCGGTCGTGGAACACCACCAATTGGCCGTCTTTGGTCAGTCGAACGTCCAGTTCCACGCCGTCGGCCCCGGCTTCCCAGGCTCGCTGGAATGCCGGGAGGGTGTTTTCGGGAGCGCGGCTCAGGTCGCCGCGATGCGCTATTATCAGCGGCAGACGCTGGGAACCGGGCGCAATGTCCCAGGTGGTCACCTTCTCTGAGCAGTCTGCTTGCATTATGTTATGTGGGCCTCTGCTTTGTCGTATCGCCAGGCAACCCTTTGCAGGATTTCCCATTTGACCAGATAGGCCCACCCGGGTTTCGTTTCCGCCATAGGGGATGCCATCGACTAGGCCGCCGGTTGTCTCGATTTGGGACACGCGGTTATATTACCGGAGTAAGCGGCCCGCGGCCACGCCGCGAATACCGCCCAAGCCTATATCGCAGTATTACCAACACGCCTGAAACGGAGAGAGAGGTGACTAAAGATGACCAAGGTACTGGTGATTCACGGCGCCGGCATGAACATGCGAGGCAAGGCCCAAGTGGAGCTGTTTGGCCCCGCGACGCTGGAGGAAATCAACGACGAAATCCTGGGCTACGCCAGAGAACTGGGGGTGGAAGTTGAGATATTTCACTCCAACATCGCAGGGGAGGTAATCAACGCCCTGTACGACGCCCATGACCGGGACTTCGACGCCGCAATTTTCAACCCTGCAGGATACGGCGCTTCCGCAGGACCGCTGCCAATGGCCATACAGCAGGTGAAATACCCGGTGATCGAGGTCCACGTCACGAACCCCTCGGCCCGGGGTTTAACCTCCACGATACAAGCCGTCTGCAAGGGTCTGGTGTACGGGTTCGGGGTCTATGGGTACCGGCTGGCCTTGGAAGCGGTGAAGGCGAAGGCTTAGGGATAGCCCATGCCGGTTGCCGCGCCCCCGCAGCCCGTCCGTTCCCACTTCGATTTCCCTCAGGACAAGCGGGCGGGCTAGCCTCTCCGCGGGGACGACGGTTGAGTAATGACTAGCCCCCGCAGCGAAGGCAGCGGGGCTCGGCAAAAACGGCGTCGTGTATGTCCTCGTTGAGGGATAGATAGTCCAAAGCGATTCGGACGACCTTGCTCTCGTCGGGAATCCTGTACTTGTCCTTGGTCGCCGTGAGGAAGTCCATGTGGTCGGGGTTAAGGTCCAGGGTGTAGGATTCCTTGTCACCTGCCATGTCTCCCATC
>CAXXWY010000006.1:0-51957 GCA_963668505.2 Dehalococcoidia bacterium | reverse complement strand
ACGCAGCGGCTGACCAACTCGGCAAGCCCTTCCACGTGCAGGACGCTCTGATGATTAAGAAGTATCCGTCCTGCGGGGGCAATCACGCCATGCTGGACAGCGTGTTGGGAATGATGCGCGAGCACGGGTTCGGCCACGAGGACGTCGCCAACGCCGAGGTGGTGCAGTCCTACGCATCGACCGTGATGCTGTACGAAGAACCGGAAACCGACCTCAAGGGGAAGTTCAGCGCTAAGTACAACATGGCCGCGGCCTTAGTTGACGGCGAGATTGCCATTGACACGTTCACCGACGAGAAGATTGTTGACCCGGACGTGGTGGACATGATGGAACGGGTCCGCATCCGCGTTCAGTCCAAGTTTGAGCAGGGCGGCGGCACCGTGTCCAAAGGCGTGCCCATCCGCGTAACCTTGAAGGACGGGCGGGTCATTGAGCATGAAACGGCTCGCGGGTCCATCCTGGGCAGCCAGGCCAACCCCTGGGGCATGGACAACATCGCGGGCAAGTTCCGCGAAAACGTGGGGCTGGTGCTTTCGGACGACCGGGTGGACGACGCGGTGCGGCAGTGGCAGGACGTAACCCAGGTGGACGACGTGGGGGCGGCGATACGCGACACGCTGATCCGCTCCGCATCTCGGACATAACGGAGCAAAGAGGGGGAGGCTTGCTGCCTCCCCTCTTTAGTGTCGCGGCATGGAGGGCGTGGTCTAATCGTCGTCGGCGGGTTCGGGCATTAGGACGAATTCGGGGTAGGATTCCATGCCGAGTTCGGCGGTGTCCTGGCCGAGACGCTCGGCGTCCTCGGACACTCTGACGCCTATCGTCTTTTCGATGGCGAACCAGACTATCCACGACACGCCGAATACGAAGGCGCCGATGGACGCAATGCCGGCCAGTTGAACCAGGAAGTTCCCGCCGGCCGCGATGCACACCGCGATGGTGCCCCCAGACGCCAGCGAACAGATGCACCGGCACCGCGCCCACCACGTCGTCAATCTTGACGATTTCCAGGAACTTGATGCCGCCGGTACAAATCGCGCCGCCCACGATGCCGATGAGCACCGACCAGGCGTGCGGAAAGATGTCGGGGCCGGCCGTAATGGAAACCAGGCCGGCCAATCCTCCGTTCAGGCCCACCAGAAGGTCAATGCGCCCGAACACCAGCCGCGACAACGACAGCGCGGTAAGCACTCCGGCCGCCGCTGCCAGGTTCGTATTGACCAGAACGTTGCTCATGGCAACAGCGTCGGAAGCCGAACCCAGGGCGAGCTGAGACCCGCCGTTGAATCCGAACCAGCCGAACCACAGGACGAACACGCCCAGGGTCACCAGCACAACGTTGGACGGTGGGGTGAGCCTGGCCGAGCCGTCCCGACGGAACTTGCCCAGCCGGGGGCCGACGACCAGCGCGCCGGCCAAAGCGGCCCAGCCGCCGGTGCTGTGAACTATCGTTGAGCCGGCGAAGTCCTGGAAACCCATGGCCGCGAGCCAGCCGCCGCCCCACGTCCACGACCCGATGACCGGGTAGATGAACGCGGTCAGCAGCAGGGTGAACAGGAAGAAACTCCACATCTTGACCCGTTCCGCAAGCGCCCCGGAGATGATGGACGCGGTGGTGGCGACGAAGACCATCTGGAAGAACCAGTCGGACATGACGGAATAGCCGGCGTCAACCACACTGGATAAGCGCAGATTCATCGCCGCCGAGCAGGGCGATTTCATCCCCGGAAGGGCCGTACAGGGGCCAGACCACGGTGCCGATGACGTGCTGGACGTTGTTGTACATCAGGTTGTAGCCGATGAAGTAGAAGGCCAGTCCGGCAATGGAGTACAGCCCGATGTTCTTGAGGCAAATCATCGAGGCGTTTTTGGTGCGGACGGAGCCGGCTTCCAGCATGGTGAACCCGGCGCACATCCACATCACCAGCGCGCCCCAGATGAGGAAGGCGAAGGTGTTGAGCACGAACTGGGTTTCGGTGTCAACGCCGGCGGCGTGGGCGACGTGGGGCCAACCGGCGAACGCCAGGGCCGGCAGCGTCAATGCCGCGGCGATGGCGGCGATGCGGTAGCGACGGAATGGAAGACTCATCAAGAAGCTCATGGTCAATCTCACGGTGGATTGGGTTGGAGTAGCCGTAAGTCGATGCCAGCCCCGATTGCGCTAGGGTTCCAGCCGGATGGCGTCGCCCACCTTAATATCGCCGCCCTGTAAGACGACGGTGAGGATGCCGCGCTTGCCGAAAATCTCTTCGCGCAGGCCGGGGATGAGGGCGTCCATTTTCTGGCAGGGTTCGCAATCGCCGGTGACTTCCAGGGTCACGTGGTTGTCGTCATTGCCGATAAAGAAGACGTGGCCCTGGCGGGCTTGGGAGAGGTCGAGGCCGGTGACGGTGATGTTCTCTTTGACCTGGCCCGGCTGGAGTCCGTAGTGGTCCAGGGTTTCCTTGTCCATGACTAGGACCTGGCGGAGGTTGCGGGGGTTGCGGCTGCGGTCGCCGTCCAGGCCCTCGGCGGAGATGGCGCGGGCGGCGTCCACCGGGTCGGAGGGAGTGCCTTTAACGCGGGCGATGTGGAGGTTGACGATGGTGCCGGATTGCATGATGTGGCTCCTGCAAGCGTTGCGTCTTCGATGGTTAGAACGGTCGCTGCGCGACAGGCGGATTTTAGGATATGACCGGGCAGTTGGCAAACGTTGGAGCGTGGCGGCATGGCTAACGCGCCGGGGCGGGTAGGTCCCATTCGAAGAACTTGCGATAGCGGGAGGCAGAGGCCCAGGGCAAGAGGTTGATGACCATGGCCTCAGACTCCGGAACGTCGCCCCGCAGTCGGGTTTCGTCGAGGTAGTTGCGGAGTCGCATGAAGGTGGGGAGTTGGAAGCCGGCTTTGAACGACGCGCTGGATGACGGCGACGGGTTCGGGAGGGCGCGTCGGGATTCCAGTCGTTGCTGACGGCTTCGGCGATGCGGCGGAGCTTGATGATGGCGACTTCGCGGGCGAACTTGCGCATGAGGTTGTTGATGCGGCGACGGATTTCGGAGATGGTCATGGGCGATTGCCTCCTGGTGGTCTGAACTGTGATTTACAGGCCCCGTATGAAGTACGGGAATGACGTTATTACGGGATTTTTGGGATTTTCCCGCTCAATTCCGCTCATTTCCGTTCGTTTGAGTAGGGGGAGGAGCGGATGATGGCGGCGATATTGATGGTTTTGGCGGGTTGGTGGGAGGATTTTGGGGGAGGGGCGTTTGGGTGTGTAGGTTTGTTGGGGCGTGGTGGGCGTCGGGAGTAGCGCGTTGTTCTGTCGGGAGCGTTGGCTGCCTGACGTGGTGTATAGTTTAGGGAACGGATGTGCAGTTGGGCAGGAGGGTTGGGCGTCATGGGTTTGGAAATTGTGAGAAGATGGGGCACTGGTGATGACGATGCACGACTCGCTGACGCGCGACGCGGTACAATAGCGGCATCGTTATCTACAGCTATGGAGGCGGGCGGTCATGATTTTCAGAGCGAGCGGCAAGAAACCGAAGGTTGAGGTCAGTGTCCATAAGGCGACGGCTGAGGAGCTGGCCGAGCATCGCAGTTTTACGGAACGCTCGGAGCGGCTGAGGGGGATGCGGGCCGAGCTGATGCAGAAGTATCCAGACAAGCGGGTTGCGTTGACCGAGAACGGGGTGTTCCTGGTGGCTGATTCGGCGGAGGAAATGGTGGCGAAAATCCTGGAACTGGGCGAGCGTCCGGGCTATGCCGCGCGGGGAATTTCTCAATATAAAGCCGCGGCGCCGGATGATTCTATGATTGACGGGATTTGGTCAACGACGTGGATTCCTGCTTTCGCAGGAATGACAGTTTGGGAGGGCCGCTCCGCTCAGCGTGGGGCGGCCTTTCCTTTAGGACGGTAGCCGGCGATGGTTGGGGCGGGTAGAATGCGGGTCAATCCGTTGACCCGGTTTTTCCGGGGTTTTGCGAGGGTTTCGCTATGGCTTACGAATTTATCAAGACCGACGTGGTGGACGGGGTGCTGGTGATGACCATGCACGACCCCCCGACGCGCAACGCGCTGGGGCCGGACATGGCCGCCGAGATGTTCGAGCGGCTGGACGAGTTTGAGAACAACCCGGAGGAGCGGGTGCTGGTACTCACCGGCACGGAACCGTCGTTCTGCTCCGGGGCCAACGTCCGGGGTTTTCGGCAGCGCATCGACGAGCGGGAAGCGCAAAGCGATCCCGAACCGTTGACCTGGGGCAAGATGGAATACATGAAGGGCCGGCAACGCGCCGCCGAGAGCGGGCCGCGCGTCAACTTTGTGCCGCTGCGGATTCACGACTTGCAGAAGCCGTCAATAGCGGTAGTCAACGGCCCGGCGGCCGGGGTTGGCTGCGGGCTGGCGCTGTCCTGCGACATCCGGGTGGTGGGCGACAGCGGGCGCTTGTCGGAGCGCTTTGTGCTCAACGGCCTGATACCCGGCGACGGCAGTTGCTGGCAGTTGCCCAAGCTGATTGGCACCAGCAACACGCTGCTGTTGCAGTACACCGGGGACTGGATGGGCGGCGAGGACGCGGTGCGTATCGGCCTCGCCAGCAAGTGTTTTCCCGACGACGAGTTGATGGACGGGTCGCTGGAACTGGCCAAGCGCATCGCCGGCGGGCCGACGGTGGCGCACTCGCTGACCAAGTACCTGGTGCAGGAGAGCATGGGGTTGACGTTCCGGGAGGCGCTGGAACTGGCGTCGGCGGCGCAGGAGCACGTGCGGCGGACGGAGGATCACAAAATCGCCGTCCAGTGGTTTTTGGACAAAAACCGCGGTATGCCGCCGTTCGTGGGCCGCTGAACCGGCGATTCCGGCAAATCTCCGGCCGGCAAGCCTTGACGTGGGGCGGGATTGGTTCTATACTCGGTATCCGCTAACTGAACGGAAGCCGATTTTAGCGAGTCGGCGGCGCCACCGACGGGAACGTCGGGAAGGCCCCGGGAGGTTGGAGCAGGTTAAAAACTGAATAGGAAGTCTGAACTGCATAAAGAACCGAGTCTAGGGAATTCGAAGTTCCTAGCGTGGGTCAAATTATGAAGGGCTTACGGTGGATGCCTTGGGACCAAGGGCCGAAGAAGGACGCGGTAAGGCTGCGATAAGCCTCGATGAGCCGTCTAACAGGCGTAGTCGGGGGTCTCCGAATTGGGTAACCTGTTCCGGCGTTGAGTCGGTCCATCCGCATTGCGCGGAGGGTAAGTGGGGGAACTGAAACATCTAAGTACCCCGAGGAAAAGAAATCAACCGAGATTCCCTTAGTAGTGGCGAACGAAAGGGGAAGAGCCTAAACCGCAACGACCTAACGGCGTGAGGGCCTGTGTCGTTGCGGGGTTACAGGACGTTTCAGAGGCCGCCTCATCTGGCCTCGAGGAGTTACAAACTCCATTTCTAGCCGAAGGATCCCTGGGAAGGGCCGCCGTAGACGGTGACAGCCCGGTAGGCGAAAGGAATGGAGCTCCTGAAGCAGATCCTAAGTACCATGGGGCACGTGAAACCTTGTGGGAAGTTGGGGGGACCACCCTCCAAGGCTAAATACCCTTGGTCACCGATAGCGCACCAGTACCGTGAGGGAAAGGTGAAAAGAACCCCTGGCGGGGAGTGAAATAGACCTGAAACCGTAAGCCTACAGAAGGTCGGAGTCCGCCGTAAGGCGGATGACGGCGTGCCTATTGAAGAATGATCCGGGGACTTACTGTATGGAGCGAGGTTAAGGGACTGTAGTTCCGGAGCCGTAGCGAAAGCGAGTCTGAACAGGGCGAGCAGTTCCATGTAGTAGACCCGAAACCGGGTGAGCTACCCATGGCCAGATTGAAGGTTCGTTAACGCGGACTGAAGGATCGAACTCGTGGCTAGTACAAAAGCTTGGGATGAGCTGTGGGTAGAGGTGAAATGCCAATCGAACCCGGAAATAGCTGGTTCTCCCCGAAATGCATTTAGGTGCAGCCTCGGGAACTAGGAGGACGGAGGTAGGGCACTGAATGGGCTAGGGGGCGTGAGCTTACCAAACTCAATCAAACCACCAATGCCGTTCTACCGATACCCGGGAGTGAGACAGTCACAGATAAGTGCGATTGTCAAAAGGGAAACAGCCCAGACCACCGGCTAAGGCCCCCAAGAGCAGACTAAGTGGGAAACGAGGTGGGGTTCCCAAAACAGCCAGGAGGTTGGCTTAGAAGCAGCCACCCTTTAAAGAGTGCGTAATAGCTCACTGGTCGAGGGATCCTGCGCGGAAAATGTAACGGGGCTTAAGTCTGCCGCCGAAGCCGTGGATGTACAGGTTCAAGGCCGGAACCGACCGTTGCCTCTCGTGGGCGACCCTTCGGGGTCAGCTCGCACCGAAGCGACGGAAGGCGAAAGCTTGGTCAATACCTGGGCATGGTAGGGGAGCGTTCCTCGTGCGGAGAAGGTGAGTCGCGAGGCTTGCTGGAGCGCGGGGAAGTGAGAATCCCGGAATGAGTAGCGTAAATCAGGGTGAGAATCCCTGACACCGAAAGCCCAAGGTTTCCTACGCAACGTTGTTCGGCGTAGGGTTAGTCGGTCCTAAGCCGTAGGCAAGTGCCGAAGGCGATGGACAGCAGGTTAATATTCCTGCACCGCCGTTGTTTCGCTTAAAACCAAGGAGGGGTGCGGGAGGCTAGGCGGGGCGTGCCCATTGGACATGGTGCGTCCTTGCTTGTAGGCGTTCCGGGGCAGGCAAATCCACCCCGGTGTCAAGCTGAGGAGTGAGGGAATCCCGACCTACGGGAACGGAGACCCCGTTGAGGCCATACCGACAAGAAAAGCTTCGTGGTTATGGAGCTGCGGCGACCGTACCGCAAACCGCCACTGGTGGGCTGGGATAAAAGTCCCTAGGTGTTCGAGCTAACCTCCGCTAAGGAACTAGACAAAAGGGCCCCGTAACTTCGGGAGAAGGGGCCCCCTGGAAGGTGAACCCGCAAGCCGGGGGAGCGTTCTGGGGGCGCAGAGAAGAAGGCCGGGCGACTGTTTAACAAAAACACAGGTCTGTGCTAAGGGGAAACCCTACGTATACAGGCTGACGCCTGCCCAGTGCCGGAAGGTTAAGGGGCGGTGTGCAAGCACCAAACTGAAGCCCCGGTGAACGGCGGCCGTAACTCTAACGGTCCTAAGGTAGCGAAGTCCCTTGTCGGGTAAGTTCCGACCCGCATGAATGGTTGAACGACTTGGCCATTGTCTCGGCGGGGGGCTCGGTGAAATTGCGGTGCCCGTGAAGACGCGGGCGACCCGCGGCAGGACAAAAAGACCCCGTGGAGCTTTACTGTAGCCTGGCATTGGGCTGGGAGCTGTCATGTGTAGGATAGGTGGGAGACTTAGAAGCGCCTACGCCAGTAGGTGTGGAGTCGTCGTTGAAATACCACCCTTGGCTGTTTTTGGTTCTAACCTCAGCGCAACTGGGGAACAGTGCTTGGTGGGCAGTTTAACTGGGGCGGTTGCCTCCTAAAAAGTAACGGAGGCGCCCAAAGGTCCTCTCAGGACGGATGGAAATCGTCCACAGAACGCATTGGCATAAGAGGGCTTGACTGCGAGACCTACAAGTCGAGCAGGGACGAAAGTCGGGCAAAGTGATCCTACGGCACCGAGTGGAAGGGCCGTGGCTTATCGGATAAAAGCTACCCCGGGGATAACAGGCTTATCTCGCCCAAGAGTTCACATCGACGGCGAGGTTTGGCACCTCGATGTCGCCTCGTCCCATCCTGGGGCTGAAGGAGGTCCCAAGGGTTCGGCTGTTCGCCGATTAAAGGGGTACGTGAGTTGGGTTCAGAACGTCGTGAGACAGTTCGGTCTCTATCCGCCGTGGGCGCAGGAGGCTTGAGGGAACCTTTCCCTAGTACGAGAGGACCGGGAAGGACAAACCTATGGTGTTCCAGTTGTTCCGCCAGGAGCAGCGCTGGGTAGCCATGTTTGGCAGCGATAAGCGCTGAAGGCATCTAAGCGCGAAGCATCCCCCAAGATTAGGCCTCCCTCCCCGATTAAGTTCGGGGGTAAGACTGCAGAGAGACTATCTGCTTGATAGGCCGGATGTGTAAGTCCCGTAAGGGATTCAGCATACCGGTACTAACCGGTCGAGTGTCTTGACCCACGCTAAGAACTTCAAACGTTGGCATAACTCCCTCCCTCGCATGGGAGGAATAGCAGGACCAGGCTTCTTGTTCTTTTCAGCGACATGCTCGGCGCCGGCGGGCTGCCCGCCTTGGGCGGCGCTCAAGCGCCGCTTATCCTGGACGGCCCTTAAGCCGTCCGCCTGAGCGGCCCCTGAGCCGTTTGCCTGAGTGGCACCCGATTACCGTTCGCCCTGAGCTTGTCGAAGGGTTCATCGCGGGGTGGAGCAGTGGCAGCTCGTCGGGCTCATAACCCGAAGGTCGTTGGTTCGAGTCCAACCCCCGCTACCAAGAATGCAAACCCCAGGACGCCCCTCCAAGCTAGAGCTCGGAGGGGTGTTTCATTTCCGGCCCCGGATGCCTTGCCTCCGCAAGAGCATGCCGCCCACCGGGTTGCGCAGGCCACGGCCCATCAACTACCCTTGGAAATTGATGATCAAGCTTAACCCCAATGCCCTCAAGCTCTCCGAGGCTCGGCCAACGTCAACGCCCTCTGTAGGAAGGCTCATTGGCGCCGCTAAGGCCTTGGCCCGCCGCGCTTGGCGCAGCCCCAGGGTCTGGGTCCTGGCAGGCACGTTGCTTCCGGCCCTGGTATGCACCCTGTTGGCATGGGCCTATGCGTCGAGCCTGTGGCAGCTGGTGCTGTACTTCTGGTACTCCATACCGTCAAACAGCTTCGTGTATCTGCCCAACGAGCCTGGAGTCCTCTTTGCCGCGGCGGTCTACAGCCCTTGGGTCGTGGCCGTGGTCGGCGGCGTCGCCACCATGATAGCCTGCATCATCGACTACGCCGTGATCAAACGGGTATTCGAGTTCCAGCAGGTTGCCCGGGTAAAGCAGACGGGCATATACAAAAAAGCGGTGCAATGCTTCTACTGGCGTCCCTGGCCGACCATTGCAGCCCTGGCCGTCACCCCATTGCCGTTCTATCCGGTGCGGGTCCTGGCGCCGAGCTCCGGCTATCCACTGTGGAGGTATACCTCGGCCAGCGTTATCGGACGTATGTGCCGCTACTATCTCCTGGCCATCGGAGGCTCGTGGATGCACGTTCCTCCCCAGTTCCTGATACTGATGGTCGTGGGCATGCTGTCCGCGCCTCTCGTGGCGGTTTTGTGGGCGCGCTGGAAGCTGCGTTCCCTACGTAAAGAGACTGAAGACGGTGCATCGCCTTCTTCTGGAATGGCAGATAATCTAACCCCGGAGTCGTCAGGCAGTGGCTCCCGATAACCCGGCTGGAACACTACGGGGTGCCTTCTGCAATTTCGGCGAGTTCAACAAACAAGCGGAGGCAAGGTTTGACCGAGAGCATCTATCACCTGAACGAACAGGGACAAATCGAGCCGATGTCCGAAAAGCAGTTTGACCGAGAGGACACCCTCCAGAAACTGTTGGCCGATCACCCGGAACTGCTGTCAGGCGAGCAGATGAATCCCGACAAACCGCGCCGCTGGGTCCTGATAAACCGGGAGCAGGGGATTGCGGATACTGAGGGCGGGAACAGCAGGTGGTCAGTCGACCACCTGCTCATAGATCAGGACGCCATCCTCACGCTGGTGGAAGTCAAACGCTCCTCCAACTCGGAAATCCGCCGCACTATAGTTGGCCAGATGCTTGACTATGCTGCCCATGCCACCCGCACTTGGAACGTGGGGGACATACGTCAATCTTTTGAGGAATCCGCAGAAGACCCCGACATCGCCTTGGCGGATTTGTTGAAAGAGGAGCCGGACCCTGACGAGTTCTGGCGACGAGTGGAAACCAACTTGCGCGCCGCCCGGCTGCGCCTGCTGTTCGTTGCCGACGGCATCCCAGACGAATTAACCCGAGTCGTGGAATTTCTGAACGAGCAGATGCCCGGAATAGAGGTGTTAGCGGTGGAAATCAAGCAATTTCTCGGGGCGACTGGGCAGACACTGGTGCCGCGCGTCATCGGGCGCACTGCTGCCGCCCCCGACAGGACTTCGGCAGGTGGACGGAGGCCGATGGACAACGATGAATTTCTCAATCAAATGCCAAGTCCAGAGATCCAGCATGCGGCCAAGCGTCTACTCGACGTGGCGAACGAATGTGGGGCTCAACTTACTTATGGAAACGCTACCGTCAGCATTCGCTGTCGTACATCGGCTTGGCGCCAGCCGGTTACGGTTGCATGGCTTTCTCCGACCCCTGCACCTTACGGTTCGTCCGCTGGAAACAGGAACTTCAGATTTGGAGCAGGAAACTGGAGTCCAGACTTCTTCACAAACCTACCCGAGGGCCTTCGGGAAGTATTGGAGAAATGGGCAGGCGAGTTTGAGAACCAACCTGGTGCCTGGGATGTATCCGCACCCGGGCATAAGGCTTGGGCTTTCACCCACGAAGACGCTGCTAAGAACATCGATGTGCTGGCCGAGCGGCTTGATAAAGTCCTAACGGAGTTGACGGCCCTCCCCATGCAGCCGTAGCAGCGGTTGGAAGTATTGTCCTATTGGACCGGGGCAGGAACCCTCAAGTCGCGGCAAATTTTACAGCCATTCTGACTCAGATGCCGCAATAATCGTCGCCGCCTCACTGTTGTAGTATCACTTGCTCGTAGTCGTCGGCCATTGACTCCTCGGCATCCCTGGAATTCATTTCCATGGCTTCTTTCAGGGCTACTTGAAGGTTCTCCAAGAGTTATTCTCGCCTCCGGGCTTGGGCGTTGACTCCTGATATTTCTCGTACCCAGCCAATCCACCATCCGTCGTTTTGCTTGATTACCGCGCTGTAAGTGCAGCACATTTTAATACCCTCTGAATTTTCCCTATCCCAGTGCTTTCTACAAAGCATCAGAACTGGGTCAATCCTCAAATAATCCGGCGTCGATGGGCAGCGGGCATCTGCTCACGTCTGAAATCCCAGGGCTGCGGCTACGGCTTGCTGCCGGGCGTCCAAGGTGAGGAAGGTAATCTCGCCGGGGTCTTGCACCAGGTAGAGGGCCGTCGCCACGTGCCACAGATCGGCCCCCCTCAGATAGCCGGCATCGAGGACAGCCCCGAACTCGTGGGTCAGCGGCCTGTCCGGATATACCCACTCCACCCCAAACAGGACAGACCGTTCAAAGGCCAGGCTCTCACGCATGAACGCGGAGCGTATTTCCGCTTCAAGAAAGTTAGAAGACACCAGCCATTGGAATTGGTCCAGGAGTCGGCCAACACCAATGCCGTTTGGTTCACCGAATGCAACGGCCACCAGCGCGGACGTGTCGACGTAGGCAGTCGGCACTATTCCCGGTCGGCGAGAAAGCGTTCCAACGCGCCGGGCACATGGGCCACCGGCTTGAACGGCTGCTTCGGCCCGTGGGCTGGTTGTACGATCCCTCGCTTACGCAGGTCTTCCAGACGCTCGTCAATGGTGCCGGGGCCCTTTTCGATGGCGCGGACCTCCGCTACGGGTTCACCCCGGTAGGAGATGGTCACCGCTCGCCCCTCCCGGACGTGCCGCAGGACTTCAGAAAAACGCGCTTTGGCTTCGTATGTCGAATACACTATGCCCATGAGCGCATCATACTAGTCAGACTAGTCATTGTCAATCCCGGTAAGGGACTCACCCTGGCTGCCCCAGGTTACCTGCCGTGGTACACCGGCGCCCGCTTCTCGATGAAGGACATAACCGCTTCCCGCTTGTCCTCGCTGCCGTTGGACGGCGCATTGGCTGCATATTCCTGCCGAGCGACGCGGGCCAGATCGGGCATGTGGCTGATTAGAAGTTGCTTGGTGGACCGCACTGCCAGGGGCGGGTTGGAGGCAATCTCCTCGGCCAACGTCCGGGCCTCCTCCATCAGCCGGTCGGCGGGCACGACGTTGTTGACCAGGCCCATTTGAAGGGCCTGTTGCGCGTCGTAAATCCGGCCGGTGAGGGCCATTTCGGCGGCAACCCCCCATCCGGCCAGGGAAGGGAGAAAATAGGAGGCGCAGTTGTCGGGAACCATTGCCCGCTTGATGAAGACGGAAGAGAACCGGGCCTGGTCGGAGGCGACGCGTATGTCGCTGGCCAGGGCGATGGCCAACCCGGCCCCCGCCGCAACTCCGTTTACCGCCGCGATGACCGGCTGTGGGAGCTGGGGCAGACGAGGCCCCAGTGCTATCACGCTGGAAACGGCCTTGGCATGGGTGTCCCGTTGATCGGACTCTTGGCCGCTGGGCCGGTCTTCGGCCAGGATGCTTACGTCGGCGCCCGAGCAAAAACCCCGGCCGGCTCCGGTCAGCACCAGCGCTCTGATGTCGGGAAACCCTGCTTCAACCTCGTTCAGAGCGGCGTGAAACTCGCCGCTGAGTTGCCGGTCAAAGGCGTTCAGCTTCTCGGGACGGTTCAGGGTTAGGACAGCCACGTGGCCGGTTTTCTCCAAAATCAACGATTCGTAGCCCATGAAGACCCCCAACGATTTCATGCCCTTCTGACCATCGGGCCGTATACTGTTGGGAGCATATCCCAACCCTTGGGCCGACACAAGATAGGGTATCGTGCGCTGCCCACTTGGACCCACCGGCGCGCATAAGTCGGCGCAAGCCGGTCGGTACGCCTTTAAGCGCATGGGGGCTAAGTGACGCCTGAGCAAAAGAACCTCCGTATGTACGGCGAATTTGCCCACCTGTGGTCGGTGATTAGCCCGCCGGAGCACTACGCCGAGGAGGCGGAGCACTGGCGCGCAGCACTCCGCGACCTGCTGGGCCCAGGGCGGTGGCGGATATTGGAGTTGGGCTGCGGCGGGGGGCACCTGCTGTCGCACTTGACCGGGGACTTCGAGGCCGAAGCCGTCGACTTATCGCCCCAAATGCTGGAGCTTTCCCGAAAGCTGAATCCCGGCGTCACCCATCACCTGGGAGACATGCGTACACTGCGCCTCCCCGGAAAGTTCGACGCCGTCCTGGCCCACGACGCCATTTCATACATGCTCACCGAAGAAGACCTGCGGGCCGTGTTCGCCGCCGCCCGCGCCCACCTACGGCCGGGCGGCGTTTTTCTGGCGGCCCCAGACCTGGTGCGGGACACCTTCCGCCCCCGGGTGCTCCACTGGCCCGGCAGACCCCCTTCCCGGCCGGATGGGCCGGCGGTTACGGTGGAGGAACACCTCAGGGACCCGGACCCCGCCGACACCATTGTCGAGTCCCTGTTCGTCTACATAATCAAAGAGAACGGAGTCACCCGTGTGGAGAAAGACCTGCACCTCAGCGGGCTATTCCCAATTGCAACCTGGATGCGGCTCCTGGAGGAGGCAGGGTTCGACCCGGAGGCGACGCCTCTTCCCGGCGACGGCGACGGTTGCGGCGAGACGTTGTTCCGCGCCGTATTTCGGGGTCCCGGCTTGAAAGGGAATGTTGACGCTCTTAGCAGCGACGCAGGGAGAAGTTAGTCTTTGAAGCCCGACGCCTCCCGCCACGCAAGGTAATCCCTGATGCCCGAAACCAGGTCATAGGACGGCTCGAAACCCAGGTCTTCTCGCAAGCGCGTGGTGTCCATGGGACCACGGGCCGCGTCGGGGCGAAAGCTCCGCACCTCGTAAGTCGGGTCGTCGACGATCCGGATCGAAGGCCTGACTTCCTTCAGGGCAAGGGCGATTTCTTCCAGGGTGTGGACATGGCCCGAGGACACGTTGTACTCGCTGTAAGTGAGGGACGGAGAGTCGAGTATGGAGCAGACGGCCGCAGCCGTGTCGGCGACATAGGTGTAGTCCCGGCCGGCGGTGCGGTCGCCGGTGCGGATAGGATCGCCGCGCGCTGCGTCCCTGGTCCATTCGTAGAAGACCGACATTATGGCCCGGTGGCCCGTAACCCTTTCCATGGGGCCGTAAGGAGAGCTCAGGCGCGTGCTTACCGTTGGAAACCCGTGCAGTTCCCCAAAGCGGCGGGTAAGGAGTTCGCTGGCGTACTTGGTCACGGCGTACAGGGTGCGGGGGTAAAGCTGGTCCTCCTCGTGAAGAACGCCGGCGGGGTCCAGTCCCTCGCCGTACACCGAGCCGGAACTGACGTACAGAAATCTCTCTATCTTTTGCTGCATAGCCAATCCCAGCAGGTTAGTCGTGCCGGTCAAGTTGATATCCACGATAGATCGGCTGTGGTCGCGCTCGATGTCCTGGCGCAGGCCGGTAAAAACGGCGGCGTGGACGATCTTGGTGATCTGTCGCCCGACGACGGCGCGCCGCAGGTCGTCAGCGTCCAGGATGTTTCCCTGAACGTATGTGATAGACGAGGAGTGGGCCGAATGGTACGCCTTCACCAGTCCGTCGGGTGGGACCTGGTCGAAGCACACCACCTGGCGCCCCCGCTGGGCCAGGGTCTTGACTAGGTTGCTGCCGACGAAACCAGTCCCGCCGGTCACCAAAGTAGACACATTAATCACCCTTCCGGGCCTGTTTGACCACCCTGTGTTCAGGCGGCATCAGGCGCCGCTCATTGGCCCAGTGCTTCTCGTCCAGCGAGTCGACACCGCCGGATGATACGCTACCAGTCTAAACATTGTTTGGGCGGCCTTGCTGGGCCGCTGCCCCAGGCGCCCGGTTGAATTCCCGGCGTCCTTCTCGCGGAATGTGGCGCCTATTTCCATTGATGCAACTTCTGCGAAACGCTATCCTGTGAAATAGCACGGTTTCGCCTTCCTTTCCAGATGGCAGGCATGTCCAGATGGTAGGCATTTTCAGACGGTAGGAGGGTGCCGGCTGGACTTGTCCAGATTGACACTTCGGGGTCTCGGGCGCCTTTACCCCGCTACTGGCCCCCAATTTCCCTAACCGTCCCGCTATCACCGGTTGCCGGACCAGGGCTGACAGGGGTCCGGGCCTTGGCTATTTGAGAAGATTACGACATGGACGTTGTAAGTTCAATCATCGCCCAGGTCGGCGGCCACACCGAGCCCCACCTTCTACGAGACTTCGCCATCATAATGGCCGTGGCCGGCCTCGCCCTCGTGTTGTGTCGGTGGGTCAAGTTGCCCACAGTGCTGGGATACCTGGCGGCCGGCGCCCTGGTCGGCCCGTCTGCCCTGAAGGCCGTCGAAAACCTAGAGACCATAAGGCTGCTGGCGGACCTGGGGCTGGTGCTGCTTCTCTTCGGTATTGGCCTGGAACTGGGGTGGCGGCGCATCCGGGAAGTTGGCGGCGCGGTCATTGTCATCGCCTCCATAGAGATGGCGATAATGTTCGCCCTGGGGTTCGAAATTGCGATCCTGATGGGGTGGAGCGACATCAACGCGGTCTTCCTGGGATCTGCCCTGTGCATCAGCAGTTCCGCCATCTTGATGACTATGCTCCGGGAGTCCGACCAGCTGCTGGAGACGCGCGGGCGGCTGATCGTCGGGATTCTGGTGGTGGAAGACTTCGCCGCGGTCATTCTGCTGACGGTGCTGGCAGGAATTGCCACCGCCGAGGGCGCAGACGTGCGCAGCGTCGGAACACTGCTGCTGAAACTGGTCTCTTTCTCTGTGTTGGCCCTGGTCCTTGGGGCGTTCCTGGCCCAGAAGCTGGCCAATATTCTAAACCGCTTCCAGTCGGAGGAAACCCTGCTCATCGTGGGGTTGACCCTGTGCTTCGGCTTGGCGCTAACTGCCGAGCAACTGGGTCTATCCGGCGCAGCCGGCGCATTCCTCATTGGCGCGGTGCTCGGGGATTCCCATCACGCCGGGGAAATGGATCGGATTATGCGGCCCGTTCGGACCATGTTCGCCGCCATATTCTTTGTATCAATTGGAATGCTTATAGACCTGTCTTTGTTGGACGACTACATCGTCCCCACGTTGGTGGTTACGGCGGTGTTCGTATTCGGGAAGATAATCGCCGACACTATGGCCACCTTTCTTACGGGGCAAAGCGGGCGGGTTTCTTTGAGGGTGGGGTTTGGGATGCCGCAAATGGGCGAGTTCTCGTTGGCAATGGTCAAGACCGGGGCGGATTTTGGAGCCATCGGCGCATTCATGTACCCGGTTATCACGGGCGTAACTGCCATCACTGCGCTGGTGTATCCGATCATATTCCGTTCACCGGACGCCTTCGCCACATTCGCGGAGCGCCGCTCGCCTCGGTTGTTGCAGCGATACGGCAGGGATATTGGAGTAGCCCTTGCCACTCTCCGCAGCGCCTTCCAACTTAACAGTAAGAGGGCCAAACGGATACAGCGAAGCAGCCGCGCCATACTGCTGGACCTGGGAATTATTGCGCTCTTCTTGGTGTTGGGCACCGGCAGCGTTCGCTTTACTACCGAATTATCTGGGATAGTCCATTTGAGCGAGAGTATCCTGGGCTTGATCATCGGGGGCGCGGTCTTGGCTCTTTGCATTCCACCGGGGATAGCCATGTGGAGGTCACTGCGAAGTCTCGCCGACGGCCTGGTGGAATACAGGCTGCCCAGCTATTTGGGGATAGCTGACAATTGGACCCAGGGCAATCTCCGAGCCGTCTTCCGCGATACGGCGCTGCTGCCTATCCTGGTCATCCCGGGGGTGTGGTCTATCCCATTGGTTTCTCGCCTCATAGCCTTGGGAAGCTTCAGCGCTCCGTTGCCCTTGCTTATCGTGACGGCCCTGGTCGCGGCGTTGGTCGTAGTCGCATTTCGAATCCACCGCGTCTTGAAAGAGTTGTTCAGCCAGACCTTTCTGGGAGAAGATGACCCGTCATCCCCGGATGATTCCGCCCCGTCCCAGGGCGGCGATGAGGTGGAACGGACTACAGACTGACAAGCCTTTAGATAATGGGCGCCGCGGTCGAAGAAGGCTGCGCTAGGACCAACGGCGGCCTCGGGGTCTGTGGGGCAATCGCCGCGAACCGGCGTACTTCAGCATTGCACCGCCAGTACCCATCCTTCATAATCCTGGATGGCGAGAGACAGATAAGCATACGCAGTCCATCCCCTCCGCTGCGCAGCCGTCGAGACCGGAACCGGCGGCGACACATCGGCGACCCTATCGCATGCTGGTCCTCCCGACATGAAAGCCGAGGCTTATGGGAATTAACGACGTTTTCCCCAACGGTCTGGATATTAACGATGCTGTCGACTTGCTGCAGCCCGTCGCAGTCTTCGTTCTCGGCATGGCGGTCTATGCCTTTGCCGTCTTCAAGTTCTACCGGTTCGTTGCGTCTCGGGACATGTTCAAATTGGACCTGTCCAAGTACGAGGAGTCGAGACTTCGATGGGTGCGGGCTTTCCTCCATGCTGTCACGTACACCCTGAAGTACATCCTGCTGTTTCCGATCTTCGCGTTCCTCTGGTTCGCTGTCCTGACCTTAATACTAGCCTTTCTTTCCAAGGAGCAATCGTTTTCGGAAATCCTGCGAATGGCCCTGATCACCGTCACCGCGATTCGCGTTGTGGCTTATTACAACGAAGATTTGTCCAGAGACGTAGCCAAGATATTGCCCTTTGCGGTCCTGGCCATCTTCGTTATTGATGCGTCTTTCTTCACTATTTCAGAGTCTCTGGATGTCCTGAAGGAGGCCAACGACCACAGGGAGACCATCCTCTATTATCTGGGATTCCTCATCGCCGCGGAATTTGCCTTGCGACTTATTTTCGGGGGCGCAAAATTCCTGCTAATGGTGAAGAATCGATTAGCCCCGGGGAGCCAAGGAAAGAGCGGCCGCTCGTCTTAATTCCCGGAAGCCGGGCCTGCCCCAGGTTGAGACGTGGCGGGGTAGCACACTGAGCCGTCCCAGGATTATGCGTCATGTGACCACCGCAAGTTCCTTTGGGCATGATCCAAACGTCCCCAGACTGGTCTATTAGTTGCGCCTACTCCGGTGGCCGTAGAGCGCGTATACACCTGCCGCGGCGACGGGCAACACAACTATCCCAATGACCAGCCACGCCCATACCGGAAAACTGTTGCCTCCTGCCGATGCGGACTCCTGGGAGGCCGACGCTGGCACAACTGTCGGTGAAGGTGCAACTGTAGGCGTTGGCTCCACGGTTGGCGTAGGCCAGGGAGAAGTCGTTAACAGAGATGTGGAGGCTCGCGCCGCAGTCGGTTGTGCCTGCGGGGTTGGGGTGAAGATGGGCGTTGGCGTGTATGGGGACGTCGGCATGGGAGTTGGCGTACTCGCCTGTTGCACCTCCCCCTCTGGACCAGTCGGCCAGCGGAGTTTGTCGTCGGGTCCTAATGCAGCGATAGGCCCGTCAACGTTGACATCTGCGCTTCCTTCCTCGGTGTCGGATGGGAGTGTTGGGGCGTCGGGCGCCGGTGCGCTCGTCCAGGCCGCGGTTTACTGGGGTGCCCCGTTGCTTCCTCAGACGCCTCGCCTTGGCGCGTCACGCCGTTGAGCGCCCGTACTTGGAAATAATACGTCGTTCCGCCCGTGAGGCCGGATACGGTGAAGTTCGTTGCCGCCCCCGCGTTAGTCCACGGGACCGACGGCAGCCCTCCGCTCGACTCCGCCAGGCGGTACTGGTAGCCTGTGACGGCGGCCGGGCTAGCGGCCGTTGAGGGTTCCCGGTGTCCGACGGGGCGTTCCATGACAGGTCGATCTCACCCTCGCCGCTGCCGTTTACTGCCGTCAAATTGACAGGGCTTCCCGCGGTCTCGTCATCGTCAATGATTGTCCCCGCTGCTCTCCAGTTCGCTACGTTAGCCGCGCCCAGGCGTCGCGGTCAAAGTCATGGTGAAGGTCTCAGCGCTTTCGTCAATGGCATCTTGAACCGTCTCTACGGTGATGGTCTTGCTGCTATCCGATGAGTTGAAGTCCACCGTGCCCGAGGAAGTTGCGCCCAGGTCTGCTGCCGAGGCGGTGTCCAACTCTCCAATGGGACGCGATCCAGTCTAACGTCACCGTCCCAGCGCCAGTCTTGCTGACTGTGAAGAACACCCCGCTGCCCTCTACTCCCGTGGCGTCTTCGATGGAGATGACTGGCAACACCTTGGCCGTTGCGTTGCCCTCGTTCGAGGCGGCTCCCTTGGGAGTCACGCCGTTAAGCGCCCGTACTTGGAAATAATACCTCGTTCCGCCATTGAGGCCGGTGATGGTGAATTTCGTGGCTGTCCCCGCGTCAGTCCACGGGGCCGATGGCAGCCCTGCGCTGGATTTCGCCCGGCGGTACTGGTAGCCGGTGACAACGGCCGGGTCTGCGCTGTTGAGGGTTCCGGTGTCCGACGGGGCGTTCCACGACAGGTCGATCTCGCCCCCGCCGCTGCCGGTCGGCGGCCGTCAGACTGGTGGGCGCTCCTGCGGACTCATCATCGTCGCTAATCGTTCCCAACGCCCTCCCGTCCGTCAAACTGGCGATACCTGTGGAGACAGTCAAAGTGACTGTGAAAGTCTCGTTGCCTTCGTCCGTGGCGTCTTGGACCGTGGCAACGAAGAAGGTCTTGCTGGTCTCCGATGCGGTGAATGTCACCGTGCCAGAGGTGGTTGTGCCGAGATCAGAGATCGCCGCTGTGTCCAAATCGCCGATGGACGCTCTCCAGCCCAGCGTGACAGATCCCGTGCCCGCCTTGCTAACGGTGAAGGACACGTTGCCGCCCTCGTTGCCGATAGCGTCGGCGATGGAGATGGACGGGCCGGTGCGGGCCACGGTGATGGACTGGCTGGTGCGGGTCACGGTGATGGTGTACCGTTTCGCCGTCCCATCTTCTGCGGTGATGATAACTTCGATGATATTGCCGCCGACGTTGAGGTCTATGGCCCCGCTGGCCTCCCCGCTGGTCACCGCTGTACCGTCTACCGTGATAGTCGAGTCACTGTCCGCCGCTGTTGGAGTCACGGTCATGGACGCCGTGCTGTTGATCACGGTAGCCGTGTATGCCGTCACCGTTGAGGAAAACTGGGGCGACAGCGTACCCTGGGAAACTGCAAGAGCGGATAAGTTGGCGTTGGACGAGAGGCCCTTGGCCGTCCCACTGGCTTCGGTGGAAGCGGCCCCTTCGGGAGTCACCCCGTTGAGGGCGCGCACTTGGAAGTAATAGGTCTTTCCGCCGGTGAGGCTGGTGACGGTAAAGGTAGTCCCCGTCCCTGCGCTGGTCCATGTAGCCGAAGTCAGTCCTGCGCTGGACTCGGCGCTGCGGTACTGGTAGCCGGTGATGGTGGCCGGGTCAGTGCCGTTCAGTTCGCCGGTGTCGGACGGGGCAGTCCATGACAGGTCGATTTCCCCCACGTTACTGCCCGTCGCCGCGGTCAGGCTGGTGGGCGCGCCCGCGGACTCGTCGTCGTCGGTGATCGTCCCCGCCGCCGTTCCATCTGTAAGGTTCGCGGACCCGGAGAGTGGTGTCAGGGTCACGGTAAAGGTCTCGTTGCTCTCGTCGGTGGTGTCCTGAGCTGTCGCTACGGTGAACGTCTCGCTGGTGTCCGCTGAGGCGAAGGACACCCTGCCGTAAGTAGTAGCGCCAAGGTCCCCGCTAGCCGCCGTGTCCGACCCGCCAATGGACGCTTTCCAGCCCAGCGTGACCGCTCCAGTACCCGTCTTGCTGACGGTGAAGGACGCGTTGCCGCCCTCGTTGCCGCTGGCGTCGGCAATGGAGATGGAAAGCGGCGGCGGCGCCGTAACGGTGTGGCTGCATCGGGCCGGCTCGCCGTTTAGCAGGACACACACGCGGTACTTGTGATTGAACCCCGACGTCAAACCGGTGTTTGTGTAAGTTACGCCGGTCTGCGCCGTTCCAATAGAGGTCCCATCGCGATAGACTTGGTAGGTGATGCTGGGTGTGCCTGCATAGTCTGTAGTAGCCGCCGGCGCCGTCCAGGTCAGCGTCGCGGACGTTGCGGTCGTGCTGACCGCCAGCCCGGGCCGGGTGCGAAGCTGGTTGCCGAACTCCTGCCAGATCGGCTCCGTGCCTTCATCTGGCCCGTCCACTTTCAACACCGGGTACTGGAAGCTGGAGCCGAAGTCCCACGGGTCGTCGTTGGCGCCGTCGCCGTCCAAGTCCACGTTCCAAGTGGCGAAGATGTTGTTGGCGGGCGTGCTGTAGCCCGTCGGCTCCTGCAACTCTTTGGTGGTCTTTCCCTGAGTCGAGTCCGTTTGCCCGGATGTGTCCGCGTCGAAGTAGCTGGCGTCCACTGTGCTTTGCCCGTGCCCGACAAGGCCACCAGCCTTGCCGGTGCTGCTAACTGCTCCAGTGGCGTAGCTTGCCTCCACCTTCCCTTTGTGGTGGTAGCCGACTAGGCCGCCCACATTGCTGGCGCCACTTACCGCTCCCGTGGCGTAGCTGGCGGTCACCATGCCTCGGTTGCGTCCTACCAGGCCGCCCACGTCGTTGCCTCCGCTCACCGCGCCTGTCGCGTAACTTGCAACCACCAACGCCGAAGGGGGCCTTCCAAGGACATGTTGCCCACCAAGCCTCCGACGCGGTTCAGGTTGCTGCTCACCGTCCCAGTAGCGTAGCTCCACTGCACCACCCTCTTCACATCGGAGGCTTGCCCAATGACCTGGAACTCGCCCACCAACCCGCCTACCGCTCTATGGCTGCCGGTCCCCATCGCTGTCACGTCCACCGACGCCCAGCTATCCTCGATGATGGAGTTTAGCCCGTGGCCGATTAGCCCTCCTATGCGGCCACTGCTCCCGGCCACTGCGCCCGCGGCGGACGCGCCGCTTACGGTAGCTTCCTCCAGCCGCCCCACCAGTCCTCCCACGTATTGCCGCCCGGTCACGCAAATGCCAGCTAAGGCCACGTTCCTGATTTCCGAACCTTCTGACACTACGCCGAACAGCCCCACGTTTGCAGCCCCACTCCGGTCTATGAACAGGTTGCTGATACTCTTCCCATCGCCATCGAAGATGGCCGCGAATCCGGCGTTGTTGACTTCGCCGATGGGCTGCCAGCCATCGCCTTCGTTCCAGAAGTCGTCGCCGGCGTCCGCTGTTCCGTTGCCGTTCGTGTCCAGGTCTAGGTCCGCCGTTAGTATGTAGCCCGTGCACTCTTTGCCATCCGGGCACGCGCTGCCGCCTGGCGTCACCGAAAAGGCGGCTGCGTACAATTCTGCTTCATTCACGTCCACGGTCTCTGCATTGTCCACCACCACCCCGTCGCCATCCAAGTCGTACCGGACTGCGTTGAGTTGCTCCACGGTGGCAACCTCGATGAGAAATTCTTTTTCGTCGTCGCCGCCGCTTAACGCCGTCCCCCAGGAAATCGCCGCTCCAGAGAGATGGGGGTTGCAGGAGAGGGCCTTGGCCTCTGCGCTGGCATCGTCGGAGGCTGCCCCTTCGGGCGTAGCCCCGTTGAGCGCCCGCGCCTGGAAATAGTACGTGGTCCCGCCCGGGAGGTCGGTTACGGTGAAAGTAGTCCCCGTCCCCGCGCTCGCCCACGTAGCAGTCGTCAGCCCTACGCTGGTTTCAGCTTTACGGTACTGGTATCCGGTGATGGCCGCCGGATCCGTGCCGTTCAGTCCGCCGGTGTCGGACGGGACCGTCCATGACAGGTCAATTTCCATCACGTCGCTGCCCGTCGCCGCCGTCAGGCTGGTGGGAGCGCCCGCAGACTCGTCGTCGTCGGTGATGGTTCCAGCCGCTGTCTCATCCGTCAAGTTGGCGGCGCCTGATGAGATGGTCAATGTGACGGTGAAAGTCTCGTCGCTTTCGTCCTCGGCGTCCTGTTTCGTCGCAACCGCCACGGTCTTGCTGTCTTCCGACGAGGTGAATGCCACCGTGCCGGAAGTGGGTGTGCCGAGATCAGAAATCTTCGCCGTGTCCGACTCGCCGATGGACGCGGTCCAACCCAGGGTGACTGCGCCCGTGCCCGTCTTGCTAACAGTGAAGGACACATTGCCGCCCTCGCCGCCGCTAGCGTCTGCTATGGATATGCTGGGCAAAGCCTTGGCTGCTGCACTGGCCTCGTCGGAGGCAGCCCCTTTAGGCGTGACGCCGTTGAGCGCCCGCACCTGGAAGTAGTAGGTGGTTCCGCCAGTGAGGCCGGTGACGGTGAAAGTAGTCGCCGTCCCCGCGTTCGTCCACGTAGCCGACGCCAGGCCCATGCTGGACTCGGCTTTACGGTACTGGTATCCGGTGATGGCCGCCGGGTCCGTGCCGTTCAGTTCCCCCGTATCCGACGGAGCAGTCCATGACAAATCGACCTCCCCAGTGCCGCTACCCGTCACGGCCGTCAGGCTGCTAGGAGCACCCGCCGACTCATCATCGTCGGTAATGGTTCCCGCCGCCGTCCCGTCGGTCAAACTGGCGGTGCCTGATGAGACGGTCAAAGTGACGGTGAAAGTCTCGTTGCTCTCGTCCATGGCGTCCTCAACCGTCGCAACTGAGAAGGTCTTGCTGGTCTCCGACGAGGTGAAAGCCACGGTGCCAGAGGTGGTTGTGCCAAGGTCACCGGTTGTCGCTGTGTCCGAATCGCCAATAGACGCTTTCCAACTCAGCGTGACCGCGCCCGTACCCGTCTTGCTGACTGTGAAGGACACGTTACTGCCCTCATTGCCACTGGCATCGGCAATGGAGATAGACGGGCCGGAACGGGTCACGGTGATGGTGTAGGTTTTAGTCGTCGCATTCTCCGCTGTGACTACGACACTGATGGAGTTGGAACCTATGTCGAGGTCTATGGCCCCGCTGGCCTCGCCGCTGCCCACTGCTGTACCGTCTACCGTGAGAGTCGCCTTGCTGTCCGACGCCGTCGGAGTCACGGTCATGGACGCCACGCTGTTGGCGACGGTAGCCGTATATGCTATCTTCCCCGCGTCGAAAGCCGGCGACAGCGTTCCCTGGGAAACTGCCAGTGCGGAAAGGTCGGCGTCGGAGGAAGGGGACTTAGCTGCTGCGCTAGCCTCGTCGGAGGCTGTCCCTTTGGGAGTCACCCCGTTGAGCGCCCGCACCTGGAAGTAGTAGGTAGTTCCGCCCGTGAGGCTGGCGACGGTATGGGTAGTCCCCGTCCCCGCACCCGTCCAAGTAGCCGACGTCAGCCCAGTGCTGGACTCAGCTTTACGGTACTGGTAGCCGGTGATAGTCGCCGGGTCTGTGCCGTTCAGTTCCCCCGTATCCGACGGAGCAGTCCATGACAAATCGACCTCCCCAGTGCCGCTACCCGTCACGGCCGTCAGGCTGCTAGGAGCGCCTGCCGACTCATCATCGTCGGTAATGGTTCCCGCCGCCGTCCCGTCGGTCAAACTGGCGGTGCCTGATGAGATGCTCAACTTGACGGTGAAAGTCTCGTCGCTTTCATCCTCAGCGTCCTGTTTCGTCGCAACTGAGAAGGTCTTGCTGGTCTCCGACGAGGTGAAAGCCACGGTGCCAGAGGTGTGGTTGTGCCAAGGTCACCGGTTGTCGCTGTGTCCGAATCGCCAATAGACGCGGTCCAACCCAGCGTGACCGCGCCCGTACCCGTCTTGCTGACGGTGAAGGACACGTTGCGGCCCTCATTGCCACTGGCATCGGCAATGGAGATAGACGGGCCGGAACGGGTTACGGTGATGGTGTAGGTTTTAGTCGTCGCATTCTCCGCTGTGACTACGACACTGATGGAGTTGGAACCTATGTCGAGGTCTACGGCCCCACTGGCCTCGCCGCTAGTCACCGCCGTGTTATTGACCGTGATCGTCGCGTCGCTGTCCGCCGCCGTTGGAGTCACGGTCATGGACGCCACGCTGTTGGCGACGGTAGCCGTATATGCTATCTTCCCCGCGTCGAAAGCAGGCGACAGCGTCCCCTGGGAAACTGACAGTGCGGAGAGGTTGGCATCGGAAGAAGGGGACTTGGCTGCTGCGCTAGCCTCGTCGGAGGCGGTCCCTTCGGGAGTGACGCCGTTGAGCGCCCGCACCTGGAAGTAGTAGGTGGTTCCGCCAGTGAGGCCGGTGACGGTGAAAGTAGTCGCCGTCCCCGCGTTCGTCCACGTAGCCGACGCCAGGCCCATGCTGGACTCGGCTTTACGGTACTGGTATCCGGTGATGGCCGCCGGGTCCGTGCCGTTCAGTTCCCCCGTATCCGACGGAGCAGTCCATGACAAATCGACCTCCCCAGTGCCGCTACCCGTCACGGCCGTCAGGCTGCTAGGAGCACCCGCCGACTCATCATCGTCGGTAATGGTTCCCGCCGCCGTCCCGTCGGTCAAACTGGCGGTGCCTGATGAGACGGTCAAAGTGACGGTGAAAGTCTCGTTGCTCTCGTCCATGGCGTCCTCAACCGTCGCAACTGAGAAGGTCTTGCTGGTCTCCGACGAGGTGAAAGCCACGGTGCCAGAGGTGGTTGTGCCAAGGTCACCGGTTGTCGCTGTGTCCGAATCGCCAATAGACGCTTTCCAACTCAGCGTGACCGCGCCCGTACCCGTCTTGCTGACTGTGAAGGACACGTTACTGCCCTCATTGCCACTGGCATCGGCGATGGAGATAGACGGGCCGGAACGCGTCACGGTGATGGTGTAGGTTTTAGTCGTCGCATTCTCCGCTGTGACTACAACGCTGATGGAGTTGGAACCTATGTCGAGGTCTACGGCCCCACTGGCCTCGCCGCTGCCCACTGCTGTACCGTCTACCGTGATCGTCGCGTCGCTGTCCGACGCCGTCGGAGTCACGGTCATGGACGCTGTGCTGTTGGCGACGGTGGCCGTGTACGCCGTCACCGTCGACTTGAAACCTGGCGACAGCGTTCCCTGGGAAACTGACAGTGCGGATAGGTTGGCATCGGAAGAAGGGGACTTGGCTGCTGCGCTGGCTTCGTTGGAGGCAGCCCCTTCTGGGGTGACGCCGTTGAGGGCCCGCACCTGGAAGTAGTAGGTAGTTCCGCCCGTGAGGCTGGTGACGGTATAGGCAGTCCCCGTCCCCGCGCTCTTCCACGTGGCAGACGACAGCCCTGCTCTGGACTCCGCGCTGCGGTACTGGTATCCGGTGATGGCCGCCGGGTCTGTACCGTTCAGTTCGCCGGTGTCGGACGGGGCAGTCCATGACAGGTCTACTTCCCCCGCGTTACTGCCGGTAGCGGCCGTCAGACTGGTGGGTGCCCCAGCCGACTCGTCGTCGTCGGTAATGGTTCCCGACGCCGTCCCGTCGGTCAAACTGGCGATACCTGTGGAGACAGTCAAAGTGACTGTGAAAGTCTCGTTACTTTCGTCGGTGGTGTCTTCAACCGTCGCAACCGCCACGGTTTTGCTGGTCTCCGATGCTGTGAAAGCCACGGTGCCGGAGGTGGTTGTGCCGAGGTCACCGGTCGTCGCTGTGTCCGAATCGCCAATAGACGCTTTCCAACTCAGCGTGACTGCTCCCGTACCCGTCTTGCTGACTGTGAAGGACGCGTTGCCCCCCTCCTTGCCACTGGCGTCGGCAATGGATATGCCAGGGCTGGAGCGGGTCACGGTGACGGTGTAGGTTTTAGTCGTCGTGCCATTCTCCGCCATGACTACAACGCTGATGGAGTTGGAACCTATGTCGAGGTCTATGGCCCCGCTGGCCTCGCCGCTGGTCACCGCTGTACCGTCTACCGTGATAGTCGCGTCACTGTCCGCCGCTGTTGGAGTCACGGTCATGGACGCTGTGCTGTTGGCGACGGTAGCCGTGTATGCCGTCACCGTTGAGGAAAACTGGGGCGACAGCGTACCCTGGGAAACTGCAAGAGCGGATAAGTTGGCGTTGGACGAGAGGCCCTTGGCCGTCCCACTGGCTTCGGTGGAAGCGGCCCCTTCGGGAGTCACCCCGTTGAGGGCGCGCACTTGGAAGTAATAGGTCTTTCCGCCGGTGAGGCTGGTGACGGTAAAGGTAGTCCCCGTCCCTGCGCTGGTCCATGTAGCCGAAGTCAGTCCTGCGCTGGACTCGGCGCTGCGGTACTGGTAGCCGGTGATGGTGGCCGGGTCAGTGCCGTTCAGTTCGCCGGTGTCGGACGGGGCAGTCCATGACAGGTCGATTTCCCCCACGTTACTGCCCGTCGCCGCGGTCAGGCTGGTGGGCGCGCCCGCGGACTCGTCGTCGTCGGTGATCGTCCCCGCCGCCGTTCCATCTGTAAGGTTCGCGGACCCGGAGAGTGGTGTCAGGGTCACGGTAAAGGTCTCGTTGCTCTCGTCGGTGGTGTCCTGAGCTGTCGCTACGGTGAACGTCTCGCTGGTGTCCGCTGAGGCGAAGGACACCCTGCCGTAAGTAGTAGCGCCAAGGTCCCCGCTAGCCGCCGTGTCCGACCCGCCAATGGACGCTTTCCAGCCCAGCGTGACCGCTCCAGTACCCGTCTTGCTGACGGTGAAGGACGCGTTGCCGCCCTCGTTGCCGCTGGCGTCGGCAATGGAGATGGAAAGCGGCGGCGGCGCCGTAACGGTGTGGCTGCATCGGGCCGGCTCGCCGTTTAGCAAGACGCAGACGCGGTACTTGTGATTGAACCCCGTCGTCAAACCGGTGTTTGTGTAAGTTACACTCGTCTGCGCCGTTCCAATAGAGGTCCCATCGCGATAGACTTGGTAGGTGACGCTGGGCGTGCCTGCATAGTCTGTAGTCGCCGCCGGCGCCGTCCAGGTCAGCGTCGCCGACGTTGTGGTCGTGCTGACCGCCAACCCGGGCCGGGTGCGAAGCTGGTTGCCGAACTCCTGCCAGGTCGCCGTCGTGTCTCCGTCCGACCCGTCCACTTTCAACACCGGGTACTGGAGGCCGAAGCCGAAATCCCACGGGTCGTCGTTGGCGCCGTCGCCGTCCAAGTCCACGTTCCACGTGGAAAAGATGTTGCTGGCGGGCGTGCTGTAGCCCGTCGGCTCCTGCAACTCTTTGGTGGTCTTTCCCTGAGTCGAGTCACTTTGCCCGGATGTGTCCGAGTCGAAGTAGCTGGCGGTCGGTGTGCTTTGACTGCTCCCGACCAGACCGCCCACATTACCACTGGTGCCGCTCACCGCGCCTGTGGCATAGCTGGCGGTCACCGGCCCTCTGTTGTCGCCGACCAATCCGCCGGTTTTGCTGTTGCTTGTGCTGCTCACCGCGCCCGTGGCATAGCCGGCTTTCACCTCGCCCTGGTTGCGCCCGACCAGGCCGCCCACGATGGTGCTTCCGCTCACCGCGCCTGTGGCATAGCTCGCCACCACCTGTGCTGGAACATTGGTTCCCTTGTACAGGTTGCCGACCAGGCCCCCGATGCGGCTCTGGTCGCTGCTCACCGTTCCGGTGGCGTAGCTCCGCCGCACCACGCTCTTCACGCCGCCTTCGGTTCCGGTTCCCTGAAGCTCTCCCACTAACCCTCCCGCACGGGCGCTGCCGCTGTTCCCCATCGCTGTCACGTTGGCCGACGACCAGCTATCTTCGATTATGGAGTTCTGGCCGTAGCCAACCAGCCCCCCTATTCTGCTGCTGCTTCCGGCTACGGAGCCCGTCGAGGAGCAGCCGCTTACAGTAACGCCGTCCAGACGGCCCGCCAGCCCGCCCACATATCCGCCCCCGGTCACCGAGAGGTCGACCAAGCCGACATTTCTGATGTCGGCGCCATCGTCCACTGCCCCAAACAGTCCCACGTAGTTTGTGCTCCGGTTGATGAACAGGTTGCTGATGCTCCACCCGTTGCCTTCGAAGGTGGCCGCGAATCCGTCGTTGAGTTCGCCGATGGGCTGCCAACCCTTGCCTCCGTTCCAGTAGGTGTCGCCGGAGTCCGCTTCTCCGTCCCCGTTCGTGTCCAAGTCCAGGTCCGCCGTCAGTTCATAGCCGGTGCAGGTCGTCCCGGACGGGCACACGCTGCCGTCCGATGTCACGGGAAAGGCGGCCGCGTACAAAGCCGATTCGTCCGCATCCGTGACCGACCCGTCGCCGTCCAGGTCGTACCGGACCGCGTTCAGTTGCTGCACTGAGGTAACCTCGATGAGACCGTCGCCATCGGAGTCGTAGTTGCTGGGGGTGGCCTGCAACTGTTGAGTCGCAAACCCCTGCCGGTTGGAAATCTTGCCGCTGCCTCCGCCGGCCATGAGCGTCGGGCTGCCGTAGCCTGCTACCTTGCCGGAATAGGCTGCCGGCTCAACGATGGGCGCGGCGGCAAGCACCGGATCCATGGACTGGATGACCGAAAAGACGACCGCGCCCAAGCCTCCCAGCGCCAGAAGCACGACGGCCCCGGCGAGGGTGTTGGCGGCAAGGTATAGCGCGCAGGCCGGGAGAAGCCCCCCGGGCCGGCGGTGGGGAGACCGCTTCAATACATAACAGCGCCCGCGCTTCTCCGCACATCCAAAGGCCTGGCGGACAACGCGCCGCCAGACCGCAACCCCTCCGCTGGGCGCGGGAAATTCAGAATAATGAAAGGTTCGACACTTTGTGCCCCACCTCTTCCGTAGCTACGGACTAAGTGCCTGGTGGGGCACCGGCCTTAATCCGTTTGCCTCCCCGATGTAGCGGCCCGGTGTGGGGCTCTACCGGGCAGACCCGCTTGGCGGTCTACCGGACATCCGGGAAGCGTTGCACTCTGTGACGCTGTCGCTGCCTTGACCGTATCAGCTATGCATGTGCTGGCGAAGGTTACAATTTAATATCTCTATTGTCAAACGGTAGCCTCACACCCATGGTTCATTATGAAGATAGATTATATAACGTCTAGCCGGGCGTCTCGTGGTCAACTGGACTCCCCCCGTTCGCCCTGAGCATGTCGAAGGGCCTGTCCTGAGCCGAGTCGAAGGGCGAATTACTGACATTTCCCCCCTTTCGCATTCCCCAAACACCCCCTATCATAAATACAGGTCAGGCCCGGCGCCGCCGGACCAAATCCAGACCAGCCACTGAGGCCCGTGATATGTTGTGACCAAAAAGCATTCCAACCCCGAATCCTCCACCCCCATCTCCCAAGAGGCCGACACTCCAAAATGGGCGGAAATGAGCGAAAATGGAGGGGAAACAAAAAAATCTGCCCTTAACTTTCGCCAGCAGTCCGCTCTGCCTATCGTAGCCGCCGCACCCACCCTGGCTAAAGCTGTAAGCGACTCCGGCATTCCGGACAGTACCCTACGACGCTGGCTCGATGACGACCGCTTCCGCAGCGAGTTGACCCGCCTCAGGGAAGAGACCGCCGACCTCGCTCGCCAGGAACTCCAGGGACTCATGCTCCGCAGCGTCTCCGTCATTGCGGAAGCCCTCCAAGACACCGACAAGGACCACCGCCTACGCGCCGCCCGCTTGGCCTTGTCCTTCGCCAACAAGGTGTCCGATTCCCAGGACCTCCTCAAGAAGATTGACGCCCTCGAACAGTCCCTTCCCGTCTGGGCCGCCCACCACTCCATGAAATGACCTCAATCAAGGGTGATTAGAGATATGTCGTCCTTGCGCTCCCGCGTCAACGCCCTCCGGCGGAAGATGGCCCTCGAATACGCCATCGTCCGCCTCTGGACGTTGGCCGACGAATATTGCCTCGAATGGGCCGTAGCCGTCGGCTGGCGTAACGACCCGCCCGACAACTTCGTCTTTGCCCGGCGGGTCGTCTCCGCCGGGCACCTCTTTCCAGACGGCGGTGCAATGCACCGGTACCTGGACAAATGCCGGGACCGGGGCGAGATCCCCGACACCCGGCAACTCCTCCTCACCCTCCTCCCTTGGTCCTACCGCTACACCTACCCCGCCCCCTTCTCCTAGCCTCGGACCTCTCTCTATGGTAAGCTGGCAGCACCAGTCCCTGCTCCAACCGCCGCCGCCATGCCAAGGACTTAATGCCGGACATCCAGGACGACCCGCTCCCCCGCTCCGCCGGCGGCCGCAGCGCCATGGACGTCGCCCTCGAAGCCGCCCGCGTCGCCGGTGACACCATCCGCGCCGGGTGGGACTCCCAACGGCAAATCTCCTTCAAGGGCCGCACCGACATCGTCACCGACGTGGACTTTGCCGCTGAGAAGGCCGTGCTCCAAGTCCTCACCCAAGCCTATCCCGCCTTCGGCATCCTCGCCGAAGAGTCCCAGCCCGTCCCCCAGCCGGTCCAAAGTTCATCCCCCTACACCTGGGTAGTGGACCCCCTCGACGGCACCCGCAACTACGCCCAGGGCATCCCCCATTTCTCCACCGTAGTAGCCTTGATGCACGAAGACTCGCCGGTGCTGGGCGTCACCTACGACCCCGTCCGCGAGGAGCTCTGGACTGCCCAACTCGGCTGCGGTGCCTTCCTGAACGGACAACCCATCGCCGTTGCCCAGCGAGGGGCGCTTTCCCAGTCCCTGTTGGGCTGCGACCTGGGCTACGTCGACGAAAGGGCCGGACAAGCCCTGGACCTAGTCCGGTCCATCTGGCCGGGAATGCTGACCATGCGGCTTATGGGCTCTGCCGCTTTGGGCCTGGCTTATGCCGCAGCCGGACGGCTCGATTTGTACTTCCACCACTCCCTGGCGCCCTGGGACATCGCATCCGGCTTACTGTTGGTGCGGGAAGCCGGCGGGGCCATAGTAGACAAGCAAGGGCAGCCTGCCGGTCTCCACAGCCCCAGCGTAATCGCCGCCAACCCCGGGCTGGTCAGCAAATTCCTCGAAGCCACCGAGGGCCTGCCCTGGCGCAACTAAGACCCGAAGCAACCTACTCGCAGCAATCCAAAGGAGTTCCAGCATGGACATCGGATTCATCGGCGTAGGCAACATGGGGGCCGGAATGGCCAACAACCTGATCAAGGCCGGGCACACCCTTACCATCCATGAACTCGTCCGGGAGAGGGCAACTCCCCTCTTGGAGCAGGGCGCCAAATGGGCCGATTCACCCCGCGAGGTCGCCGAAGCCTCCGAGATCACCTTCACCTCCCTGCCTGGGCCGTTGGAAGTTGAAGCCGTAGCCTTGGGGGAAGGAGGCGTGCTGGAAGGCTCCCGCCCCGGCGCGGTCTACGTAGACCTCAGCAGCAACTCGGTAAGCCTGGTCAGGCGGATTCACGACGTGTTCAAAGCCCACGGGGTCGACATGCTGGACGCTCCGGTCAGCGGCGGCGTTGCGGGGGCCCGCAGCGGCAGGCTGGCCATCATGGTCGGCGGCGATGAGGCCGTTTACGATAGGGTCAAGCCGGCGCTGGACGACTTCGGCGACAACGTGGTCTATTGCGGCGGCATCGGCTCCGGCTCTGTCTGCAAGCTGATGCACAACTGCATCGTCGCAGTGACAAGTCAGGCCATCTCCGAATGTTTCACGCTCGGCGTGAAGGCCGGAGTCGACGTCAAACCCCTATGGGAGACCGTGCGCCGGGGCGCCTTTGGTCGGGGGGCCGCCGGGATTCACCAGTTGCCCAATACCTGGTTCAGCGGCGACTTCGACCCCGATTGGGAACGGGGCTTCTTCTCCATCCGGCTCGTCCGCAAAGACGTGGGCTTGGCTACGGAACTGGGCCGGGAATACAACGTCCCCATGCCCTTGGCCAACGTGGCCGAGCAGACCTTGGTCGAAGGCCTGACCCGGGGCTGGGGCGACGACCCCACCGCCAAGCTGCGCCTGGTCCAGGAGGAACGGGCCGGCGTCCAGCTCAGGGCCGACTTCCCGGCAGGCAACGCCCACCTGGAAATCATAGACTAGAGGGCCGAATAAGTTGGACTTCCCCCTGCTGCCATCGTTCCTAGCCGCCGTCCTGGCCGGCTATCTGCTGGGGTCCATCCCCTTCGCCCACCTTGCCGGCAAGTTCCGGGGAGTGGACATCTTCCGCACCGGCTCCCGCAGCGCAGGCACGGCCAACGTGTACTGGAATATCGGCCGCCGCGTGGGAATAGCGGTGCTGGTCGGCGACGTGGCCAAGGCCTCGGCCGCCGTGCTTTTCGCCCAGCTCCTGGGCTTGCCGTGGCCCCTGGTCCTGGTCGTCGGAGGAGTCTGCGTCCTGGGCCATTGGAACTCGGTCTTTTCCCGATTCAGGGGCGGCGACGGCATGGCTGCGCTGATGGGCGTCGCCGTGACCCTGGAGCCGGTCTTGACGGTCTTGGGCGCTATGGCCGGCGCCTGCGTTTTGCTGCTGCTCTGGCGGTCGTCCCTACGCGGGCCCGCTGCATTTGCAGTCTGCTTCATGGTCATTCTAGCCGCGGGCCGGCTTTACCAGGCGGACCTAGGCTTGATCATAGGCCTGGTGGCCTTGGGAACATCGGTCTTCTTTCATAGCCTTGTCTTTCCCAGGCCAAGAAGCGACGACCTCCAAGAGCAGGACTTGCTGGGCGCGGACCCGGACTTTGCCGAAGAGCCGGACCGCGGCGCCGCCACCACGGACAATGGCTGACATCCGCGATTTACCGCACGACGGTCTCACCCCAGCCTGTTGGGCAATGCTGCTCGTTTGATAAGTCCCCGGCCAACGCTTTACAATCAGGACATACCGGGCAACCGGCGGAGGAATAACTCGTGACGGAAGCTAACCAGACCCCCATCCTGCTCTATACCCATCCCGACTGCGCCTTCTCGGCCGCGGCCAAGATGGACTTTCGCCAACGGAAGATCGAATACGTCGAGATAGATGTCTCCAAGCAGACGGACAAGGTCCCCGAATTGGAGCAGCTCACCGGCGGCCAGAGGCTCACGCCGGTCATCGTCGAAAACGGCCAGGTGACCGTCGGCTTCAAAGGCGGCTATTGAGACTTCTAGTCCGGGTCAGTTAGACCCGCCGACCCCCCGGCGCCCCGGCCCCCCCGTCCCTCACCTCATCCGGTCGAATTTTGATGACAGAATGCCCATTGGCTGGTCCCACGCGGCTGTGCTAGGATGCTGTCATGATCCACAGAGACTGATGATGTGAGGATGATGGTTATGGAACAAGACAAACAGACAGCGTTGGAAATCGCCCTGGGCCGCATTGAAAAGGACTACGGCAGGGGAGCCGTGATGCGGTTGGGGGAAATGAGCGACCAATTAACCGGCGATGCTATTCCTACCGGGTCCCTGGCCTTGGACATGGCCCTCGGCATCGGCGGCATCCCCAGGGGGCGAGTCACCGAAATTTTTGGGGCTGAGTCCGCCGGCAAGTCCACCCTGGCAATCCACGTAATGGCAGAGACGCAGAGAGCGGGCGGCACCGCAGCCTATGTCGACGTGGAGCATGCTCTCGACCCGGGCTACGCCGCTAACTGCGGCCTCGACTCCGAGCAACTCCTTATTGCCCAGCCCGATAGCGCCGAGCAGGCCATGGATATCACCGAGCAGTTGGTCCGCAGCGGCGCAGTGGACGCAATAGTCATCGACAGCGTCGCCGCCCTGGTGCCCCAGGCCGAGATCGAAGGGGACATGGGCGACACCCACGTGGGACTGCAAGCCAGGCTGATGTCCCAGGCCCTGCGGAAGCTTACCTCGACCATTCACCGTTCCCGGACCGCCGTTGTATTCATCAACCAACTCCGGGAAAAGATTGGCATTTCCTACGGAAGCCCCGAAGTGACGCCCGGAGGCCGGGCCCTCAAGTTCTACAGTTCAGTTCGCATCGACCTGCGCCGGGTCGAAGCCATAAAGCAGGGCGCGGAGATAGTCGGCAACCGGGTAAGGGCCCGCATAGTCAAGAACAAGGTCGCTGCTCCGTTCCGAGTTGCAGAATTTGACATCATGTTCAGCAAGGGAATCAGCAAGATGGGCGGCCTGCTGGACCTGGGTGTGGCCCAGGGGATCGTCAAGAAGTCCGGGGCCTTCTATTCCTACGGCGAGACCAGGCTGGGTCAAGGGCGGGAGAATTCCAAGGACTTCCTTACTCATCACCCTGAGATTGCCGATTCCATCGAAGGGCGATTGCGGGGGACATTGTCCGGCGCAGAAGAGCCGGACCGAGGGCCTGCCGAGCCTGAGCAGGATGGCGCTGGCGCCGTCGTAGCCGGCGCTTCTGAACTTGACTGAATAAATCAACCGTTGGGTCGGATTCCTTTCAGGCCGGACAATGGCCTATGGGAGCGCGACCTAACACGCGGGCGGCATGGTCTGGGACTGCGGGGGGGCGACAAGTGGCGATGGGTGAATGTGACAGAGTCGTAGACTCCCGTTGTCCCGCATGGCCGTCGCGGCCGGTCGCTTCCAGAGAAGCCGCGGACCCAGACCTGAGCAGGGACTATGGAAAGGCCACGCAAGCCGCTCTCCGTCTACTCTCCTACCGGGCGCGCAGTGTTGCCGAGGTCCGGCGGCGGTTGGAGACAAGCTACCCCTCCGCAATCATAGAGCAGGTCCTGAAGCGACTTGTAGCCCAGGGTTACCTAGACGACGCCGCCTTCGCCTTGGAGTGGCGCCGCAGCCGGGAGGAACATCGGCCCCGCAGCCGAATGGCCCTGGAGCACGAGCTTCTGAGCATGGGCGTACAGCGGGAGGTTGTCCAAGAGGCGTTGTCCGATTACGACGGCGCGAGCAACGCCTCTCGCGCCGCTCTGAGGCTGGCCCAACGTTTAAGCGACAGCGATTATCAATCGTTTCGGCCCAAGGTCTGGCGGTACCTGCAACGCCGCGGCTTCGAGGCGTCTGTAATATCCGACACGGTTAGCCGACTGTGGCGGGAGCTAACGGACCCGCACCACCGCGCTGTAAACGCCTATCCCCAGGAACAGCAAGGAGAATACGGTCACTCCGACCGGGCTGATGCTCCAGCTGATGATGAAGGCTAGGGCCACAGAACCAGCGGCAATCCAGGCCAGACCCTTGCCCCTTTTGCGGTTCACGGCCAGGCTGATCAGCTCTCCCAGCCCGTAGCCAACGCCGATAGCCGTAAGGGATGGGAAAAAGGGAATTCCCCCGAAGATAGAGTTGATCAGGGCCCACAGCAGCCCGCCTGCTATGCCGCCCGCCGCCGCAACGCTGACCGCCCGGGCATAGTAGGAAGGAGAAACGTCGAAAGTCGGCAACGGCACCGCCTTGCCGCACTCGCGGCACCGGATGCCTACCGCCGCCTGCACCATACACTGGGTGCAGATGTGCTTGCCGCACTGGCTGCAGTACAGGCCGGTCTCGGCACCCGGGTGCCAGTGGCAGTAGGCGGTCCCGGTCCGTTCTTGCTCTCTCTGCCCTGACTTGTCCATGTCCCTTGCCCTAGGCCGTTACGCTACTCGTTCCCACTGGGAATCCGGTACACCCACTCCGCGTGGTCGTCCACGTCCCTGTCCCTGAACAGCCGGTTGAACAGGACCCTCCGCTTTGGCGGCCCTTCCGGTAAGGGCGTCCAGTTGGAAAGCAGCCGCTTGACTACGACCAACCCCAGCAACCCCACGCAATACAAGCTTAACACAGTCGGCTCGTCGAACAGAACGGCAAACAGCGCCGCCCAGGCTGGCAACAGGGTGAGCGAGATGAGCACCCATACACCGGAGCTGCGGGTCACCGCCCAACCTGATAGCGCCACCGCCATGAACGCCAGAAACAACCATGGCAACAAGGCAAACAGTGTGCCAACGATCACGCCGACGCCTCTACCGCCTTGAAGCCTCAGGTACGGAGACCAATTGTGGCCTGCAACTGCCAACAGTGGGATGCCTATGAGGAGGGGTGAAGAGCGGTCCAATCCTAGCGCGTATTGGCCGATGTAAACCGGCAGCGCTCCCTTGACTAATATCTCCAGAACTCCAACGGCCACCCCCCAGCCCTTGCCTACGTGGTAGAACACGTTGGAGCCGCCCACGTTGCCGCTGCCGTATCCGCGGATGTCAACGCCCTTAACCAGCTTCCCCAGGACAAAGGCGGTGGGCACTCCGCCCAAGAGATACGCCAGGACGTACAACCCCACGATTTCCATCAGTGCAGCCTGTCCCGGGTGAACTTAGCTCCGGTTACTCGACGCGGTTGCCTTAGCGGCTTCTTCCAATTGCTCAACCGTGCCAGGAGGAGGGCCGTTGGAACCGGGCAGAGCGTCATCCGAGTTGCCCAGCCCGTGGTAATCGCTGCCGCCGCAGGGAATCAAGTCATACTCGGCAGCCAGACGCTCCAGGTATTTCACCTGGTCTGGAGTGAACTTGGCGTAGTGCACCTCCATGCCGACCAGACCGGCGGCTTTCAACCCAGGGAGGTGGGACTCCAAGTCAGACAGGTATGCCGGGTGAGCCAGAACCGGGGCGCCGCCAGCGTTCCTCAGTAATTCAATCGCCTCTGTTGGGGTCAACTTTGGACGTTCGACATAGGCCAGTCCATCCCGGCCCAAGTACTCTGGGAAAGCCTCGTTGGGCTCTTTGCAGTAGCCTTTCTCCACCAATGCAAGGGCGATGTGGGGACGGCCAACTGCGCCATCGCCCGCTATTTCCTGCACTCGCTCCCACTCCAACTGCATCCCCAAGTCACTCAGCTTCTGCACCATCTGCCTGGCCCGGCCGATCCTGCCTTCTCGGAACCGGCGCAAGACCTCTTGAAACGACTCATCCTGGTATCGCATGAAGTAACCGAGCATGTGGATTTCATCGCCCGGTATGTCGGTACTCAACTCTATTGCCGGAATGATGTGCAGACCGTCATGCGCAGCAGCTTCCTGGAAGCCTTCAGACAGGCCGTCGGTGGTGTCGTGGTCGGAGATGGCAATCTGTCTTAGCCCCAAGCCTGCGGCTAGCCGGACCAGCTCCCTGGGGGACAGACGGCCATCGGAAGCCGTCGTGTGTAAATGCAAGTCGACGGTTGCGGACATTCTAGGCCAACACCTTGTCTAAGCGCTCGATGTCCAACGCCTTCCCCGTGTCTTCGTCTATTTCCATCAGCACGGAGTTCAGCATCACCGGCCCGCCTGCGACCGGCAGTCTTTGCGGCATACCGGTAAGAAATCTCTGTAGAACAGCCTCCGTCTCGCTACCGATGACCGAGTCCATCGGCCCGGTCATTCCCACGTCGCTGACGAAGGCAGTGCCGTAGGGCAACACCCTGCAGTCCACGGTGCCCACATGGGTGTGGGTACCCACCACCCCGCTCACCCTGCCGTTCAGATACCAGCCCATGGCCTGTTTTTCCGACGTAGCTTCTGCATGAAAATCCACAATAACCACCGGCGGTCGTTGCGAGCCTGCGGCCTCGTCCAAAATCCGGTCGGCAGTACGGAACGGGCAATCCAATGCCGGCATAAACGTCCGTCCCATCAGGTTGACTACCAGAACATTATCCTGCAATAGACTACCACGACCAGGAGCGTCTGGATAGTTGGCGGGCCGGATTAACGGCAAGCCTTCATCCATGTACGGAATTATCTCTTTCTGATCCCAGATATGGTTGCCAGACGTCAGGATGTCCACGCCGCTGTCAAGCAGTTCGTTGGCCGTGTCCAGCGTCAGGCCGAAGCCGCCGGCGGTGTTCTCGCCGTTGGCGATGACCATGTCAATCCCATGCTCGGAGCGCATCTCCGGCAGCAGGTGCTTGACGGCGCGGCGCCCTGGATTTCCGATGACGTCGCCGATCATCAAAATGCGCAACAGATGCCCCTTAACGGTGGAGGGGACCCGATCTTCCGGTTACCCCGGCTCTGGATCCCCGTCCAATTGAGTCTCAAGTGGTTGCTGCCCTCTTCCAGCAGCATGACCGAGGCGCGGCGGCAAACCTGCCTCGCTTGGCGAGTTGCCTGGAACGCCGCCAATGCTGATGCTACCGGGCGTATTCGATGTTACGGAGCTCGCGTATCACCGTGACCTTGATCTGCCCCGGAAACACCAGGTCTTCCTCGACTTTCTTGGCAATGTTCCTGGCCAAAGAGGCCGCTTCAACGTCGTTCAGGTCTTCCGGCTTGACCATAACCCGAACTTCTCGACCGGCCTCGATGGCGAAAGCCCTTTCTACGCCGCCAAAACCGGTGGCTACGTTCTCCAGGTCTTGCAGCCGCTTCACGTACAATTCAGCCGACTCTTTGCGCGCTCCCGGGCGGGCGGCGCTGAGGGCGTCGGCCGATGCGACCAGGAACGACTCTATGGTCTCGTGCTCGTCGCTGTGATGCTCCAAGATTCCGCGCACGGAATTGTGGTTGATGCCATGTTTGGTGGCAATGTCGGCCCCGATTTCCGCGTGGGGGCCGGGAACCTCGTGGGTTAGGGCCTTCCCTATGTCGTGAAGCAGACCACCGGTCTTAGCGACCTGTACGTCGGCGCCTGCCTCGGCGGCCAGCATCCCGGAAAGCAACGCCACCTCAATGGAATGCTTGAGAACGTTTTCGCCGTAGCTGTAACGGTACTTCAACTGCCCCAAGAGCTTGATCAGGTCCGCGTCGAGGCCGCTCACTCCGACCTCGAACGTGGCCTGTTCTCCGGCCTGCCAAACGGCCTGTTCGATCTCTTCCTGGGCGCGATTGACCATGTCCTCGATGCGGGCAGGCTGAATGCGCCCGTCGGCGATGAGCTTCTCCAGGGCGAGCTTCGCGACTTCCCGCCTGATGGGGTCAAAGCAAGATATGGTTACGACCTCCGGTGTGTCGTCAATGATAACGTCCACACCGGTGAGGGATTCCAGTGTTCTTATGTTCCGCCCTTCTCGGCCAATGAGACGACCTTTCATCTCATCGTTGGGCAGGGGTACGGCAGAAGTAGTAGCCTCGGAAACCACGTCAGTGGCCATGCGATCAATCGCTGTGGTTATTATCTGACGGGCGTTGTCCTCGGCTTTGGTCTTGAACTCCGATTCGAGTTCGTAGAACCGCTTGGCCAAGTCTAGCTGGGCTTCCTCTTCGCCCTGCTTGACGACCATTTGGCGGGCCTCGGCTACGGAGAGGTGAGCTATCTCTTCCAGTCTTTGCCGCTGCTCGTCCTTCAGGCTTTCCGCTTCTTGGATAGCCCGCTGAGCTTCGGCTTCCTTGCTCTCCAAAGCGCGTTGCTGCTCTTCCTGGGCGTTGATTTTCTTCTCTAGCTGCTCTTCACGTTGCAGGTGCCGGCGTTCCATCTGGTTAAGTTCCTGGCGCCGTTCCTTCAACTCCGTTTCAGCGGCGGTGCGCTGCTTCAACGCTTCTTCCTGGGCAGTCAGGAGAAGTTTGCGCTTTTCCTCCTCAGCCTGTTCGATGATGCTTTTGGCTGTTTCGCTGGCGTTTTGTACCTGCTGTTGGCCAGATTGGGTTCTGCCGAAAACCCCTTTCCATATTGCCGCGACGGCGGTCAGGAAGTTAATGTTCAAGGTGTCACCCGTTCCTTCCGCCTAGTTGGGCCCTCACTTATTGGGCCCTATTTTCAGATTTACCTATCCTAACCAGAAGCTCTTCCACTGTCAAGGATAACTAGTATCGCCGCTGCGGCATCTGAAGCAAATAAAAGCGAAATCACGTTGGGCCCCAGACGTCTTCCACCGGGGCCGATGGAGGCGTTGTTCTTGTTGCCGGTGGCCCGGTATCGGAGCTTGGACAGCTACTGTATTCCCCGGGACCGGTATTGCAGGGCCTCGGCTAGATGGGCCACTGTGATCTCGGGGGCGTCCTCGAGGTCGGCGATGGTCCTGGAAACCTTGAGGATACGGTGAAAAGCTCTGGCCGACAGGTTCAGCCGATGTGTCGCCGTCTGCAGTAAGCCCTTGGCAGTATCGTCCAAGGTACAGAATTTCCAGACCTCGGCCGGCCCCATTTCCGAGTTGCAGAGAAAGTCGCAGTCAATAAAGCGCTCCTGCTGGGTTTGACGGGCCCGTTCTACCCGTTGGCGCATCTGTCGGGAGTCTTCCGCCGGCTGCTCTTCAACCAGCTTCTCATATTCCACCGGCGGCACCTCAACGAAAACGTCGATGCGGTCCATCAGGGGACCGCTGACCCGCCTTTGGTATCGGTTGACGGCGGATGGACTACAGGTGCAATCGGTGCTCGGATGTGTGTAGAACCCGCAGGGACAGGGGTTCATGGCCGCCACCAGCATGAAGCTTGCAGGGTAGGTGACTGCGCCGCTGACCCGGCTGATAGTCACCAGCTTATCTTCCAGCGGTTGTCTTAGTGATTCCAGTGCGGTGTGGGTAAACTCGGGAAGCTCGTCCAAGAACAGAACTCCCCGGTGGCTAAGAGTGATCTCTCCCGGCCGCACCGTTCTGCCTCCTCCAACCAGTCCTGCATTGGATATGGTGTAGTGGGGAGAGCGAAAGGGCCGCCGAGAAATGAGAGGGCTTTCCGTGGGCAACGCCCCGCTTATGCTATAGATCTTGGTAACTTCCAAGGCCTCTTTAGGCGACATCTTCGGCAAAATTGAGGGTAGGCACCTGGCCAACAACGTCTTACCGCTTCCAGGCGGTCCGTTGAACAGCAAATTGTGGAACCCAGCTGCGGCCACTTCCAGCGCCCGTTTGGCGTGCTCTTGGCCCTTTACGTTCTCAAGGTTCATGCCGTTGGCCGGAAGCTGGCAAATGTCCAGCAAAGCCTCGGTTCCAGCAATGGGGTCAATAGCAGCTTCCAATCGCAAGTGGTTGATCAGGGAGGAGAGGCTCTGGACGGGGAATACCTGGATTCCCTCCACCAGTGACGCTTCCGGAGCGTCAGACAGCGGGACGTAGGCTTCGGTGTAACCCTGTTCCCGCGCCACCGACACCATGGCCAGGATGCCGTTGGTGTGACGGAGGCTGCCATCGAGGGACAACTCGCCCAGGAATATCGCATTCTCGGGAACTGACTCCAGTTGACCCGAACTGAGCAGGATGGCTACGGCAATGGGGAGGTCATAGGCCGGCCCCGCCTTCTTCAGGTCCGCGGGCGCCAGGTTGGCTGTTATACGCCGCATCGGAAACTCGCACCCGCTATTGCGCAGGGCCGGTCGGACCCGTTCCCTGGCCTCCTGCACCGCCGTGTCGGGAAGCCCAACGATATTGAACGCGGGCAGACCCGGAGAAATATCAACTTCCACCCGTACTATCAGGCCGTCCAGACCGATAACGGCGCATGTCTGTGTTGATGCATGCAAGCCGGTTACTCCTTTCCCACGCTCCACTCTTGAGAGGGACGTTCTTCGACTAAAGTTACGATCGGGAGTTCAGCCAGATACCAGCCAACCTGTCAGGCGTTGACGCGACGCACTGAATCCAGCCTGCCGTCCATTTGGCTCCAGGCGGCAGCGGTCCGCTCTTCTTGGTCAACGAGTGGGAAGTCACTTGCCGGACGACGATGGCGATTGCGAAGACCCTGTTTGCTCGTCCTCCCACTGGGCAAGTTGTACTTCCAAATTTCGCTGCCGCAACGCCATGGTCAGGTCACCTCGGGTGCGCTCCAACACGCCGCGCATCTGGTCTGTGCTGTGGCGCAACCCACCTGTGACCGCCTCCGGGAAATCCACGCTCATCAGGATACTGTAGATTTCATCCATAAGGTCCATGAATTCCTGGGAGCGGTCAAAAGAGTCCCGCCTCAACTCATCAAGAATGTAGCGGCGGAGTTCTCCTATGACGTCGGCCATACCGTTAAGAAAGGAGGAAGGGTCAACCCCCAAGTCTTCAGGATGTGGGATGGGGCCGCCTGAAATCACTGCAAGGGTAATATTGGCCTCGCTAAATTCCTTGCGGGCATCGGCCAGGAAGCCGGCGAAATATATCTCCGGGTTTTCCTGACGGATTGGAGCAGTTTCCGAAAGGCACAGGGCCGCTTGCTCGATGCCCCTGCGGGCTTCGTCAAACTCTCCCCGGTGTACCGCTCGGATGGCGTTGGCGGAGTAACGGATTACTTGCCTAGAGGCGGCAAGAGCCTTTTCTCTGGCTCGATTACGTAGTGTTAGTTGCTCGATAGCCTGTGAACCGATCGTGGCCAAGTCGTCAATGTAATCTGAAGGCATCAGACCCGCCCTCCGGCATTCTCTATGGCTTTCACTAGGCGAGAGGCAGCCGCCTCTGGTTCTCGGTCCAAACCGACCGCTGCGGTGACGCACACGGCATCGGCGCCCGCCTCCACCACTGGGGCCACGTTCTCGGCGGTGATTCCGCCGATGGCCACCAAGGGTAATCGGGTGGTATTCCTGGCCTGGCAAAGCCGGCCCGTTCCCTGCATCGGCCGTCCCACTTCCTTTGTGACGGTGGTGTAGATCGGGCCGAAGGCCAGGTGATCCGCTCCTAACTCCTGGGACTGGACCAACTCATCTATCTCATGGTTGGACCTGCCCAACACTTGTTCCGGAGACAGAACCCGGCGGGCCTGAGACACGGGCAAGTCGGTCTGGCCGACGTGAAGCCCGGCGCAGCCCGTTGCAACGGCCAGGTCTGCGTGGTCGTTGATGATAAGGTCTACGTCGTTGTCCCGGCAAAGCCGCTGCATTGCCGTAGCCAGGGGCAGCGCCGCTCCCTTGTCCCTTAGTTTGTCCCGCAGTTGCAGCATGCTGGCGCCGCCTCTTATAGCGGAAGCCGCCAGTTCCAGGGGGTCTCGCCCATTGGTAACCTCGGGGTCGATAATGACGTACAGTCCCCGCACCCTGCCGGCTTTCTCACGCCGCACGGCATTGGCGGCGTCCCCAAGCACGGCGTCTATGGCCTGAGCCAGGTTTTCATAGGTCCCTGAGCAGTCCTCTGCCAGGGAATCCGCAGCCGTCAACGCGGACAGGGTTTGCCGGGAAGCCGCCAAAAGGTCGAGCGTTTGGCCCGGGGTGAACTGCCGGGGTGCAGGCGTAATTGGGGCGGGTTGGCCGCCCTGGATTTCCTTCATCAGATCCAGCAGTCGGCGGAGAGCGGGAGAGGGTCCCCAACAGTCTGAGTAACCCTGCGCAGCGGCCTCCAATAACCCTATCAGCGACCCGCGCCAGTCCTCGTAGACATCGTGCGCCATTGCGGGTCTATGTCCGACCGCCATATTTTGGATTCCCTCTCAAAGCCTCTCAAACTCTCCCACCATGGGGCTAGGGCAACAAATGCCGAGGGCCATGAACCTGCGCATTAAGATACGTACGGCACCAGTGTATGCACCGACTGGCTGGGCCGTCAACGGAGAAATGTCAGTGCCTGGTGTATAATGCGGCCACCATCTCCACAGGCAAGTGGAGACCCGCCCATAACCGTCGAGGTCCCGCAATGGCTCCGGAAGACACCTTCCAACCCCAGCTTTCCTTCGACCAGGAAAAACCGCAAGACAGACAGCAAGAAAGACCGCCCTTGCTGATGCTGATGGACGGGCACGCCATGGTGCACCGCTCGTTTCACGCCATCTCCGTCCAGAGGCACCTCACCGTGCGTTCCACCGGGGAAGACGTTACCGGGGTCTACGGGTTTGCCAACGTATTCCTAGAAGCCATTCAACATTGGAAGCCGTCCCACTGCGCCATTGCCTTCGATACGTCTGCGCCTACTTTCAGGCACGAGCGGTTCGAGGAGTACAAGGCCCAGCGGGCGGAAATGCCTCCGGAACTGAGGCCCCAATTTGACCGGGTCAAGCAGTTGATGCAGGCCTTCAACGTGCCGATATTCGAATTGGACGGCTACGAAGCCGACGACGTTATAGGCACCATCAGCCGGCTGGCCGAGGAGCGAGGCGTCGACACCGTAATCCTGACCGGCGACAGAGACACCTTTCAATTGATCACGCCCAAGATCCGGGTGGACCTTGCATCCGGCATCCAGGGCCGAAAGGAGTACGACGAAGCGGCGCTGGCCGAACGCTACTCCGGGCTCACCGCCGCCCAGCAGCCGGACTTCAAAGCGTTGCTGGGAGACTCCTCCGACAACATACCCGGCGTGCCTCGCGTTGGCGAGAAGAGGGCCATCTCATTGCTGACGGACTTCCACGACCTGGAGGGCATCTACAAGCACCTCGATGAAGTCAAACCGCCGAGCGTCAAGGAGTCTCTTGCCGAGCACCGGGAACGGGCCTTCGAGAACCGGATATTAACTACCATCGACCAACACAGCCCCGTGGAGCTGGACCTGGAGGCCTGCCGCTTCGGCCAATACGACCGCCGCTCGGTGGTGGACTTCCTGACCGAGTTGGAGTTCTTCAGCGTGATACAGCGGCTGCCCGCTGCCGCGCCCGGGTCTGCCTCCACCGGCGACGATGCCGCCCAATCCGGACCTGCAGGCCCATCTACCGACACCGACTACCAGGTTGTGCAGACTCAACAGCAGTTGGAGTCCATGCTGGCCGCATTGCACGAATCGGGTTCCTTTGCCTTCGACACCGAGACCACTTCCCTGGACCCCATGCGGGCCAACCTGGTGGGCCTCAGCTTCGCCACCGCTCCGGGCAGGGCCTGGTACGTTCCCGTGGGCCACATCGAGGGCGCTCAACTGCCCCTGGAGGAAGCGCTGGCCCAGGTGAGGCCCTTGCTGGAGTCGCCGGACTTGGCCAAGTGCGCTCACAACGCGAACTATGATATGGCGGTGCTGGCTGGATACGGCATTGAGTGCCGTAACGTCGACTTCGATACTATGATCGCCGCCCATCTGCTGGGTAGGATGGGTAGAAACGCACTGGGCCTGAAGAATCTGTCCCTGGACGTACTGGGGTTGGAGATGACTCCCATCTCCCAGCTCATCGGAACGGGACGCAAGCAACTCACCTTCGACCAGGTATCCATCGAATCGGCCCTGCCCTACGCCGCCGCCGATGCCGACATGACGGGTCGCCTGCGCCGGGAGTTCGAGGGTCAACTGGCCAACAAGGGCTTGACTCATCTGTTGAGGGATATGGAGATGCCCTTGGTGCCGGTGCTGGTCACAATGCAGCGTCACGGCACCAAGGTGGATGCCGGGGCCCTGCACGAGATGTCCAGAGACCTTAACCAGCAGATGCAACAGGTGCAGGCAGACCTGTACCGGAGCATCGGCCACGCCGTCAACCTCAACTCACCGCAACAACTCAGCGAGGTGCTCTTCAACGAATTGGGTCTGCCCAAGACCAAGCGCACCAAGACCGGCTATTCGACCGATGCTAACTCCTTGGAGGCCCTGCGGGGGTTGCACCCCGTTGTCGACCAACTACTCGAGTACCGGCAGATATCCAAGCTCAAGTCCACTTACGCAGACGCCCTGCCCGAGATGGTCAACCCGGACACCGGACGTGTTCACACCAGCTATAACCAGACGGGCTCCGCCACCGGCCGCATTTCCAGCAGCGGCCCCAACCTGCAGAACATACCCATACGCACTGAATTGGGCCGCCAGGTGCGCAAGGCATTCGTAGCGGACGGCTCTGATTGGCTGCTCTTCTCCGCCGACTACTCCCAGATCGAGTTGCGTGTGCTGGCCCATCTCTCCCGGGACGAGGGCCTGATGGAAGCGTTTAAACGGGGAGAGGACATTCACTCGTCGACGGCGTCGCTGATGTTCGACACGCCCATCGACCAGGTGAACTCGGACATGCGCCGCATCGCCAAGGTGCTGAACTTCGGCGTCATCTACGGCCTGTCGGCCCACGGCATATCCCAGCAGACCGGGTTCAGCCGAGAAGAGGGAATCCATTTCATCGAGACCTACTTTGCCAAGTACCCGGGCATAAGCGAATACCTGGAAGGCGTCAAGGCCAAGACCCGGGAATGCCAGTTCGTGGAGACGGTGATGGGCCGCCGCCGGTTCGTGCCTGACATCAACGCTTCCAACTTCAACGTGCGCGGGGCGGCGGAGCGGATGGCGATAAACATGCCGATTCAGGGCACCGCAGCGGACATCATGAAGCTGGCCATGATCAGAGTCCAGGACCGCCTGGAACGGGAGAAAATGCGGACCAAGATGCTGCTGCAGGTGCACGACGAACTGGTTTTCGAGGTGCCAAAGGAAGAATTGGACACCCTACACGAGTTGGCCTTGGCAGAGATGCCGGCGGCCCATGCCTTGGACGTGTCGCTGAAAGTCGACGCCAAGTGGGGATACAACTGGGGCGACATGGAATAGGGCCTGGGGCCAACTTCAAGGGGGGTAGACAGCGCTTGGAACTATTGCGCAGCCTGATATTCGTGCCCGGCAACCGGCCCAACATGCTGGAGAAGGCGCTTTCCTTCGACGCCGACGTCATCATGGTGGACTTGGAGGACTCGGTGCCCCCGGCGGAGAAAGTCGCCGCCAGGGACTTGGCCGGCGAGTGGGTACCCAGACTCCGGCGCAGCGGCCGGACGGTGATGGTCCGCGTCAATTCGCTGGATACGGGACTGACCGCAAGCGAGGTGGCCGGATTGGCCGGGCCGGACTTGTACGGTTTCAGCATCGGCAAGACCGAGTCAGTTTGGGACATGAGGGAAGCCGACCGCATCGTAACCGTTGCCGAGTCCTCGGCAGGTATGGAGCCGGGCCGAATCAAGCTTATTCCCTGGATAGAAAACGCCAAGGCAGTTATGGCATGCCAAGAGATAGCCGCGGCATCACCCCGGATTGTCGCCATAGCGTTCGGCGCCGAAGACTATACCAACGATATGGGACTCCAACGTACCGACACCGGCCAGGAGGTAAACTTCCCCCGTTCCCTGGCGCCGGTGGCGGCCCGGGCCGCCGGGGTGGCCTCCCTCGACTCCCCTTTCGTGCGTTTCAGGGACCCGGAGGGGCTCAGGGAAGACTGCCAGGCGTCTCGGCAAATGGGTTACACCGGCAGGTTCGCCATTCACCCCGCCCAACTGGAAATCGTCAACGAGACCTTCAGCCCGTCGCCGGAAGACGTCGCCTACGCACGGCAGGTAGTGCAGGCGTGGAACCAGGCCGAAGCTGAGGGAAGGGGCTCGGTGGCCCTCGGTGAGCGTATGATCGACGTTCCGGTGCTGAAACGCGCCCAGAACCTGCTATCCCAGGCCGATGCAATTCAAGCCCGCCAACGAGCGTCCGCCAACTAATCGGTCGCTGTCCACTAATGACTGAGAGCCGTAATCCCCCCGACCGTATCATCCTGGAAGGTATCCAGTTATACGGCTACCACGGGGCCAACCCTGAGGAAAAAGCCCTGGGACAGGCCTACGTGGTGGACCTGGAAGCGGAGTTGGACCTGAGCACGGCGTGCGGGTCCGATTGCTTGGAAGACACGGTAAGCTACACCCAATTATTCCGGGCGGTCCAAGAGGTAGTTGAGGGGGAGTCAAAGAACCTGTTGGAATCCGTGGCCCATACCATCGCCCACAAAGTGCTGGGCGAGTTTCCGGTGGACGCGGTCAGGGTGCGCCTGAGAAAACCTCGGCCGCCAATCCGAGGCTCGGCATTAGACAACGCCGCGGTGGAAATTTACCGCACGAGTGGGGATGCAGCCTGAGAGTTGGCAGCAACCGTACTCCGGCTGTCCTTGTGCAGCCAGCCGGTGCTGTGTTATGGTGTTGGCGAGTTCACAGGATGTGTAAACAACGATGAGATGCGAGATTTGCTTCAAGTCCGGCATGAGCGGCAGCAACGTCAGCCACTCCAACCGGCACACCAAGACGCGCTTTCAGGCCAACGTCCATAAGCAGACGCTGTTCCACAACGGCAAGGCGGTAAAAGTCAAGATCTGCAGCCGATGCCTGCGGTCGGTGCAGAAATCCCCCAAGGTGCAGAAGGCTCTGGCCGCTTTGTGAGCGGCCCCTAGCTGCGGGTTTCGCTCCAGACTGACATCCGGTCGGCTACCGGGTCGGCTTGTTGAACGCCCCTGCGATGCAGCCACGCATGTTGCCCATGGCCTGCGCTATCGCCTGGTCTTTGCTGAAGATCCCTGTTCCAGAAACCAGAATTGTGGCCCCAGCCTTGACCGACTCCTCGGCGGTCCAGTCGGCCTTGATCCCTCCGTCCACCTCGATCTGAGCCCCGTGGCGGCTCCCGTCTAAGATCCCTTTCAGCCGCTTCACCTTGTCCACGGACGCTGGAATAAAGGCCTGGCCTCCATAACCGGGGTTGACTGACATCACCAGCACCATGTCCAACAGTGGCAGAACTTCCTCCACCGCCGACAACGGCGTTGCCGGGTTGACGGCCACACCCACCTGATTGCCCTCCTCCTTTACTCTTGCCACCGTCCGGTGCAGGTGCGGGCAAGCCTCGGCGTGGACGAGTATCTGGTCTGTAGGCGCCTTCATGAAGGTGGGAAGCAGGTTGTCCGGCTCCGAGATCATCAGGTGGATGTTGAGGGGAAGGTGCGTTGCCTTCCGGATGGCGTCCACCACCACCTCGCCCATGGTTATGTTGGGCACAAAATGGCCATCCATAACGTCCACGTGAATCAGGTCGGCGCCGGCGGCGGTGACCGCCTGGACCTGGTTGGTCAGGTCGCCCAGGTCTGCCGACATAATCGAAGGAGCAATCAGTACGCGTGCCTCAGGCACTTTCGACCTCCGCGTTCAAGATTCTGCGGGCTTGGGCGAGTTCGGCCTCGACCCGCCTCGGAGCGGTGCCTCCTGGATTGTCCCGGGCCTCCGTCGACGATTGGGCGGTAATCAGATACACATCTCTATCGAACTTCGGCGAAAACCGCTGGTACTCTTCCAGTCCCAGCCCTTCCAGTTCCTTTTGCTGGGCGTCGCAGTAGCGGCATAGCTCCCGGACAATGCCGTGAGCCACGCGGAAGGGGACTCCTTTGCCCACAAGGTAATCGGCCAGGTCGGTAGCCAGGGCTTGGCTCTCCCTGGCCAGGGCCGTTACCCGATCTGCGTTCAGCGTCAACCCCGAAAGCATCCCCTGGAAGACCTCGAGGGTTGCAGTCAATGTATCTACGGTGTCGAAGAATCCTTCCTTGTCTTCCTGCAGGTCCCGGTTGTAAGTCAGCGGTAGGCCTTTGAGCACCGTCAGCAATCCTACCAGATGGCCGTAGACCCGCCCGGTCTTGCCGCGGGCCAACTCGGCGAAGTCCGGGTTCCGCTTTTGCGGCATAATGCTGCTGCCGGTGGTGAACTCTTCGCTCAGGGTGACGAAGCCGAATTCCCGGCTCGACCACAAGACAATCTCCTCGGACATCCGCGACAGGTGCATCGCACAGATCGCCGCCGCCGCCAGGTATTCCAGCAGGAAGTCCCGGTCCGACACTGCGTCCATGCTGTTGGCGCTGATTTCCTTGAAACCCAACTCGCGGGCCAGGAACTCCCTGTCTGTCGGGTAGGAGACTCCTGCCAAGGCTCCGCTGCCGAGGGGGAGCACGTCGGTACGGCGCCGGCAATCAGAAAACCTTTCGAAATCCCGCTGAAACATCTGAAAATAGGCCAGCATGTGGTGTGCGAACAGAACCGGCTGGGCCCTTTGCAGGTGGGTGTAGCCCGGCATAACCACGCCCCGATGCCTTTCGGCAAGTTCCACCAGGGCCGATTGCACCTGGCGCAACCTGGTCAGGGTGCCGTCGATGGCGACCTTGGTGTAGAGCCGCATATCGACGGCTATCTGGTCGTTGCGCGAGCGGGCGGTGTGCAGGCGTCCCGCCGGAGCGCCGATCAGCTGCTGCAACCTGCTCTCGATGTTCATGTGCAGGTCTTCCAGGGAGGAGTCCCAGGGGAATTCGCCAGCCTCAATCTCCTGGCCCACCTCGGCCAGTCCCTCGGTAATCAGGTCGGCGTCCTCCTGGGTGATAATCCCCTGCTTGGCCAGCATCCGGGCGTGGGCTATAGACCCGGCGATGTCCTGACGGTACAAACGGCGGTCGTAGTCTATGGAAACCGTGTATTGACTGTTGTCGGTCACTTGTCGCCCTGTACCGAGTTGCTAGACTTCAAGAGGCCCAACCCCGTTGCAGCGGGTCCCTGCACAGGAAGGGCCCTCTCTCCAAACTATACTCCAGAGGTCCAGGCTTGCTCAAGGACCGGCAAGCGGCGCCCCTATGCTAAAATTGCGTTATTAAGAACGCCGAGCGAGTTACGGGCGTCTGCTTCCCGGCGGAGCCGGCCCGTAACGGGGAGGAGATCTGAAATGGAACAGCTAAACCGGGAAAAGTGCGTGGCCTGTCGCCGCGACTCTCCCCCAGTCACGGACCAGGAAGCAGTAGAACTGCATCAGCAGGTGCCCGATTGGGACCTGGTTACTGAGGACGGGATAAAGAAGCTGGACAAGCTTTTTCAGTTCGGCAACTTCCGCCAAGCCCTGGGCTTTACACAAGCCGTAGGAGAACTGGCGGAAGAGGAGGGCCACCATCCCAAGCTGACCACCGAATGGGGCCGGGTCAGGGTTACGTGGTGGACACACAAGATCCGTAACCTGCACCGCAATGATTTCATCATGGCGGCCAAGTCGAACGAGTGTTACCAAGAGGTCACTACGGAATAGAGGCGACCCGGTGGCCCCGGACTTGGGAGCCCCAGGCCTAAAGCTAAAGGTTCATCAACCGGCAGGTCAATGAGCCCAGGTCGAACGGCACCCGGCGGAACTGTTCGGCGTAACGCAGCCCCACCGCCTTGCCGCCGCGGGCAGCCCACTCGCGGATGATTTCCCTTCTCCTGACCGGGTCGGAGTTCATCTGGCTGGCGTGTTTGCCCAGGGACTCCGCCTTCAAGTCCACGTAATCTTCTATATCCACGTAGGCATTCGGAGCCTCGCCTCCCCACAGGTAGGCCTCCCTGACCTTATGGGGCTTAAGTCCTTCGTCGGTTATTTGCTCCGGGAAGTGCCGGTAGCTCCAAGCGTAGGTGAACGCCGCGTCCACCGTCACCTGCCCGCTGACCCGGTGGTCCCGGTGGGTGTGACTACGGCTGCGGTAGGGGTCTATACAGATCACCGCATCAGGCTTGTGGCGGCGAATTTCCCTTACCACCTGCCCGCGGAACAACATGGTGTCTTCGAGACCCCCGTCGGGATGGGACAGAAAGACCACTTCTTTGACGCCCAGAGCGTCGGAGGCTTCCTGCTGCTCGCGTTCCCGGATGGCGGCCAGCCGTCCAGGGATCATGTCTCGGTCAGACGTGCCCTTGTCGCCGTTGGTGCACAGCACCACGACGGCTTCCGTGCCAGTTTCCCTAATCCATCGGGCCAAGGCGCCGCCGCAACCGCCCTCGCAGTCGTCGGGGTGGGGCGTAACCGCCAGCACCCGGCGAGGCGGGTCGGCAACTATCTCCATGCCTATATTCTGACTCCCGTGGTTCCCCGAGGGAGGCCTCTACCAGCCCCGGAGAATCTTCAGAGGTGCATCACCACCATCTTGAGCTCGGTCATCTCCGCCACGGCATAGCTCGGGCCTTCCTTGCCCATGCCGCTGTCCTTCAGGCCGCCGTAGGGCATCATGTCAACCCGCCACAGGGGCGATGAATTGATGTGCAGGTTGCCCGAATGCACCTCTCTGGCGAAGCGCATGGCCCAGTCCAGGTTCTGGGTAAAAATGCCCGCCGACAGGCCAAACC
>CAXXWY010000005.1:0-9789 GCA_963668505.2 Dehalococcoidia bacterium | reverse complement strand
ACGTTCTCGGTGATGGCCATCGGGAGATAGGTGGCGTTGCTGAAGTCGCGCAGCTCGGCGGCCCGGCGATCCACGTTGATAACGGCGCTGACCGCCGTATGGTTCTCCACCCTGGCCCGCACCAGCACCAACTCCAGCCCCTCGGCCGACGGCGACAGGCTCCAGCGGCGAATGACGCCCTGCGGGTCTACGGTGGAGTATCGAAGCTCCTCGGTTCGTTCCATGCTGACTACGCTGAAGTGCAGCGTCCGGCCTTGCCGGTACTGCCCAAAGGTGGAAGACTGCTGGGTGCAGGCCAAGCGAGGCCAGCAACGCAAGCGCCAGCAGGAGGGACGCTGCGGGGAGCCCGCCTCGCAGCCCGGCGCGACGGCCGGGCTCTACCTGAAATGGGATGCTGACTCTACCCATGATTCTGGAATTCAGGACCCGGCAGTGGTCAGGCTGGGCAGTTGCCGCAGGCGTTCCACCAGGTCGGGCAAAACTTCCAGCAGGTAATCCACTTCTTCCGCTGTGTTGTCTTTGCCCAGGGTCAGGCGCAGGCTGCCCCGGGCGACTTCCGCAGACTGTCCCAAGGGCCAGCAGGACGTGGGACGGTTCCAGCGAGCCGGAACTGCACGCGCTGCCGCTGGACGCCGCGATGCCCGCCATGTCCAGCCCCAGCAGGATCGGCTCCCCTTCGATTCCTGAGAAGGAAAAGTTGGCGTTGTTGGGCAACCTCTGGGTTGGATGGCCGTTCAGACGGCTGCCCGGCACTCTTTCCAGAACCTGCTCAATGATGTGGTCGCGCAGCGAGGCGCAGTGACGGCTGTTCTCCTCGCGCTGGGCGTTGGCCGTCTCAAGAGCCACCGACAGACCGACGATGCCCGGTATGTTCTCGGTGCCGGAACGCCGCTCCCGCTCCTGGCCGCCCCCCAGGATGAACGGCAGGAAGGCCGCGCCCCGCCGGATGAACAGCACCCCCCGTTCCCTTGGGGGCCGTGGAACTTGTGGCCCGACAAGCTGAGCAGGTCAACGCCCAGCCTTCTCACGTCAAGGTCGAGGTAACCGGCCGCCTGCACGGCCGTCGGTGTGGAACAGGATAGTGCGGGAGAGTTCGGCTGCCCCGCCGCTTCACCGCCTCGGCTATCTGCGGTATGGGGTTGATTACGCCAATCTCGTTGTTGGCGTACATTATGGAAACCAGCGTCGTCCGCTCCGTGATGGCGCGGTAGACGGCATCGGGCTGCACCATCCCGTCGGAGTCCACCGGCAGGTAGGTGGCCTCAAAGCCTTGCGACTCCAGATGCTGGCAGGTGTGGAGGACGGCATGATGCTCCACGCTGGAGGTGATGAGGTGGTTGCCGGTCTCCTGCAAGGCGGTGGCCACGCCGACTATCGCCGCATTGTCCGACTCGGTGCCGCCGCCGGTGAATACCACCTCCCGCGGGCGGCAGTTCAGCACCCCGCGCCACCCGCTCCCGGGCTTCGTCGAGGGCGTACCGGGCTTCCTGTCCAACGGTGTGGATGCTGGACGGGTTGCCGAAAAGATGGGTGAAATACGGAGTCATCGCCCGCAGCACTTCGGAGGCCAGGGGCGTGGTGCCAGCGTGGTCCATGTAGACTATGCCGTCGGGCGCATGATTCTGAGCCATTTTTCTCTGCCGTCGGTATCTTGCCGGAATTCGTGGCGGTATTTTAGCACAGCCGCGCGGCGGCTTCGCTAGGGGGTGTCGTCAAATCAGCCCGTCATTCCGGCGAAAGCCGGAATCCAGAGGCCGCCACCAACCACTCACGTTCTATTCCGTTAGACGATGCTGGATTCCGGCTTTCGCCGGAATGACGGAAATAGAAGCTGTCGCGTGTCTGGCAACTCAATTTGACGACACTCCCTAGGGTTCCTTCGGATAGCTGCCGGTAGCCACTGAGAACAGGAACGCCCCGATTACGGCTCCCCAAATGCCGTCCATCAGGTTGCCGCTGACGGCGTAGTAGATTCCTCCGGCAACCAGCAGCGCTCCAACGCCCTGACCGCACCGGGCAGCTACCCGCGTCGCCGTCACGTGGCTGCCGGAACCGGCCCACACCACGGCCCGCAGCACCCGCCCGCCGTCCAGGGGAAAGCCCGGCAGCAGGTTGAAGAGACCCACGCTGAGATTCCACCACGCCAGCAAGAACGCCACCATATCCGCCGACGACCCTATCCGCGGCGCCCAGGGCCAACTGCCGGGGCTTATGTAATACAGGACGCCCGCGGCTACCGCCGCCAACCCTATGCTGGTAAGAGGCCCCACCACGGCGACCAGAAATTCCTCCCAGGGTTTATCCGGCTCGCGCTCCAGCAGAGAGACGCCACCGAACAGGAACAGGGTGATGCCCCTGACCTGTATTCCCCGGCTCAGGGCCACCAGGCTATGCGAAAGTTCGTGGGCCAGCACCGACAGGAAAAACAGCACCACGGTAATGATGGCCACCGCCCACTGCTGCGCAACCGGCCAGCGCAACGAGGACGAGTCGAACCTGGTGACCAACAGGAAGGTCAGTAACAGGAAGATTATGACCCACGTGGCGTTGATTTCGACCGGGATGCCGAACACCCGGCACACGCGCAGAGACTTGCCCATTCCTTACGCACATTCCAAAAGCGATACGGATCATCCCTAGCATATCAAACTGGCGGGGGAAGTGCTGCGCGCGCCCCGGGGGAATCAGGGCAATCGCGTTTTAGAGCTTATTCCTTTGGCAAACCGTCATTCCGGCGAAAGCCGGAATCCAAACGCCGTTGCCCATAGCCGGTTTTGAGAGCGGGAAGCCTTCTGGATTCCCCCGGACTCGATCCGGGGTCGCGCCGGAAAGCCGGTGCTTTTGCCAGCCATACCCGCCTGACAAGACTGCCGAAAGTTAAAGCGCGATTGCCCTGCCGGGGGAATTTGATTTTCCCTCAACGGGTAAGGGTGAAGGCCCGCGCCGGAGGAATATGGGGCGGCGGTCAGCGCGGGGCGCCGGCGTAGGCGATGAGCTTGGCGACCAGACGGGCGGCAGTGTAGGAGCAGGCCACCGGGCCTTCGGCGGGGGCCAGTTCGCATACGTCGAAGCCGACAATGCGGCGGGATTGGCCCACCTGCCGCAACAGCGACGTAACCTGCCGCCAGTTCAGTCCGCCCGGCTCGGGGGTTCCCACCGCCGCCATCAGCGACGGGTCGAACACGTCCAGGTCAACGCTGACGTATACGTTTTCGCCCAGGGCGGACAGAATCTCACCGGCAGGAAGAAGGCCACCATCTTCGGGGCAGGGCCAGAAGGGAATGGCCTTTTCTCGAATGAAGTCCCGCTCTTCGATGCTGAGACTCCGCACCCCGGCCAGAACCAGCGGGCAGAGGTCGAACACCCTGCGGGCGCCGGAGGCGTGACCCCACTGCGTCCCCTGGTATTCGTCGCGCAGGTCGGCGTGGGCGTCAAGGTAGAGGACGCTGAGGGAAGGGAAAGCATCGAAGTGGGCCTGAACGCTTCCGGCGGTCAACGAGTGTTCGCCGCCGAGCAGGCCGACGGTTCGCCCCGGCGCGATGCAGGAGGCCACCGCACGGCGCACCCTCTCGGCCATCTGCTTGGGGCCGCCCATGTGCGGCTCCAAGGCGGGCATGGTGTGGATGCCCAACTCGGCAACGTCCAAGTCCAGTTCCAAGTCGTAGTCCTCCATCTGGGCGGAGGCGCCGATGATTCCCGTCGGCCCGTCCCGGGCGCCGCCGCGGTACGACGTAGTGCTGTCGTAGGGGACGGGAATCAGAACCGCGCGGGCGGTTTCGAGGGCGGACTGTTCCGGCCCAAGGGCCAAGAAGCCGGAGTGCATCCACATTCCGGTATACGAGGGCAGGCCGGGGCCTGAACCGTCAGGACTTTCAGACACGGCGGAAACCGGGCCGCCCGAGCTCCAGCCCGCCATCGGTTTCGGCTTCGAGGGCGGCCCGCTGCGCCTGGGCCTCTCTCATCCCCTGGCGCTCGTCCAGCCATTCCAGCCCCCGCTCCAGGAGCCAGCTCTGGGTGTCCTCCAAGTCGAAGAGCTTCTTGGCGTCTTCAAGGGCCCGGTCGTGGTCGAAGGGGCGGCAGGAGAAGATGTCTATGTTGACGTAGTTCTTGCGGGGGAAGGTGTGAATGCTGATGTGGCTCTCGGCGATGATGACGAAGCCGGAAACGCCTGAATCCTCCGGCTTGGGCGCGTCGTATACTAGGACACGAGGGTCGGTGATGCGGGTCATTTCCAGTGATTCCGGGTAATCGGTCAAGAACTGACGGACCAGGCCATCGTCCCACATCTTGCTCGTATTCCCGCCGAATCCGTCAATTACCAGGTGCATCTCACCTCCAGCACGCTCTTTTATTGAAGACAACGGCAGCTTGGGATAGTTGGCAAAACCACTTGTATACAATATCATTTGTCGCGTTCCGATACAAATTGCCCCGAGAGGCATGGCCCTCTGCCCCCGGTTTCCTGCCCTGAAGGGTTAGGGCTGTGGGAAGCGGAAAGCTAAGGGCGGAGCGCAGGCAGGTAAAACGTGCAGCCTTCGATGATTGAGGCCTCCGGCGTTACCCATTACTACGGGCCGTACCCGGCAATCCAGGACGTGAGCTTCGACGTACGCAAGGGAGAGGTGCTGGGGTTCCTGGGGCCCAACGGCGCGGGCAAGACCACCACCATGCGCATCCTGACCGGGTTCCTGCCGCCCACCAGCGGCTCGGTGACTCTGGACGGCTACGACGTGGTGGAAAAGTCGCTGGAAGTGCGCCGCCGCGTGGGCTACCTGCCGGAGACGGTGCCGCTGTACACCGACATGACTGTATCCAACTACCTGAAGTACATGGGAACCCTGCGCGGAATGCCCGGCTCGAAGATACGCTCCAGGATTGACGACGTCATAGACGTGTGCCGGTTGGGCGACTACCGTAAGACGCATATCGGCAAGCTGTCCAAGGGCTTCAGGCAGCGCGTCGGCATCGCTCAGGCCATCATCCACGAGCCGGAAGTGCTGGTGCTGGACGAGCCGACCATAGGCATTGACCCCATCCAGGTGGTGGAGACCCGCAGCCTGATCCAGGAACTGGGACGGGAGCAGACCGTGGTGTTGAGCAGCCACATCCTGCCCGAGGTCAGCATGATCTGCGAGCGTGTGCTGATTATCCACGAGGGGCGCATCGTGGCCGAAGACACCCCCGAGAACCTGGCCCAGGGATTGCAGGGCGTGGACCGGCTGGAGGTCGAAGTCGGCGGCCCGTCTGCGGATGTGCTGCCGGCCTTGCAGAAGATCGAAGGCGTCATCAGCGTGGGGCACCGCAACAACCAGGGCCGTCACACCTACGTCATACAGGCCCAGCCGGGGCGCGACCTGCGGGACGAAATCTCGCGGGCCGTAATCAGCAACGGGTGGAGCCTGCGCGGAATGCAGATGATGGGTATGAGCCTGGAGGAAATTTTCCTTCGCCTCACCACCCAGGAGGACCTGTAACCATGCGAACTGTCCGGGCGGTGGCCTGGAAGGAAATCCAGATATTCTTCCTGAGTCCCACGGCATACATAGTCGGGCTGATTTTCCTGTTCCTCACCGGAGTCCTCTTCGTCTGGAACCTGGGAGACCCGTTCCCGGAGGCGTCGCTAAGGACGTTCTTCCTGGGGCCACCGGGGTTCATCACTACCGGAACCATCCTGGTGATGTCTCTCCTGGCGCCGGTTCTGACCATGCGCATGATTGCCGAAGAGCAAAAGCTGGGCACCATCGAGTTGCTGCTCACTTCGCCGGTGCGGGACTGGGAGATAATCATAGGCAAGTATCTGGCCAGCCTGGTCTTTTTCCTGTTCCTGCTGGCGATGACCGGCTTCTACGTTATCCTGCTGTTCGTGTACGCCAGCCCGGATGCCGGGCCGATTTACGCCGGCTATCTGGGGCTGGCGCTGTACGGAGCGGCGGCGCTGGCCGTGGGACTGCTGACCTCCACCCTGACCAACAACCAGATAGTGGCCGCGGTGGTGGCAGTGGGCATCCTGCTGGCCCTTTTCTACGCAGACCAAGCCTTCGAGGCAGTGGGCGGAGTGGCCGGAGAAATCTTCGCAGAGATTGGAATGACGACTCACTTTTATGACTTTGCCAGGGGTGTCATAGACACCAAGCATATCGTGTACTACATCAGCGTCATCGCCTTCTTCCTGTTCCTCTCGGTGCGCGCGCTGGAATCAAGGCGGTGGCGATAACATGACCACCCCTTCGACAGGCCCCGGAGGCGAAGGCCCCCGCGACTGGCGCCGCCGGCGCGGCCGCCGTCCCCGTCCTTCTGGAACGGAGGAACCCCAGCCCGCCGCCGGGCAGCCGCCCCAGCCCGGTGACGCGGAGGAAGAGCCGGAGGAACTGGCGTCGCGCCCGCTCATTTCGCTCTTGGAGCCGGCTCTGGACGCGGTGGGCATCTTCGGCGCTCCGCTGCTCATCGCGGGCATTGTGGGGCTGGTCACCGGCATCGTCGTGGTGGCCTTTGTCAGCTCCATGCGGCTGTACGGCTGGATAGACATTGCCATCGGGGCTTCCCTGATTGGCTTGGTGGGGGCGGCCTTCATAAGCTCCGTAATCGCCGCCTTTCTCAGCCGCACCGGGCGGTACGGCATCAACACGCTGATTCTGCTGGGCGCCTTTACGGGCATCGTGGTGATTCTCAATTTCGTGTCCTTCGAGAACACCCGGCGGGTGGACGTGACCGCCACCAACCAGTTCAGCCTGTCGGAGCGCACCAGGGAACTGCTGGACGGCCTGCAAGACGACATCAGGGCCACGGCCTTCTACAAGTCCCTGGAGGACACGCCCAGCGCGGAGGTCGCGGCGAGGCGGAACCGGGTGGTTGAGACGCTGGAAGAATTCCAGGCCCGCTCGGGGCGCTTCTCCTTCGAGGTGGTGGACCCGGACTTGGAACCCGGCAGGGTGGCCGCCTACTTCGGGGCCCGCCCGGCCGACTTCGTCAGCGAGACGGTGGTCATTGAAAATATGACAACCGGCGAATTCGACTCGCTCCAGCCGACTGACCTGGCCTTTGCGCAGTTGGAGCAGGACCTGGTCACCAGTCTCTACGTCGCCACCGGGCAGGAGCAGAAGACAGTCTACTTCCTCGGCGGCCACGGGGAGAGGAACATAGACAGCGCCTCCAGCGACGGCTACGGCCTGCTGCGGCAGGCCCTGGAGCATGAGAACTACCAGGTCAGGGGGCTGGTATGGTCCCGTTTCGAGGAAGACGTGGCCGTTCCCGACGACGCCGCCCTCGTGGTGGTGGCCGGGCCCACCTCCGACCTGCCGCAGGTTCACGCCCAGGCGCTTGACCTGTACCTGCTGGGCAGGTACGCGGACGGCGCGCGGCGGCGCGAAAACGGCAGCATGGTATTCCTGGCAGAGCCGGACACGCCGGACTCATGGCGGGAGTTCCTGGTGCAGTGGGGCATCATACTTCTGCCGGGATACATCCGCGACGTGGAATCGTCCGTGCCGGGCCTGCCCCAGACACTGACGCTGAACATGGACTTCAACACCATTCTGAATTTCAATCTCTTGGTGCTGGGCCAGAACGAAGCGGCAATCAACAGCGCCTTTGAGGCCGCCTTCGAGATTATCGCGCCCGAAGGCCAGCAGTTGCAGGACATCTATATGCCCGACGCCGCTGCGATGACACCCCTGCCGGTTACCGACGGAGCCAGGCTGCCGCTGGCCCTGTCCATTACGACCGCCGACAGCTACATCATTTCCGACCCGGACCGGGAAGACCCGGTGACCGAGGGCGAGAACGCTGACCCGTCGGGGCCCTTCATTCCGGCAATGCTCATGCGCTCCGCCACCAAGGTCGGGTTGCCGATACCCGAGGACGGGCCGGCCGAGTCCGACATTTCGCTAATCTTGGCGCTGGGGGATGCCGATTTCGTATCCAACAGCAATATCGGGCGCGGCAGCGGCCTGGATATGTTCGTCAATTCCACCAACTACCTTCTGGGCGACTACTCGCTGGTATCCATCCGGCCCAAAGCCTTCGCCTTCCGCGAGTTCAACCTGGACCGCAACGAGTTCAACTTTGTGCGATTCTCGTCGTGGCTGTTCCTGCCGGGCATAATGGCCCTGGCGGCGGGGCTGGTGTGGTGGCTGCGGCGATAGTCCGGGGGCTTGCGGTTTTCCCGGCACGGATTGAAGGATGAATGTTCGGCTTACCATTCTGCTGGCGGTAATTGCGGTGATGATCGGCGCCACCTGGGCCATCATCGAGTTCACCGACCTGGTGTTCCGGGAAGAAAGCGACCCGGACGAGCCGTGGCTGTTCGTCATAGACGAGGGAGACATCACCTTCATCGAAGTGTCGCACGGCGGAGAGTCGGTGAAGTACTCCCGCGATTCCGGCAGCCGCCAGTGGATGATTGTCGGCGACCCCAGCTATCCGGTCTTTCAGCAGAAGTGGGGTGGCACGCCTCTCCTGCTCAGCGGCCCCCGGGTAAACCGCGGGCTGTCGGGGACCATCGGGAACCCTGCGGAGTATGGCCTCGACCCGCCCGAAACCGTCGTCCGGGTCTCTGACTGGGCGGGGAACACCGTCGAATTCCACATGGGCATCCCCACGCCCGACGGCGACAACCAATACGCCCGTCTGCTGGGTGACGAAGCGCTCTACACCGTCCCGTCGGTGTGGGCCGACGTGGTCAACCGCCTGGCCCTGGACCCACCCTACGGGCGGCTTTTCGACCTCGAGATCCCCCTGATTACCGTGGTGGAGGTCACCGCCGAAGACAGCACGGCGGTGTACTTCCTCGAAGGCAACCAGTGGCTGGTGAACCTCGGGCCGCCGCCGGTGACCCTGGAGAACTCCGCGCCCGTGTCTGTCGAATGGGCCGACTGGCTGGAATTGCTGGCCGCCCCGCGAGTGGAAGCCGTCGTCGAGCAGCGGTTACAGGCCCGGGAAGAGGAGCTCCTGGCGGAATATGGGTTAGACCCGCCGGCGGTTCGCGTCGTCATAGCCCGCAGGGGGCAGGCGACCATTGAAATTCACTTGGCCGAAGGCCCTCCGGGCAGCGAGACTTACTACGCCCGCACAGTGAACAACACGGACGACGCGCTGTATTCCATCAGCAAGTCCCGACTTGAGGGCATAGAATCGCTGGCGACAGACCCCCTAGTTGTCCCGGATTGGGAGCCACCGGAAGAACCGGACGAGGAACCGGCGCAAAACTGAACCGGGCTGATATGGCAACGCAGGGGCGCACGGCTGTGCGCCCTTACCGTTAGGCCCCTGGCAATTGTCTCAATCAGGATTTTCAGGATACCAGTTCCAATCCTGATAGGACACACGCAGTTCAGCTATCCCCTCCCCCTTGAGGGGGAGGGTTAGAGCCTGCCCCGTACTTGATACGGGGGTGGGGGTGAAATCTCCAACTGCGCAACTCCTATCCTGAAAGTCCTTTAATCCTGGAAATCCTGATTCAGACAATGACCTTATGGTGCGCGTCAAGAAAAATCCGCGCCCCGGAGAAGCGAAATGAAAGCCGAAATCATGGGCATCGGCACCGAGTTGCTGATGGGCGAACTCAACGACACCAACGCGGGCTGGATTGCCACCCGCCTGCCGCCGCTGGGCATAACGCTGCAATGGGTGACGCTGGTGGGCGACGACCTGGGCCAGCTCACCCACGCCTTCCGGCAGGGTCTTGAGCGCTCCGACGTCATCTTCACCACCGGCGGGCTGGGGCCGACGCAGGACGACCTGACCCGCGAGGCCGTGGCGGCGGCCTTCGGCGAGACTCCGGCGGTGCAGGAA
>CAXXWY010000004.1:0-53940 GCA_963668505.2 Dehalococcoidia bacterium | reverse complement strand
ATGACCATCTGCAGCACCTGCCAGGGTGTCTTCACCCAGGCCAATCACCGGCTCAAGTCCAACCCGGAATACCGGGAGCAGATTAACCGCGACCACTTGGCCGCTGAGGGACTGGAGTACAAGGGCACCGTGGAGGTCAAGCACTTTGTCTGGGTGTTGGACGAAGAATATGGCTTGGACAATCTCAAGGAGTTGATAGTCCAGCCTTTGACGGGACTGCAAATCGCCCCGTTCTATGGCTGTTACCTGCGCCGCCCTCCGGAATTGATGGTCCCCAAGGGCTGGGAGCGCCGCAAGACCGTGTTGGAATCCACCATAGAGACCCTGGGCGGGGAGGTAACCAAAATCTCCGGCAAAGGAAAGTGCTGCGGCTTCCCAATATTCTCGGCCAACGAGGAGAACGCACTGGAAATGTGCGGCACCCACACCCTGGAAGCACGGGAAAAGGGTGCCGACTGCATGGTTACCCCATGCCCGTTGTGCCACCTCGAGTTGGACGGCAAGCAGTCCGACGCCGAGCGGCATAAGCAGGCCAAAATCGACATGCCCATCCTGCACCTTCCCCAGTTGGTGGGCCTTGCCCTGGGATTCAGTCCCAGGGAAATGAACCTGCACCGCCACATCGTTTCCACCGAAGAGGTGGTCAAGAAGCTGGAGTCGGTCAGGACCTAGAACCCCGGTTAAAGCCATTGAAGTACCCCCGCCCTCCATCGATGAAGCGCGGGCCAGGCAAAGATTGGGACGCTGGCGGCAGTTGCGCTGCTGGGACGCGCCACCTTCCATAAATATGAATTTCGCTGGTTGACCACCGTTCAAGGGTGTATGCGCCGCTGGTCTTCCTGATAGACTCCGGTAATGGTGTACGCCGACCGTCTCTTCACCGCCCTTGCCAGCCTCCCCGGTATCCGCCGCGGCGTGGACTGGTTGTGGCGCGAGGGGCCGGACGGCCAAACGATTCCCAACTACCGTTGGGTAGTCATGGTGCTGTGGAACACCTGCTCCATCTCCAGCTGGATGCTCCCTTCTACCATAGGGATTCTGCTCCCGGCGATTAGCGCCGACCTAGATCTGTCGTCCGGCCAACAGGGACTGCTGAGTTCCGCCGCGTTCTGGGGCGGTCTGGCTCTGGGCATCCCCATGGCCTGGTGGTTCTCCAAGTACCCGGTGAAGCTTGTCACCACCGTAACCCTCGCTTTGGGAGCGGGGTTCTTCTTCCTCCAAGGTTGGGCGCCGGTCTTCACGGTGCTGTTGGCCGGCCGTCTCCTGTTCGGAATCTCGAGGCTGGCTGCTGACCCGGCCCGGGCCATGTTGACCAGGCAATGGTTCGCCGACCGGGAGATCATCCTATCCCAAAGTGTTGGCAACGCCCTTTTTGGCTTGATAGTAGGCGGAGGGTTTCTGTTCACCCCCATCATCTTGAGCAGCCTGGGAAATGATTGGAGGATGACGCTCAACATTTACGGCGCTGTCTTTGCCGTGTTGACCATCCTCTGGTGGTTGTTGGGGAAGGAGCGGCCAACCGCCGCGGAACGTCTGAGGCCGGAGGTCCCCGGGGAAGCTGGCGGGCTGGTTGGCGCTCTGATGTACCGAGACCTTTGGTTGGCTGGCCTGGGGTTCTTGGGGGTAGCAACCGCCATGGGGGCGTTCCTTAGTTTCTTTCCCACGTTGATGCTGGAAGACTACGGCGTTTCCATAAAGTGGTCGGGAGGATTGCTGGCCCTGTCTACCTTCATCGGGGGAGTGTCAGGGTTAGCCATTGGCTACGCCGTTTTCATCACCGGCAACCGCAATGCAGTGTTGGCCTTTGTGGGAGTCCTCATGGCCGGCAGCTACGCGGGCATGACCCTGACGGGATGGCTCCCCCTGTTGCTGGCGCTGGCGGTAATTAACGGGGCCACCTGGGGCTTCTGGCCCGTTCTTTCCACCGTGCCTTATCTGCTTCCCGGCATCCGGGCGCGGGAGGCGGCGGTGGCGACCACCTTGACCATGACCGCGACATCGGGAGGCATGGTGCTGGGGCCGCTGATCGCTGGATACATCGATGAAGCGGTTGAAGACCTGAAGATCACGTTAATGGTTGTGAGCCTGGCCCCCCTGGCCCTCACCGCCATTGGGCTGCTGCTTCGAAGCAATTCCGGCACAGGGGTCCGGGACCGGCGGTTAAATTGACAGGCATCCGTAGTTCTGATACCGTTCGGATTCAGGCAGCGTGCTCCCTAACGCCGGAAGTAATGTCTCCCTGTCATTTAGTGGTCCAAATTAGCCTATGGGCAGGTTTGGGCCAAAGCCAAGGCCGGTCAACTTCAACCCGGAGATTAGTGAACTGATGGTTGAAACGAAGACTGCCAACGACGTTTTGTTAAAGGTTGAAGACCTCCGCACGTACTTCGAGACCCGTTGGGGTACGGTCAAGGCGGTGGACGGGGTGAGCTTCGACCTCCGAGCCGGCGAGACCCTGGGCATAGTTGGAGAGTCCGGCTCCGGCAAGACCGTCACCATGCTCTCCCTGATGCGCTTGGTCCAGACGCCCCCCGGCCGCATCGTGAGCGGAAAGATAGTCCTGGACGGGGAAGACCTGCTGGAAGCCTCTGAAGACGAGATGACCAAAATCAGGGGCAGCAAAATCGCTCTTATAATCCAGGACCCCATGACCTCCCTGAATCCCGTTTTCACTATCGGCAGCCAGGTGGGTGAGGCCATACAAATACACCAGCACCCTCCCAGGGCCACGCTGCGGGAGAAGGTCTTGGAGGTGCTGCGTAAAGTGAACATACCCGCCGCCGAGTCTAGAGTGCGGGACTACCCCCACCAGATGAGCGGCGGAATGCGGCAACGGGTGGTTGGCGCCATCAGCATATCCTGCCAGCCGCTGGTCCTCATCGCCGACGAGCCCACAACATCCCTTGACGTAACAATTCAGGCCCAGTACCTCAGGCTCCTGAAGGAGTTGCAACAGGACCTGGGCGTGGGGCTGATTTTCATCACCCACGACTTTGGCATCGTCGCCAAGGTGTGCGATCGTGTGGCGGTTATGTATGCCGGGAAAATCGTCGAGCAGGGGTCGGTGAGAGACATATTTAACAACCCGTCCCACCCCTATACTGAGGCATTGCTCGAATCGGTCCCGAAGATGGAAGAGGACGTGGACCGCCTTTACTCCATAGAAGGCCAGCCGCCTCCGCTTTACGACCTGCCCCAGGGCTGCAGCTTTGCGGACCGTTGCCGGTACGTCATGGACCGCTGCCGGGAGGAGTATCCCCCCTTTCTGTCGGCCGGTGAGGACCATCATTCTGCTTGTTGGAGGCTGACGTGACGACGCCCGCGGTATCGGCTGATACATCCAGCAACGGTGAGGTGCTGCTCGAAGCGCGGGACCTGAAGAAACACTTTCCCGTCACGAAGGGCATCCTCTACCAACGAGTGACCGGCTACGTCAAAGCCGTAGACGGCGTTTCGTTCCAGGTGCGGGCCGGAGAGACCCTTGGGCTGGTTGGCGAGTCGGGATGCGGCAAGACAACCACCGCCAAGATGCTGCTGGTGCTGGAACGGCCCACTTCCGGGGAGCTGCTGTTCAGGGGTACTGAGGTACAGAACGCCAAGGCCGGGGCGCTCAAGGAGTACCGCCGGTCGGTGCAAGCCGTGTTCCAGGACCCTTGGAGTTCCTTAAATCCCAGGATGCGGGTGAAGCACCTCATCGCCGAGCCAATGGTCATCAACTGGAAAGTTTCCAAAAAGGAAATTGACGACAGGGTGGTGGAGCTTCTCCAGGCTGTTGGGCTGGACTCCTACCACGCCAATCTGTATCCTCACGAGTTCAGCGGCGGGCAGAGGCAACGGTTGGCCATCGCCCGGGCCCTGGCTCTGAATCCCAAGGTCATTGTCCTCGACGAGCCGGTGTCGGCTCTGGATGTTTCCATACGCGCCCAGATCATGAACCTGCTGAAAGACCTGCAGGTCGAATTCAACGTCGCCTTCTTGTTGATAGCCCACCACCTGGCTACCGTGCGTTACATGTGCCGCTACATTGCCGTGATGTACCTGGGCCAGGTCGTCGAGTACGCGGAAGTTAAGGACCTTTTCGACAATCCCATGCACCCTTACACCAAGGCCCTCATGTCCGCCGCTCTACCTTCCCATCCCGATATCGTGCAGGATGAAATTGTGTTGAGCGGCGAGGTGCCTTCTCCGTTGAACCCGCCTGAGGGCTGCCACTTTCACCCAAGGTGCCCCTTTGCGATGGACCGGTGTTCGGTGGAGATCCCTGTGGAAAAGGAGGTTACCCCGGGACACCGGGTAGCCTGTCACCTGTTCTAGCCGGCTAAGGGCCGCCACCGGGACTCTTTCAGGCCATGAAAACAGGCCGCTGGGAAAGCTCAGCGGCCTTTGTTTGTTCGGTATGCCTGCCCTCGCTTTAAGGCGATTGACGGAGCTGAAGGGCAGCGGAAAAATGCCGGAGAAAATGTGGAGCCGGTGAGGGGAGTCGAACCCTTGACCTGCGGTTTACGAAACCGCTGCTCTACCACTGAGCTACACCGGCTCGCCAGTACGAAGTTTAACCGTCTCCCCGCTCAACCTTGGACCGGGTCCCAAAACGCCTAGCCCATGCCATGAACATGGTTTTCCCTGAAGTAACCCGGCGTCCGAGCCTGGACGGGTTCCCCAAACTCCTCGCCCATGCCAGGAATATGCTCTTCCCAGTAGTTACGCGGCGTCCGAGCTTGGACAGGTTCCAAGCGCGTTCGTGAACGTAGTAAAGGATGATCTTTACCGCGCTATCGGCCAGGGCAAAGAATCCAGCGCCCTCCCAGTTCCCGTGCCAAATAAAATAAATGATTGCGGTGACGGTGAATGCGCTCGCCCGCCACGACATCGCCTTTAGGAAACTGCGGGCGTGGGACTCCGTGTAGTGACGGTTTCCGTCTTCAACGGCCGCATCCTCAGTCGCGCCAGGAGACGGACCAAGGTCCTTTTCCAGGCCTACAGCCTTAGGTTTTCCCATGAATGGTCTATTCCGCTCCTTGCCGAGGCCAAATAAAATGCACCCGCTCCTACTTCCGGTGGAAACGGGCGCAGTCTTAAACTCTTAAGAGTAAAGTTGCTCTGGCTCCGCCTTAACTCTCCAGGCCACAGCGAGTCTGGCGAGCGCGATAGTTATTGGTATTCCGGCGCCTTAAAGTTGCTTCGGAGCACCGCCGTGGCGTCACCTAGTTCGTGAAAGACCACAGCACACTAGCAAAACACAACGTATTAGGTGCGCGCGGCAGCGATGCTATCACGCAGTCCAAGATAGTGTCAACCGAACCCGATCTCTAGACCGCCTTTTAGCCTTGGAGCAATACTGGTTCTCGCCGCTGCCGCACAGGAGTCAGGTCTTGCGGAAGCACCAGGCATCGACCCCGAAGGGCTGCTGTGAGCGCCTACTGGTTTCTTGGGACCATGCCACTTAAGTTGACACTTTCCCAACGCCGCTCTTATAATGGCGATCATTAACAACCATAGAAGGTCGAGGCACGTGGGGGAACCCGGTCTGCCCGGGTTGAGAGGCCCCATTTTTGGGGCGACCCTGTGAACCTGATCTGGGTAATGCCAGCGTAGGGAACGACGCTTGTCTTCAGGCCCGGCCACCCATTGGATGACGATATTCGGGCCGTCAACAACTCTACGTTGGCGGCCCGTTCTTTTATGCCTGCTTCTATGGGGAGGTGCGCAATGGCCCAGATGACGCCGGATACCATCCGACTGCAAGGCCGGTCCAACTTCCCTGCCAGCAAGAAAGTCTACACCCGGGGGTCCCGCCCGGACATACAAGTCCCCTTCCGCGAGGTATCCCTGACTCCCACCCGCGGCCGCTTTGGCGACGAGTCCAACCCGCCAATGCGTCTTTATGACACCAGCGGCCCGTATACCGACGATGCAGCCGCTCTCGACGTCCGCCAAGGTCTGCCGCCCCTGTGCAAGCAATGGATACTGGAGCGCGGGGACGTGGAGGAGACCGGCAAAGTTTACGTACCGGCCAACGGAACGCCCGCGGGTCAGGTCTTTCCCGGGCTGAGCAGGCTTCCCCTGCGGGCAAAAGAAGGGAAGGCGGTAACCCAGATTCACTACGCCCGTCAGGGCATCGTGACGCCGGAAATGGAGTTCATCGCCATACGTGAAGGCGTCACGCCGGAGTTTGTCCGCAGCGAGGTCGCCAGGGGCCGGGCCATCATCCCCAGCAACATCAACCACCCTGAATCGGAGCCGATGATTATCGGCCGCAATTTCTTGGTAAAGGTGAACGCCAACATTGGCAACTCCGCCGTAACTTCTTCCATCGAGGAAGAGGTGGAGAAAATGCTATGGTCCACGCGTTGGGGAGGGGACACGGTGATGGACCTGTCTACGGGCAAGGATATCCACGCCACCAGGGAATGGATTATCCGCAACTCCCCGGTCCCCATCGGCACCGTCCCCATCTATCAGGCCTTGGAAAAAGTGGGCGGCGACCCGGCGGAACTGACTTGGGACTTGTACCGGGACACCATTATCGAGCAGGCCCAACAGGGGGTGGATTACTTCACCATTCATGCAGGGGTGCTCCTCCGCTACGTCCCGATGACCGCGAAACGGGTGACGGGAATTGTATCCCGCGGCGGCTCGATCATGGCCGGTTGGTGTTTAGCCCATCACGAAGAAAACTTTTTGTACACTCACTTTGAAGAGCTTTGCGAAATCATGCGGGCGTACGACGTGTCCTTCTCGCTGGGCGATGGGCTGAGGCCTGGAAGCATAGCCGACGGCAACGACGAGGCCCAGTTTTCAGAGTTGGATACCTTAGGCGAGCTCACTCAGGTTGCCTGGGAACATGACGTCCAGGTCATGATCGAAGGGCCTGGACACGTGCCGATGCACAAAATCAAGGAGAATATGGACCGCCAGTCCGAGGTGTGCCACGAAGCGCCCTTCTACACCCTCGGGCCTCTAACCACCGACATCGCCCCGGGTTACGACCACATTACCTCCGGCATCGGCGCTGCCATGATTGGGATGTACGGCACTGCCATGCTCTGCTACGTCACTCCCAAGGAGCACTTGGGCCTGCCCAACAAGGAAGACGTCAAGGCGGGCGTGATAGCGTACAAGATTGCCGCTCACGCCGCCGACGTTGCCAAGGGCCATCCCAAGGCGTCGGAATGGGACGACGCACTTTCCAAAGCTCGGTTCGAGTTCCGCTGGGAGGACCAGTTCAACCTAGCCCTGGACCCGGACACGGCTCGGGAATACCACGACGAAACGTTGCCTGCTCAGGGCGCCAAGGCGGCCCACTTCTGCTCCATGTGTGGTCCCAAGTTCTGCGCCATGAAAATCACCCAAGACGTGAGAGAGTACGCCGCGGAGACGGGAGTGACGCCTGACTCAGCCTTGCGCCAGGGCATGGAACAGAAGGCCCTGGAGTTCCGCCAAGCCGGCGGGAAGATATACCAGCAAACTTAACGGCGGAGCCGGCCTCGCAAGGTGCCGACTATCGGGTTCCAGCGAGTCTGTAGCAGCCTCATCGGAAGTCTTGCGGCCGGCCACCTTGGACTTTCAACGCCGCCCATCGGCTCGCGGGGAGGAGGACCCTGATGTCCATGTATTTTCTCTTGGGCAGCCTGACGGCCACGGGGCAGGAGCTGTTGCACAACAACCCCGACTTGGTAGTCGAGGCCGCTCGGGATATCCAAGTCGACGGCGCCGAACTGCTGGGCCAGTACGCGGTGCTGGGCCGGTACGACTTTGTCATGATGGTGGAGGCCGACGACAACGATGCCGTCGCCCGGCTGTCGCTGGAGTTTGGCGTAAGGGTAGGTCTCCACATCGAGACCTTGCCCGCCATCGCCATCGGCTTTCTGCGCCGAGACCCCACTGATGACCCGATCTGGAGCCTTACGTCGGTTGAACAACCGACGCCGGAGTAGGCCCGCGGGCGCCGTCCCTCGGGCCATGACCGTAGCCGGGTCTGACTCCGGAGGCGGGGCTGGCGTTCAGGCTGACCTCAAGACATTCGCCGCCCTCGGCGTCTACGGAACGTCGGTACTGACCGCCGTCACTGCTCAAAACACCCTGGGCGTCACCGCCGTCCACCAGGTTCCGGACCAGACCATAGCCGCCCAGATCGACGCCGTGCTAACTGACATAGGCGCCGGAGCGGTGAAGACGGGTATGCTGGCCAGCAGCCCCATCATAGAATGTGTGGCCTCCCAGCTTAGCCACCATACCGTGCCTTGGCTGGTGGTTGACCCGGTAATGATCGCCAAGAGCGGGGACCCACTGCTGGAGAAAACTGCAATCGAAACCCTGCGGTCCCGGTTGGTCCCGGCAGCCTCCGTGATTACGCCCAACATCCCTGAGGCCGAGGCTCTTACCGGCATGAACATAACGTCCGACTCCGAAGCAAAGGCGGCTGCGGAAACACTGGTTGGCATGGGCGCCAAATCAGTTGTCATTAAGGGCGGACACCGGGAGGGCCCCGCCGTAGACTTGTTCTATGACGGGTCGCGGTTCCATGAGTTCACCGCCGAGCGCATCGCCACTTCCAACACCCACGGCACCGGCTGCACCTTTGCCTCGGCCATCGCCGCCGGTCTGGCCCGAGGCCTGGGTCTCTTGGACTCGGTCGCCATGGCCAAGGACTACGTCACCGAAGCCATCCGCAGGTCGTTCCCCATAGGCCAGGGCCACGGCCCCCTCAACCACTTCCACAAGACTTGGGACTAACAACCCCATTGCGCCGCAGGCTCGGCCGTTTCCCATCAGGACCGCCGTACCGGCGCGCTGCGTCCTGCTTACGGTATAATTACCGGCGCTAATTCCAACTGCTCTTGAAGCAATCCAGAAACTTACCACATTCGTAGGTCTGCCAAGTATGTTCAACCCTGTTTCCAGTAGAGTCAGCTTCCCGGAAGTCGACGCCAGGGTGCTGCGGCAATGGGAAGAAAACGACGTGTTCCATCGTTCCTGGAACGAGCGCGAGGACGCCCCGTTGTTCGTGATGTTCGAGGGGCCGCCCACGGCCAACGGAAGCCCCGGCATCCATCACGTCCTGGCCCGGGTGTTCAAGGACGTCATCTGCCGCTACCGCACCATGAAGGGCTACCGCACCCTGCGCAAGGGCGGTTGGGACACCCACGGCCTGCCGGTCGAGTTGGAAGTGGAGAACGAGCTAGGGTTGTCGAACAAGCGGGACATCGAAGAGTACGGCATCGAGCAGTTCAACCGGAAGTGCCGGGATAGCGTGTTCCGCTATCTCAAGGACTGGGAGCAGTTGACCGAACGCATCGGGTTCTGGGTGGACATGGAGCGTCCCTACATCACCCTGGACAACGACTACATCGAGTCCGGTTGGGCCATACTCAAAGAGTTGTGGGACCGCGGCCTGCTGTATCGCGACATGCGGGGAACCCCCCACTGTCCCCGGTGCGTCACCAGCCTTAGTTCCCACGAGGTCGCCCTGGGATACCGGGAAGACACCCCTGACCCATCAGTTTTCGTAAAATTCAGGGCCATATCTTCTGAGCGGCAGGACGGAGAAGCCAACGGAATCTGGTCCTCCTCGACTCCTTTGTTCCTGTTGGCCTGGACCACTACCCCGTGGACCCTGCCCGGCAACACCGCCCTCGCGGTGGATGAGCAGGCTGGCTATTCCGTCGTGGAGTTGGAAGGTGAGGCAGGCCCAGAGTGGATAGCCCTGGCAACCGAGTTGCTGGAGACCAACGTGCAGCAAGACTACCGGTTGGTTGCTGAGGTCAAAGGGGCCGACCTGGTTGGACTGGAGTACCAGCCCCTTTACCCGCCGTCCGAGTACGGGTCGGAGGTCCAACGATTCCAGCGCAAGGACTCTTCCGGCGGTGCTCGAGTCGATGCAGACACAGCCGCGGAATTCCGTCCCAAGGTGGTCGCGGCAGACTTCGTCTCCATGGAAGACGGCACCGGAATCGTCCACATCGCCCCGGCCTTCGGCGACGACGATCTGGGCTTGGGCCGCGAGAAAGGGCTGGCTTTCGTCCAGCCCGTAGACCTCCTGGGCAACGTCACCGGGAACTACCCGTTCGCCGGCGCGTTCGTCAAGGACGCCGACCCGCAGATCATGGACGACCTGGAACGTCGGGGCCTGCTGTATCGGCGGGACATATACCGGCATACCTACCCCTTCTGCTGGCGTTGCGACAATCCCTTGCTCTACTACGCCAAGAGTTCATGGTATATCCGCACCTCGGCCTCCAAGGACAAACTCGTCAGCGGCAACGACGAAATCAACTGGTATCCCGACTATATCAAGCATGGCCGTTTTGGCGAATGGCTCCGCAACAATGTCGACTGGGCAATATCCAGGGAACGGTACTGGGGCACACCCATACCCATCTGGGAATGCCCGGACTGCGGTCACACCCTATGCATCGGGAGCGTTGCCGAACTCAAGGCCATGGCCGTGCCCGAATCCGGAGCAGGCATGGAAAGCCTCGACCTGCACCGGCCCTACGTGGACAACGTGCTGCTTCAATGTCCCGTCGAAGGCTGCGGCGGGGAGATGCGCCGCATTCCCGAGGTTATGGATGCCTGGTTCGACTCCGGAGCAATGCCCTTCGCCCAGTGGCACTACCCCTTCGAAAACCAGAATATTGACCAGGAAGAGGACGGCCGGTTCCCCGCAGACTACATCTGCGAGGCGGTCGACCAGACCCGCGGCTGGTTCTACAGCCTCCACGCCCTCTCAATCCTCTTGAAAGACCGTCCCTCTTATCGCAACGTCATCTGCTTGGGCCTCGTCCTCGACGGGCGGGGGCGCAAGATGAGCAAGCGGGTGGGCAACGTGGTGGAACCCATGCCGGTGTTGGACGAGCACGGGGCAGACGCCCTCCGCTGGTACCTCTTCACCGCTTCCCAACCCGGAGACTCCCGGCGGTTCTCCTCCAGGCTGGTGAACGAGACCCTGCGCCGGGTGCTGCTCACCCTCTGGAACGTCTACTCCTTCTTCACCAACTACGCTTCCATCGACGGCTTTCACCCGGACCAGCAGCCGGCCGGATGGCGCCCAGATACCGAGTTGGACCGCTGGATTCTCTCCGAGCTCAACAGCCTGGTTGCCCAGGTCGACGCCTGCCTGGACGGCTACGACCCGACCAACGCCGGCCGGCGCATGCAGGAGTTCATCGACCGGCTTTCCAACTGGTACGTCAGGCGCAGCCGCCGCCGGTTCTGGAGGAGCGAGAACGACGCCGACAAGCTGTCCGGTTACATCACCCTGCATATCTGCCTGGTCACCCTGGCCAAGCTCATGGCCCCGCTGGCGCCTTTTGTATCGGAGGAGATTTACCAGGGCCTCGTCCGCGCCGTGGACCCCGAAGCTCCCGACAGCGTACACCTGGCCCAATTCCCTGCCGCAGATCTTTCCCTGGTGGACGAGGAGCTGATGGAAGCCACGCGGTTGGCCATGCGGGTTTCCAGCATGGGCCGGGGCGCCCGGTCCAGGGCGGGTATCAAGGTCCGCCAACCCCTGCCCAGGGTGGTGGTGAAGACCCGTTCCGACTCCGAGAGTGCCATCCTTCAGCATGTCCAAAGCCAGATACTGGACGAGTTGAACGTCAAGGTTGTGGATAGCAACGGAGAAGCTGACATCTATCAAGCCGCCGCCGCCGCCCTTGGGGAGGCGTCGGAAGGCGTCGTCCAGGTCGACGGCTTCTGGGTCGCTCTGGACGGCGGCTATATGGTCGCCGTGGACGGCACCGTGACTCCCGAGTTGGCTGAAGAGGGCCTGGCCCGGGAGTTAGTGCACCGGATACAGAACCTTCGCCGCGCCGCCGACTTCCAGGTCACCGACCGCATCGTCACCTACTACCAGGCGCCCCAGGAAATCGGGAGCGTTATGAGCGGGAACTTCTCCGGCTACATACGCCAGGAAACCCTCAGCGAAGAGCTTATCGGCGGCGCTCCTCAGGACGGCGTCAAGACCGAGACCTCGAAGGTCGACGGCATGGAAGTGACCCTGGCAGTCCGCCGGGTCTAAAGCGGCGCGCCATGCCGGAACTGCCCGAGGTCGAAAACACCCGGCGCTATCTCATAGAGGCCGGTCTGCCCGGCGCAACCTTCACCGGCGCCCAAATCGGGTGGGCCAACACCGTCCGCTCGCCCGGTTTGGACCCTTTCGTTGCCGGCATCAAGGGGCAGCGAGTGCGGCAGGTGGACCGGCGGGGCAAGTACATCCTGATTCCCTTGGTGAGCAGCCCTTCTGCTAACGGCCCTACCCTGATCATCCACTTGGGAATGACCGGAGGCTTGCGGGTGCAGGATGCCCTGCAGCCGCCTCACCCAATGGTCCGGCACACTTTCGCCCTTGACGACGGCCGCCAGCTGCGGTTTATCGACGGCCGCAAGTTCGGCAAGCTCTGGCTGGCCGACGACCCCGGCGACGTCCTGCCCGTCCTCGGCCCCGACCCGCTGGCCGGCGAACTTACCGTGGAATGGCTGGCCCTGGCCTTCAGAGGCAGAAGCGCCCCGGTCAAGGCCCTCATGCTGGAGCAGTCCATCATCCCCGGCATGGGCAACATCTACGCCGACGAGTCCCTCTTCCTGGCTGGCATCCACCCTATGCGCCCCGCCGCGGAGATTTCCGTGGACGAGTTGGTGCGCTTGAACGACGGCATCGTCGAGGCCTTTACGACGGCCTTGAGCCGTTACGACGCCAGCCGCCGCGAAGGCTGGCCAGACCCGCCCATGACCCTGGAAGCTTGGTCCCTTCTGCGGAAGGACGGCCGGCCTTGCCCACGGTGCAGTGAGCCCATTTCAGCCATCCGCATCCGGGGCCGAACGTCCTGCTTCTGCCCTGGTTGTCAGAAGTAGCCCGAGTTCCGTTTTGTTATAGTGTCCGGCGTATCTAGAGTCAGGCGTGTGAAACACGAAAAGCAAACGGAACCGTTCTGCCTAATCCGACCACGCAAGGGGCGCCACGATGAAGACTCTATTTGGATTGATAATGGTCCTGGTCACACTCGGTTGTGTAGAAGGAACTCCGACACCGTCTCCAACCCCGCTCTCAAAGCTAAGTCAGTACGATTGTGCCGACATCGCAACGAGCGCGAAGCAGTTGACCGAGGATGAGGTCATCCAGATCACGGATATTTATCGCCTCCATATGACGGTAGACACTCCCACCCTTCGTGAATGTGAGGGTAGGGCAGAATGGAGTCATGGCGAGAGAGTGGGGATAACCATCTGGACGGAGGTTCGAGACGACGGTCTGTGGAACGGTTATGAACTCCACGAGCCTCTCGAGAAGACTCTTCCTCCACCTGATTTCGCCATCTTGACACCAACTCTACCCCCCGCTGGGGACAGGGCTATGGTTAGCGTTAGTTTCGTCCATGACGAAATAATCGTGTTCACGGACACAACTTTCGATGCTGCCGCGGGCACAGTGACAGTTGTGGTAGATGGTCAGAGATACGTGAATGAGCATGCTCTACACGCAGTGCCGGATCCAAGGTACTTGGCGGAGGGTATGAGTCAGTTTGCTGCGGCCGCGAACGAAACAGGGTATCGCTCCGAGTGGGAGGTCCAAAAAGTAGCTATTGAATACAGCGGCGGTCGTCTTGGATGTGAGCGTGAGGAAGAGATTTCTAGGCGTTGGCTTTGTACAAAGTAGGCAGGCTCGCAAAGGAATAGTATGGAGTTTCTAGACTGGTTCCGGCATCCCACAGGACGCTGGAGTAGGCTCGCGTTCATAGCCCCGGCCCTCGCGAAGAATGTCGAAGGCGTCTTCGTGATCTGGCAGGATCGCACTTATCGGAAGGTCTACGTCGGCCACGGTAACGTCAAGGACGAGATCGTCAGGCTCCGTCAGGACGTCCGTGGCACACGCTTCGGTAGCGAGTCCTTGCTGATTGCCTGGGCTCTGATCCAGCATCCAAAGACTCGAGAGCGTGTGCACCGCTACTTGGTCGAACGGTTGAGGCCGAACTACCGTATATTCGATTCAAGAGGCGCAATTTTGATTCAGACTGGGGAATATTGATTCGTGGCAGAGTTTGGATGCAAAGTCCATCGCCGGATTTCCTGCGGACTGATTAGTACTGGCTGGGCAAGCCCTATTATAGCCCTGTCAAGTTCGAGCGTCCTTCTGTTCCGCTCCAGGGCCATGGCGGCGTTGAACTCGACCAGCGTGTCCAGGTCTGCCGCAACGGCCCGCCTCACCAGGAATGGCGGGGATTGCCCCTTAGAAGCAGCCATCAGTTGAGCCAGAAGGTGGAGCCCAGTTCCTCTTTGCGGACTTCTATGCGCACCGGGAAGGCGTCCTTTAAGTCGTCCAGGTGGGTAATGACTATTATCTTTTCGAAGTCATCTTGGATGGCTGCAATCACGTCCAAAATCCGCTCCCGGCCCGCGGCGTCCTGGGTGCCGAAACCCTCGTCTATGAACAACGTGGGCAACGGCGCGCCCATGCGCTGGGCCAGCACCTTGGAGAGGCCGATGCGCAGGGCCAGGTTGATCCTGAAGGCCTCGCCGCCGCTGTACATCTCATAGCTGCGGGGGCCCAGGCCGTCGCTGACCCGGATTTCCAGAGTTTCGATGGGGTCGCCCCGCCCGGTGCGCCGCTCTCTCTGGGTCTCTAACTGCACCTGCATCTGGTTGTCAGTCATCCGCCCCAGCAGCAGGTTGGCCTCCTCTTCCAGCCGGGGCACCACCGTTTCTATCAACATGGCCTGGATGCCCTGCCGCCCAAAGGCGGTGACCAACTCTTGATATATGTCCTGGTCTCCCAACAACGTCGTGAGCCGGGCAGTCTCTTCGGCTATCTGCCGTTCCAGGGCCTTGCCCCGGTCTATCTGTCCCAGCAGGTATCCCCTGCGAGCTATCGCCTGCTGTTGCCGGATTTCCAGCCCCTTCTGGGACTCTTCAGCAGCCCGGAGACGCGTTTCCCACTGGGGCAACTCGGAGCTGCCTTCCGCGTCGATATCGCGCTGGCGCTCCAGATCGGAGCGTTCCTGTTGCCGCCGTTGCAGCATCTCCTGGGTCTGGGACGCCGACTCCTCCTCCCTGGGCAGACCGGCCTCGGCTTCGGCCAGTTGCCGGGACTTTTCCAGGAAGGGCTGCAATTCCTGCGTCCGGGAGTAAGCCTCCGTCCGGGCGTCTTCATCGAATCCCAAAACGGCGATCTGCTCGTCCATCTGGGCAAGCTTGGCTTGCTCGGCGGGGGCGAATTCCCCGGACGCCAGCGACCCCGCGATCCCGTCCAACTGGATCCGCGCCTCGTCCAACTCCTTCTGGGCCGACTTGGAGTCCTCTATGTCCCGCTCTACCCGGCTGAGGGCCAGCTCGGATTCCCGGCGGGTACGCTCCAGGGCGGATTCCCGCTGGCCGAGAGCCTGCTGCGCCTTGGCTTCCTCCGCCTCCAACTGCTGCTTGTTGGCGGCGTTGAGGCGGAACAGGCGTCGCTTCTCGTTGATCTCCGCCTCGTAGGTTTCGGCCAAACGGCCGCACCCGTCTTGGCCCAGCGGCGTCTGGCATAAGGGGCAAATGGCCTCGCTTTGGTCGGTCCGGTTCAGCAAGTCCAGCTTGGCCCGCAGGTCCTGTCCCTCGGTCTTGTACCGCTCCTCGGCGCTCCTGGCTTCACCGACCCGGGTGGACAGGGTGCGGAGGTCCTCTCTCCGGGCGGCCACGGCCTGCTCTTCGTTCTCAAGCTCTTTCAGCTTGTTCCGGGCTTCCTCCCGGCGGTCGGTCAGTCCTGCCTCCATCGCCGCTTTGGGAGGTAACTCCACCTCGACCCTGTGGCGCAACTGCTCCGCTTGGGCTTCCAAGCGGGTCTTGGCGTTGTCAACGACGCGGACCAACTGGACTTTCTCCTGGTTCAGGCCGTCGTGGGTCCGGCGCAACCCCTCCAGGGTCTCGAAGCGTTGCCGGGCGGCTTCGAGGCCGGCCAGGCCCTGTTGGATCGTTTCGGCTTGTCCCAGCAACTCCTTATATCCGGCTGCCCTGTCCAGGGACAGCGCCAACGCCGATTCATGCTGCCCGATCTCCACGCCCAGGCTCTGTATCCGGCGTTCCGACTCTTCCAGCCGTTGTTTCCGGCCGTCCAGTTCGGCTACCTTGGCTCGCAGTTCGGCGGTCTGCTTCTGCTGCTCTTCCAGTTGGCCGCCCAGACCGCTCAGTTCCTCGTCCACGGCGGCCATCTCCTGGGACAGGTCTCCAATCTGCTCCACCTGGCTGCGCATCTGGCCCAGGGACCCTTCCATGCCGGCGGCCTTGTTCCTGGCCTGGTCCAACCTTTCCCTGGCCCGGGCCTGGAGCAGGTCATAGTCTTGCAAGCCGATGATCTTGGCCAGGACTGCCTTGCGGTCGGCTGGGGTGCGGTTGCTGAACTCGTCGGCCTTGCCTTGCAGCAGAAGCGCCGAGTTGGTGAAGGTCTCGAAGTCCATGCCGATGGTCTGGTCGATCTTGGCTTGGGTGTCCCGGATGGAGTTGCCGGTGATGGGTCGGGGGCCGGCGGGCCCCAGTACCTGCAACTGCAGGTCGGACACGCCCTGGCGGCGCCTGCTGCCGGCGCGGCCGTGAGTACGGATGGTGCGGTAGCTGACGCCCCGGGCCGTGAAGTCCAACTCCACCCGGCACTGGTCTGCGCCGTATGAAATGACGTCGTCCTGGGTCCTGCCCCTGGCGCGGCCCCACAGGCACCAGGTTATTGAGTCCAGCAGGGCCGACTTTCCGTGGCCGTTGGAGCCGCACAGGCAGGCGATGTGGATACCGGTAAAGTCGAGGTCGGGGACCCCCTCCCGGTAGCACAGGAAGTTCTCAAGGTTGAGTCGCAGCGGAATCATAGAGGCGCCTTGGCGCAATGCTGGGTATGCTGGCCAAAATACCCCTTGCACCGTCCGGCAAAGACCTGCAATTTCCAGCATAGGGATAGCCGGGACTATTCTAGCACAGCCCGCCTGATAACCCTCGTCTCTCCACCCCCGCCCCCGGCCCCGTCATTGCGCTCCTTCCCCTGTCATTCCGGGGAGCCCCCTCCCCGGCATTCCCTCGTCCACTCCGTACTGTCATTTCGAGCGTAGCCGAGAAATCTAAAGTCCATGCCTCCAACCAGTTAACATAAGCCTGGACCAACCCCAACCCGTCCCCCACTTGCCCAAAGCCTGCAGAAGGGCCTGCGCCGAGGCTCTCAATGCGTGAAGTCGAAGGGTCAACGAACGGGAGAGGGAAAATTTTAGATCCCCTCTCATTTTGGCGGGAGGGTCGGGGTCGGAGCCTGGCTGGACATGAGATGCCTGGGGCCTCAGTGGCCGGTATGGGTTTTGGTAACGGGTTGTGTTGCCTGCTTACAGTGTAATGGGGCGTGGAGCAGCGGCGCAAGGGCCAAGTGTCAGTGGCGCCCCGTTCGGCCGAGCCTCCCGTCTGTCCGTTCGCCCTGAGCCTGTCCTGAGGTTCTCGAAGGGGGAACGGACGGGCCGCAGGGACGCCCAACAACAACCGTAGGGGTAGGCCTTGTGCCTACCCTCCTCCATGCCACCCCACACCCGTCATCCCCGCGCCCAACCAGTCATTCCCGAGGAGGCGGGAATCTAAAACCCCTGTCCCCCGCCTAGGTCGTCCCTCTGGGCCATGTCGTCTACTATCTTAGCTATCTCGACGCTTACGGCGCAGAAGTGCTTCAAAAGGGCGATGACTTTTTCCTTCAAGCAATGCGCTAAACGGACTCTTGGAGCCGATCAATTATCTGAGATACTAAGTTATTGATCTCACCCATAAGGTGCTGAGCAGCCCCATCCTCTGGCATTCTAGATATCTCAGCCACGATGTGGGCCATCATTACTACACCGATGTCGTTTCGGCTTAGATTCCAGCCACACACACGTAACCTTGAAATCTGAGACTTAGCGCGGTCAATTGCTGAAGTTAGATTCGTGGCATCTGGTGGGGTTGCAATGACTTGTTCCGATCTACCTTTGCGACAGACCATGATGATGTCAAAGTTGATAGGTTCTTTCGCCTGGTGCTTCGGAGTCGCAACGGACATCTCAGCTTTCACTGGATGACAAGCCGAGATGTGAAAACCGGACATCTTTATGGCCGATAGGACACTTTGCCATCCTTCCCACCTGGAGTGGTGATAAGTAAACACAAGGAGACCGTCATCCTGTAGAACCCGGGCAGTCTCCCGCAACACTAACGTTAATCGCTCTGTAAATGTTTCAGGCTCCGAATGCTGAACCTCAGCTTCCGAACGGGTGGTGTCCGCGCTATGGGAGGGCAAGTCTTCAAGAATCAATCTTTGCCAAGCGTAAAAGAAGTCAGCCAATTGTGAATAGTGCACGTTGTCGAAGAACGGCGGGTCTGTGACTACTATATCCACGCTCTTGTCGGGCAAATCAGTGCTTGCTGAATCACCACAGGAAATATATAGCCTTGGTCCGTTGGCGAATTGGGTATAGGAATCACTAATCGTGATGCCATAGAGAGGTTCATTGAGACTGTCCACCTTGACTGAGGGATGAGGAGGTTCCCCGTTCGACAGTGCCAACTCAAATGGCTGTCGAGCGTATTGAGCTGCGCGTATCAGCCGACTTCTAAACAGGGTGGAGAACGCCCCTGAACTCTTGGGTGTTCCCCATATATTCGCTTCTAACGGAGTGCGCTCGGGCTTGAGGATGTGGTGATAAAACATGTGTCTTACCGCGCCGGTTCCTTCCCCCTTGTAGGAAGCAAACATATTGTTGAACTCAAGTACGCCAGAAAAAAGGCAGGTAAATGAGTCTCGAATCGAGGCTTTGTCAATTCTCTTAATGCGGTTCGCCAACATGGAGATACAGAGGAGTTGACGAGCGTTAAACATTTGACGCCAGGTCCGAAAGCCGTAATTCAACGCTTGGTTTGTGTTGTAGCCAGTTTCTATCGTGCTTTCCGGGACCCGGAAAACTGAATTTTCCAAGTCGGTGACTGCCTTTTGATACAGCGCTTCGTCGTACTCCGTGATTGGGTGGTATTCTTTGTTCCCCTCAGGGGTCAGGACTAGTTTTGCGTACATCCGATACGACGGCGGCCCCCCAGTCTTTCGTATGGTGCTTCCAATGGGGAACGCGCAACGACAATGAGGACACTTGGCGGCTTTGCCCTTTACCGAACCGGAGATGGCGTTGAAGCGGTGGCCACACCCGGAACAATCCATCTCTTTAACTCTATAGTCCTGAGGTGAAATGGAACTGCAGTTGGGGCAGACGACTTGCACCGCGGGATTGTTTCGGTAATAGGCGTGTCTCGCGAAAATGTAGTTGGAAAACAAGTCAACGAGTCTGTGGCAGACTGGGCACGGTGCCTGCATCACCCAGAAGTAGTACAGTACTGGGCACAGCGATCCGTCCTCAAGGCGGGTGGTATAGTAGCCGGAAAGCGTGTCGGCTACATCCGCCTCGATTTCTCGATAGGTGTTTTCTAGGGCTTTGGAGTCTTTCAATGTGAGAGCGGAGCGGACTTGGAGATAAGATACTGGATTGATATCCCTGCCAATTGCTCTCCCACCGAGTTTCAGGGTCTCACCCAGAGTTGTACCGCTTCCCATGAACGGGTCAAACACAATGGCATCTGGGAATCGGGCGGGCGCGTAAAACAGGTCAAGTACATCGGTACCCTTGGGCGTTAATGCACCCAAGAGTATCCCCCTGAATACAGACCCGAGTCGCTGAGCCCACCACTTGTGGATGTGGTAGATGGGTCGGTAGATTTCCTTGCGCCAGCTTTCGCGCTCAGCGATACGACTGAGTTGCTCAAACGGGAAATCGGCGTCTTCTATGGCGCGAGTCCCCAGGTGCTCAGGGCTTCGTGCATTTGGCAATTGCTCTAAGCGCAACTGCACCTAGCAAACCGCCGTTAAAGAAATGACTCGTCGTAGCCGCGAAGAAGCAATCATGGCACCTACTTCATTGTTACCGCCGGGCCCTCTGTCCCTGAGGTGCGGTAGGCGATGAAGCGATGCTCTACGCCCGCCGATGGGTTATCAATGTATTTTGGAGAAAGAACATTTTCCTTCAAGTCCGCATCGTACCCGATCAGAACATGATCAGTTTCCACGCGCACTAATTCTCCGCACGACTCCAATCGACCATCCACTTCGGCGTCGCTGGGTAATATTAACGTGCGTTGACCTGCTGTTCCTTCTGTCAACGCAAAAGGTGTGGGTGCCACGTACATTTTCCGATCCCTTATCATGACGTCGCCGTAGCTTCCGAAACCGGTAATATGTTTGTTCTCGTGGACATACTCATGGTCAGCATTCAGAAAGTCACCGTGGGTTAGCACGAGGTCAATGACCGGGTAGTCATCGCCGTCGGGATCCTTTGGGTATCTGCCGAACATATAGTAGAGAGTCCTACCATTGTGGAACCCTGAGGGCATCTGACTGTTGGCATCGTATGTCGCCTCACGACCGGGGTATGCAAGTCCCTTTACTTCGTACCCCACAGGGTTATGCACGAGGCGAAAATCTGGGTACGTGTTACGGGAAGGCTGGTCATATAGCACGTGCAGCTCCTCTAACCTGGCTTGGAACCAGTTTTGGAAGTGAAATTCCTTGTCCGCCCTCGTGGTTCGATGGATAAGCTGCCCTCTTCGGACTGCTTGATCGCATTGCACGAAAATGTCGGAAACACTATCAGACATGACTGCATCTTCTATTCAGTCGACGGCTTCCCACGTGCTAGGATGCCCGGAATCCATATAAGAATCGCTCGCAACTTCATACCAAATCTTTGGCACGACTCAATTACGCACGAACTATAAACGTAGCTCAAAATTCTTTAGACTGGCACTTGGGCACGGTCGACCTCGGTTGGAGTAGTGCAAATCTACCAAACGCCAGTGAGGAGGTCAAACGGAAGTTGTCATAGCAGGACCTGGATTGGGCCGAGAAATTTTTCACTCGGTGCGCATCCCCACAACCACTACTTTGTCACCCTCGTATCCCCATTCGCCTGAGGGATCCCGCAGGCCCCCCCCAAACTACTGTCATTTCCCCCCTTGCCTACCCCCACAACCTCCCCATATCATAAATACAGGTCAGGTCCGCACCCCATCGTCGGGACAGGACCAAATTAAGACCAGCCACTGAGGCCCGTGACATGTTGTGACCAAAAAACGCTCCAAGCCCACCGCCCCTCCCGCCAACTCCCCCAAACGGGAGGAAATGGGAGAGAATGGGAGGGAATCTAAAATTTCCAGCCTCTCCCGCCGCCAACAGTCCGCCCTGCCCATCATCGCCGCCACCCCCACCCTGGCCCAGGCCGCCCGCTCCGCCGGCATCGCGGAAAGCACCCTCTACCGCTGGCTCGAAGACGAAGACTTCCGCGACGAACTGACCCGTCTCCGACAGGCGGCCGCCGACGTCGCCAAGCGTGAACTCCAGGGCATCATGCTCCGCAGCGTTTCCACCTTCGCCGAAGCCCTTGATCACCCCGATATGGGCATCCGCCTACGCGCCGCCCGCTACGCTATGGCCTTCGCCGTCCAGATTTCCGAGGTCGAGAAGCTCAGGACCGACCTCCAGACCGTCGAAGACTCCCTCCCCCAGTGGGCGTCCCACAATCCCCGCATATCCAGTAATTAGAGGAGAAACTAACCAATGAACCAACTTAGCCACATCAGGTCTCGCATCAACGCCCTACGCCGCAAGTTCGCCGTGGAAATCTCCGTTGCCCGCCTCGAGCCCGTGGCCGACGAGTTCTGCTACCAATGGGACCGCGCCCGCGCCGAAGGCCGGCCCGCTCCGCATTGGCATTCCTTCATCCGAAAAGTAGGTCAAGCCGGATATCGGCTCCCCACCCGCGTGGCCGCCCACAAGTACCTGGAGAAGTGCATCAAGGACAACGTCGTTCCCGGCGTGCAGCACCTCATGGCCGCCCTGCTCCCCTGGGCCGTGGCCCGCGGCTTGGTCGTTCCGTCCGCCGACCCCCCTCCCATGTCCATGTCCCTCCGCGCAGTCACATAAAGCGTATAATGAGGCAAGTCGGTTCAGGAAAACCAACGCGGCCCTAACGCCCAAGATCCCCTCTTCCCCTGGGAGAGGGTTAGAGCCTGACCTGAGCTTGCCGAAGGGGCGAAGGGCCGCATCCGGCCGGCACGGCCCTGTCCCCCGTCGGCCCAGGGGTTGTCCAATATCCGGCATTTAATTTTAGGACGTAACGTATGTTTGAAAGCCTTACGGAGAAGCTGACGGCGACGCTGCAGCGCCTGACCAGCAGGGGGCGTCTGACCGAAAAGGACATCGAGGACGCCCTCGGTCAGGTGCGCCGCTCGCTGCTCGAGGCCGACGTCAACTTCCGCGTCGCCCGGGACTTCGTGGCCGGCATCAAGGAACGGGTGATGGGAGCGGACGTCCTGGAAAGCCTCACCCCCGGACAGCAGGTGGTCAAGGTGGTCCAGGAGGAACTTACCGCGCTCCTAAGCGGCGGCGACAACCGGATGACGCCGGCCAGCCGCCCGCCGTCGGTGGTCATGATGGTGGGGTTGCAGGGCTCGGGCAAGACGACCACTACGGCTAAGCTGGCCCTGTCCCTGCGCCGACAGGGACACAAGGCGTTGATGGCCGCGGCCGACCTCCGCAGGCCCGCCGCCATCCAGCAGCTTGAGACGTTGGGCCGGCAACTGGACGTCGCCGTGTATTCCCAGGACCCCAAGTCAACCACTGCGGTCAAGGTGGCCAGGGGAGCGGTGCAGCGAGCACAGGACCTGGGCCTCGGTTGGGCCTTGATAGACACGGGCGGCCGCCTGCACATTGACGACGAAATGATGCAGGAGCTGGAGGACATCAAGTCGGCCGTCTCGCCCCATGAAATCCTGCTGGTGGTCGACGCCATGACCGGCCAGGACGCGGTGAACGTGGCCCAGGAGTTCAACGAGCGGGTGTCGCTGACCGGCCTGATAATGACCAAGATGGACGGCGACGCCCGGGGCGGAGCAGCCCTCTCGGTGACCAAGGTTACCGGAGTCCCCATCAAGTACCTGGGAGTGGGCGAGCGCCCGGATGGCCTGGAGCAGTTTTATCCCGACCGGATGGCTTCCCGGATCCTGGCCATGGGCGACGTCTTGACCTTAATCGAGAAGGCCCAGGACGCGGTCGACGATAAGCAGGCCAAGGATCTGGAGCGCAAGTTCCGGCAGGCGACCTTCGACCTGGATGACTTCCTGCAGCAGATTCAAAGCGTGAAGAAGATGGGTTCTTTCAGCCAGATAGTGGAAATGATCCCGGGCATGAGCCAGATGACCAAACGGGTGCCCACGGCCGACCTGGAGGAGGGGCAGATCAAGCGGGTGGAGGCCATCATCTATTCAATGACCCCCGAGGAACGCCGCCGGCCGGAGATAATCAACGGTAGCCGGCGTCGGCGCATTGCCAGGGGCAGCGGCACCACTCCCCAGGACATCAACCAACTGCTGAACCAGTTCCGACAGACCCAGAAGCTGGTGAGGCAGTTCTCCCGCTCCCGCGACCCCCGGAGCCTGATGAAGCTGTTCAGCTAGTCCCGCCGCCCAAAGTGACCGAGGCAAGGTCGCTGTACTTCGCTCCCTGAGGCCCCAGTTCGCTCCGGACCAAGCGCACCGTCTCAACCAACCAGGGCCGGACCTCTTCAATCGAACAGCCAGACACGGCGCTGCCCAACAGCCGGCGTTGGGAGTCAGTCGCCCGGTCCCGCACCCGGCCCAAGGTCAGATGGGGCGCGAAGGGCCGCTTCTCCGGGGCAAAGCCGAGGCCGGCCATAGCCGTTTCGACGTCGCCCTGGAGTTCCACCAACTGCCCTAAGTCGCCGCGTACCCCCGCCCAAACCACCCTGGGCCTCCTGGCATCGGGGAACACGCCGAGCGCGGACAGGCTCAACTCAAAGGGAGAAGGCTCTCGGCAGGACTGCCGCATTCCCTGGGTGATACCGTCGACCCGGCCGGCGTCGACGTTGCCCAGGAACTTCAAGGTCAGGTGCAGTCCGTCCAGGTCAACCCACCGGACGGCTCCTGGAACCGCTGCGGACAGATATCGGACCGCAGGCGCCAGGGACTGCTGCGCTTCCGGCGGGACGGACAGGGCGATGAATGTCCTCAGCGTCTCCCGGAGCCCGCTCAACCGGCCAGTTCCTGACGGAGTTCCCCGAGTCGGTCGTACCAGCCGGCGAGGTCGGCCACAGAGTACACGGCGTTGGCCGGACTGGGGTTGGGGACAACGAATACGTGGGTTTCGCCTATCTTGTGTCGCTGCCGCCCCAGGGCGGGCTTTTCGTCGATGCCCTCGGCGTACTTCAAGTATGCGGAATAGGCGGTGACCCCGTGGAAGCAGGCTATCAGCGGCTGGTAGCTCGACAGCTTGTCCTTGAGCTCCGGGGCCCACCGGCGATAGTCGGCGGCCCGCAAGCCGGACGCCTGCGGGGTGGGCCGCTTGACCACGTCGGTGAATCCGATACCGTGGTCGAGCAGCTTGGCGTCGTCCTGCGGGGCCATGACCTCATCCAGGAGGGATGATCGGTTCAGCGCCGGCCAGAACCTGTTGCGGGGGTTGGCGAAGTAGTGACCCGCCTCCACGGAATAGCGGGATGGGTTGATCCCGACGAACACTATGTCGAGGCCGTTGCGCAGGTAGTCGCTGAGAGTGGCCGGGTCTGCCATGGCTTGCCGTCTTCAGCCGCCCGAGCCGGGGCCCAGGCGGCCGAAGTCGATGGTCTACTACTACTGGAAGTGGGGCATGATCTCGCGGGAGAACCGCTCCGCGAGTTCCACCTGTTCGGAGGGGCTGCGGGCGGGGAAGCCACCCAGGAAACTCTGCACCCCAGAGTCCAGGTACTTCTGGATGTCATCCAGAATCTGCTCCGTGGAACCGGTAAGCCTGGTGCGGTCGGGCCCGGGGGCATCGTCAAACACAATGTTACAAAGCATGACGATCTCCACGGCGTCCTCAGGCCGCCCGGCTTGGACGGTGAGCCTGCGCATCCTGGCGACGGCAGCTTCCATCTGGTCGGGTTCCAGGATGGTGCGGCCCCCGCTGGTGGGTGTGGGACGCGCGCCGTATGGTACCCAACCGTCGCAGTACTTAGCGGCGCGGCGCATGGCGGGCCCGGTGTGGCCGCCGACGTAAATGGGGGGGTGGGGCTTCTGGACCGGCTTGGGGTAGAAACCGGCGCCGGTGACCTGGAAGAACTCCCCTTGGAATTCAGGGTCTTCCTTGGTCCACAGTTCATGGTAAAGCTGGATGTACTCGTCGGTCACCTTGCCCCGTTGCTCGTAGGTATCCAGGCCAAGGTACTCGAACTCCTCCCGCATCCAACCGACGCCCACGCCCAGGGTCAGCCGCCCTTCGGACAGGACGTCCAGCGTCGCCAGTTGCTTGGCGGTAACCACCGGGTGGCGGTAGGGAAGGATGAGGACGTTGGTGGCCACCCGCAGCTTCGTGGTGCACCCGGTAACGAAGGTCAGGGCGGTTATCGAGTCCAAATACGTCCCCCTGGGGCTGAAGGGGGTCTCCCCGTCGGCGGTATAGGGGTAACGGGACGCGATGCTGTGGGGGATGACCAGGTGGTCGCTGCACCAGACGGAATCGTATCCCAGGTCTTCCGCCCTTTGGGATATGAGTTTGATGTTTTCCGGCGTGGCGTTAACGCCGGTAGTCGGCAAATTCTGTCCAAATTTGACGGCCACGTTACACCTCCTGTTTGTCTGGCTGGATAGAGCTATCAGAGTTCCGGCGACAGTATACCACGGGAGTTGGGGGCGGCGGTCCCCATGGGGGAAGGCAAGGCCCTGGCGCTGACCCAGGCTTGTGTGTCAATGCCGATTGGGGAGCTTGCGAATTACGTAGGTACCGCCAATATAGTCATGCCAACCTCTTTTGTGGGTGTCCCAGCCGACCCAGAAAAAACCCAAGAGGATGACCAGTGTGGAAACGAACTTGCCGATGATCTCCCGCAGCACGGCCCGTCCGATTCCGGGAATTTCACCCCGTTCGTCGACCACCTTGACGCCCACGGCCATCTTGCCGGGGGTCTGGCCTTTGAGCCCGATAAAGAGCACTGCGTAGAGCGTTCCGACAATCACGGGGCCCCAAAATGGGAGGACCAACTCCGCGAGGAGAGACGGCACCAGTAGAACGACGTTGTCTATGATCCAAGCCGCCAACCGTATCCAGAAGCCCATGTATTCGAGGCGGGTTACGGCCATCGTGGCGGGGCCGGCTGCATTTGCCGCGAACTCCGCCGTTGCCACGCCGCAACTGGCGCAAAAGGCGTCCTCCGGCGTCACACTCGCACCGCAGTTGGAACAGAGGGCTGGATTGGAGCGGATACTGCTCCCGCAGTAGGGGCAAAATTGGGCATCTGGGGACGCGGCCCTGCCGCAATTTGGGCACAAGGGATTACGGTGGCGTCCTAGGAACATTTCACCTCGGGTTGCCGGGAGCCCGGCAACGGCGGCCCGCGGAGACGCTAGGCGGCGGGTCGCGTCCGGCCTTGCAGTGACAAAGGGGGACAGATAGTCCAGCGGGATTGTAGGAAAGCCTTAAGAGGGTGTCAAATACGCCGGCGTATGGCGTGTCTGGGCTTCACGTTGTAGCCCGGCGGCTGCTATGCTAGTCTGTGAACGGGAGGTACAGGTTCTGAATGGCTGAAAGAGTTGCCGTGGCAATGAGCGGCGGCGTGGACTCATCGGTGGCCGCCTTGCTGCTTAAGCAGCAGGGTTACGACGTAGTGGGAGTCACCATGAAGCTCTACGCCGTGGACGAGGAAGACCTGCCAGAACACTACAAGGGCTGCTGCTCCCTGGACGACGTAGAAGACGCCCGCTCCGTTTGCAGGACGCTGGGAATTCCCCACTACGTGCTGAACGTGCAGGAGGAGTTCCAGACCCACGTCATAGACTATTTCTGCTCCGAGTATCAGAAGGGCCGTACTCCCCCATCCCTGCATCGTCTGCAACGACAAGATCAAGTTCGACTTCCTTATGGGCCGGGCCGCGGTCCTGCAGGCGGATTACGTCGCCACCGGGCACTACGCAAGCATCCAGCGCACCCCTGCTGGCGCGGTGCTGAAGAGAGGCGTAGACCCGGACAAAGACCAGTCCTACGTGCTTTTCGGAATGGGACAGGACGTCCTAGCGCATACTCTCATGCCCGTAGGGGACTTCACCAAGCAGTCCATTCGCCAGATGGCCCTGGATGCGGGGTTCGTAAACGCCGACAAGCCGGACAGCCAGGACATATGCTTCATCCCCTTTGGCGATTACAAGGCGTTCCTGCAAGACCGTGTGGAGCCGACACCGGGGGACATCGTGGATAAAAACGGCCAGGTGTTGGGCCGCCATAGGGGCATAGAGTTCTTCACCGTAGGACAACGCCGGGGGTTGGGCATCGCCGCGGGGGAGCCTATGTTCGTGCTAAAGGTGGAGTCGGAAACCGGCCGGGTGGTGGTTGGTCCGGAGGAGTCCCTATACCAGGACCGGCTTTGGACCTCACGGGTGAGCTACATCCTTGGTAAGCCGCCCGACAGCCCGGTGGAGGTCAGTGTAAAGATTCGCTACAAGGCCGATGAGGCCGCCGCAACGCTGCATCCCCATGCTGATGGGGCGTTGATAAAGTTCGAACGCCCTCTGAGGGCGATTGCGCCCGGCCAAGCGGCAGTGTTTTACCAGGGAGACGCGCTGCTGGGAGGGGGAGTCATCGAACGGGATGTGCCGGAGGATGAATGGGCGTGCCAGGCCCTAGCGACTGCGTCGAAAGCGCCTGCGCTGTAGCCGGACGCTGATGCCGGACCTATCCTTGGAGAACAGCCTCGCGGGCCAGGGGTATAGGCTGGTGGCTGGAGTGGATGAGGTGGGCCGCGGGCCCCTGGCCGGGCCGGTGATGGCCGCCGCAGTGATCCTGCCTCCTGGGCTGACCGGCGACGAGCCGTGGCTGGGACTCCTGGACGATAGCAAGGCGTTGACCCCAGCCAGGCGGACCAAAGCCGATGCTGTAGTCAGAGAATACGCCATGGCGGTTGCCCTGGGGTCGGCCTCTGCGGAGGAGATCGACGACGTCGGTATAGGACAGGCGGGCATTACGGCAATGCTGCGGGCGGTGGGCAACCTGTCGATGACTCCGGCGCATTTGCTGTTGGACTTCGTTCATCTCCACGAATGCCCTCTGCCGTTTCAGACGGTGGTCAAGGGCGACAGTATCAGCTACTCCATCGCGGCGGCTTCCAACGTGGCCAAGGTGGCGCGAGACCGTTGGATGAACGAGGCGGACCGACTGTACCCGGGATATGCATTCGGACGCAACAAGGGCTATCCCACGGCGCAGCACCGGGCCCGGCTGATGGAAGTGGGCCCCTGCGCCATTCATAGGCGTTCGTTCGGCCCTGTGAGGGAAGCCTCCGCCCGGTGGGGACCGGCCTGACATGCCCACACCTCGCACCAAGCTGGGGACATGGGGCGAATCGCTGGCCTGCCGGTTTCTCCAGGACAAAGGGTACCGGGTCGTGGTATCAAATTACCGTAACCGCCACGGCGAAGTGGACATCGTGGCACAGGACGGGGAAGAGGTGGTGTTCGTCGAGGTGCGCACCCGGCGTCCCGGGAATTATGGCGCTCCCGAGGAGTCTATATCGCCGGGCAAGGTGCGCAGGCTGCTGAACACCTGCCACGAGTACCTCCAGGAAAGGGCGCTGGACGGAGCCGGATGGCGGGTCGACCTGGTGTGCATCTATTTGGGCCAGGGCGGGCGAGTGCAAGACGTTCAACACCTGACCCACGCCATAGAGGCGTGACCCCTGATGACCACTGAAACTTCAGACGCAATTGTTGTCGGCGGCGGCATCGTAGGCTGCCTGACCGCCTATCTACTGGCCCGCCATGGCCTTAGCGTTACGTTACTGGAGGCGGACGCGGTGGGCAGCCACGCATCGGGCTTTGCCTTCGGCGAACTGGGGGTCCTGGATGGGGCTGGGCTGCCCAACCCGCTGCTGGAATTCAGCGGCTGGTCCTTTCGACAGCATGAGCCGCTGGCAGATGAGCTCAGCGGCGCATCGGGAGTACCCAACTATTTCCAGCCTTCGGAACGGCTGAAGCTGGCCTTTGACGAAAAGGAGGTCCAGGAATACAAACAGGACTTGGAGTGGCAGGAGAAACTGCCGGACTTCCAGCTCCAATGGCTCAGCCCCGAGGAAGTGGTCGAGGTCGAGCCCATGGCCAGCCCAAACACCCTGGGGGCAGTGCACGTCGGGGGGACGGCCTCGCTGGAGCCTTACCGGTTTACGCTGGCTGCCTGCCAGGCCGCGGAGCGGGCCGGCGCGCAAGTGCTGCTGCGCAGGGCAACGGGCCTGATCGCCGAAGGCGGCCGCTGTCTCGGGGTAACGCTGGAAGGAGAAGGGCGGTTAGAAGGCGGGATAGTGGCGCTGGCCCAAGGCCCTTGGACGGGCGAGGCCTCGTCTTGGTGCGGATTCGACATACCCGTGCGGCCCCTGAAGGGACAGATCCTACGCCTGCAGCATCAAGGGGGTCCGGTCAAGGCCACCCTGGCCTGGCGCGGCAGCTACGCGACCAGTAAACCCGACGGGCTGGTCTGGGCGGGTACTACGCAGGAGGAGGCGGGGTTCGACGAGCACCCCACAGACGAGGCCCGGAACAGCATCATGGGCGACCTGCTGAGAATGGCCCCGTCGCTGGCAGAGGCCCAGTTGGTGCAGCAAACGGCCTGCCTTCGTCCGCTGTCGGCCGACGGTCTGCCCATAGTCGGCAGGGTGCCCGGCTGGCCCAACCTATTCGTGGGCACCGGCGCGGGCCGCAAGGGCCTGCTGTGGAGCACGGGCATGAGCTACGCCTTGAGCGACCTGATTCTGCGGGGCCGAACTGACGTGCCGGGGATAGAGCACTTGGACCCGGGGCGGTTTTCCGGGGGTTAGGCGGGCTCTTCTTTCCTGGCGACAAGCAGGCCCTTCTCCCTGGATACTCGCATGGCAAACTGGAAGCGGTTTACTTGCAGGGCCAGTTCTACGTCCTGGGGATGATATTGGGGTTGGCTGTCGTCGAAGAATTTCTGGGTCTGGCCGCCGTCCATGACTAGGCTGCGGACTGCGGTGATATTGGGCTGACGCCCTTCGAGTAGGTTTCGCAGGTATAAGGCGCATTGTTCGTCCTCGTCCGAGCGGTGCATGCCCCTGTCTCCCATGGCGATGATGGACACCACGCTGGGGATACTTTGCCGTACGGCATCTGCAGTGGCCGCCGCCACTACGAATGACCCCAGATATATCCTCTCGGCCTTGGCTGCCGCCGCGACGCCTACCGTGCCGGCCCGAGTGGACTGCACGATGGTCTTGCCGGCCAAGTCGGCCTGGGAGATTTCGTGGGGGGAATTGCCGTAGTCGAATCCAGACGGCCGTTTGCCGTCCACCTCGCCCATGGAAAGGTCTCCGATGCCGCGACGGCGCAGTTCGAGGGCTTCGTTCACTTCCGCTACAAGGATGATTTCGGCAGCGCCCCGGTGGAAGGCTATAGCCGCGGTGGTGAACGCGCGGAAGACGTCGACGATGACGGCGGCGCCTTCCGCGCGTTTGGCGCCCTCTACCAGGCTGTCGAGCCTAATTTCCATATCAACTCTTGACCACCCTGCTGTAGCGTCTTGACCGAGGCCGGCTGCCAAGTATTTCGTTGCAGTCCGCACATCCCGAGGAGAGAATCCACAGGTCTGTGGCATCGTGGACAACAGGCGGGAAGTTGCTATTATATATGCTGGATAGGTCGTGGGAAGGACAGCGATCCGGCGGCCGTGTCTGAGAGGATGTTGACTAATGGCGGCTCAACCGGAAAGACGGGACTTCGTCAAACACTCCTTCTTCAAAGTTTTGCCCGAGTGGCGGCGGCTGCCGGAGGCAGAGCGGGAGGGCAGCAAGGACCAGTTTGCCGAGGGTGGTTGCGGAGTTCGCAGACGGAATGGCGATGGGATCGTATAGCCATGGCTGCGACGCGGGGCGATGCGGACTTTCTGCTGTGGAAAATTTGTCCAAGCCTGGAGCCGATAAACGAGTTGCTGGCCCAACTTAACCGGACCCGGCTGGGGCAGTTTTTGACCATGCCCCATTCGTACCTGTCGATGACGAGGAAATCACCCTACGTCGATGGGCACGAGCACCAGGGCCAGGAGGGTGCTGGGAGCACCATGAGGATAATGGGGCGCAAGTACCTATTCATATATCCGTTCGTGAAGACTCACGGCTGGTACCAGCTTCCCATGGATGAGCGGCGTCGCATAATGGGCGAACACTTCGAAATCGGGCACCGCTACCCGGACGTGAAAATCAGCACGGCGTACTCGTTCGGCCTGGACGACCAGGAGTTCGTGTTGGGGTTCGAGAGCGACGACGCGTCGACGTTCCTGGAGCTGGTGGAAGACCTCCGTAGCTCGGAGGCGCGGCCCTATACGCTGCGGGACACGCCCATTTTTACCTGCGTCAACAAGCCGATGAGGGACTGCCTGGACGACCTGGGCTGACCAGGCCCCAGGGCGGCTGTTAGCCCTTCTTCTCCTGGTTCCGCATGTGGTTCATGGCCGATCCAGCCTTGAACCATTGGACCTGCGATTCGTTGAACGTGTGCTGTAGCTCGAAGCCGTCCCGGCTGCCGTCGGCGTGCTTGAGCACGCAATGTACGGGGATCCCCGGCGCGAGGTCGGCTAGTCCAAGCAGGCTGATACGGTCGTCTTCCCGGACCTTGTCGTAGTCAGCGGGGTCGGCGAAGGTAAAGGGCAGCAACCCCTGTTTCTTGAGGTTGGACTCGTGGATACGGGCAAAGCTGCGGGTGATGATTGCGGCGGCCCCCAGTAGCCTGGGAGACATGGGCGGCGTGCTCGCGGCTGCTGCCTTCGCCGTAGTTGTGGTCGCCGACGGCAATCCACCGCAGTCCCTGGGCCTTGTAGGCGCGGGCGACGGCGGGTATCGGCTGGACCTCCTGGCCCGAAAGCTGGTTCTTGCCAGTGCCCGGTTCGTTGGTAAAGGCATTGTCGGCCCCTAGGAACATGTTGTCGCTGAGGTTGTCTAGGTGCCCGCGGAACCTGAGCCACGGTCCCGCCGGGGAGATGTGGTCGGTGGTGCACTTGCCCTGCGCCTTGACCAAAACCGGCAGGTCAACGTAGTCATCGCCGTCCCACTCCGGCCAAGAGGCCAGGGCCTGCAGGCGGTTGCTGTCGGGGTCCACAGACACTTCGACGCAGTCGGAGTTGTCCGGGGGGGCAACGAAGGCGGATTCTCCAGGGTCGAAGCCGTGGGGAGGCACCTCCGGGGCAGGCTTGGGCGGCTCCAACTGGAACGCCTGGCCTTTTGAGTCGATCAACGTGTCGGTGAGGGGGTTGAAGGTCAGCTTGCCGCTGAGACCCAGGGCCAGGGCAAGCTCGGGGCTGGCGATGAAATTCATGGTCTCGGCGTTGCCGTCGTTGCGCCTGGGGAAGTTGCGGTTGTAGGAAGAGACGATGGAGTTGGGCTGCGCCTGCTCGGCCCCGGCGCGGCGCCATTGGCCTATGCATGGGCCGCAGGCGTTGGCCAAGACCGTGGCGCCAACTTTTTCAAGGGATTCCTGCTGGCCATCGCGAGAAATGGTGGCCCGCACCTGCTCCGAGCCGGGAGTCACCATGAAGGACGAGGTCACGCGCAGGCCGCGGGCGGCGGCCTGCCTCGGCAACGTCGGCGCAACGGCTCATGTCCTCGTAGGAAGAGTTGGTGCAACTGCCCACCAGGGCCGCGGTTATCTCTTCGGGGAAACCATGCTCCCGGACCTCCTGCGCCAGGGCCGAAATGGGACGGGCCCGGTCGGGAGAGTGGGGGCCGGTTATGTGGGGTTCCAGCTTTGAAAGGTCTATCTCGACCACGCGATCGAAGAACCTGGATGGGTCTTTTTCCACTTCGGGGTCGGCGGTCAGCAGGTGGGTGTTAACGGCTGGCCAATTCGGCTAGCTCGTCCCTACGGGTGGCCCGCAGATAGGCCGCCATGCGCTCATCGTAGGGAAATACATCTCCGGTAGCGCCCAACTCGGCGCCCATGTTGCATGCCGTCGCCTTGCCGGTGCAGCTAACGGACTTTGTGCCTGGGCCGAAGTACTCGATGATGGCATTGGTGCCGCCGGCGACGGTCAGGATTCCCGCCAGGCGGATAATCACGTCCTTGGGAGCGGTCCAACCCTGGAGTTCACCGGTAAGGTGTACGCCAATCAGGGTGGGATATCGCACCTCCCAAGGCAGCCCGGCCATGACGTCGGCCGCGTCGGCCCCTCCTACCCCGATGGCCAGCATTCCCAGGCCTCCGGCGTTGGGGGTGTGGGAGTCGGTGCCGAGGATGAGGCCGCCGGGAAATGCGTAGTTCTCTAGCACCACCTGGTGGATAATGCCGCTGCCCGGCTTCCAGAATCCCATGCCGTACTTCCGTGAGGCGGACTCCAGGAAGCGGTACACCCTCGTTGTTCTCGTTCAACGCCTGCTGCAGGTCGGGGGTTGCGCCTACTCTTGCCTGAATCAAGTGGTCGCAGTGGGACGGTGGTAGGCACCGCAGTCCGCTGCCGGCCGGACTGCATAAACTGGAGGATGGCCATCTGCCCGGTCACGTCCTGATGTGCCACTCTGTCGGGGCGGAGCATGATGTAGCTTTCGCCGGGGATGAGATCGGCGCCTGCTGGGTCGTCCAGATGGCCCATCATAATCTTCTCAGCCAGGGTCAGTGGGCGGTTGAGGCGTGAGCGGACCGTCTCCAGGGTCTGCTCCATCTTTCTGTAGGCCTCGGCTACGAATTCCGGCGTCGAGTCGATGAGGTTCATTGGTTGGACTCCTCTTGAGGATTTCAATAGAAGACCTTTAAAGGTCTCGCCTCTAAAGGTCTTACAAGGGCCTGTGCCGAGGCCGGGGTGGAAGCACCGCCGAGTGCTACTTGCGCTTCAGGTCGGCCGGGGTCGTTGTTTTCGAAGTACTCGTAGTTCATGGGAATATAGGGGGCGAACTGGGGCGGCGTGGCGTCTTCGGCGAATATGGCCGTTACCGGACAGACCGGCTCGCAGGCCGCGCAGTCTATACATTCGTCGGGGCTGATGTAGTACATGTCGTCTTCGTCTTTGGTGTAGATGCAGTCTACGGGACAGACGTCGACGCACGCTGCATCTTTCACTCCTACACACGGCTCGGTAATGATGTAGGTCATTGTTTCTTGGCTCCTTGGCTATCGGCTGAATGCGTTGCGGCAAAGGGCAAGCCGCATAACAAAATTATAGCATAGGGCTATTGGTTTGCAATAAAGCTGTTGAGGGAAACTCGCGGGCAAGGACGGCGGCATAAGGTCTGTCGGTCATATGAGCAGGCGTTATTGCACCGGGGCCCTGCACCGGCTAGCGTCGGCGATAATGACGGGCAGCTCAGAAACATGGAAGGGCAACTTGCCGGAGGGCTAATAGAGGTGGCTGCCGGGATGTGGGTTACCGAGGGTTGGCTTGAGGCGGTTTTTGGGCTACAAGACCAGGCCGTAGGTACGCCTTTTTAATAGCCAGGTTGACGAAGGTCTCGGTGCGCTGGACGCCCTCGATGGTGCCAACCTTGGTCCTCAAAAAGGCGCCCAGGCTCTCTGCGGACTCCAGTCCGGTCCATATAAAGACGTCGTAGGCGCCGGTGGTGATGGCCACGTATTGGGCTTCGTCCAGCGACGCTATGGCGTTGGCCACTTCTTCCGACTTGCCGGGTGCGGTCTGAAGTCCCACCAAAGCAGTGGTTGCATATCCCAACTTTTCAAGATTGGGGACGGCGAGAATCTTGACCACATCTTGGTGGACCAACCGGCGCAGCCGGCGACGAACTGTGCCCTCGCTCACCCCAACCTCTCGGGCGATTTTGGCGTTGGAGGCGCGGCCATCTCCCTGCAAGAGAGCGATGATCTTTCGGTCCAGCTCGTCCATTTAGAGGCACTCCTAGTCGATTTGTCTATCGCTTAGTCCCGGTGCATGATAGGCGAGGCCCCGTCGGCTGTCAATGCCGGAACCGGCCTCCTGATGGCGTTATACGCCATTATAGAGTCAATCATACACGATAACCGTCGCCCTTGCCTCAATATTGGCGAGATACGGCGTAGGGGTGGCGCTGTTCCTCCGGCAGAGTCTCGCAGTCATGGACAGACATGTGAGGCGGGCTTACGGCTACGCGCGTAGTTGCTGGGCCTGTGGGCGTTTGATAACATGTAACTGCACGGGAGGGATCGCATAGTGGCCTAGTGCGGGCGCCTGCTAAGCGCTTAGTCTGTGAAAGCGGACTCATGGGTTCGAATCCCATTCCCTCCGCCACTAACCCCTGTCCACAGTCTTCCACAATCGTCCGTATAGCTCCATTTTCTGCCATTGTCAGCTACGATTTCCTGGGATAGCGCCGTCCATAGAGGTGTTCTCCCATCCACCACTGCTTCCTCCAATTCGTGTAAAAAAATGGCGCAATCCTTGGGATAAACCATCAAGGGTTGGGGTGGAATCGGCATGGCAGTCAATTCCGGCCGCAGCCGCTATACGCAGCGATTGCTATCCCGCACAGGCGAACTTACCAGATTACGACCACTCATCGTCTGTCGGCGAGACGTTGAAAGCCCCCCTGCCGGCGCCCTCCAGTCCTGCATCCGCTTTCCATTCTTCACCCACAGCAAAGAACTTGAGGAAATGGGGAGTGCGGGTATGGGCGTGGAAAGCCTCCTCATCTACGTAGACTTCGTAGATCCATATCCTGTCGGCATGGTTGCCGTCCTGGACGATGTCGAACCTCAGGCAGCCTGGTTCGTCGCGGACGGCGCTTCGGGCGTTTTCGGTCAGCCCATCGATGAATTGCTCCTTGAATCCTTCCTTGATCTGGACAGGTTCAATGATAATGTACATGGAGCCTCCTGAATCTTATGTAGGTCTGGATCAAGAGATTATAGCTGTTCCAGTGGACTTAGTTGAGCCGGTCCCTTGCCCATCCGCTGCGTAATGCGGGCGAGTTCCCTTAACAACTCCCAGCCGTTGAGGTCCAGCTTGCCCCCGAATTTTACAGGTTGCTATACTTTGGGCCCTGAGGCCGGGTCCCTCGTCGCGCTAGTGGCAGGGATAGCTCTCCGCTCAGGTGTTCTGAGGCACTTTTGAAGTTAGGACTCTGCGTCATAGGCTGCGGTGGGTTCGCCCGTACTTTCGCTAAACAGACTGCTGTGGCAAGGGACCGGGTAGCCCTCTTCTTCGCCAGCCGAGATTACAGCCGCGCGAAAGACTACTGCAATGAGTTCAACGGGGCAGGGGCTTTCGGTTCCTACGAGGACGCCGCCGCTGACCCCCGCGTGGAAGCGCTATACATATGCACTCCCCATCACCTCCACTTGGAACACGCCCGGCTTGCGGCTCGGGCGAAGAAACACGTCCTACTAGAAAAACCCATAGCCCGGACCGTAGATGAGGCCCAGACGATAATAGCTGCGGCCAACGCTGCCCGCGTGAAGCTGATGATTGCCGAGAATTACCGGTTCCGCGCGCCGGTGGAAGAAGCAAAGAGAATCATCGATTCGGGAGGCGTGGGCCGGGTCCGCCTTATCCAGGTGCAACAAGAACACCCATTCGATCCCACCTCGTGGCGCAACAATAGGCATATAACAGGCGGCGGAATCTGGATGGACGGAGGGATCCACAAAGCCAGTGTCCTGGCCCACCTGGCCGGGCGGCCAAACCAGGTATATGCGGTTGAAGTGCCGCCGGGCGTCCCGGGGCTGGAGGCCGAGGACGGTATCGTAGTTACCACCCGCTCACCTGACGGAGTAGTGGGTATCATTAACTTCACCTGGGCCATCGGCAAGCCTGCCGAGGTTACCTGGGTCAGCGTCAGCGGCACGCGGGCGAATCTTTACTTCGAATTGCACGATCAAGGCCCTCACTCGCTCAGGATTGAGTACGCCGATTCCCAGGAGGTCCGTCAACTCGGTTACGACCAGCGAGGTTTGGCGCCCATGGTGCTGGAATTCAGGCGGAGCATCATGGAAGCGTCGGAGCCCGCCATGACCGGCGAAGAGGGGTTGCAGGACCTGGACTTGGTGCTGAAGGCCTATGAATCGGCCCGCACCGGCTTGCCGGTGGAGATCAGTCAAGCCGCCGGATGAAGGGGCCTTTGGGGCGGCCGGAGTAGCGACCAACTCCCACAAACATTCGCCTGACTCCTGGGCTTGGCCGCGAGGCCAACAAGTCGGACTCCCGGCGGTGCTATAATGCGCGATAGCGAACAGGGTCTAACTCTTATCCAATCTATGTTAAAGGGAGAATGTTGAATGTCTGAAGAAAACATGGCGTTGGTGCGAAAGCTGTTTGATGCGTTGGACAGGCAGGACCCGGCTGCTGTTGCCGAGTTGGTGACTAGCGACTTCACAGCTCATGTTGCCGGTCAGCCCCCCGACGTCGACAGGGCCGGATGGGATGAGAGGGTAAACATGCTCTACACCGGGTTCCCAGACCTGGTGCACGACTACGACCAGATGATGTCGGATGGGGATGACGTATTCCTGCGCGCGACGCTGCGGGGTACTCACAAAGGCGTGTTCATGGGTCACCAGCCGACGGGGAAATCGATAAGGGTAGAGGCGGTCGGCGTCTTCAAAATCGTGGGGGGCAAAGTGGCGGAGGAGTGGGCGATATTGGACGTGGCGGGGCTGGAGTCTCAGATCGGGGTTAGAGGCTAGGCCGCCGCTGACGGCTGTTCCCTACCTAATCTTTCCGCCTTTGGAGCAAGGCGATTTCAGGGGCTGACAGGCCGCGAGCCTCGCCCGCGGGCGCAGTTAAACTCCCTGGCCAGTTAGAGTGAACCCTCGCTTACCGGTGCTGCACCCGCTGTCCACCCCCCATCGATGGCCAGCGTCTGTCCGGTCACGAATGACGCCTCATCGGAAGTCAGCCAGACTACTGCGGCTGCCACCTCCTCCGGAGTGCCCATGCGCCTCATCGGCGCCTGGGTTGCAAGTTGGGCCGCTGCGTCGGGACTCTCCTTCAAGTATGCATCGATTATGGCGGTCCTGATGACTCCCGGGCATACGGCATTGACCCGAATGCCTTTGTTGGCATAGTCCAGCGCTGCCGATTTCGTCAGGCCGGTGACTCCGTGTTTGCTGGCTATGTAAGCCGCAGATACCGGACTGCCGATCAAGCCTACGACCGACGAGGAATTCACTATCGCTCCCCCGCCCATGGCCACCATACGAGGGATCTCGTAGTGCAGGCAGAACATCATCCCCTTCAGGTTTATGCCGTGAACACGGTCCCACTCCTCCTCCGGCAACTCCCCCACCGTGAAATGCCGGTTGTCGACGCCTGCGTTGTTGAAGGCACAGTCGAGCCGGCCGAAGCGGGCGATGGTGCCTTCGACGAGCGCTTCGACATCAGACCTTTGGGACACGTCGGTCCGAATGAATGCAGCCTCGCCGCCGGCTTCCTCGACGGTGCGAACCGTCTCCTCACCCTCCGCGACGTTTATATCACCAATGACGACCCGTGCTCCTCCCCTGGCATAGGCCAGCACGGCGGCCCGGCCAATACCGGCGCTGCCACCTGTGACAAGAGCCACCTTCCCATCGAATCTCATAGTCTCTCCTCACGCCGTTGGGACCCGACCGGCCCTGCAGGCCAACGGTCATTTCAGGAATCTCGACCAAGCAACTTGGCGTATCGACGGCCCACTGAGTTTATCACCGTCGCGGCGCAGTCAACAAGATGACCGAATTGACACGGAGAACCTAGGGATGATTCCCGGGTTTGTGACGCCCTTCTTTAGTGGATACTATGTCAATTGACCCCCTTTGGAAGTCATTGTAGAATATGCCCCGCCATGTCCTGCCTCGACTATGTCTTCCGGCTGACTCGGTCCTTAATTCTCAGGCGTTCCGCATGAGACTTTCCGGCAAGGTCGCCGTAGTGACCGGCGGTGGGTCCGGAATCGGGCGGGCGGTCTGCGAGCTATTCGCTCAGGAGGGCGCCTCGGTGGTAGTGGCAGACGCCGACCCTGACGGTGGCCATGAGACGTCGGCGCGAATTAAATCGGTCGGCGGTGAAGCCGTCTTCGTTCCGACGGACGTGGCTGAGGAGCCCCAAGTAGAAGAGATGGTCCGGACGGCATTGACCGCTTACGGCGCAATCAACGTCCTGGTCAACAATGCCGCCGCTTTCGTCTTCCGGACGGTGCAAGATGTTACGGAATCAGACTGGCGGCTTGCCATCGACGTCAACTTGATGGGAGCAACTTTGTGCATAAAGCATGTGCTGCCGTCAATGAAGGCCGACGGCGGCGGGTCCATCGTCAATATGGGTTCCATCGGCGGATTCACAGCCCAACCCGCCAGCGCTCCGTACAGCGCTTCCAAGGCCGCTTTGATACAACTGACCCGAAATGCGGCGATGGACCTCTCGCCCCACCAGGTCCGGGTAAACTGCGTCTGCCCGGGTTCAACGTTGACTCCCGCATTCGAGCGAATTCCCCAGTTGGCTTCAGGAGACAGAGAAGAGGTCCTCAGGGACATGGCCGGCTCTAATCTCATGAAACGGCTCGCAGACCCGAAGGAGATCGCCTACGGTGTCCTCTTCCTTGCTTCTGATGAGGCGTCCTTCGTCACCGGCGCGTCGTTGGTCATGGACGGTGGCCAGACGATCTGAAGTCGCCTCGCTGCCGGTAACATTTGGTCGAGCGTGTTCGCCGGCGGAGGGCCCTGCTGCGGTCGGCAGGTGGCTGCCTGACGCTGAACTTGAGGGCCAATGGGAGACCTGGGTCGGAACCATGTAAGACGGTACCTGAACTGGTGGTAATCTAGCCGTTTGGAGGGAACCGATGGCGATAAGGATTGGCACCGCGCCGGACTCTTGGGGTGTATGGTTGGCCGACGGATGGCCTTCCTACGTGCCTTGGGACCGGTTCCTGGATGAGGTCGCAGGGTCGGGTTACGACGCTGTCGAATTAGGTCCATACGGCTATCTGCCTACTGAAGAAGGGGTGCTTCGCCGGGAGATTGACCAGCGCGGACTAAGCTTGATCGCAGCCACGATCATGGGCGGCCGTCTGGAGGACACTGCCAGCTGGCCTGCCATCGAGACCGTTTTGACTCGGACCGCCGAACTGTTAGCCTCGTTAGGTGGGGAATACCTGGTGCTCTGGGATGACACCTATTTCGACTTGACTACAGGTAAGCAGGTAAGGCCGTCCCAACTGGACGGCGCTGCATGGGAACGCCTGATCGAGGCGACACACAGGCTCGCTGCGATTGCCCGCGACCGTTTTGGTCTGCGGTTCGCATTCCATCCACACTGTGACACCCCCGTGGAGACGGAAGAACAGATCGAGTTGCTCCTGGAGCAGACCGATCCTGAGCTGGTGTCCCTTTGTCTCGATACCGGCCATCATGCGTACTCTGCCGGCGACCCGGTCCAGTTTATGAGTAAGCACCACGAGCGCATCATCTACCTGCACCTGAAGGACGTAGATGGGGAGAAGCTGAAACGGGTGAAGGCCGAGAAAATACCCATGGTGCAAGCCTGTCAGATGGGAGTATTTTGCGAGCAGACCGAAGGCGTCGTAGACTTTGAAGCGCTGGGCCGGGTGCTGCAGGACGTCGGGTTTGAAGGGATGGCCGCAGTCGAGCAAGGTTTCTTCAAGCCGGCGCACGACAGCCTGAAACCTATAGCCGAAAGGACACGCGCCTACTTCCGCAACGTCGGGATCGGATGAAGCACACCTATTCGAAGCAATCTTTTCCTGGGCAACGTATGTCCAGGGATTGTCAGTTCACTCTTAATGACACAATGATGGCAATGCGGGCGGTGTAGATGGAGTCCTGTTCACCCTTCTTAACAGTAGACAAGCGGCGCACGAATCAACGCCCGGGTGCGATCATCAGCAGACCCAGTTATAGGACCGAAGAGCTATGATCAGACTTGCGCTTTTCGCTATTTTGATGCTGCTCGTACCACTTGGCGTGGTGCAGGCACAGGGCCCGACCACAGGTATCACTGTACACTCCCCGTACACCAGTGTCGCGATCAATCCGGGCGAGTCTTCTGAATTCGACTTAGACTTGAAGATTAGCAATACCGGCGACGAGACAACCATCGTGGATATCGAGATTCTGTCGGGGCCCAATTCTTGGAACCCCAACGTATACAGCAAATTCAAACATGTGGAAGTTCGGAGAGTTGAGTTGCGTCCTGGCGGCGAGACCCAGGACCTTGTGTTCCGTTTTGTGGTTCCCGGGGATGTCGCGGACGGCAACTACACTTTCCTGGTTGGGTTTTTCGACCAGGAAGACCAAGTCCTTAACGAACTCAACTACCAGATCAGCGTGGGCGATCCCAATGCACAACGGGCGCGGCCGCCGGCCGGGGAAATCGTCCAGTTGGAGCCCCGTTACACCGGCCTTGCCGGGTCCAAAGACAGTTCATTTCAGTTTCGCGTTGATCTTAAGAACGCCGATCTGGAAGATAGGCAATTTGGCCTGGAGGGCGAGGGACCTCCCGGGTGGCAAGTGTCATTCAAACCCGCCTTCCAGGATACGTTGATAGCCTCCCTGGGCATCAAGGCTGAAACCGACCAGGCCCTGGAAGTGACGGTACAGCCGCCCGGTAATGCCCAGCCCGGTCTGTACACGATCCTGCTGAAAGCGACGGCAGAGGGCGTTGAGCCGGCGGTGGTGCCCATTCAGGTGCAACTGACCGGTACTCCAGAATTGTCACTGGCCACCCTGACCGGCCGCCTGAACGCCGAGACAACCGCCGGCGAAGAATCGGAGATCAAGCTGGTGCTGGTCAACACGGGCACCGCCGGGCTGGACAACGTCCGGTTCCTTTCCAATGCCCCGGAAGGTTGGAAGTTCAACTTCGACCCCCAGGTAATCTCACACCTGGAGCCAACCGAGGTGGCGGAAATTACAGCTATTGTTGCGCCTCCGGATAAGACCATTCCGGGAGACTACAACGTCGACGTATTTGCCACGTCGCTTGATGCTCAGACAGATGCGTCTCTTCGGATAACGGTAGGCAGGTCAACGTCCTTTGGATGGGTTGGAATATTGATCGTAGTGTTGGTGATCGCGGGCATCGGCGGACTGTTCTTGAGGCTGGGGCGTAGATGACCTCCGCGATTGAAGCAATAGACTTGACCAAGCGGTATGACGACTTTACCGCCGTGGATTGCTTGAATCTACGGATCGATGAGGGCGAGATATTCGGGTTCCTGGGGCCCAACGGCGCTGGGAAGACCACCACAATCATGATGTTCCTCGGTTTGACCTTCCCCAGCTCTGGCGTAGCTCGCGTCCATGGCTACGACTGCGCTAGGGACCCACTGGAGGTCAAGCGCGTTGCTGGTTATCTGCCGGAGACCTTGGGGTTCTACGGCGAACTGTCGGCGAAAGAGAACTTGCTGTATACAGCGAGCCTCAACGGCATCGGACGCCGCGAGGCATTAAGACGGTTGGATGAAGCGCTGGCGTATGTTGGGTTGTCTGAAAGAGCCGCACAGCCGGTCAAGCAGTACTCCCGCGGCATGCGGCAGCGGCTGGGCATCGCCGACGTGCTGATTAAGCAACCGAAGGTGGTCTTGCTTGACGAGCCTACCCAGGGCATTGACTCTGCCACCGTCGAGGACGTTCTAAACCTGATTACGGGAATGAGCCGCGACCAAGGTATAACGGTGCTGGTGTCGTCCCATCAGTTGCACTACATTCAGCGCATTTGCGACCGGGTTGGCATTATGTCTCAGGGTCAGATGGTGGTCCAGGGTACTATCGGAGACCTGGCGCAGCAATTGCGCGAAGGTGAGGGAATCGTCGTAGAAATGGGATTCGGGCTGGTCAGCGACGATCTCCAGGATGCGCTGAAGGAGGTTCCCGGTGTCGACTCGGTTTCGGTCCGGGGAAACCTGGTCACGGTGGAGTGTCAGCTTGAAGCTCGTGCCCGGATCGCAAACGTTGCTATGCGGCATGGAAACTCTTTGCACACCCTGCAAAGTAGCGACTCGGTGTTGGAGAATATCTACCTCCGCTACTTCCAGCAGGTTTGACAATGTCTGCAGTTTATTGGAAAGAGTTGGCAGACTACTTTGGGAACCGGCTCTTCGGCGTGGTTTTGCTCTTGATCGCCGTCGCAGCAACATGGGCAGCGTACACCACTACACAGGACCTCCGAGAGCAGGCTGCCGGCGTGAGCGCGGACTTCGCTTTCCTGAAGCTGTTCGTCACCACCGGTGACACGCCGCTATCTTTTCTTTTCTTCGTCGGCTTCTTTGGGCCGTTGCTGGGCCTGGTCCTGGGCTTTGACGCTGTAAACAGGGAGCGCAGCAGGGGCACGCTGAGCCGAATCTTGACTCAGCCCATCTATCGAGACGCTCTTATCAACGGTAAATTTCTTGCCGGCGCCACAGTGCTCGGCATTAGTCTCATATCCATGACGTTTATCGTCATCGGAGTGGGACTATACTTTTTGGGTATGGTTCCAAGCGCCGACGAGGTGGTGCGCCTCACCCTGTTTTTAGCCGCTACGTTGGTTTACGTGGCGCTGTGGCTGGCGCTTTCCATCATGTTTTCACTGCTGTTCGACCGTGCTGTGATGTCCGCCCTGGCGTCCATCGGAGTCTGGCTGGCCCTCACCTTCTTCATTCCCTTCTTTGCGGTGACCATCTCGGCGCAGGTGGTCGAAGACTCAGAAGACGCTCAGAGTGTGGCCGCGGAACGTGCACAATGGGAGCAGCGAATACAACGCTTCTCTCCAGCGTACTTGTACGAAGAGGCCACACAACCGCTGCTGAACCCCCAGATCAGGACTCTAGGCTTAGTCAGGGCAGAGGACGTTCAGGGTATCGGCCCCCAGCCTATATCCCTTGGTCAGAGCCTGATCTTGGTATGGCCCCACCTTACAGGACTTCTGGCCGCATGCTCGCTGGTCTTCGCTGCCGCATACCTGAAGTTCATGCGGGAAGAGGTGCGCACTTGAATGCTGAGCCGTATTTTAGAGGAGCGTTGCAATGAAAATAGGATTCCATAGCGGAGCTTTCTTCGACTATCAACTCACAGAGGTCATTCCGCGTCTAGCCGGTATGGGGTATCAAGGCATCGAGCTCAACGCACAAGGCTTTCAAATGGCCGAGGCTCATGTAACCCCCCAGACCAGCGCCGCAGAACGTGCTGAAATACGGAACTTGGCGCATGACCACGGCATGGACATTTCAGCCATCAGCGCTCACCACTTTGAAAGTACCTGCCTGGTCGACCCGGACCCGCGGGAAAGGCAACGTCACGTGGACTACGTTAAGGGCTGCATTGACCTGGCGGCAGACGTGGGAACGGGGTTCGTGCACATCCTGGCCGGGCACGTTCCCGAAGGGGTTTCCAGGGACCGGGCCTATGCAGACCTGTTGGAAAACATGGCTTTGTGCATTCGCTATGCAGAGGAGCGGGACGTCGCCCTTGGGTTGGAGGCTGTTGTCGGAAGCATAGTGAACACTATCCCAAGGCTCAAAATGCTTCTGTCCGACCTGGGTGAGGACAAGCTATACGTCAACTACGACCCCACCCACTTTTTTGTCGTGGACGAAGACCCCGCAGAAGGGGTGAAAGAGGTGGGTTCGCGCATCCTACACGTCCACGTCAAGGACGCCAAGAAAATCCCCGCAGGCTACGAGTTTCCACCTCTGCCAGAGGGGGCAATGCGGTTGACTACCGAATTCGAGTACCTTCGACTGGGCAAGGGACTAATTGATTTCGGGGCTCTGCTGGGCGGGCTGCGGGAGATAGGCTATGACGGATATCTCTCTATGGAGTACGAAGGGATGTTCTTCGGGTACAAGGAAGATCCGTGGGAGGTGGCGCTGCAAACCAAGAGCTTCCTAGACGACGCTCTTTCTTGACAAATCGCTGGCCTGGCTATCCCTAAGCGGTAACAAGGCGGGTCGCGGCGTTGAGGTGCGTATGAAAACCTGGAACAGGGCCCCCGATACGACGGAAATGGTCAGGCATTAAGGCTCGGTACGCTATTCCGGCGCGGAAGTAAATGATGCTCTTCAAAGGCAAAGTAGCCCTGGTTACAGGCGGAAGCTCCGGGATCGGCAGAGCCGCCGCAGTGGCATTTGCCAGGGAAGGAGCGAAGGTTGCCATCGCCGACGTGAACGCTAAGGGGGCCGATGAGACTCTGGAATCTATCGTAGATGCCGGCGGAGAGGCGATGTTCGTCAATGCCGATGTTTCCAAACCGGCCGACGTCGAGGCGCTCGTTGAAAGTGTCGTTAAGCGGTATGGCAGGCTCGACTGCGCCTTCAACAACGCAGGCGTCGACAACTTGCATTTCCCCGTGGCGGATCTGCCGGAAGAAGAGTGGGACCGCGTCATTGGTATCAACCTCAAAGGGACGATGCTCTGTATGCGCTACGAGATTCCCCAGATGCTGGCTCACGACGGCGGAGCCATCGTGAACACATCTTCCGTGGCCGGCTTGATCGGCAGCCCCAAGTCCCCTGCTTACGCCAGCAGCAAGTTCGGGATAGTAGGGTTGACCAAGCAGGCTGCCCTGGACTATGCGGATAAGGGCATTCGCATCAACGCCGTGTGCCCGGGCGTCACCAGGACAGCCATATTCGAGGCGTATTTGAAGGAGACTCCCGACGCAGTTGCCCAAGTATCTACCCAGTCGCCCATGGGCCGCGTAGCTGAGCCTGAGGAAATCGCCGCCGCAGTCATCTGGCTGAGTTGCGATGAGGCCTCGTTTGTCACCGGGCAGGCGCTGGCCGTGGATGGAGGATGGTCCACTGGGGCTGCCCCGGTGAGCCAGGGGTTAAAGGTTGAGGAGCTTTCGCGATAGGCTGGCGTCATGTCGTATATCAATGATAAAGTAGCGCCGCACAAGTTTGGCCAACGACTACCGCGAACTTGGAATTGCGGCGCTTTATGGTCTTGCCAAGGTTTGTTGGATAACTTAGGATTGCATGGCGATGCTAAACAGGTTGTTTAGAATAGTCTCCCAGATTGAGAAGATCGTAGCGGCAGCACGGTCCACGGCTGCCCAAACATCCGCCCCGCGCCTTTGTTCAACAGTCCCCTCCGGCACAAATGTACCAAGGCTTTCTGCAGAGCCCAGCGCTGATGGGCTTCAGGCAATTCCTGGCCTATCGCCCAGAGACAATAGCCGTCTTTGTGGCCATCGTCGTGTTCCTTCTGCTCGGCTATGTGATAGGCGAGGAATTCCTATCACCCATTAACGTTACCGTCACGCTTATCAGGACTGCCGAGCTAGGTATCGCAGCTTTGGGTGTCGGTTTTTCTCATGTTGGCCGCTCAGTACGACCTCTCAGTGGGATCGGTACTGGCGGTTTCTTCCTTGCTAGGGTTGGTCATATTGAACGCCGGCGTGCCGGCGCCCCTCGCGGTCATACTGACGCTCCTTACTTGCATAACCATTGGACTGGTGCATGGAATCCTCATTGTCAGGCTGGGTCTGCCTTCGTTCATTCTCACCATTGGTGCGTTGCTGCTGTGGAGGGGAGTAGCGTTGGTGACGGCAAATCAGGCGATTGCCTCCCTGGAGGAGGCCGGAGCGACTGGGGGTGGCGGGCAAGGCCGTGGCGCCATACCCAATTTGCATGATGACCATTCTTTCCTTAATGCTTTCTCCTATAGGGTAGACATACCCTTCACCAATCACGTCGCCGACATTTCGATTCTCTGGTTCCTCGGCTTAGTGCTTATTATCACTCTGATTTTGCAAAGGAGCCGTATCGGCAACTGGGTCTTCGCCATCGGTGGCAACGAGCCGGCGGCCAGGCAGATGGGTGTTCCGGTCAATGCCACCAAGATATGGCTCTTTGCCTGCTCGTCCGGGCTGGCCGGGCTGGCTGGCATCGTTCAGTTGGCGCGGTTCTCATCAGGAGACCCGCTGCGCGGCGAAAGGGTCGAGTTGTTCGCAATCGCCGCCGCAGTAATTGGCGGGACGCGCATGGCCGGCGGCTACGGTTCCATAATCGGCGTCGCCCTGGGTGTGTTCATAATCTCCATGGTTAGAGTCGGGTTTGTCGACGCCCTGATTACCCAACTTCTGGTTCGATGCGGCCTTGGGCCTGGTGGTAGTCATCTCGGTCGTCCTTAGCACCCTCGGTCAAAGGCGTGGTCTGGGCATACGTTTGGAGCAAGGAAGACATTTGTAAGAGCAAATCGGCCGTCACGGAATTTCGAGACGGGCGGCCGAATCGGGGAGTTTCAAAAATGGGGGCAGACCATGAAAACCAGCCACCATAGCGGGGTGTTCAATATGTACCCCCTTACGGAGGTTATCCCGCGTTTGGCTGTCCTGGGATACGAGGGCGTAGAGTTGAATGCCGAACTCGCTCCGTGGACCAAACCCCACGTGACCCCCGACCTCAGTCCCAATGAACGAGCCGAGATTCGCCGGCTGGCCCGGGACCACGACATCGAACTCTCGTCCATCAGCGCCCACGTGTCGTTGGTTGAATCGGGAAAGCGAGGCGCGGCAAAACAACTTGGACTTCATGAAGGGCTGCATCGACCTGGCGTTGGACCTGGGAACGAACGTGGTCCACGGCCTCGCCGGCACCCCTGCCCCCGGAGTTGACCGACAGCGCGCCTGGGAATGGCTTCTGGAAGCTACCGCCGAATGCACTTGCTACGCCGAGGAGCGGGGTGTTAAATTCGGTTTCGAGGCCGTCGCCATGTGTTTGGTATCCAACATGGCAGACCTCAGCAGGCTCCTTGACGACCTGGGAGAACGCCAACCGTACGTCAACTTCGACCCCAGTCACCTGCCTTCGGTGAACGAGGATCCCGCCGAATGGGTGAGACACTGGGGATCCCGCATCGTTCACGTAGACATGAAGGACACCAGAATCTACGAGCCCCACGAAGAGAGGGTATCCTTCTCGGGTGTTCCACTTGACTTTGAGTGTCCCCCTTTGGGCCAAGGGGTCGTAGATTTCAGGGCGATGGTCTCCGCTTTGGCGCGAAATAGGCTACCAGGGCTTCCTATCTGTGGAATACTCCGCCCACTATTTCGGCTACCACGAGGAGCCGTGGGACCGTTGGGAAGTTGCCGCCGAGTCCAAGCAATTCATGGACACCGTACTGGCCGGATAGAACGAATTCCAAGCATAAAGTGATTTCTCAAGCTGAGGAGCGCCATGATCATCGATACACACACCCATATATTCGATAAGGCCGACGGCTACCAATTCACCTACCGCCTCACCTCGTATAAGGACGGTAAGGGTGTGGCTCGACAAAGTCCCGGCATTCGAAAACCTGCCCTGCGTTATAGAGTACCGCGAACGATATCCGATCACTCCTTTATTCACCACGCCCGCCCAGGACGCCGTATGGGGCAGGGAGGGAGGCCGTCTGTGGGGTCAGTGGTTGCCCGAGCATTACACAAATACGAATTCGCCGCCGGAACTCTTTGTTGAGCGCATGGACGAGGCCGGAGTTGACAAGACCGTTCTGCTTCAGGCCCCTTGCTATCGATGGCCCGATATGAACGAGTATCTTTCGACTATCATAAAGCGATACCCGGACCGCTTCGTGGCCAGCGCCCAGATAGATGCCTCCGGAGGCAATGATCAGATCGATAAACTGGTGCATGCGGTCACCGAACTGGGACTCACTTCCCTTAAGATTGAGATGAGCGACCCACTGCGGCCTGCCCCTGCTGTCGCTCCATGGCCCCTTCCATCTGGACGATCCCAAGCGGGATGACCTGTGGCGGACTTGTGTCGAGCTTAATATCCCGGTGGTCTTGGACATCGACTTTTATGGGGCCCCCCCGCCGCAAGCCAGGGAACTGAGGAACGTCTGCGAGCGGTTTCCCGAGATGGTCTTTGTCTTTTGCCACAACGCTCGGTGGGGGGTCGGTCAACCCGACGTAATGCAACTGGCGCTGGACTTTAACATCTGGGTGGAGTTGGACTTCGCCAATGCGTGGGAAACCTCGAAGAAGAACAACCAATTTGACCCGGATGCGAACCTCAAAGTGTTTAAAACTCCTCTATGATTCCATCGGCGCCGACCGGATGCTGTGGGCCACCGATTCTCCTTGGGCGTTCACTTACGCTTCCTATACCGAGTCCATGGGATACGTCCAAAACAGCACCTTCTTGTCAGAGGAAGAGAAGGCAAAGATTTTGGGAGAGAATGGGTGGAAAGTGTTCTTTGAACGCACTGGCTCGAAGAGTCGCACCAGTCCAAAATCGCCCCCAAGTAGGGGAAGCGCGAGGTTAGGCCGGCTCAAGTCGGCATTAGGCTGATGATGGCAAGCTACCCGGGGAAATTGGGCTGATGGCAGAAGCAGCTACGGCCGCGCCCGCCGCTGAGACGACGCTGGATCGCGCCAAGGCCTTTCTGGCTTTCCGTCCGGAGACGGCCGCGATACTGGCCCTGATCACGGTGAGTATTGTCTTCTCGTTCACCGCGGAAGACTTTACGACAAAGGCCGCATTTTATTCCATCATAACCCTGGCCTCAGAGCGGGGAATCGTAGCCTGCGGCGTCGCTATTCTCCTCATCGCCGGGCACTTCGACCTCTCGGTGGGTTCGGTGCTGGGGTTGACCGCCATAATAGTAGGCACGTTGATGGCGGATATGCCATCGTCGGCTGCAGTGCCGCTGGCCCTGGTCATTGCGCTATCGATTGGACTCCTCCAGGGGTTCGCCGTCGTGAAGCTGGGTATACCCTCTTTCATCCTCACGCTGGGCGGGCTGTTGCTTTGGCGGGGAGTGGGCTACGTCATTTCCGAAGGGCTGTTCATCATCGTCCAACGCGATGACACCCTGCTTCAAATTTTCAGCCATCGTCTGGATACGGGCCTGTACGTCACGTGCTTCTGGTTCTTGGGGGTGGTGGTCCTGGGAACCCTGTTCCTGCAGAGGACCCGCTTCGGCAACTGGGTGTTCGCCACCGGGGGCAACTACCGCGCGGCCAAAGAGCAGGGAGTGCCCACCGATCTTGTGCTGATCCTGCTCTTTGGTCTGAGTGCATTCCTGGCCGGACTTGCCGGTACCGTTCAAATGCCGAGGCATCTTTACATTGAATCAAACCGGGGACGGCTGCTGGAGTTGGAGATCATCGCCGCCTGCGCCATCGGCGGGACCCGCATATGGGGTGGATACGGCTCGGTCATCGGAGCGGCGTTGGGGGTGATCGCGGTTTCCACAATCCAGGTAGGGTTGGCTCGTTCCGGAGTACCCGCCGAGTGGTTCGACGGATTCGTGGGACTGCTGATAGTGTTTGCGGTTGTGATAAACAGGTCTGTGGAAAGACGCAATCTAGGGGAGCGAGTTGAGTGATATGAGCAGCAACGGAAAATGGCTTATCGAGGCGCGCAACATCTCCAAGCGGTTCGGGCACATAACGGCGTTGAGCGAGGTGGATTTTGCAGTAGCTCCGGGGGAAATTGTCGGCCTTGTCGGCGATAACGGGGCCGGAAAATCAACGCTGATCAAGGTGTTGTCCGGTGTCCACATTCCCGATGATGGTCAGCTATTGTGGGAAGGACAGCCGCTCAAGTTAAATAACCCAAAGCATGCGATGGAACTCGGTATTTCGACCGTATACCAGGACTTGGCAATCGTCGATACCATGAGTATATTTCGTAATTTCGTCTTGGGCAGAGAAGAAGGTTCTACCAAGCGCTTTGGCCCATTTAGCTACCTGAGCCTGGGTACGGCGCGGAAGATCGCGCTCGAGGCTCTGAACAACGTAGGGATCACTATAAGGTCCGTGGATGAGCCCGCTGCCAAGCTTTCGGGCGGCGAGCGACAGTCAATCGAGATCGGGCGAGCCGTCTATTATCAGGCGAAATTGCTGATAATGGACGAACCGGCCTCTGCTTTGAGCCTCATTGAGACCGAGAAGGTGCTCAGATTCATGGAGGCGGCCAAAGACGCGGGCGTGGCCGTGATCTTTATAACCCACAACGTGCATCAAGTGTTTTCGGTCGCTGATAGATTCGTGGTCCTTAGTCACGGGACGACACTCGGGACCTTCGATAAGGACGAAAAGACCAAAGAGGAACTCTCTGAGATGATCGTCACCGGCGGCTCGGAAGCTATTGCCCGGATGTAATCGCTTCCAGCCGCTCGCTTGGAGAGGAATTAGATGAGCAGATCAGCGCTCCCGGAAATTAGGGTTGCCGTTATTGGAGCGGGCCTAATTGGCCAGTTACATTCCCACGCTTATCGGCGTCTTGGCGACCTCCGCCACCCGCTTCCGGCAAATGTTCGCCTGGTAGTCGTTGCCGATAAACATGAACCGCTGGCCGAGGAAATAGCCGACCGGTTTTGGCTTTGAACGGGCCGCCACATCATGGGGAAGCCGTGGCCGAGGCAAACGATGTCGATGCCGTCACGGTGGCGTTGCCCAACCACGAACATCGGCCGGCGGTGGAAGCCCTGCTCGCATCGGGGAAGCACGTCCTCTGCGAGAAAGCCCCTGGCCAACAACGCAGCGGACTCGTGGCAAATGCTGCAGGCCGCGCGCCCGGGCCGGCCGTAGTCCACTGCGTGGGTTTCAATAACCGAAGATTGCCGGCCATTGCCGCTATTAAGAAGGCCTTGGACCGGGGAGACTTCGGTCAAGCCCGCCAGTTTGTCGGCAGCTACCTGGTTGACTACGCGGCCGATGAGGAGATTCCCCTTAACTGGCGTTACACGCAGGAGCTCGCCGGCGGGGGCGCCCTCTCTGACGTAGGGCCCCATGTCGTTGACGCCGCTCGATTCCTGTTAGGGGATATAGAGAGCGTTCAAGGGGCCTTGATGGCGACGTTCATCGACCAACGTCCGATACTGGCGGGATACGTATCGGGTCATGAAAAAGGAAACGTAACCGGGGAGTTTGGTACAGTCGATACAGAGGACCTCGCTTCTTTCACGGCGCGCTTCCAGAATGGGACCGTGGCCACGTTCGCAGTGAGCCGCGTGGCCCCCGGCCATATATCCGGGCTGGAGTTTAGTGTGATTGGCTCCATCGCCTCGGCCAAGTTCAATAGCCGGGACATGGCCGAGTTTGAGTTCTTCCGGACATCCATGGATGATGAAGAGACTATGGGTTCCAGGCGTGTGAAGGTCACCGGCGCTCATCCGTACTATGAGGACGTCCAGGTTTATCCGTTTCCCAGTTTCGGCCATGGCATGACGGAATCTTGGGTAGGCCAGGGCTTACGAGTTTGTCGGCGCCGTGGCGCGGGGAACTCCCATCGCCGGCGGGGGGGTTCGAGGATGGCTACGCGGTGGACCTGGCCCTCGAAGCAGTAAGGCTGTCGGCACAACGCGGGACCGCGGTACGAATTGACGAACTCCGTTCCAACATTGAGGGTTGACAACTGTAGCCAGATGAAAATAGAATATCCCGAATCTTCAACGCAAAGGGGTGGCACTGAGACGCTTGGAGAACCGACAAGTTCAAGTGGCGGCAAGTATCACCTCACACCAGGCTGGATGTACCAAGACTAGCACCTTAAAGGGGGGGAGCATGAGACTTAGGCGAATTAGCGTAACTATGCTGTTGTTGGTGGCCTCCTTGGTCATTGCAGGTTTGGCGGTCGTCGCGTGCGGTAATGGCGATGACGACGATGCTGCGCCGGCCGCCGGGGAGGTGAGGGAAGTTGAGGTTACAAGGATCGTGGAGGTGGAAGTGCCTGCGGACAGGGGGCCGAAAAGAATACACCTTCTACTCCGTCTACCATACCTTCCCGCATCCATTCTGGCTGATGATGCAGAGAGCCGCAGACCTGGCTGGTGAACAGGACCAACACCGAAGTAGAATTTTGGATAGGCACCGAGTACTCGATTGAGGACCAACTTAACCGCGTAGAGGTCCTCACGGCCAGAAACCCTGACGGTATGGCTGTAAGCGTCCCCGACCCGGCGGCGGCTGACCCCGTCTATCGGGCAGCGATCGACGCTGGTATACCCTTGGTCGCCGCAAATGGGTAGGGACCCAAGGCCCAAGGCGGAGCGCATCCCATACCTCTTCTATGTAGGCTCAGACGAAATTACGGCTGGCAACCGCACCGCAACTGAGATACTCGAGAGATTCGGACCGCCTACTCGGGTCGCTGTCGGTTCGTCGCAGATTGGCAACGCCGTTATCATCGACCGGGGTAATGGAGTCCGGCAAATCCTCGAGCCCATGGGTATTGAAGTAGAACTCGTCCAAGTCGATGATGATCCCACTCTGGGGACCGAGCAAGTCAAAGGCTGGATGGCGGCTAACCCGGACACAGACGTCTGGGTGTGCACCAGCGAACTTTGTCAAGGGGTCGTCACAGAAACGTTGAAGGAACTGGGTGTCCTTAACGACGGGGGTCATAGTGACTGGCTTCGACCCTTGGTGAGGTCGTAACGCCGTTGATCAAGGACGGATCGGTACAATTCACCATCGACCAGCAGCCATATCTCCAAGGCTACTTGCCCATAATCTGGTTGTACCTGTACAACAAAGCGGGCTTCCTCCCCGCGGAGGACGTCCTGACCGGACCGGCGGTAGTCGACTCGAGCAATATCGACCTGGTCGAAGAGCTCGCGGGGCAAGTACCGCTAGAACCTCAGGCCATCAGGTAACCCAACATATTGGCGATACTGAACAATTCGCAGGCCGCCCTTGCCTCTCTCAGTGGCACAGGCGGCCTGCGATGTATCAATCACTAAAGTATCTCGATCGGGGGCCTCATCAGGGGTCTCCGTTGTGTCTTTATTGAGGGAGGCCGGGTTAATCATGAAGGCTGAGCAGCTCGTCATCGACACGATGTGCTACACCGATTTTCCGTTGGAAGCGGGCGCTTCACGGAATCGCGGAAGCCGGTATCTCGCACGTGGAGCTGTGCGCTTCGCTGGATTCCTGTGACCATGCCGCGCCCGACCAGTTGGGCCCGGGCGCCAGCGACAGGGTGTCGCGCTTGC
>CAXXWY010000003.1:0-240968 GCA_963668505.2 Dehalococcoidia bacterium | reverse complement strand
CCTACCCGAGGAGATCGAATCATGTCCAGACTGGCGATCCTGTGTGCTCTCCTGCTGACCGGCGCCGCGGGCGCCTACGGCCACTGCGAGATTCCCTGCGGCATCTACGGAGACGACCTGCGGTTCGCCGCCCTCGACGAGGACATCCGCACCATCGAGAAGTCGATGGCGCGGATCAGGGAGCTGTCCGCGGACCCCGGCGCCAACGCCAACCAGATCGCCCGCTGGGTGATGAACAAGGAGGTCCACGCCGACCGCATCCGCGACACGGCGGCGCAGTACTTCCTCGCCCAGCGCATCAAGCTGCCCGACGAGGGCGACGCGGCCGCGGTCGAGGCCTACCGCGATCAGCTCGCGCGGCTCCACAAGCTGATCGTCCACGCCATGAAGAGCAAGCAGACCACCGACCCGGCCCACCCCGCCGGCCTCCGGGAGACGCTGAAGGCCTTCCGCGAGGCCTACGAGGGCTGAGGGCCCGCGCCGTGGGAGCCGTCAGAACCTCCGCCCCGCCGATCCTGCTGGCCGCGGCCGCGCTGATCGCCTGCCGCCACGATGCCGGAGCCCCCGGTGTGCCGGCCGCGGGGGCGGCGGACTCCGACCACTGGCAACGGCAGCGCCAGGAGATGGTGCGCGCCCAGCTCCGGGGCCGCGACATCACCGACGAGGCCGTGCTCGCGGTCATGGGGCAGGTGCCCCGGCACCTCTTCGTCCCGGAGGCCGAGCGGCTCCGGGCCTATGCCGACCACCCGCTGCCCATCGGCCTGCGGCAGACGATCTCCCAGCCCTACATCGTCGCCTTCATGACCCAGGCCCTCGGGGTCGAGGAGGGGGACCGCGTCCTCGAGATCGGCACCGGCTCCGGGTACCAGGCGGCCGTCCTCTCGCGGCTGGCCGCCGAGGTCTACACGATCGAGATCCTGCGGCCCCTCGCCGAGCGCGCCCGCGAGCAGCTCGCCGAAGTGGGCTGCGACAACGTCCAGGTGCGCGCCGGGGACGGCTACTTCGGGTGGCCGGAGCGCGCCCCCTTCGACGGGATCATGGTCACCGCGGCGCCCGACCACGTGCCGCCCCGGCTGGTGGAGCAGCTGGCGCCGGGGGGCCGCCTGGTGATGCCGGTGGGAGACAGGTACCAGGAGCTGGTCCGCATCACCCTCGGGGAGGAGGGGACCACCACCTTCGAGCGCCTGCTGCCGGTGCGGTTCGTGCCGATGACCGGCCGCGCCCAGGAGGGTCCCTGACCCGGGGCTCCCGGCGCTCAGATCCGGCCGCTGAGACTCAGGCGGTGAACGCGTCCGAGGGCGGGCAGGGAGGAGTAGGCGTAGTCGATCCGCAACTTCCTCAACTCCAGGCCGCCGCCGGTGGACAGCCCCAGGGCCTCGTCGCCCTCCTGGCGGAGGCTGTAGCCCGGGCGCACGTAGAGCCCCCCGGCCAGCTCCAGCTCGGCGCCGAAGGTGAAGTAGGGGTCGTTGTCGTTGGGCACCGTGAAGTCGGCGGCGAGCATGAGGGGGATGGGGAAGTGGGCGGGGTGATGGGTGACGCCGGCCCGCATCAGCACCGGCAGGGCGTCCTCGTAGCCCTCGGTGAAGCCGCTGCGGACCGAGCCCAGGTTGGACAGGGAGCCGCCGAAGGTCATGCCCGCCACCGGGCCGCGGACCAGGAAGCCGAGGTCGAGGGCCAGGGCGTCGGAGGAGTAGTCGTGGATGGCGGAGTAGATCCACTTGGCGCTGGCCCCCAGGGTGAGCCGGTCCCTCCAGACCTTCTGGGCCGCGGTCAGGGCGGTGGCCACGTCGAAGGCGCCGAAGGTTCCCAGATCCCGCCCGTCGGCGTCGGTGTGGGTCATCTCGCCGTAGCCGACGTAGTTGGCGCTCAGCGCCCACATCCGGGGCCCCTCCGGCAGGCCGGCGGCGAGGAAGCCGGCCTCGGTGTCGATGACGTAGCGGGTGAGGGAGACGGTCGCCGACCGGGCGCCCACGTCGAAGACGCCGGCGGGGTTCCAGGCGGCCGCCTCGAGATCGCCGGAGACCGCGGTGAAGGCGCCGCCCAGGGAGGCGGCCCTCGCTCCGACGCCGATCTTGAGGAAGCTGAACCCCGCGGTCCCGGCCTTCTCGTTGATCGACCAGGCCGGGGCGGCGGCAAGCCCCGCCAGCAGGGCGAGGCGCAGGGCGGTGGCGGACATGGCGGACTCCATGGGCTTCAGGCGGCCTGCTCCAGGACGCGGGCGCCCCGCAGCAGCGTCGCCTCCTCGAAGGGGCGGGCCACGAGCTGGACGCCGATCGGCAACCCGTCGGCCGACGGCGCCGCGGGGACCGAGATGCCGGGCAGGCCGGCCAGGTTCAGGGACGTGGTGTAGATGTCGTTCAGGTACATCTGCAGCGGGTCCTCCAGCTGCTCGCCGAGGCGGAAGGCCGTGGTCGGGGTCACCGGCGACAGCAGCAGGTCGCAGCTGTCGAAGGCGCGCTCGAAGTCGCGCCGGATCAGGGTGCGGACCTTCTGCGCCTTGAGGTAGTAGGCGTCGTAGTAGCCGGCGCTGAGGACGTAGGCGCCGATCATGATCCGCCGCTGCACCTCGGCGCCGAAGCCCTCGCTGCGGGTGCGGCGGTAGAGGTCCTGCAGGTCGCGGGGCTCCGCGGCCCGGAAGCCGTAGCGCACCCCGTCGAAGCGCGACAGGTTGGCCGAGGCCTCGGCCATGGCGATCACGTAGTAGCAGCTGACGCAGTAGTCGGGGTCTCCGGCCACCGGCAGGGAGACGTCGACGATCTCGGCGCCCGCCGCGGCCAGGCTCCGGGCCGCGGCCTCGGCGGCGCCGCGGATCTCGTCGTCGAGCCCCCGGGCGTAGAACTCCTTCGCCCAACCGATCCTCAGACCCCCGACGCCTTCTCCGAGCTTCCCCCGGTAGTCGGGCACGCCCCGGTCCACGCAGGTGGCGTCCCGAGGGTCGCGGCCGGCGATGACGGCCAGCAGCAGGGCGGCGTCCTCCACATCCTTGGCCAGCGGGCCGACCTGGTCGAGGGAGGAGGCGTAGGCCACCAGCCCGTAGCGGGAGACCCGGCCGTACGTGGGCTTGAGGCCGACGACGCCGCAGAAGGCCGCGGGCTGGCGCACCGAGCCGCCGGTGTCGGACCCGAGGGCGAGGATCGCCTCATCCGCGGCCACCGCCGCGGCCGAGCCGCCGCTGGAGCCCCCCGGCACCCGCTCCGGATCGACGGGATTGCGGGTCGGTCCCGAGCAGGAGCTCTCGGTGGAGGAGCCCATGCTGAACTCGTCCATGTTGGTCTTGCCCACGATGACGGCGCCGGCCCGCCGCACGAGGTCCACGGCGGTGGCGTCGTAGGGGGCGACGTAGTCGCGGAGAATCGCCGAGCCGCAGGTGGTCGGCCCGCCGCGGACGCAAAGGACGTCCTTGACGGCCAGGGGCACCCCGGCGAGGGCGCCCAGCGGCTGCCCCGCGCGCCGCCGCCGGTCGACCTCGGAGGCCCGCTCCAGGGCGCCGTCGGCGTCGACGCTGATGTAGGCGTTGACCTCGGGCTCGCGGGCCTCGACCTGGTCGAGGACGCTGCGCGTCAGCTCCGCGGAGGTGAGCTCGCCGGATTCGAGCCGGTCCAGCGCCTCGTGGGCGGTGAGCGCGGCGAGACTCAGCTGCGGGCCTCTTCCCGCGCCGGGGAGGCGCCCTGCTCGTCGGAGGGGGAGGTCCCGGCCTGGCCGGCGCCGGGCGCCTCCTGGCCGGAGGCGGCGCCGGAGATCCGCTTCGACGGCTCCCGCCGGCCGGCGACGTCGACCTCGTCCTGCACCTCCTTCACGGCGCCGCGGAACTCGCGGATCCCCTTGCCCAGACCCCGGGCCATCTCGGGGATGCGCTTGGCCCCGAAGAGAAGCAGGACCACGAGGAAGATGACCAGCAACTCCCAGTGGCTCGGAAACATGATCGGTTCTCCAGGGATCTCAGTCAGTACGAATACTTGAAGTAGTACCAGCCCGCGAAGATGCCGAGCAGGGTGATGACGTTGAAGCTCAGGCCCAGCTCGAACTGGAGGGACAGGATGATCAGATCGAGCCGGTGGGGGCCGATCTCGTAGCGGAAGAAGTCGAGGAGGGCGCGCTCGACGATGCTGCTCTCGCCGGCGACATACCGCAGGAGCAGGCGCAGGGACTCGCCGAGGACGCTGCCGCCGATGGCGCTGACCAGCAGCACGAGGACGAGGTGACTGACCGGCTTGTCTCTGAGCATGGGGACGGTCGCCCTTTCAGGCGTGCTGGGTCACCTCGTCGCTGAACAGGCCGGCGACCCAGCGGTAGAGCCCGGAGAGCAGGTAGATCAGGGCGAGGGGAAAGAAGAAGTCCTTGGAGGTGGCCGGGTGGACGACGAGGGCCACGGCGGCGACGAGGAAGACCTGCTTGCAGCGCTCCCGGAGCCCTCCGGACCGGAAGCCGGGCATGGCGTCGTACTCGACGCGGCTGACCATCAGCGTCGACAGGCACAAGGTCAGCAGCACGCCGAGGTGGGCGGCGTGGGACGTGGCCCAGGAGTGCTCGGTGAAGACGATGTACTGACTCAGCACGATGGCGGCGGCGGGGATCGGCATGCCGGTGAAGAAGTCGCCCTTGCCGCGGTCCTGGCTCATGACGTTGAAGCGCGCCAGGCGCAGGGCGCCGCAGACGAGGAAGACCGAGGCCAGGGCCGCGCCCCAGCCGCTGGGCACGAGACTGTGGTAGAGCATGAAGGCGGGGACGACGCCGAAGGTGCATACGTCGGCGAGAGAGTCGAACTCGATGCCGAACCGCGAGTCGCGGCCCATGTAGCGGGCCAGGCGCCCGTCCATGTTGTCGAGGGCGCTGGCGAGGACGAGGAGCCAGGCCGCGGGCACGTAGTTCCCCTCGACGATGTAGCGCAGGGCCAGGAAGCCGCAGAGCAGGTTGCCCACGGTGAACAGGTTGGGAATGAGGCCGCGGTTGATCACGCCAGGACTCCCATGACGGTCTCGCCGCCCCGCACCCGGTCGCCCACCGAGACCTCTATGCGCGCCGACTCGGGCAGGATGAGGTCGACCCGCGAGCCGAAGCGGATCAGCCCGAAGCGCTCCCCCCGGCGCACCTGCTGGCCGGGCACCAGGCGGCAGGCGATGCGCCGGGCCAGGATGCCGACGATCTGCTTGACCACGAGGCGGTGGTCGCCGCAGCGGATGCCGATCACGCTCTGCTCGTTGTCCTCGGAGGCCTGCTCGGCGTAGGCCACGCGGTAGCGGCCGGAGCGCCGGTCGACGAAGTCGATCTCGCCCTCGTGGGGGACGCGGTTCACGTGCACGTTGAAGACCGACAGGAAGACGCTGATGCGGGTCCCCGGGCCGCCGAGGTAGTCGTCGTGGGCCAGCGGCTCGACGGAGACGACCCGGCCGTCGGCGGCCGAGACCACGGCGCCGGGCAGCCCGGGCGCCTGCCGGCGGGGGTCGCGGAAGAAGAAGGCCATGAAGACCGCGGCGAGGCCGAAGACCGCCGACCCCGGGGCCAGCGAGGGGCTCCACTGGCGGGCGTACCAGCAGGCCGCGGCCAGCAGCAGGCCCGCGGCCACGAAGGGGATTCCCTCACGGGCCATTCAGTTCCATCTCGTCGCCTCCGGACGCTCCTGGATGCGGAACTCCACGGTCCGGGGCTCGTTGCTGCGGATGATGTCGAGGGCGCAGCCCTGATCGACCCTGAGTCCCCCGAGCACGCTCCAGGCCTCGTTGGCGGAACCGACGGCCTCGCCGTTGATGCCGACGATGACGTCGCCCCGGGCGAGGTCGGCCTCGTCCGAGGGACTGTCCGCGGTCACCTGAAGCACCACCGCGCCCTCGGTGATGTCGAGCTCCAGGTAGCTCGCCCAGCGGGGGGTCAGGTCCTGGAGGTCGACGATCCCGTGCCAGGGCGGGCGGACCTCTCCGTGGATGCGCATCTCGTCGAGGAAGCGGCGCGCGGCGCCGATGGGGATGGCGAAGCCGATGCCGATGGAGCCGAGGCTGTACTCGCCGCCGGTGTAGATGAAGCTGTTGACGCCGACGACCTCGCCGAGGGCGTTGACCAGGGGGCCGCCGCTGTTGCCGGGGTTGATGGCTGCGTCGGTCTGGATCATGTCGCGGTAGTAGTAGTCGCCCTGGGGCTCCTCGAAGTCCCGGTCGACGGCGCTGATGACGCCGATGCTGACAGTGGGACCGAGATCGAAGGGGTTGCCGATTGCGATGGCCCATTCCCCGACCAGAAGATGGTCGGATTCAGCCAGAGGCGCAACCGGAAGATCGCTGCCGTCGATCTTGAGAACGGCCAGGTCCAGGGCCACGTCGCGGTTGCCCGAACGGACCTCGAAGAGGCGGCCGTCGGGCAGGGAGACCTCCACCTTGCGGATGTACTTGCTGCGGACCAGGTGGGCGTTGGTCAGGACGAAGCCCTCGCTGTCGACGATGAAGCCGGAGCCCTCCAGCACGCGGTCCCGCTGGCCGCTGTAGTAGCGCGGGCCGAAGGGGTCGCGGAAGAGCAGGTCGAAGGGGTGCCGGTAGCGGTAGCGGACCTGCTCCCGGTGGACGACGCGGACGCTGACCACCGAGGGCTGCACGCGCTCCACGGCCCGGACCACGGCGTTGCGGCGGGAGGCGGTGACCGGGTCTTCCGCGGCGGCGCCGCCGGCCAGCAGCAGGGGGATGAGCAGAAACCAGGCTCTCATGAGGCTTCCGCCTAACCTGCTAAAGAGGCCCGATGGTCTCAAGGGGGTCGGGACCCGAGGCGCCGCCCACCTCCTCCGGGTAGCGCACGCGCAGCAGGCACAGACCCCGGGCCGGGGCGGTGGCGCCGGCCCGGGAGCGGTCGGCGCCCCGGAGCAGCTCCAGGAACTCCTCCGGGCTCCGCTTCCCCTGTCCGACCTCGACCAGGGTGCCCACGAGGGCCCGCACCATGTGCCGCAGGAAGCGGTCGGCCTCGATCTCGAAGGTCCAGCGGTGGCCGGCCTGCCGCCACTCGGCGGCGTCGATGCGGCAGGCGAAACTGTCCGGCCTCGGGTCGGCCTTGCAGAAGGCGCGGAAGTCGAGGACGCCCTTCAGGCCGGCCGCGGCCGCGGCCATCGGCTCCAGGTCGAGTCGGCGCGGCAGGGTCCACACGGCGTGGCGGCCGAGGGCATGGCGCACCGTGTCGATGCGGTAGCGGTAGCGCTTGCCGAGGGCGCTGTAGCGGGCGTGAAAATCGGCGGGCACCTCCAGCACCCGGAGGACGGCCACGTCTTCCGGCAGCAGGGCGTTCAGCCCCCGGTGGACGCGGCCGGCCTTCATGGACGAGCGGATGTGGGCATGGGCCACCTGGCCGAGGGCGTGGGTGCCGGCGTCGGTGCGGCCCGAGCCCACCGGCGTGACCTCCTCCTGAAGCAGGGTGCGCATCGCCATCTCCAGCGTAGTCTGCACGGTGCGCTTCCAGGCCTGGGTCTGCCAGCCCACGAAGCCGGAGCCGTCGTACTCCAGGTCCAGGCGCAGGGTCCGCGTCTCCCGGGGGGCGCGGCTCACGGCCGGCCCGCCCACAGGATGAGAGCGGCCGCCGCCGCCGAGAGCATCGCCGCGGCGGCGTCGAGGCGGCCCAGGCGCAGCTCCCGGTAGCAGGTGCGGCCCTCGCCGCGGTAGCCCCGGGCCTCCATGGCCACGGCGAGACGGTCGGCGCGGGCGAAGGCGGACAGGAACAGCGGCACCAGCAGGGGCATGAGCTTGCGGGCGCGCCGCACCGGGCCGCCGCCGAACTCGGCGCCGCGGGACATCTGCGCCTTCTGCAGGCGCTCGGCCTCCTCGGCCAGGACCGGGATGAAGCGCAGGGCGATGGAGACCATCATGGCCAGCTCGTGGGACGGGACCCGCAGCCGTCGCAGGGGCCGCAGCAGCCGCTCCAGGCCGTCGGTCAGCTCCAGGGGCGAGGTGGTCAGCGTGAGCAGCGCCGCGGCGGTCACCACCGCCGCCAGCCGCAGGCTGAAGAGGGCCGCCGAGTGCAGTCCTTCGCGCGTGGTCTGCAGGTCGAGCCAGGGAACCCGCCACAGCGGCTCGCCCGGGGTGTTGAAGGCGTGGAGCAGGGCGGTGATCGCCAGCAGCCACAGGAAGGACCGCAGGTTGCGGGCCAGCAGCGCCGGCGGCAGGCGGGACAGGCCGGCGGCGAAGAGGACGAAGAGACCGAAGGCGCAGACCGGCGCCAGGCCGCCGGAGGCGAGGGCCACGGTCATCATGACGGTCACGGCGACCAGCTTGGTGCGCGGGTCGAGGCGGTGCAGGGGAGAGTCGCCGGCGACGTACTTGCCGAGGGCGATGTTGCCGAGGAGCGGCACGGGTCAGGGGTGGCTCAACGCAACAGGTCCATCTTTGCGAGGTGGGGGACGAAGGGCGCATGGTTGAGGACGAGCAGATCGATGTCGTTGTTGTGAAGGCCGCCGATCAACACGGTCGTGAGTTGGGCCCGGTATCCGAAGGCGCTCTCTTCGACCCGGCTCTCGTCGATGTAGACCGCGACGTCGATGTCGCTGTGGGGCTGGGCCTTGCCTTGGGCGTGGGAGCCGAACAGGTAGGCCTCCAGGACCTCCGGGCGAGGTTCGAGGACCCCTTGCGATGCGCTGGTCCAGGTCTTGGCGGGGGTTCATTATCCTGTTCGGCGATCCGCGTCTGCCGCCATCAGTGCAGCGACGCCAGTATCACAAGCGCCAGCCGACGAAATCGTGGATCCGTCTCCCTATTTGAACAGCTCTTCCGCCGAGAGTTGCCGCAGTGACTTGCTCCCATAGCGGTCTGTCTTCACTTCATGGAAAAGCACCCCACTGATCCGGTAGTCAAACGAAACTGTCCGGGCACCGAGCGTTGCAAAGCGGAAGGTGGCCGTTACCGAGATTGGATGGCCGACAAAAGTCGCCACCTTGTTTGCCCATTGCCGGGCCAGGGATTGCCTCCGGAGGAATGAAGTCATGCCGAGGATCGAAGCTGTCCAAACCCAGCAAGTCCCGATCGTCCAAAGGGTACAGGGAGACGGTACTCTTGGATCCCGGCAGCACGATATGGGCACGCTGCTGTTCCAAATTATCGATCCGGCGGGTTTCACCGCGTGCTACCTCAACCGTGTGTCCTGTAATGTCTACTACACCAGAGCGATCCCAAACAATCTCGCAGACTTCTGGCGTCCCGTTCTGGACATGCAAATGGACAGATGAAGGTACCACGGCGCTTATTGGCATCTCCGCCGACACCGCGAGGGTCTTAGGCACGACCTCCGCCGACACCGCGAACGCCGAATCGGCATAGCCTGCCGCATCGCCGAGCACGGAAATCTCCTCCCCATTGACGGCTATTCGTTCAGGCACCAGTTGTAGTTCCGCCACATAGGTCGTAGCGCACCCGGCCAGAACTAGAGCGCTTAGAGCCAAGAATGGCAGGACCTTCTCGGCGACTGCCGTCGTGACAAACTGATTGATGCTCGTGCCGTCCTCCCTGCTGATGTCCGCGACCGCAGCCTTCAGAGAGGCCGGCAGGCGCAACAGGTATGTGCTGCTTCCATTGCTCATTCCGACGTGCTCCTCAAAGCCTGTTGGGGAGACAGCAGGCAATCCCGAAGCGCCTCGCCGGGGCCCGAGACGCTGCATCTGGGCGGGGTCTGACACGCGGGAACCCGTTCCCCCTCTTCCTGCACATCCAGCCGCTCCACCGCCAGGGCCGGGGCGTCCTCCCCGGGGTGCGGATACAGCACCATGTCCACGGCCAGGGGCAGCTCTTCCTCCGCCGAGTAGATGGCCACCGGCGAGGGACGGTGCTCGCCCCAGCCGGCGGGAACCCACCCCTGCGGCGGATCCTCCTGACCCTTGACGATGCGCGCCTCCAGCTCGGCCCCCGGGGCGGACAGGATCACCAAGCCGGCGCGTCCGTTCACGGTGCGCACCGAGTTGTAGCGCTCTGCTCCGTCGCTTCCAAGGCATCGACAACCTCTCGCGCCGCGTCCTCGGGGCTGTCCATCACGATGCAGCGCATTGACCTGAGCGGACCTGGAAGATCGCCGGCCTTCAGGCCCTTGGCCACGATGGGGATCACCCTCTTGCCCATACCCAGGGAGGCACCTAGCTCAAAGTTGAACCAGGACGAATTGATGCTCCCCGGACTGACGACGAGTACTATGTATTCGCTGCTCCGCAGACCATTTTCAATCTTGTCTGCCCACGGCTCACCCACAGCGATTTCTCGTTCAAAAGACCAGACGTTCCTCTGTCCGGCACTGAGTAGCTGGTCGACGAAGCTGCGGACCCAATCGCTGTCCGAATGGATATGCGATATGAAGACTCGTGGCGATTCACTCATTGTTCCACCACCTTCTCAAGCCCCTTGGCAATCTGCCTTGCGACCCAGGTATCCATGCTGCTGTGGCTGACGAAGACAAGCCAATCTGGACCGGACTCTGACATTTCTCTCGACTCAGTGGGCAGAAAGTAGTTGAAAATACAGGAGGACCACGGCAAGTTCAAGGGACCGAAACCGGGGATTGGACCGCGAATGACGACCAGAACGACGGCCCGCCTGACCGCGGCGGTCGAGCACTACCTGACCGACCTGCAGCGGATCCGCGCCTCCGGCAGCGCCACGGGGGAGCGCTCCCGGTACGGGCCGCTGGCCCACCTGCTCGACGCCGTGGGCGGCGCCCTCAGGCCCAAGGTGTTCTGCGTCGGCGAGCTGGCCGACCAGGGGGCGGGCCATCCCGACTTCGGGCTCTATTCGTCGCGGCAGGTGCAGAAGGGGCAGCCGCGGCCGGGGCAGAGACCGGAGCGCGGCGTGGTGGAGGTGAAGTCCGCGGACGACGACGCCTGGCTGACCGCGGACAGCGGCCAGGTCAGCCGCTACTGGGACCGGTACGGCCTCGTGCTGGTGACCAACACCCGCGACTTCGTGCTCATCGGGGAGGACGCCGCGGGCCTTCCCGCCAGGCTGGAGACCTTCCGGCTGGCGGCAAGCGCCGAGGAGTTCGAGCAACGCCTGGAGACGCCGCGCTCCTTCGCCCGCGACATGGGCGCCGGCCTGGCCGAGTATCTCGGCCGGGCCCTGGCGCACCGCGCGGCGCTCTCCGAGCCGAGGGATCTGGCCTGGCTGCTGGCGTCGTACGCCCGCGACGGGCTGGCGCGGGTCGAGGCCGCGGGCGACGCCCAGCCGCTGCAGGCGGTGCGCTCCGCCCTGGAGGAGGCCCTGGGGGTGCGCTTCGAGGGTTCTCGAGGCGAGGCCTTCTTCCGCTCGACCCTCGTGCAGACCCTGTTCTACGGCCTGTTCTCCGCCTGGGTGCTGTGGGCGCGGCAAGCCGGGCAGGGAGACCGCTTCGACTGGCGCACCTCCGTCTGGCACCTGCGCGCCCCGGTCCTGCGGGCGCTCTTCCACCAGCTCTCAGGCCCCGGCCGTCTGCGCCGCCTCGACCTCGTCGAGGTGCTGGACTGGACCGCGGCGGCCCTCGACCGGGTGGACCGGCCGGCCTTCTTCTCGCGCTTCAACGAGGGCGAGGCCGTGCCCTACTTCTACGAGCCCTTCCTCGAAGCCTTCGATCCCGGCCTGCGCAAGCAGCTCGGCGTCTGGTACACGCCGGCCGAAGTGGTGCGCTACATGGTGGCCCGCGTCGACCGGGCGTTGCGGGATGACCTCGGCATCGCCGACGGGCTGGCCGCCGACAACGTCTACGTCCTCGACCCGTGCTGCGGCACCGGCGCCTACCTGGCCGAAGTGCTGCGCCGCATCGCCGCCAACCTCGAAGGCCGCGGCCTCGGCGCCCTCGCCGGCGCGCGGGTGAAGCAGGCGGCCCTGGAGCGGGTCTTCGGCTTCGAGATCATGCCCGCCCCCTTCGTCGTCGCCCACCTGCAGGTCGGCCTCACCATGCAGGACCTCGACGCGCCGCTGACGGAGGACGGAGACGAACGCGCCGGTGTCTTCCTCACCAACGCCCTCACCGGCTGGGAGCCGAAGACCGACAAGCCGCTGCCCTTCCCGGAACTGGAGGAGGAACGGGACCGCGCCGAACGGGTGAAGCGGGACACGCCGATTCTGGTGATCCTCGGCAATCCGCCCTACAACGGATTCGCCGGGATGGCGGTGGACGAGGAACGGGAGCTGTCGCAAGCCTACCGCACGACGAAGCGGGTGCGCCGGCCGGAGGGTCAGGGGCTGAACGATCTCTACGTGCGGTTCTTCCGCATGGCGGAACGGCGCATCGCCGAGAGGACGGGCCAGGGCGTGGTCTGCTTCATCTCCAATTACTCCTGGCTCGACGGACTGTCTTTTACCGGAATGCGGGAGCGCTACCTGGAAGCGTTCGACGCCATCCGCATCGACAATGCCTGCAACGGCGACAAGTACAAGACCGGCAAGGTGGCGCCGGACGGCTCGCCCGACCCGAGCATCTTCTCCACCGAAGGCGATCCAGTCGGTATTCAACTCGGGACGGCGATTGCGACGCTGGTGCGCAAGGCCGACCACGCCAAGGCCACCGAGATCGGTTTCCGCCATCTGTGGGGACAGGCCAAACCCGCGGAGTTGACGGCCACGGCGGAAGCGGAGCCGGGGGACCTCTACGAGCGGGTCGAGCCGGTGAGGCCGCTCGGTCTGCCCTTCGTGCGGACCGCGGTGAGCGAGGACTGGTTCGACTGGCCGGCCCTGCCCGAGTTGTTTCCGGTGTCGTTTCAAGGGGCCGAGACTGGCCGTGACGCATTTCTCATCGACACCGACTTGACGCGTCTTCGGGCGAGGGTTGCTGACTACTTCAACGCCGCTCTGAGCCACGAGGAGATTGCACAGCGCTATCCGACTGTGATGAGGGATACAGGGCGATTCGACGCACGTGCGGTGCGCGACACATTGCTCAAGCGCGGCGGCCCCACTGAGTCTGGTTTTGTCCGCCACGCCTACCGGCCCTTCGACAATCGCTGGCTCTACTGGGAAGCGGAAACGAAACTGCTTCGCGAGAAGAGTCCTCGCTATCCACCGCACATATTCGAGGGGAACTTGTGGCTCTCGGCCGCACAGCACTTACGGAGAGGCTCGGGTGAACCGCAGGCATGTATCACGACACATATCGCATCACGGCACTTGATCGAGCGCGGGACGAACATGTTTCCCGCATGGCTTTGCGATGACAGCCTCGCAACTACGGACGCAGTCGCCCAACGCCGCCCCAATCTGTCCGGGTCCGCCCAGCGTTATCTCCAGCGGCTCGGCGCAGAAGTAGAAGACCTCTTCCACCACGTCCTCGTTACCCTCCACGACCCCGCCTACAGGCAGACCAACGCCGGTGCGCTCCGCATGGAATGGCCGCGCATCCCGCTTCCTGGCTGGCCCGACGGCGATACCGCCGGCGCGGCTGAGGCGCTCGCTGCCTCGGCGGCGAGGGGCCGCGAACTTGCCCGCCTTCTCGATCCCGACAGCCCAGCGCCGGGCGTGACCCAAGGTGGATTGCGCCCGGAGGCCGCCGCAATCGCCGTCCCCCTCCACCGCCGACGGACGTAACATGACTGGTGACGATTTCGCGGTCACCGCCGGGTGGGGCCACTTCGGAACAGCCGACGCCGTCATGCCGGGCCAGGGGCCGCATCGTCGAGCGCGACTATACCCCGGAGGAACGAGCCGCCCTTGGCGATGCAATCCCCACCCTCGGCACCACGACGCTGGACGTCTACCTGAACGACCGCGCCTTCTGGCGCAACGTCCCCTCCGCCGTCTGGGCCTACAAGCTCGGCGGCTACCAGGTCCTCAAGAAATGGCTGTCCTACCGCGAGCGGGATGTCCTCGGGCGAGCCCTGATGCCGGAGGAAGTGCTGTACTTTGCGGAGACGGCGCGGAGGGTTGGGGCGATGCTACAGGTCGTAGGGAAGTGAATCTGAACAGCGGAACTCAGCTCAGCCGCGAGAGTCCGGGAAACAGCAGTGTATCGGAGGGCGCAATCCGATCTGTAGGCCTGAGTCGCTTCAGATTTCGTGAGCGCCTCTTTCCATCAGGATCCAGGATATCGAACTCCTTCTCTCTGAAGAGCTGCAAGATCACCTCATCGAGATCCAAGAAACGAGCAGCCGTTCGATTCGCAAACATATGGTGCATCACGTCCACGGTAATTGGACCCTCGGATGCCAAGGATAGCAGCTCCTGCGGCATGGAATTCAGCAGTTGGCGACGCATCTCCTCAGCATCGAGCTTTGCGAAATTGAAGAGCGGAAGAGTTCCGGAATTCAAGGCGTCCCACCCCAGCATATTGAAGTCCCCCGAGCCGTAGTGCTGGAACGTGTTCTGGATAGCCCAATGACACTGGATCATCACGTCACGAGCCGTAGGATGTCTTGACAGGTGGAGGAACCACAGGGCGCGGCGGGACTGATGAGGGCGAATGAAGAAGGGCGTATCGAAGGACACGCCCGCTATATCTCGAATATGACTACGCAGTGTCCTCTGAACGAGTGCTTTGCCACCATCACCATCATTGATGTTGTTTCAGATCATGTATAGTATATCTGAATCGGTCAGCTGGAGCGGGGAAACTGCCTTTATCAGGGACGGTCTTTCTGCCAAGTGGTTGATGAGCGCATCGGCCGCGAATGTCAGTATGACCTCTGCTGTCGACAGTTCATTGAAGATCCGATTGACAAGCCCAAGTTCGACTTGCGAGAAGCCGGTCTGATCCAGAAGGAAAATCGCACGACCTGCCCGCGGTTGCCGGCCATGGATCTCCGCCAGAATGTTGTCCACTTCATCTTCAAATAGGCTGGTGCGGACAACGATCCTGTCATCACCGACGGTGTACTCCCGCTCCTTGAGGACCTTGCGTAGATGGTCTGTGTGGGCTGCTTCCTTGTCCACGAAATAGAACTTGCAGTCGAAATTCAGGGGCTTGGTGCGATTGCGGTTCAGCCGCTTTGTTGCCTCCTGGGATTCTTCCAACATGATCAGAGGCGTACCATGCACGACGGCTTCGCCATCTCGGAAAGTGCCGCCCCCGGCAAAGCCATCGACAAGATCGAGCTTGAACTCTTCGCGATTGGGCTTGACGTTCAGCCTGTCGAAATAGGCCCGAAGGTAGCTCCGCAGGACTTCCAGTTTCGCCTTGCTGTGGGGCTCGATCGGTGGCGGGGGTTCGTCAGGATGCCACCTGAATTCCACGATTGCCCTCCTCCTCTGTGTATAGAGGCATGGCGTTGTGCTCGACTCCTTCGAGTAGACGTCCTCCGGCTTTCGGGGTCGGTCCTCCCCATTGCTTGAAGAAGAAATCGACTCCCGCGCGGTCACAGGTCTCCTTGATGTCGAGGACCCAATGCAGCTCCATGGGGCGGGCCCTGGGACCGCTCTCCCCGCCAACGATGACCCAGGATATTTCCCTCGAGGTCGATATCGCCCACTGGACCGAGAAGGGGCTCTATCGAGAGAAAGCGAACTGGAATCGGCGCCCTCTGGAGATGCCGGATTCTTGCTGTCCCCAAGTGATCTTCTACGGAAACCCCGCACCAGATATGGCGCGGCCCTTGACCGGATCCATACCTGTGTTGGAGATAGTTCTTCATCAGGGAGCTGCGTTTGGTGAGCACCTGGAAGATGTGCTTTTCCGCAGCTTCCATGGTGTCGAATACGCGGTCTATGAACTCGACTGGGATCCTCTTGTGAAAGAGGTCGCTCATTGAGTTGACAAAGACTCTCCGCGGCCGTTTCCAGGAAAGGGGCTGAGCCAGACGCTCCGGTCGCAGCGTGAGATCGAATCCATTCTCGAAGGGGTGCCCCGGTGTACCTCGAAACCGCTCGGATAGGCGCTCCGCGTAACAGTGGTCACAGCCGCGCGTAATCTTGGTGCAGCCGGTTACCGGATTCCAGGTGGCGTCGGTCCATTCGATTGCGGAGTTGTCGCTCATCGGAGAAACCTGATCAAGTCTTGGACCGACGGGTCAGCATTCGGACCAGACGGCCGAGGGCTGGGTCGCTTGAAGTACCGTACCAGGGCAGTCGTACCCTGTCAAGAAAAAGATGGAGGTGGAAGCGGTTACCTGAGGCGCGGGAGTCTGGAGCGACTTGGTCATCCAGAAAACGCTGGATGGACTCCTATCGAGATCGTCTCGACCAATTGTGTCAATTGTTCATCAGAGACTTGGTCCCTTCAGAGTAGAGCAACTGTTGCTCGTCGGCGTCGAGTTCGTGCCACAGCTCTTCCATCGCATCAAGAATAGACTCTTCTTCTTCGGACTCAAGTCCTTCATGTCTCCGACGCACATGGATCAGATCTTTTTCCAGAAAGCGATATTGCCGCAAGGCTTCACTCATGGCTTGTCAATCCTCTCCGACGTTGATGCAGCATGCAGGTCCAAGGCATCGTCAGGTTCGGGGGACTGCCCCCCGTCGCGGCGCAGCAGCCGGCGTGCCGTCTCGATGTCGGCCTCCCCTCCGCGCGCGGTGAAGAATTCCGCCGTTTTCGTGGCAGAGACCTTCTCGGCGATGGCCGTCGTGATGAACTGGTTGATGCTCGTGCCGTCTTCCTTGCTGATCTCCGCGACCGCTGCCTTGAGGGAGGCGGGCAGCCGCAACAGGTACGTGCTGCTTCCTTTGCTCATCCCGATGTTCTCCTCGGAGCCTGTTGGGCGACAGTTACGCGCGGCAATCTGGTCATACTGATATTCTTTGAACGCCTACCAGCTCAAGCGTACTCGCAGCTTCCTTACCGTTGGCCTCAAGCCAAAGTGCGATCGCCTCCTGCATCCGTTCGAGTAACTCGTCGATTGATTTTCCCTGGGTATGACAGCCCGGGAGTGCGGGGACACTTCCAACGTAGCAATCGTCCTCGTCTTACTCGATGACGATAGTGTATTCAAGGCTCATTGCATCCCTCCGAGAGTTCGGCTTGACGGTCATGGATTCAAGTCGCCTGGTGGCAGGCGGCGTTACAGAGAATGGCCTCGACTTCTTCCAGGATGCGCAGCTTGTAGGGGGCACTGAAATGGCGGCGCTGGGCCCGCTTCGGCACTTCCGGGTCCGGACGGGGCGCCTCCAGGGACCCTTGGGCCTGCCGACCAACAGTAAACTTCGGTGGCAAAGTGTCTCACGCTATATTGGCACGTAGGGCTATGGCTCATCAAGGAAGTCATCAAGTCTGAACATCGTAGTCACAACGGACTCAAAGTGACCCCCTCCATAACGCCATGGCCAGATCCTGCACCTCCGGTCCTTGGGGTTCATCACTACAGAAATGGACTCCAGGGCCATATCTTGGGCGATGCCGAAGCAACGAACTCCGGCATAGAGGTGCCCTGGGATGTGGTCGCAGCCTTTGATATCCTGCCGACATACTGAGCACAGTTCCTTCCTTACGAGGATTTCTGGGCTCATATACATCCCAGGACCGAGAACACGCATGAACTCGGCATCCATTGCATTCAGGCGATCCATTAGCCATGCAAGCCTGGTCAAGCTCGTGAACGCGCTCACATACGATAACCTGTCTTGGGCGGCGCACAGATTGATCCAAGCATCTTCGATTCTCGAGGTGTCTATGCTCCATCCTTCTGTCGAAGACAGCCGGAACAGCTGGGTTGCATCCTGCATGCCTCTGACAAGAATCCCACTCAGCAAGGCAGCGTTCTTTTCATTGCCATCGTCGCTTGATGAGAGAGTGTCTTTGCACCTCGCCAGAGCTTTCTGCAGCAACTCGTCCGCGCGATTCCAGCGTCTGGCCTTCGCTTCTTCTTGCCACGACTCCGCTTCTTGGAGTATCTGTTCAAGGAGGTGATGTCCTCTTGGCCCAGACATCAATCAAGCCGCGTCCTTCTCGGAAGACTCGCGCAGGGTCTTCAATACTTCAATCAGAGTGGCACCGTCTCCCTGCCAATCGAGGCGCTCAAGTTCGCCATTCTGCCGCCACCTCAACTTGGCATGTATTTTGCCCTTGGTGAACGGGCTCTTGAGCGGGTCAGTGAACATGTTGGCGACAACGTTGATCAAGAACGGCCATGCAGCATTCCCGAGAATCCAGACAAGCCCTAGCCAGAGATCATCAGATTTCCGGTCAAGAGTGGGACAGTCTACGCCAATATCTGGGGTGTTCCCACATTTGGCTCCAGACTGCTTCAGATGCTTTGCAAGAGACACTGCATCGCCCGCATCGAAGAGTTCCCCATGTGTTTCAGCATTCTCAGGGAGGACCAATATGTCGTAGTCTTCAGCAAGCATGTCCAGATCGATACCATGGCCCTTAAGAGTCAGAACTTCGTTTTCCATATAGACAGTCTCCCTCTTTGTTTGTTCAGAATCCAACATCGCAGCGCCGCCCGGGTCCAACTGGATAGGTTGCCCCCTGAAGGTCTTTCGCTTGGGGCCAACCCTTCGCACCCGCAAGCTCCCCAAATCATACTCGGGGCGAAGATGGTCGTCCATGTTGGTCTCAACCTTCCTCATAGTCTTCTCTTTCCTTTGGGGTTGCTCTTCTTGCACTGATAAGACGAATCTCATCCCCGCGCTCCGTATAGGATACGGTCAATATACGAATGTCGCTGTGACTCGCCAATGATGATATATCGCTCCTCATCTTCAGAATGGTCAGGATCGTAGAAATCAATATAGATTGGATCATCGAAAACAGTTTTCGCTTCATCGAATGGAACCTCGTGCTTCAACAGGTTGGCTTCAGCTTTGTCTCTGTCCCACTCGAATTCCACGGACAATATCCCGCTTTCCTCCGAAACGCCTTGACTGCACACCACATCGACTACATCCTCGGGAGTGGTGCTGCTACTCTCGACAACTACACAAGGTGCCGCTCGATAGAAGCCCTGTCAACGGCTCATCCTCTGTGGGCTGTCCTCGCCCGTGCCTCCCCCTCGCCGGTGGCCAAGCGGCGCTCCGCCGGCCCACAGATCCGTGGGCCTGACGGTCATGGATCAGGCTGGTCCAGGGCATCATCTGGTTCCGGTGGCTGACCCCCGTCGCGTCGCAGCAGCCGGCGTGCCGCCTCGATGTCGGCCTCAGCGCCGGGCGCGTTGAAGAGCTCGGCGGTCTTCATGGCAGCAACCTTCTCGCGACGGCCGTCGTGACGAACTGATTGATGCTCGTGCAGTCTTCCCTGCTGATCTCCGCGACCGCTACCTTGAGGGAGGCTGGCAGCCGCAACAGGTAGGTGCTTCTCTTTGCTCACTTTCGATCGCCCCTCGGCCCCCTCAGTCCAGCCAGTCCTCGAAGATCGCGATTCGGTCATCCACCGGCTGGATCGCCCGCGCCTCTCCCTCGCCGATGATCAGCCGGCCGGCGCCGCCGGCCCACAGGTCCGCCCCCACCGGGTGACCGGCGTCCACCTGTAGCGCAGCCCCCTCCCAGCACAACTCCAGCCGCGGGAAGGTCTCCTCCGCGGCCACGAGCAGCCGGCCCTCCAGGCTGACGTAGCTGCCGTTGATCAGCGCCAGCTCCCGGGGGCGGCCGTCGCTGCCGCAGCGCACCAGCACCACCTCGGCGTCGCTGACCAGCGGTCCGGCGGTGCGCAGGGCGCGGCGCTCGTGGGAGACGAAGCAGTAGTCCCGCCCTCCATCGACGTGCACGCAGAGCGCGGACGCCTGCCACGCGGGGACCGCCTCTCCTTCCTCCTGCACCTCCAGCCGCTCCACCGCCAGCGCCGGCGCGTCCTCCCCGGGGTGCGGATAGAGCACCATGTCCACGGCCAGGGGCAGCTCTTCCTCCGCCGAGTAGATGGCGACCGGCGAGGGACGGTGCTCGCCCCAGCCGGCCGGGACCCACCCCTGCGGGGGATCCTCCTGGCCCTTGACGATGCGCGCCTCCAGCTCCGCCCCCGGGGCGGGCAGGATTACCAGGCCGGCGCGGCCGTTGACGGTGCGCACCGAGCCGTCCGCGGGCTCGACGCGGGCCGTGGCCGAGGCCTGGAAGTGGAACAGGGACTCGGCCTTGTGCCGGCCCTTCCCGAGGAGCCGGTCGGAGAGGATCCAGTAGTCGGGCTTGACGAAGAGGATGCGGCGCTCGTGATCGACGAACAGGCGCTCGTGGGGCGGCACCCGCAGCTCTCCGCCCTGGCTCCGCGTCCAGGGCTGCATGCGCTCGACGCCGTCGACGCGCTTGCTCTCGTAGGCGAATCCGCGCCGGCGGCTCTGCTCCGAGCCGTAGGCGGCGTACCCGTCCTCGTAGCGGCTGCCGGCATAGTCGATGTGACGGCCGCTGACCCAGGTGTTGGGCAGGGGCTCGGGGGCGATCTCGTTCCAGGCGGTGCGCCCGCCCAGGCAGGGGATCTCGAAGAGGGGGAGGCCGGCCACCTGGCCGCGGCCGTCGACCATGATGGTGTTGTGGCCCGCGGGGCCGACGAAGTACTCGCTGCGCCAGGCCGAGGCCCAGGGCCCGCCGCAGCCGCTGTCGGTGACCAGGGTGTTGCCGTAGGCGTAGAGCTCGAAGCTGAGCTTGTCCACGTGGTTGTGGCCGCCGGCGCTGCGGCCGCCGTCGAAGACGAGGTAGCGGGCCTCGGCGGACCAGTCGGAGCGCATGACGTGGAACCCGGCGTAGGGAAAGGCGCGCGAGGTCCGGGCCGGGGGCTCGCCCTCGGCGCCGAAGGAGGCGATGTAGCGCAGGTCCGGCCGGCCGGTGATCTCCGCGCCGAGGTCGATCAGGCCGCCGCGGCGCTCGGGGAGCTTCTCCGGGTCCTGGGCCGAGTAGTTGTCGTTCACCGAGGGATAGCTGCCGTTGGGCTTCACCATGTACGCGGGGAAGTCGAAGATGCCCTCCACCTTGTCGCGGAACCCCGGCGGCAGCTCGATCTCGCCGCGCTCGCCCCGCTCCAGGACGCGGGTGAAGCTCTCGTGGGCGAAGTAGCACAGCTCGATGTAGGCGCCGTCCGGGTAGAAGTAGTCGTCCAGCAGCTCCCGGAGCCCTTCCACGCCGGCTCGGGACCAGCCCTCCGACTCGGCGAACTCCGGCCACTGCTCCCCGAGGCCGATGAGCTGCTCGTGGAGGTGGACGATCATGTTGGGCATGCCCGGCGCCCGGTTGTTCGCGGCGTAGCGCAGGTGGTGGAGGATCGCCTTGAGGAGGGTGATCAGCTCCTCGTCCGTGACCGCGGGAGAGTGCCGGAGCAGCATGAGGCAGCGGGTCCAGTTGGAGGTGCGGGGGAGGGTGTAGAAGATCGTCCGCCAGAAGGCGCCGGTGGCGCCGGTGGGAGGGCGGTCCGGCAGCGGCCCGTGCGCCTCGATCCACTCCACCATGCGGGCCACGCACTCGCGGGCGTAGCGGTGGTTGCCGGTCGCCCCGTACTCCCCCGCCAGGGCGGCGAAGTCGTGGTGGTCGTTGAGGCCCATGACCTGGGTGCTGTGCAGCCTCTCGGGGATCTCCTCCGGGTGCGGCACGGTGAGCCAGTCGCGGCCGGCGAGGTCGCGGCACAGCTGCTCGCCGCGATCGAGGACGCCCGGCGTCTTCACGACCAATTGCTCGCCTACCTTGGGGACGAACATCCGGTGTACCTGCTGCCGGAGCCTGAGGTGCTGCCATTCGAGCGGTTGGCGGCAGACGCCTATACCGGCAACCAACGCCTGGCTGCCCTGGCCACTTTGGCTGAAGCAAGGCTGAACCCAACCGCCGCCGCCGGGCCCAAGCCTCTGGTAGTCGCGTCCATAGGCGCGGCCCTCCGCAAGACCGTGATGCCGGAAACAGTGGTTGGGAACGGTGCCGGAGGTGAACGAGCCTACGCCTATCGGGTGTCCGTCGGGGAGAGAGTCCGACTCGACAAACTCCTTGCCCAATGGGTGGAACTGGGCTACCGCAACGAGCCCCTGGTGGAAGCCGCCGGCAGCTTCAGCCGCCGCGGCGGCATCGTCGACGTTTTCCCCCCCCATTCCGACCTGCCCTTCCGTATCGAAATGTGGGATGACCAGGTGGATACGATCCGGGCATTCGACCCCTACAGCCAGAGGTCTGTTCGATCGGTCGAAGAGGTCCGCATCATTGCGGCGCGGGAGCAGCTCCCCGGCATGGCCTGCCGGGACAACGTGCAGGGCATCATGGCGGATATGGACTTCACTCCTTGCAGCCCCGAAGTCCGTGACCGGATGGACGAAGAGCTGGCCAACCTGTTCGCCGATACCAATGCGGAGAGCCTCTCGTTTTACAACGGCCTGCTCAACCACTCCAGCCTGCTGGACTACCTGCCAGGGGATGGTCTGGTGGTAATGGAGCGCAGCAGCCGCATAGAAGCCGAGGCGCAGGACTTGGAAGAAAGGTTCAGCCGCATGAGGACCGGCAGGGAAGGCCGGGGCGAGCTGCCCACCGGCTTCCCGTCCCCGTACCTGGAATGGGAGGCGTTCCAACAGGGTCTTGCGCGCCGGAGCAGAATTGAACTCAACAGTTGGGTCAGTGATGAGGAGGACTCGATATTCCAGCCCGCCGTGCCCTACTACGGTCGGTTGGAGCAACTGGCCAGCGACGCTAGGCGGTACCAGCGAGAAGGCAGGGCATTGGTCGCGGTTACCCAACATGCCGGGCGGCTGGCCGAAATCCTGGAGGAGTCCGGCGTGGGGGCATCCCTTCGGGATTCCATCGACGAGCCGCCTCCACCGGGAGCAGTCTACCTTGTCCCCGGTTCGTTGCACGAGGGCTGGGCCCTGAACTTACCGGCGATGCCTGAGAGCGGCAACGACCTCGTAACTGGGCCAGAGGGCCGCGGCGCGCCCACGATGCGTGAAAACGGCGCGTCAGGAGGAGACGAGGGGATTGCCTCCCTGACCCTATTGACCGATGGAGAACTGTTTGGAACGGTCAAGGAGCGGCGCTACCGGCGTACCGGCAGGAGCCGACAGGGGCCTGATGTGGCTTTGGCGGACTTGGTGCCGGGAAGCTACGTTGTGCACGTCGACCACGGAGTGGCCAGTTTCACTGGCACTACCCAGATGGGTCGGGATGCTGAAGAAAAGGAATACCTGGTGCTGGAGTATGCCGAAGGCGACAAGCTCTATGTGCCTACCGAGCACTTGGACCGGGTCTCCGCATACGTAGGCCCTGTCGACTGGCCACCCTCGCTGACCCGCCTCAGCGGCGCCGAATGGGCCAGGGTAAAACAGAGAGTCAAGGGCGCGGCGCGAGAGTTGGCGCTGGAATTGGTCAAGCTCAATGCTGCCCGGCAGGCGGCAGGCGGCCACGGGTTCGGCCCGGACACGGCCTGGCAGCAAGAACTCGAGCAGTCGTTTCCCTACGAAGAAACCCCAGACCAAGCCCAGGCCATAGGCCAGGTCAAAGAGGATATGGAAGGGCTGAAGCCCATGGACCGTCTCATCTGCGGAGACGTCGGTTACGGAAAGACCGAGGTTGCCCTGAGGGCCGCGTTCAAGACCGTGAACGACGGAATGCAGGTGGGTCTCCTGGTGCCGACCACGGTGCTGGCCCAGCAACACTACGCCACTTTCACCGAGCGCCTCGACCCCTATCCCGTCCGCGTAGAGGTGCTCAGCCGCTTCAGGACCGCCAAAGAACAACAGGAGATCATCCAAGGGCTGGAAAACGGCGAAGTCGACATAGTCATAGGCACCCACCGCCTCTTGCAAAAGGACGTGAAGTTCAAGAACCTGGGGTTGGCGGTGGTCGACGAAGAGCAGCGCTTCGGCGTAGGCCACAAAGAACAACTCAAGCAACTGCGACAGGAGGTGGACGTTCTGACGTTGAGCGCCACGCCCATACCGCGCACGCTGAACCTGGCCCTTTCGGGAATCAGGGACCTCAGCACCATAGACACGCCGCCCGAAGCCCGACTGCCGGTAAAGACCTTCGTGTCCGAGTACAGCGAGGATGTCGTTAAAGAGGCCATCCTCCGGGAGTTGGAGCGCAACGGCCAGGTATTCTATCTGCATAACCGGGTGAAAACCATCGACCAGACCGCGGCGCAGATTTCCCAGTTGGTCCCCCAGGCTAGGGTCCTGGTTGCTCACGGCCAGATGGCGGAAGGCGACCTGGAAGAAGTCATGGTGGCCTTCTCCCGCAGAGAAGCCGACGTGCTGGTGTGCACCACCATCATCGAGTCTGGCCTGGACATGCCCAACGTCAATACGTTGATCCTTGACCGGGCTGACCGATTCGGGCTTGCCCAGCTTTACCAGCTCAGGGGGAGGGTAGGCAGAGGAGACCACCGGGCTTACGCGTATCTGTTGGTGCCTAGAGGCCGCAGAATTACCCAGGCGGCAGAGCAAAGGGTCCAGGCCATCCTCGATGCGTCAGAGTTGGGATCCGGCTTCCGCATAGCCATGCGCGATCTTGAAATCCGCGGCGCGGGTAACCTGTTGGGCGCCGCTCAAAGCGGCCACATTCACCAGGTGGGCCTTGACCTCTATAGCCAGTTGCTCCAGCAAGCGGTCCGGGAGTTGGAACAGGAAGAGGGTCAAGACTCTTCGACTTCCAGCCCATCGAACGAACTCCCGCGCATGGACTTACCGATGCAGGCTCGGATCCCGGAATCGTATATCGACCACTTGCCCACACGCATGTCCATATACCAGCGCCTGGCACGCGTCGTACTGCCACCGGATGTCCCGGCCATCCGTGACGAACTGAGGGACCGTTTCGGCCCGCCCCCGGAGGAGGTGGAGAACCTGCTCTTTATCGCTGAACTGCGCAGCCGGGCTGCTGCGGTAGGCATCGAGTCCGTTTCCCATAGTGGAGAAGGAATAACGCTGGCCCTTGGCTCGCCGGTGGGGGGAGCCAGAGCGCCCTTGCAGCAAGCCCTCGGTCCCGCTGCGTCCGTGGGCAACCGGCAGATTCATCTTTCCTGGCGGCGCCTGGGAGATGCATGGCCATCCCGGCTGAGGATGATGCTGGAACGCCTAGCCGCGTTCCACGAGAGGCTTAAGCAATTGGCGGGCTAGGCTGAAACTGCTGGTTGCAGGTAAACCTGGAACGGTTCAAGGATTCGTAACCTCGTTACAATGTCTTCATCTATGGGAGGGCAAGTGATGGATAGAATAAAGGGGCAGGAGCAGATTACCGCCTTGGCCGCCGCCGGCAGGCATCGCCTCAGGGTCGGAGTTGCTCTAACGCGCGCCATGGCGTTGGCAGCCGGGATGTTGGTGACCGGCGTTGTCTTGGCGGCTTGCGGAGGCGTCTCTAGTTCCCCGGGTACGACACAGCCTGCGGCTACTCAGGATTCCACGGCAGAGGTTCCCACAACCGCCATAGAGTTGCCGGAGCAGATGCCTGAGGACCTGGCCCCGAGTTTTACGTTCACCCTGTTTCAAGGCCACGACGAACTTGGCTCGGGCCCGTTGACCCCCGCCGACCTGCGCGGCAAACCCCTGGTCATTAACTTCTGGGCCGGCTTGTGCCCTCCCTGCCGCGCCGAGTTGCCCGACTTCCAAGAGTACTACCAAGAGTTCGGTGATCGGGTGAACTTGGTCGCCGTAGACTTGGGACAATTTACCGGCTTGGGGTCATTGCAAGACGCCAAGGACCTGCTGGAAGAGTTGGACATCACCTTCCCAGCAGCGTCCACCGACGACAACTCGGTTATCGAGGCGTACAGGGTTCTTGTACTGCCTTCGACGGTATTCATTGACGCCGACGGCAGCATTTTCAAGCACTGGCAAAGTGTTCTGAATCTGGCAATCCTTGAAGACCAGACCCTTAAGATGCTGGGCGAGTGACACTCGGATTGTGCGGCCGCCTTGGAGTATAATACACTTACCGGAAGCTGTTCTCCCGGTATTCTCCACTCATCAGTGTCGGGGTGTAGCGCAGTGGCTAGCGCGCTACGTTCGGGACGTAGAGGCCGGTGGTTCGAATCCACTCACCCCGACCACTTTTATCAGGCTCCCACCTTGGCGACCGCAACCCTGTGAGTCGCCGCGGATCCCCATCACACCAGCCTGAACGGCCAACTCCGCCCAGTCCAATGCAAGGCTAGGTAGGCGCGTCCGCCTCCGAGTGTGCCATCCGGTTAATCTGGGACGCCAGGTATCCCGCCCCGAAGCCGTTGTCTATGTTCACCACGGCCACGCCGGGTGCGCAACTGTTCAGCATACCCAGCAGGGCCGCCAGGCCCTCGAAGCTGGCGCCGTAACCCGTGCTGGTGGGAACGGCTATGACCGGAACAGACACCAGGCCGGCCACCACCCCCGCCAGGGCCGCCTCCATGCCTGCAACCGCTATAATCACCCGCGCTTGCCTGAGAATATCTATGTGGTCCAGCAACCGGTGCAGTCCCGCCACTCCCACGTCGCTGACTTGCGCTGCCGTACTGCCCATCAGTCCAGCGGTAATCGCCGCTTCCTCAGCCACGGGCAGGTCCGCCGTTCCACCGGTGAGAATCAGGATGCCCTTGACCTTGGCCGTGGTTTCCGGCGACGGGACGACTATCGCCTGGCCCAGTTGATTGAAGGTCGCTTCTGGAGTCTCTCGCGCCACGGCTTCGTAGGCGGCTTGGTCCGTCTTGGTGACCAACACCGGATGCCCCCTGCCTTTCATGACGGCCACTATTCCGGCCACTTGCTCCGGGGTCTTCCCTCTGCCCAGGACGACCTCAGGCGAACCAGTCCGCAGCGAACGATGGTGGTCGATCTTGGCCCACCCCATGTCCTGGTACGGCAGGTCTCTCAATTGAGACAGGGCCTCCTCCACGGTCATGCCGGTGGTTTTATATTCTTCGAGAAATTGCCGCAGGCGTTGGGCGTCTATGATTAGCCTCCTTGGCGGTTCTTGGCCGTATGGACGGACATCCGGATTGTCAGCCCAGCAATTGCCGGCGCGCCTGCTCCGCGGCCCGTTGGTACACCTCTTGGAACGGAATCCCCCGTTCCAGGGCAATGCGCCGGCACTCGTCCGGCTCCGGCGCGGCGGCTACGGCTGCGCCGTCTAATGATTTGACCTTCACGCTGATGGGGCCCAAGTCGGTGTCGATCGTTACAGATGTCCGGTCCGCCACGTGGCGCTCCACAGGGCGGGTGCGTATGCCCAGGGTCGGCGTCTCCCGTAGGATTAGCTCCACCGCTTCGGATTCAAGCTCCTGGGGCACCAGGGCCGATAAGACCGTTGCCGGCCGGTTCTTCTTCATCTGTATCGGAGTGCACCACACGTCCAACGCTCCCATGTCGAATAGACGCTCCTGGGCGTATCCCAGCACCACTCCCGGCACATCGTCCAGGTTGGTCTCCAGCAGCACCGCGCCGCTTTCCCTGGAAGTGGGAGGTTGGTCTAACATCTCGCCAGTCCAGAGCCTGAGAACGTTGGGGAACCTTTTCGGGTCCTTGGCTCCTAGTCCCACTCCTATGCCGTCGACGGCGAATGCCGGGCGGCTGAACGCGGCCAGGGTTGTGACGAGGGCTGCCCCGGTGGGCGTAGTAAGCTCCCCGGCGCCTTGGTACATCGGGTGGTCAGCCAGCACCAGAGTCTTGGCTGCCGCGACTAATTCCAGGGTTACCGAGGCTGGGTTGGAGTAGCCGCCGGGCCGTTGGGGAGGAGCAGGAGCGCCCAGCACCAACGGCGACGCGAAAACCTGCTCCACTCCCAGGTGGTGCAGACCTATCGCCGTTCCCACCACGTCCACCAGCGTATCGATGCTGCCCAGTTCCTCCAACTCCAGGGATTCCTCCGGTTGGCCGTGGACCCTGCTTTCGGCTCGCCAGAGGGACTTCAAAACGCGGCGGGCCTGCTCCTTCACGGGATCAGGAACGCCGCTGCCTTCCAAGGTCTCCATCAGGCATCGGGGCGTGTACCGCGCTGCGTTCTCCAGCGTCACCTTCAAAGAGGTTCCGCGTACCTCGCAGCGGGTTTCCTCTTTGGCATCCAGGCGGTAGCCGTCTATGTGCAGCTTCGCCAGTTCTTCGCGCAGCACTTCCAGGGGTAGTCCCGCGTCCACCAGCGCTCCCAACAACATGTCGCCGCTGGCCCCGCCAATGGACTGGATGTAGGCTACCCGCATAGACATGGACTGTGCCTTACAAACTTCGCAGCGTGGTCCCAGGCTCTGGTATCGATGGGAGACGGCTGCAACGTGGACGAACTCGCTCCACATCGGTTTTGGCGGATAGCCCGCCGGTCATCCCTCTACCGGTGGTCAGGCTGACCTGACCGCGGTTTCCAAGAGAAGTTGGTCGTTCAAACTGCCTGACCGCAACCCCGACAGGTCCAGGGACACCCAGAGATATCCGATTTTCTTCAGATTCTCGACTATATCTTGGCGGGACCGAAAAGCGGCCTCCATATCCCGTTCCCCTACCTCTATGCGACACAGGCGGTCGTGGTGCCGGGCTCGCACTTCCCTTAGTCCCAGGCTGTGCAGGAAATCCTCGGCCCGCTCGATTTTGGAAAGGGTCTCCAGGGTTACCGGAATACCGTAGGGGATGCGTGAGGAAAGGCAAGGCTGGGCGGGCTTGTCCCAGATTGGTATGTTCAATGCCTCGGCCGCGGCCCGCACCGCGGCTTTGTCCAATCCGGCCTCGATTAGAGGACTGCGAACGCGGCGCTCCGAGGCAGCTTGCATGCCCGGCCGATAGTCACCCTGGTCGTCGGTGTTGGCCCCGTTGGCGACCCATTGGAAGCCCTCCCGCTTGGCTATGTCGCTGAGTTGGGAATACAACTCGGTCTTGCAGAAATAGCAGCGTTGCGGGGAGTTGGCCACATATCCCTCCCGCGCCATCTCGTCGGTGTTGATCACGCGGTGGGCGAAGCCCAGCTTCCGGGCCAGTCCAGTTGCCTCTGCCAACTCCCGGGACGCCAGCGCCGGCGAATCTGCGGTGACAGCCAGGGACCTCGGCCCTAACGCCTGGTGGGCGGCCACCGCGACCAGGGCGCTGTCCACGCCCCCGGAATAGGCTACTACCACCGATCCCATCTCCCGGAGAACGCAACTTAACTCAGATAGATGGTCTTGGGTGTGAATGGTCATTCCCTCCCCCCTGTTCGCCCGGCTCAACGCACGAGTAGATGATACCGCTACCCAAGTCCTGAGTCCACACGCGGCCCGTTGCTACTGGCCTTTCCTACTTCTTCCGTAAGCGACAGGATAGCTGCCGCCCTCCAGCCACCCACAACCAGTGACTCCAGTCCGGCTACGGGCGAGGCCGGATATGACGGATGCGCGTTTCCTTGCTCGATTCCATCGGATATAATTTCGAAAGTTAAGCTAGGAGGAAACAGCAATGCCGTTGGGATATCTTGGCAGAGTAATCAAGGATACCCTCGTAGGCACCATAAGAGGCGCCGGCGACGTGGTTGGGGCAACTATTGACACTACCCGCAAGACCACAGTAAGCGCACTGCAGACCGTCAGGGAAACCGGCGGAGAGGTCTCCGGCCTCGCCGTGGATGCCGTTACCGGGGCCGTGCAGGCAGCAAGCGAGGTCGGGTCCAGCGTTGGCTCCGCCGCCAAGGGCGCTGTAATCGGCGTCATCCAAGGGGTAGGTGAAGTGACCACCGTGACCGTGGGAACGTTGAGCGACACTGTCCGCGCCGCTGTCAAAGGCACTTCGGAAGTCGGTGGAGATGTGGCCGATGCCGGTCGGGGAGCCGTGGAAGGAGCGCTTGTCACCACCAAGAGCGTTGGCCTTACCCTTCAGGACTCAGTGACGGGTCTGGCCCGAGGGGCTATCGAGTCGGCCAATGAAGTCGGCGGAGACTTGGCTAACACTGCCAAAGGCGTGGTAATCGGCACCCTGCAAGGCGCCCAGGAGGTGGGAGAGGACGCCTTGGGAGCAGTCCGCAGCAGCGCCGGCGAGGTCGTGCGGAGCACTGCCAGCCTAGGCGGCGACGTAGCAGGCGTGGCGAGAAGCGCAGTAGAAGGAGCCATCGAAGGGGCCAAGGCAATCGGTATTGCCGCTGAAGATGCGGCTTCAGCCGCGGCCACCGGGGCTGTCGAGGCCGCCAGCGAAGTCAGCAGCGCCGCCGGAACCGCGGCCCGCGATGCGGTGACCGGGGTCATTTCCGGCGTTCGCGTGGTGCTTCAGGCCCCCTTCGGAGGACAAGAAAAGAAGGGATAGCCGGAGGGACGTTCTGGGAGCTTTCAAGGCGGCGGAGAGATCAATCTTCGCCGCCTTGATTTTGGGGTCCCATAATTCAATGTTTGCTACCAGGTCCATATACCGTTTGCGCCAGGCGGCCGTGGTGTTTCGTCGGGGCCTGCGGCGGCTCATCTCGGGGCTGGCTGGCACCAGGTTGGGACGCAGCGGGCCCGTTCGGCTGCTGTCCGGGGTATTCGGTAGACTGGGCCGGCACGATGCCGCCCTTATGGCGGCTGGTCTCAGCTATTATGCCGTCCTCTCCCTGGTCCCCCTGGTTCTGGCCTTCAGCGCTATTATCGGCTGGATTGCCGGTCCCGAGTCCCGGCAAGACCAACTGGTGGAGTTCATCGTGGACAACCTCCCCGGCTCTGAGCAATTCGTCCGGGACACCATTTCAGGGGCCGAAAGGTATCGTGAGACCCTGGGGGTGGTTGCGGTGCTGGGGTTGATTGGCTCTGCCAGCGTCGTGTTCGGCTCCGTCACACGTGTCGTGAACCGGGCCTGGGGCTTGAGCGAAAACCCGCCGTTCTACAAGAACATACCCCGGCAACTGGCTATGGCTCTTGGTCTCGGCATCCTCTTCCTGATTTCCCTCGCCTCGACCAGTGTCCTGCAATGGGCCGGCAGCTTGGAGATCGACGACGAACTGATAGCCGACATCCTTGGGGACGAACTTGTCTCCGTAGCGCTGCGGCTGTCGGCCCTGCTCGTTAGCTTCTCGATGTTCCTGATCATCTACAAGTATCTGCCCAGCATTAAGGCTTATTGGCGGGCTGTATGGCTGGGCGCGTTGCTAGCGGGAGTCCTATTCGAAGTGGGCAAGACATTGTTCTTGTGGTATTTGGAGCATTTTGCCAGGTTCGAGCAGCTTTACGGCAACCTGGCATCGGTGGTCGTGCTGCTGATTTGGGCCTATTACTGTGCGTTTGTCTTGATCTTGGGGGCCGAGGTTTCCTCGGAATACGGACGCATGAAACAGGGAGAACGTGGCAGGCGCAACTGACTTGCCTCTACAAGGACTAATGAGGCCAAGGGCGGCAGTTACCGGGCGCTATGGTCCCTACTGACATTTAGCCCCTTGACCGGCTTCGCCTTCAGCGGCTACTATCAAGTCCCAACCCTCTTGAGAAGAGGCCGCCGATGCTTTAACCGAGCGTCTCCACCGGCGGTCTCTTTCTCTTTACCACAGGCATCCAATGCCGTTCCGCCTAGCTTCTTGCTCCAGGGCAACCAGGCGGTCGCGGTGCTGGCCGTCCCTGGTCCAGGCTCGGGCCAGTCCATGCTCCACCAATATTTCGTCGATGCTGTTGCCTCCTTGGGTGAACACGTAGAGCAATAGCCTGCCGCCGGGGTCGCTGGCCCTGGGTCCAGGTTCCACCCTCACCGTCCGGCCGGCCAGTTTCCTGAGAGCGGAGGCGGCTTGGCCGTAACACCTTTCGCCTCGCTCAGGCGCGTCTATTCCGAAGAGGCGCACTCGGCCTTCGGGCGTGTCCAGGGTGTCCCCATCGATGACTCCGGAAACGTGCATCGCAGGACACTCGGGGCAACGCAAGGACGTGGGGTATTCCTGGATGGATATCGACCCGAAGCAGGCAACGGACGTCAGGCCAATAACGACCAGGCCTATGCAGAGAGCTATGGAAGTACCGGTCCCGGCCATCATCTGCCATGGCCCAGATGGCTACGCGCTCCGCTCCCAACCAGCCGGACTAGAACGCCCGCCTGCCGGGGATTTTCACCCGTACCCGGTACAGCGAAGTCGACGCCGTGATGAACAGGCTGCACAGGTCTTCATCACCCCAGGTGAAGTTGGCCGCCTGCTCAGGGACGTAGATAATCCCCAGGCTGGTCCCGTCTGGAGCGAAGCAGTGGACTCCTCCTGGGCCCGCAGACCACAGGTTCCCCTCGCTGTCGGGCTTCATCCCGTCGGCCACCCCCTCGCGGTCTCCTTTCAAATCCGCCCACACTTGGCCGCCGGACACCGACCCGTCTGCCTGCACGTCGAACGCCCGGATATGGTTGTGCCGCGAGTCGTTGACGAACAGTTGTGATTCGTCAATCGAGAAGCAAAGGCCGTTGGGCAGGGTGAAGTCTGACACCAACAACTTTAGGGCGCCGCTGTCGGGTTCAAGCCGGAATACGCCGCAGAAGTCCAACTCCCGCTCCCGGGCCACGCCGTGGGACCCCAGCCGCCCGAAATATGGGTCGGTGAAGTAAATCGAGCCGTCGCTTCTGACTACGACGTCGTTTGGGCTGTTGAGTTCTTTGCCGTCGTAATGAGTGGCCAGGACGGAAACAGCGCCGTCATTCTCCGTTCGGGTCACCCGGCTGGTGGCGTGTTCGCAGGTGACGAGGCGGCCCTGGCGGTCGTAGCAGTTGCCGTTGGCCATGTTGCTGGGCTGCCGGAAAGTCTCCACTTGGCTGTCGGGAGTCCATTTCCTAATGATATTGCCCGGTATGTCGCTGAATATCAGGTGCTGTTCGACGTGGTCCCACACTGGCCCCTCTGTGAATATGAAGCCCGATGCCGTTTGCTCCAACGCCGCGGCGTCGCCCACTATTTCGCGGAATCTTTCGTTCCGAATTTCAACGTTCATTTGCCGCCTATCCTCGCTCCAGCCGCATTATAGATCCCCCACCAGTTTCCTGTTCGTTGCTATCTCTGGCGCACGAACTTGTCGACTCCTTGTTGGGTGCCGACGTAAATGTCCCCATTCGCATCCACCCAGCTTCCGTGGCCTCCCCGGCACTCGAACCGGCTCAGAACGCTGCCCCGCCGGTCCAGCACGCTCACCCGGGGCGGCGACCCGTCAACCGGCCCTTCGCTTACGTACAGGACCCCGTCCTGGTCTTGAGAGATGTCCATAGGCCGCTGAATGTCGGTCCAGATGGCCTGGAACTCTCCGTCGGCGGAAAACACCTGCATGCGGTGGTTCTCCCGGTCGCATACGTACACCGTGCCATCGCCGCTTACCAGCAGGCTGTGGGGCAGGTGAAATTCTCCAGGCTCGGTCTTGCCGGGTTGGCCCCAGGACGATTTCAACCGGCCGTCCGCAGAGAAGCGGTGCACCCTGGCATTGCGATAGCCGTCGGAGACGTATAGGTCCCCGGACGGCGCCGGAGCCAACTCGCTGGGGTAATTGAACGGCCCGGCAGCCCGGGGGACCAGGTCTCCTGGGTTTTCGCACCCCGTGTCCGAGTGCTCGCCGTGCCGGCCCAGCATCTGAATGGGCTTGCCGTCCAAAGTGTACATGATGCACACCGAACTGTCGCGGTCGGTAACGTATACGATGTCGTCGGCAATACAAAATCCGTGTGGAAAGACAAAAGAACCGTTTCCCCACGAAGTCAGAAACTCCCCGTCTCGGCCGAACACCACTACGGGAGGGTGCTTGCGCTGGAAGGCGTACACCAGGCCCTGGGAATCGGTGGCCACGGCGCTGACCATGGCAAAGCTCTCACCGGGAGGCAGCTTGGCCCAGTCCATGACCGCCGTGTATCTGTAGCTCCCCGCTCCTACCGTCGCCACTTCTGACTACCTCCGACCGCCGTCTCATGCCGATTCTAATTTCACGGACCTTTGCGTGCAACCTCTGAACTCACAGAAGAAGTGCGACGCCGTAGCTGTCCGCGGCCCCTGAAGGCAGGTGCAAAGCTGGGCGATGTCATCTGGCCGTTGACAGCCCCGAAATCCAATACCTAAACTTGTATCAAGTTCTATACGAGCCAACTGCAGAACGCCTTATCGATAGCCCCATGCCAGTGACCGAATTGGTCCTTGTTCGTTCTACGCCAAAATATTGCAACCCGTCCGGCCTGCCCTATTCCGGCTGGTCCGTCCATCCCGTCCGGCCCGCCCCATGCCGTCCGGTCCGCCCCATGCCGTCCGGTCCGCTCATGGTGAGCTTGTCGAACCATGCCCAATCTGGCGTCTTGGCCAATATCGGGCCCCGCCCCGCGTTCAAAGCGTCCCAAAATGACTCAGATGGCAAAAGCCCCTACGACGGAACCCACGGCCGGGCTTTCTGGCCTTGGGTATTCCCAATGCCAGCCAGGCAGCGCATAGTGAGCCAGTCCCCGCCTATAGTGCGCCAATATCCGCCGGTGGTGTGCCAATCCGGGCGCGTGGTGAGCCAATCCCGGCGCGTGGTGGGCCAATTCCTGCCCAAGGCAGGCTAATCCCCGCTCATGGTGAGCTTGTCGAATCACGGGCCAACCGGGAGTTGCGCATCGAGTTTTGCACTTGCCTCGCAACCCCTGGTCCATGCCTTGACTGAGCCTACAGCCGTTGGTAAACTCCCGTCGACGGCGCGGGCCAAATCCCGCACAAGCCCCCAAATTTTCTAGGGAGAAATATCGACGTGATGGAGGATGGTGTGTCCGCCAATTACTTGAACCGAATTGAGAAAATCATTAGCGAGAGAAGCCTGTTGAGCCACCCCTTCTACCAGGCGTGGAGCAACGGCAGCCTTCCCATGGAGTCCCTGGTCAATTATGCCGGCCAGTATTATCACTTCGAACTGGCCTACCCCACCTTTCTCAGCGGCCTGCACCACCGTTGCGCCGACCGCGAAATCCGGCAGCTACTGCTGGACAACCTGTGGGACGAGGAGCACGGAGAAGAAAACCACCTGGAGTTGTGGCTCCGGTTTTGCGAAGGTCTGGGCATGGACCGGAATGATGTTATGGCCGGGTCGCAGGATGAGGCTACTGCTGCGCTAGTCGGGACCTATCGAGAGCTTACCTCATCGGCTCCCGTGGCTGCCGGCGCTGCGGCGTTGTACGCCTATGAATCGCAAATCCCCGACGTGGCCGCTGCCAAGCTGCGGGGGCTGCGGGACTTCTATGGCATCGAGGGCGGCCCGGTGGGAGAGTTCTTCTCTGTCCATCAGACCCTGGACGTCCAGCACTCCCAGGCAGAAAAGACCATGGTGCTGGCTCTGGCGTCGACGCCGGAGGAGCAGCAGGCGGTCGTCAAGGCTGTCGACAGGGCCACTGAGGCGTTGTGGCGCTTCTTGGACGGAGTGTACTAGGCGTCGCCGAGCACGAGAACGGCCGGTCTTTAACCGCTAGCTTCTCCCGCGGGAATAGTCTCAGAGGCGTTCTTCGTCATCCTTTCTATAAAGCCCGTAAGGTCGGTCAGTTCCTGTTCGCTGACTTTGCTCACGATGTTGGCGTAATGTTCCCCCACACTCTCTAGGAGTTCCAGCGCAAGGGTTCGGCCTTTGTCGGTCATCTCCACCCTCACCACGCGCCGGTTTCCTTTGAGACGGACTTTCCGAATTAGCTTCCTGTCCTCCAGTTTGGACACCATTCGGCTTATTCGCCCTACGTCCACTGGAATATGCTCTGCCAAGCCGGAAATGGTGATTGATTCGTTGGCGAGACAGGTTACGAATACCGAGTACTCGGCCACCGCAAACCCGTGGGAAGACACCCGCTCTTGAATCCCGGTGAACATGGTGTTTATCAACGCAGTCATGTCACCTTGCAGCCTGCCGATAAGCGCCTCAATCGACTCCCCTTGAGTCTGGCCGGCTGTTCCTGATACGCCCTCCCCTCCATCCGCGGCTGGCCGAGGTGAATCAGACGCCGCAATCATAGTCTCCATAACCGCAATAGAACTTGCCAATCGCTCCTGGCTTATGCCCATTACGAGGAGAGCATAATATTGCTGCGAGCGCCTCATTAACTCAGGTATGACGGAGGCCCCCTTTTCCGTGACCCTCACACGCACCAAGCGTTGGTCGTCCATGAGGCGCATCTTCTGAATCAGCCCCTTGTACTGGAGTTGGGTCGTTGCGCGGCTCATGTGGCCCGAGTCGATGGGGACCATCTTTTTCAGGTCTCTAATCGAGATAGGCCCGGCGGCCGTGCAGGCGCTGAGGACCGTATACTCCACCGCGTCGACGTCGTGGGGAGAAAGCTGACTATTAAGCCCTTTGACAAGTACTTGAACTAAATTGCTTAAGTCGCCTTGCAGCCTGCCAACCTGCTCTGTCAATGGTTGGCCAGGGGATAGGTTGCTCATGTCAAAAGTTGGTCCTTGATAATGCTATTAATCACAATATACCAAGGCTGCTGGAAACTGCAAGTCATATCCGCGTCAGGAACATGTCGTTAACAAGCTGTTAACAACGATTTAGCGGTTTGTGGATGCTGATGCCGCCCGGACTTGGAAACCGCTGGTCCTCGCGGGCCCTATCAACGCCTAAACGATACTGGCCAAGCGGTCCTCTTCCTTGGATGCCCCTTGGACCGTACCTAGCGTCCGGCGTTGTACGTCTCCGGCTCTACCAACGTAAGCGCATTCCGAGGATTTTCCACCAGAATTCTGTCTATAGCTTCGTTACTCAGACCCCTGGCCCGCATCCTATGGACCACGTGGCCCAGTATGTAGTGGTACCCGTGGCCGCCGTACTTTACCAGCCGGTGCTTGGCGCAGATGTCCTGGGCGACCACCACCTTGTCCCCGTACCCCTGTGAAGAAATCCAGGCAATGTCGTCTATGCGCTTGGCGTCGCTGGGCATGTCGATGCCGGGGTTCGGTGGATAGTAAGAGCTTTCGTTGCCGAATAGGTCCCACTCCAGGTAGCATCCCGCCTCGGCAATCTGCGACAGGGTTTCTTTCAGGAACACCGTCCGGTCCAGGTGGCTCATGATCGTCCGGCCCACGTCTGCCCCGGCCTCGGTCAGCACTTCGATGATTTCCATCGGTGCAGCTTCGTTCCTGCCCGGATGTATCAACAGGGGCGCCCCGGTCAGCCTTTGCGCCTTGGCCGACGCTCTCAAGACCTTCCGCTCGTTGTCCTCCAGCGGCCACGAGCAGCCGACCTCTCCGATGATCCCCGCCTTGATGGTCGTATCGTCGGCCCCTTCCTTCACGTCCCGGACGATTTGCTGGACGATGTCCTCCTCCGTAAGACTGTCCATTTCCGGCGGGTGGGCCGCGCCCACGTAATATGACGACCCCATGATGACGTTGACACTAGTGGCATTGGAGATTCGGAACAGCCCCATGGGGTCGCGGGCGAGGCCGATGCTGGTGGCGTCCACAAGGGAGACTCCGCCGTGCTGCTTGTACAGCATCACCTCATCTATGGCCGTGTCAACGTCGAAGAGTCGGGCGTTGTCCTGGTTGAAGGCGGCGTAGTGACGTATCCGGCCCACCGTTTCCTGCGTGACCGGTTGAAAGAAGAAGTCTCTGGCCGTCGCGCTCTCCGGCAACCTGCGGACCGTTGAAATGTCGATGAGCAGGTGCTCGTGGGTCAATGTGACGCCCAGCCGCTCCGGCTCGATGGGGCCAGTCACCGTTTGCACCTTGCCGGTTAGATTCTTGTCCAATTCATCAGCCTCCTACTCTCGACGCTGCGGCGGCCTGTACAACTTTTTCCCGGCGCGAAAGACGACCCGTGAGCCGCCGGGAGCGGGGAGGTTAAGCCAAGTATTGCCCAGTAGGCTAGAGTATATCCCGCTCGCTTGCAATCCCGGCTTGCACCATGTTCTCATCAATCAGCCAGGCCAATATAATGTCTTCATGGAGAAGCCTTCAGATGCTAGGAGGTCTGCCCTGACCGGGAAAGAACAGACGTTGCTGCGAGACGCTCGCTCCGATGAACTGGCCCAAGTCGCGTCGATCATGAAGGACGCCTACCAGGAATACCAGGCTCATTTTCCTGCCGACGTATGGGAGCGATATGCTGCCAACATTATGGACGTCCAAAGCCGGTTGGGTGTTTCTGAATTAATCGTCGCCGAACGCGACGGTGATGTGGTAGGGTCGGTTACGCTTTATCCCAATGTGGCAAACACCGAGCAGAATTGGCCTCCCGGATGGGCCGGCGTGCGGTTGCTGGCCGTTCATCCCGACGCCAGGGGCCAGGGCATCGGGCGCGTCCTGATGGACGAATGTTTGCGTCGGGCTCGCCAGCGGCGCTCACTGGCCGTTGGGCTGCATACGTCAGACATCATGAAGGTGGCCCGGTGCCTGTATGAAAGGATGGGATTCGTGAGGGTCCCGGAGTTTGACTTCTACCCCGGGTCGGGTTGGGTTGTAGTAGCTTACCGGCTGGAACTCTAGGAAAATACATAATAGAAGAGCTTTTGGGCCGGGATCCTTGGAACAATAACGGCGGAAACGGAGGCGGGCACCGTGGTTATAAAGTCTGGAGCGGCATGGATGTTGATGATTCTACTGTCTGGAATCATCATTGCCTGCGGCGCCGATTCCCAAGGCGCCGAAACGTCAACGCCGAGCGGCGGCGAGCCTCTGAAAATCGGCCTGCTGCTGAACTTCAGCGACGGACCGGCCGGAAAGGCCGACGAACGGCGGAAGTCTTTCGAACTGGCGATTAAGCACGTTAACGATGCTGGAGGCGTCCTCGGCAAGCCGGTCCAGGTGGTAATAGGAGATTCAACCCTGGACCCTGAGATTGCCGCCGAAGAGGCCCGGCGGATGATCGAAAACGAGGGAGTTCATACCATCGTTGGCCCCAGTTCCAGCGCAAATACGCTGGTTGTCGTGGAGAGGGTGACCGGGCCGGCCGGCATCCCGACCATTAGTCCCTCGGCTAGCTCGCCCAAGCTGACCACCCTTGCAGACAATGACTTCTTTTTCCGCGTAGTACTGTCGGACACTTCCCAAGGGCCGCTGTTAGCGCGCGTTATCCGGGAGCAATGGTTCACCAATGTCGGCCTAGTCTATCGAGACGATGCTTGGGGTCAGGGACTGTTCGAGTCGTTCCGGGGAGCTTGGGTGGGACCCATCGAGTCTGCGGCGGTCTCGCCCGGTCAGACCACCTACCTTCCCCAGCTACGGCAGACGGCGAGCAACGGAGCACAAGCTCTTGTTGTGCTTACCTTCAACACCGAAGCTGAGATAATAGTCCGAGAAGCGATTGAGGACGGCTTATACGACAAGTTCGCCTTCGGTGACGCTTTGAAGAGCCCCGATCTGGTCCAAGCAATTGGCGGGGACCGCCTTGGCGGCATGTATGGCACCGCAGGCGCATCCGTCCTCGACAGCCCATCCTATGCTTTATGGGCCGATGAATACGTCGAAGAATACGGCGAGTTGCCAATCTTCGCCTATGTCGCCGAGACATATGACGCAGCCATAGCCCTTGCTCTTGCAGCCCAAGCCGCCGGAGATGTCGACGGTGGTGCCATCCGCGACCGGCTAAGGGCAATTGGGAGCGCGCCGGGTGAGGTTGTGCTTGCCGGCCCCGAAGGCATTGCCGCTGCCCTGCGCATTCTTTCGGAAGCCGGAGAAGTCGACTATGAAGGCGCTTCCGCAACCATGGATTGGGACGTTAACGGTGACTTGCGCCGCGGCCATATAGGCATCTGGCGCTTCACGGAAGATGAGAGGATCGAAGAATTGGAGACCGTTCCCTTCGAGTATTAGTTAGGTGGCTGAAAAATAGGTTTTGGCAGATGAACGTAACTGCCTGATCGTCCTTCCCACGCCGAAGCGCTCGTCCCAAACAAGTCCCGGACGGGTTCCGTTTGCTTATTAGGCCTGAGGTGCCTACGGCTACATAGGCCAAGCCCTAAAGGCAAACGGAACCCTTCGGGGAGTTATGCAAAGGTCTCCATACTCTCGGGGTCACAGCGTCAGGCGAACACCTTGTTTCCCACAAAGGGCTCCACGGCGTCCTTTATGTATTCGGACATGCCGTTCATGGTCTCTGCGACGCTGCGGGGGACAGGTATTTTGGTAATGATCAGCACGAAGAAGAGCTCGCCGGATGACAACAAGCCGCCAAACGCCATCAACGCCTTAAGGTCATACTGGGCGACGAATTCCCCGGCGTATTTGACCATGCCCTCGAAAATCTCCGCGTACCTGCTGGGTACCGATACGTTCTGGACAGCCATCTCCGGACTGCCCACGGTTTCAGGCGCGTAAGCGGCAGTAAGAGTCGTCTTGCCGGCCAGCAATGGGTCCGGCCGCATCACTGCGTCCAGGTCGATGCCGAGCTGGTTAATCATGGGGCCGAGCATGGGGATGCCCGACACCAGCTCGGCGCCGGCCAAAGGGAGGGCCTGGTGAATTTTCGAGTAGGCCCGGTCATTAGCCTCAAAGATGTCCCCGGCGGTGCCCAGCAGGGTCAGGCAATGCAGGCCATCGGCGGGAGGCTCGGGGCCGAGGAAGTCCCGGGCGAATTGCTGTAGTTCCGGGTAGAGTTCGTCGTAGGGGTGAGCCTTGTAGAACCTGACCAGCGCGGTGGTCGTCTCGCCGGTGGCCGGGTCGAGGGTATTTTCGTAGAGTACTCTCACCATCCTATAGGATGCTTCTTCCATGCTCGAAGCCCCGGCCGCCGCCGACCGCATCGCTTCTCCGCAAGCAGCCGCGTCCGCGTCGGTAAAATGGGCTAAGTCGTACATCGCCTTCCTCCTGTCCCCGGGCCGCATACGGCGCCGTCCGTCCGGAGCAATTCTGCCGCAGAACATGCCCCGTCCAAACCACGCCGGTCCCGGGTGGCGGCAGATGTCCCTGAATAGACAGCAGGTACTCCCCGTGCGGAGTACATGCTAAATGGACTGAAGTTATGCTGGCCGGACGGACAAGGGCTAATTCAGGTTGTACACCCTGGCGGCGTTCCCGCCGCATATCTTGGCCTTGTCCTCTTCCGAACAGTCCGCCAGAATGTGCCCCAGTATCTCCTGGCTCCTGGGGAAGGTGGACTCCAGGTGGGGATAGTCTGCGCCCCACATCAACGTGTCCACGCCGATGCGGTGCCGCTGTTCCAGGCCGATTATGTCTTCCTGGAAGCCCAGGAAGCAGTTGCTGCGGAAGAAGTCGCTGGGCATGGCGTCGCTCTTGAACCTCTTGCCCGCCAGCTCCTTGGCCAGTTGGGTGTAGCAGAAGTCGGCCCGCACCAGCCAGTGCAGGGCCCAAGCTACCTCGTGCTCCACCGAGCCCACGTAGAGGCCGGGATACCGCTCGAAAACGCCGCCGAAGATCATCGCGCCCAGCGACATCCGCACCCAGTGATCCATGTTGGTTATGGCGTTCGGCCCCAGGTCGTCCATGTGCGAATGTTCCAGGCGCTCGGTGCCGACGTGCAGGCTGATGGGCAGCCCCGCGGCCTGGGCGGCCGCCCAAAGGGGCTCGTACTCCGGCTTGTCGTACATCCGCCCTGGCGGGGGAGACGTGGGGATCATCACTCCCGTATACCCCATCTTGGCGCAGCGTTCCAACTCTTTTACAGCGTCCCCCACGTCGTCGACGTTCAGCATCGCGATGCCCTTGAGCCTGTCCGGGTACTCGCCGAAGAATTCCGCAACCCAATCGTTGTAGGTCCTCATCAGGGAGCTCACCAGGTCGCTGCCCTGCACGCCGTAGATTATCAGGCCAGTGGTGGGGTAGAGGAAACTCATGTCAATCCCATCGGCATCCATGTCCTTGACGTGCTCCGTGGGAATGTATCCCCCGGGACGTATGTCCTCTTTCCTGGCGTCCATGGTCTGCGCTCCCGGGTCTTCGAACCTCATCCCTATCTGGCCGCCCCCGGCGCTGACGTCGATTAACTTCCGGCCCTGGCAGACCCACCAGTCGCCGTCGTCAAACCGCTCGATATAGGGCATGCCCTCGCTGAACTTGGACTCGCCTCTGCTGGTCCACAGGTCCGGCGGCTCGACAACGTGGTTGTCCGAAGAAATTATCTTATAGTTGGGCATTTCTGACCTCCGGCAATCTATTATATCGCTGCGTTCTTACGGCTTGCCCCGTTGCTTGGGTTGAGCAACGCTGGCCTCACGGCCACAGCAACTCGGCCGCATTTCCGGCACGGGTATTTTGCTACATTCGGCGGTTCGTGTCAATCTCGCATCCAACGGCCAGTATGCCCTCATCAAGGCTTGGGCTACAGCCCCCGTAGGTCATGGACTCTTGGGGTGCGGACTTTTTGCGGTCCATGGCCCCAGCGACCTAATGTGCATCCCCGGATCACGCGGCTCCGGTCGGCTGCAATTGTCTTGAATAACAGGCGGGAGTAGAATCTTAGCGCGACCCTTATGGCGGGTCCATCCACTCCCAAGATACCATCCGGCGCTATGGGCCTATCCGGGAATGCCGGAACGCCGCTGTAAACCCACGTAGCCGACCTTCGAAAGCCTGCGGGCTAGATTGGCAAAGCGCCTAAGGAGACACGGTAATGTCAAAAGGCGGGTTCAAAGTAATGGACTCGGACATGCACATCATGGAGCCGGCGGACCTCTGGGAACGGTACATGGAGCCGGCCTATCGGGGCCGCCTGCAGGGCCAGAACCGGTTTAATCGTGATTTTGGCCTCACTATGGACGGCCAAATGCTTCAATACACCGGACCGGTCTCCACCCTGCTCATGGAGGGGACGGCCCGGGAACGCGAACAGACGGCTCCCACCTACCAGGATGCCCACGATCACGGCTGGGACCCCGGTTCCCAGATAAGGGCCATGGACAAAGAAGGCATAGACGTGGCTGTCCTGTACCCTACCAGGGGACTATTCTCAGCGGCCGTGGACAGCGCGGGCGGCATGAGTCCCGACCTTGCTGCCGCAGCCGCCAGGGCCTACAACAACTGGATGTTCGACTTCTGCAAGGACCATCCCGGCCGCCTTTACGGCGCCGGCTACGTTGCGCCTCACGACGTGGAGGCAGCCGTAGTGGAGGTCCGGCGCTGCGTCGAAGAACTGGGCTTCAAGGCCGCTTTCATGCGGCCTGACATCATCAACGGCCGTCAATGGCATGACCATTACTACGATCCCCTGTGGGCGGAGTGCCAGCGGCTGGACATACCGGTGGGTTTCCACGCCGGGGGCCGCCCGCCCATAACCCAGGTGGGAGACCGGGAGTTTTCCTCCCTGATGCTGCACCACGTGTATTCCCACCCGGTGCCGATGATGCTGGCCGCGGGCAGTTTCTGCGGCGGCGGAATCTTTGCCCGGTTCCCGGAGCTCAAGGCGGCCTTCCTGGAGGGCAACTGCTCCTGGGCGCCCTGGCTGCTATGGCGCATGGACGAGCATTACGAGTGGAAGGGTTATGAACACCCGGAACTGACCATGTTCCCCAGCGAGTACTTCAAGCGCCAGGGCTACGTTTCGGTGGAGTGCGACGAATGGCCGGCCAAGTACGTGGACGACGCCGGATACGGCGACAACGTGGTATTCTCTACCGACTACCCCCACCCGGACTCCAAGTTCCCCCACGCCGTGGACGCTTTCCTGGCGCTGGACATAGACGAGGAGAGCAAGCGCAAGTACCTGTGGGACAACTGCGTCCGACTCTATAACCTTTAGGCAGGGCTAGAGGCGCCTGCCGCCGATCCATTCAAGCTGCCTGGCGCTGACACTAAATTCCGCGCACCCGTTCTCCGGGAGCCGCCAGCGGGGACGGTTAGCGTGCGGCGACGGGCGCTTCCTCAGTGGCCGGCACCGCGTGCAATAGCTGCGTCTTAGCCTTGATTATCTTGTCCCACGAAGCCTTGGACTCGTCTATCAGGTCGATCATCAACCCGTCGGGGCCCTTGTATTTGCGGCCGATGGGCAGGCTGCCCGGACACTCGGTGCTGCCGCGTGCCTTGGCGGCCTCGACGGTCTCCTCCAGGCCGTCCACGTAGAACCCTATGTGGTGAACACCTTCCACCGTCGAAGGTCCGTGGCCCAGGTTGGGGGCGTCCTGGCTGCCGTACTTGAGAATCGCAAAGTAAATGTAGCCGTCGGTCAGCCATACGCCGTCGTCCCCGGTATCCCTGGGCCTCCGGTTCAACTCCTGCAGTCCAAAGACCTCTTTGTAGAAGTCCGCGGTCCCGGCGGGGTCCGGGGTGTGTAGAGCAATGTGCTTTATGCGCGCCATAACTCCTCCTTACGGGGCTGCGATTTGGTTGCCGACTATACCCTTATGCCAAGGCATCCGGGTGAATTTCAATCAACTTTTCAGTACGAGGGTCAATGGTTCTGAAGAATGGTCACAGTTCCACCAAGCCCAACTGCAGGAACCAGTCCAGCATGTCCACCGCCAACCATAACTCTATCAGCTTGCCGTCCTTATAGCGCTGCAGGCTCATGCCTTGAACGCGCACGCTCTTGCCGCTGGGCTGGTAACCGACCCACTCGCCCAGGTGAGTGCCGGTTGCGGTCCACATGGTGGCCACCTGGTCGCCCTCCGCAATCTGGGCGTCTATGTCGAAGTGCAGGTCGGGGAAGCCCGCCCGGTGGGTGGCAATGGACTGTTGGATGCCGTCAAAGGTGCCGGGTATGCCCACGGGAGGATTGTGCACCACCAGGTCCCGGGAGACCAGTTCCGGGAACATCGATGCGTTTCCCTGGTTCCAAACCTCTTCGAACCAGCGCCGGTCCACAGCCTTGTTCGCTTCGGACATTGTGTTTCTTTCTCCGGTAGGCTTCCGTTTGTGACCTGTCCCTACCGCCGGCGCTTCGGCAGCCCCGGTCAATACTATCTCTTGATGGTCCTTACGTAGGACTGCTCGATATCATCATTCAGGCCTTGGAAGGCTTCTTCCAGTCCTTCCTTGAATTCGGCCAGCAACTCGTCGCTGACCACGCCGCCGGCCGCCGCCGCCTTTTCCTTGAACTGGATAAACGTCCATTCGCTGGCGTCGCCTCGGGGCATGTCGAAGAAGCTGCGGCTGAACACCGGCATCTCGCCGGGACCGAAGTAGCCCTTGCCTTCTAGTTCGTACCCTTCCAGGTCGTGGGTGCCCTTGCCCAGCACCTGGCCGGTCTCGGCATAATGCTCCATCACGTTCTTCATGCCGTATTTCTGCACGGGGCACACCTTCATGCAGATGCCGCAGCCCGCGTAGCGCGCCATCACCGGACGGCAGCGCTTGAAGTAGAGCTTGTTCTTTTCGATGCCCCGCCACCAGATCTTGTCGCGCATCAGGGCCCGACCCGGGCAGCGGTTGACGCAAATCTGGCACACCTGGCAAAAGGCGTGGATGCCGTAGTCTATGGGCTGATCATGGGTGACCTTGGCGTCGGTGGTCATCATAATCAGGCGGTTCCTGCTGCCTTCGTGGGGGGTAAGCAGGTAACCGCAGGCCCCCAACTGCCCCAAGCCGGCGGCCACGAACATGGGAATCATCGGCCCCGGTGAGTCATTGGAGTGGATGACGTGGGCTCGGTAACCCAGGGAGCGGATAAAGTCGCCCAGCTTCAGCCCGGCGGCAGCCTGGGTCCGGTACGCGCTGGAGTGCACGATCTCGGCTTGCAGGCTGGGGATGGTCTGGGTGGGCTCGTAGTCCTGCTGGTAGGCCAGGCAGATGGCGGTGGGAAGCTGGGTGTAGCCCCGCAGGTGCTTGTATTCGTAGCGGGGGTCGTAGGCGGTGAAGCCCACCTCGATGTAACCCAGTTGCCTCGCCTTGTCCTTGATCAGTTGGGTAACGTCCTCGCCGGTGGGCTCGGCCGTCGGTTCCATATCGGCGGTCTTCCGCGTCTCCTTGACCAAGCGGCAGTCCAGTTGGTCGTGCTCTACGAGAATCTGCCACGTAGCGGCGTGCTCGGTCTGATAGATGTTGATCAACCAGTCGCTGGAAGCCCGCTCGGACATGGTCTGGCTTTCCAGGGGTTGCTCCCGAGCGTACCAATCGACCTCACGGTTCCTTAGGGGGATGCCGGGCTCGGTCTCCAGTTCTTCCGGCACAGGAATTACTACCGGGTCCTCGCCATAACGCTTGCCGGGCCTGACCACCTCATGTCCGATCTTCAGCATGTCAATTCCCCCAAAGGTTTCTGGCGTACAACTACGGGAAGTCCTGCCCGCAGGATAGCCCCTCGCCTCCTAGCGTGTCAATGGAAATATCCGTAGTCTACGGTTAGACATGCCCGGTACTGCCGTTTAACATAGCCTCTGGTCAAGATTCGACTATGCCCAGGAGACAAACAATGCGGTTGGATGGAATGGTAGCGGTGGTTACCGGAGCCGGCCGGGGCATCGGGCAGGCCATAGCACTGGCTTTCGCCAGGGAAGGCGCGCGGCTGGCCCTGGTATCCAGGACCGCCTCTGAACTGGAAGACACGGCCAAGCAGGCCCGGGACCTGGGAGCCTCGGCAATAGTCATCCCCACCGACGTGACGGACCAGGCGCAGGTCGACCGGATGGCGGCCCAGGTAATCGACCGCTATGCAGCCATCGATATCCTGGTGAACAACGCCGGAGTTGCCGGGCCCATCGGGCCGCTCCAGGACAACGACCCGTCCTATTGGGTCCGGACCATCCAGGTAAACCTGATAGGCACCTATCTTTGCTGCCGCGCCGTACTGCCGGGGATGCTGGAGCGCAACCGGGGCAGGATAATAAACATTGCGGGCGGGGGAAGCCTGTTCGGCGCTCCCGACATGACGGCATACGGCTCCACCAAGGCAGCCGTGGTCCGGCTCACCGAATGCCTGGCCATGGAACTTGCCGGGACCAACGTCTGCGTGAATGCGCTGGCGCCGGGCACGATTCAGACGCGGATGCTGGATGAAATCCAAGAGGCATACGACGCAATGGGGGTCGAAATGACCAGCAGCGCGGGATGGGGCTCGCTGGAGCGGGCTGGAGACCTGGCCCTGTTCCTGGCCTCCGGGGACTCGGGAAGTTTGAGCGGCAGGCTGGTCTCGGCAGTGCTGGACGACTACCCCAACCTGCCCCAAAGGATACCAGAGATCATGGAGTCAGACATCTACCAACTGCGGCGCGTGGACCTGCCTTAGCAATGCCGGAAGCCCCAAAAAGTTCTCCCGTAATATCTGAGACCTTTGCGTAACCCCGGCTGTCCGTTCGTCCTGAGGGAAATCGAAGTGGGAACGGACAGCCTAAGCCGAACCTATGCGATGGTCTTAGAGCGAGGGAACGACGGCTGTGGAAAGATCTCGAATATCTCGGGTAGGGCCGTGGACTACCCGCCCACCTATTGCCACTCCTCATCGGTTGGCCAAATGTTGGAACTCCCGAGCGCCGCTCCATTCCGTGGCACAGAGGCATCTTCTTCCGTCCAGTCCTGGGTCTTGTCTATATATTCCTTGAACATGGGCGTCTTTATGTGGGTCCGGTATGCCGCCTCGTCCAGGAAAACCTCGTAAAACCAGATCCGGTTGGGGTCTCCGGCATCCTGGATGATGTCACATCGCACGCAGCCAATTCGTTCGTTCCTGACCATTTCAGAGGCGGCCTCCACCCCCGTCTTGATGTAATCATCCCTGTGTTCCGGCTTTAGCTGGACGGGCGCTAAAATGATGAACATATCGTCCTCCTTCGGTGTTTCTACTCAGGTGATGCTGTTAGACCGGTCTCTTGTAGCGTGGCCCGGACTGTATCACCGCTCCTGTATGGGGTCAACGTCCTGCACTTGCGCCGGATGACGTGAGCTTGCCTAGCCTGCTACGCCTTGTCGTCGGCAAAGCGGGGCATGACCTGGGACCCAAACAAGTCTATGCTCGACATTATCTTGTCGTGGCTTAGCCCCGGGCCTTCCATCCACAGCGTTATGTAGTTTATGCCGCACTTTTCACACAACTCTTGGACCTGCTCGGCGACCTGTTCCGGTGACCCGGCCAGTATCAGGAGTTGCTTTCTAAAGAACTCCCAGTCCATGTCGGTTCGTTCCGGTATCGCTCCGCCCTCGTCTTGCCAGTAACTCATCGGGCGCCTTTCGAATTGCCTGGCGAAAAACGGGGTAAAGAGCGGGTCGGTCACCTTTTTCGCTTCTTCATAAGTGGGCGCCACATAGGCCAGCCGGATGACGTTTATGTCGTCCCCAACCCGTAACCGGCCGCCTTCCAGTTCGTTGCGGGTATTGGTATATGTTTCCAGTCCCTCACGCAGTTTATGTGCCGGTTGGACCAAGACCAGGCCCTTCAGACCCAATCTGGCCGCTTCCGCAAAAGATGCCTCCGAAGCGAGATACATCCACAGCGGAGGATGCGGCTGTTGGAACGGCTTGGGCCCCAGGCGTATCTTCGCCGCCTCGCCGTCATTCAACGCGGCAGGGCCCTCGGTAGATTCAGCATCCGAGATTGAGAATTCCCCGGTGGGCCGCGGCGGGGGGAAAGCGTAGTAGTCCCCCTGGTGGGAAAAGAAAGGCTCCGTCCAGCCCTTCTTCAAGACATCCAAGAACTCGGCGAAGTGCTCCCTGGCAGCCGTTTCCCGGCTCGACGACGGACGTTCCCTGGCCCCCGGCTCCGAGTCCAGCATGACCCTTTGAGGCAAGGGACTAAAGACGGAGGCGTAGGTCATGTCCCGCTCGGTCAACTCAGGGTCTTCGCCGCTGCGGCCTATGGCTAACTCAACCCGGCCTTTGCTGAAGTGGTCCAAGAGAGCAACGTCTTCCGCCAGGCGAAGCGGGTGCCAACCCGTGACCCCGACGGCCGGCCCCAGGCGAATACGGCTGGTCCGCTCCGCCAGCATCGAGGCGAACATCACGGGATTGGGTGAGTTGGTGTGCCCCGCGTTGAAATGGTGCTCATCCATCCAGATGCATTCGAACCCGGCTTCTTCGCAGAGAACGGCCTGCTCCCGCAGTTCATCCACCACGTCCGCGTAGACCCTTTTCAACGTCAGGTCATGCGCGCCGGTATACAGTCCAAACTTCATAGAGCTAGCACGTTGCCTGTGGGGGGCATTTCCACCAACTGCCTGTAACGGTCACGCGCACCTGCTGCGGACGAGTTGTTGCGACCGGATACTTTCAAGTGTGTGAATTGCAGGGGGCAGGACTTTGGCCGCGGCGTCCGCCGCGGGACGGTCCAGAAAACGGAAGCTCAACTGGAGACGCCGGGTTTATTCGTCTTCCGCTCCGGCCAGCGCGTCGTAACCCAGCAACTCGATATCGGCGGTCTCAGCCTTGATGACTTTGACCATGTCTTTCTTGAATTCCGCCAGCAGTTCGTCGCTGACCACGCCGCCGCCTACCATCGCCTTTTTCTTGAATGTCTCGAACGTCCACTGGCTATTGGAGCCGTGGGGGATGTCGAAGAAGCTGCGATCGAACACCGGCATCTCGCCCGGGCCGAAGTAGCCCTTGTCCTCCAACGTGTAGCCTTCCAGGTCGTGGGTGCCCTTGCCCAGCACCTGCCCCGTCTCGGCGTAGTGCTCCATGACGTTCTTCATGCCGTACTTCTGGATGGGGCATACCTTCATGCAGACGCCGCAGTTCAGGTATCGGGCCATCACCGGGCGGCAGCGTCGCAGGTAGACCTTGTTCTTTTCGATGCCCCGCCACCAGACCTTGTCCCGCATCAGCGCCCGGCCCGGGCAGCGGTTCACGCAGATCTGGCACACCTGGCAAAAGGCGTGGATGCCGTAGTCTATGGGCTGGTCATGGGTGACCTTGGCATCGGTGGTGACTATCATCAACCGGTTCCTGCTCCCTTCGTGGGGAGTGAGCAGGTAGCCGCAGGCGCCCAACTGGCCCAGACCGGCGGCCACGAACATGGGAATCACCGGTCCGGTGGCGTCGTTGGAGTGGATGACGTGGGCGCGGTAGCCCAGGGAGCGGATGAACTCGCCCAGCTCCAGCCCGTGGGCGGCCTGGGTACGGTAGGCGGCGGCGTGGACGATCTCCGATTGGACGCTGGGCAGTGTCTGCGTGGGCTCGAAGTCCTGCTCCCGGGCCAGGCAGATGGCAGTGGGGAGCAAGGTAAAACCCCGCTTGTGCTTGAACTCGTAGCGGGGGTCGTAGGCGGTGAAGCCCACCTCGACGTAACCCAGTTGCCTCGCCTTGTCCTTGATCAGTTGGGAAACGTCCTCGCCGGTGGGCTCCACGGTGGGCTCGAGCTCGGCGGACTCCCGTCCCCCGATCACCAGGTGGCGGTCCGCCTTGTCGTGCTCCAAGAGGATTTTCCACATCCCGGGGTCTTCTTTCTTCAAGGTGGCGAACTGCCAGTCCTGGGCGGCGCTCTCAGAAAAGTTTTGACCTTCCAGGGGATGCTCCCGGGCGTACCAGTCTACCTCCCGGTTGTTAGCGGGTATGCCGGGCGTCGTCTCCAGCTCTTCCGGAACAGGAATGGTTACCGGGCTGTCGCCATAGTGTTTTGCCGGGCCTGACTACTTCGTGGCCTATTTTCAGCATGTCGACTGCTCCTCCAGGTTCTCGGAAACGAGCCTACCCAAAGCTTCGCCTACAGGTTGCTCTGGGGGTCCTGGTAGTTGGTGTCCTTGTGATACATATGCAGGCGGCCCCGGTGGGTGTCGCAGACTATCAGGCGGTTCGCCCGTTGGTCGAAGCCGCAGGCCACCGGCAGGCAGAACACTCTCTGTATCTCCTCCAGGTTCTGGACCTGGCTCCGGCGCTTTACCATGTCAGGATTGGCGTCCATGGTCAACTGGGCCCACTTGGACAACTCCCTGGCATCCCCGCGGAGATGGGTCAGCGGCTTGGCCTCGGCGTCGTAGATGACCACCCGCTCGTTCCTCCAGTCCACCACGTAGACGTCCCCGTCGCCGTCCACCGCCACCGCGCTGGGGAGTCTCAGCGAACCGGGGCCGGACCCGCCATATCCAAAGCTAAGCAGGTGATCGCCGTCGCCGCTGAACTTCTGCACACGGTTGTTATTCCAGTCCGCCACGTAGATTTCGCCGTTGCTGTCGGAAGTTACGCCCCAAGGCATATTCAACTCGCCCTCGGCGCTGCCCTTGCGGCCGAACTCGCCTAGAAAACGGCCGTCCTTGCTGTATTTCTGGACGCGGCTGTCGAGGCTGTTGACGACAATCAGGTTATCGTCCGGGTCGAAAGCCAGCCCGGAAGGGCCGTTGAGTTGGCCCGGGCCCTCGCCTGCTTCTCCCCAAGTTCCCAAGAGGGTCCCGTCTTTGTCGAAGACCGTTATCCGGTTGAGCCACTCGTCCGAGCAGTAGACGTTTTCGTCCCGGTCTATGGCCACGTCGGTGAGAGACCTGAATTTTCCTTCCTCTTCGCCGCCCCCGCCGAATTCGGTGATGAACTCCTCGTCCACCGTCACCTTGCTGATTCGCTGGACCTGCGCGTACTCGTATCCCCTGTTGGCGATGTACATTACGCCATCATCGGCCAGGGCGATGCCTACGGGGTAGGTGAAGCCCGTGCCGGCTTCCATCAGCCTGCCTATGTTGTGGGTGTAAATCCAGGCCCGTCTGCCGACAACGGTCTCGATGGCCATGTTACCCTCGGTTCTTCCGCTGGAATCGGGGTTCTAACCGAACTGATACTCGGTTGTGGCTCCAATCATCGCCAGCAACTCACCGATTCGCGTTCCGGCAACGGCTTCGTCGCTCCAGTCCAGGTCACCGTTGCTCTTGGCGTACTCTGTCAGTTGCTCGCTGGTCTCGTCGGAAAGCTCCAAGTAGCCCATGTGGTCCAGGGCCGCCGCCATCAACTGCTCCGGCGTTGTGACTCCGGCAGCCTTCATGTCGGCGATGATGCTCTTCACCCCCGGCAGGCTGGTATCGGCCAGATGGTCGGCGATGAAGTTGACCCGGGCCAGCAGCGAGCCGCTGTTGATCCACTCTTTGCCGGTGTACCACCCCTCGACGCTGGGCGGGTCCATGAGGGCCTGACCCATGTACCTGGGTTGCAGACCGAGGGCCATGATGCCCGGCCTGGGCAGCTTCCAGTCGCCCACCAGCCGGAGCGTCCCGGCCACCACCTCCGCCGGGCTCCTGATCTTGGAGAACCGGGCGTCCTTGAAGAACTGGGAGTTAAACAGCGTGCGCAGCACCGGCGCTATCTCGTAATCCGACTCTTCGAATACATTTACCAATTCCGCCAGGGCTTCCTCGTCCCTGGCAGGCTCGATGGTCCAGGCTGGCACCTGCACCTCGTCCGCCACGAAGAAGTTGTACAGGTGGCGGCAGATGAACCGGGATGTGGCCGGCTGCTTGACCACTATGTCTATTATGTCCTCGCCGTTGAAGTTGCCCGTATGCCCCAGGAAGGTCTTTTCCGCGTCGTCGTGGTCTTCCTCGCGATACTCGAAGTACCAAGGAAAGCGGCCGTAGGGCAAACGCGGTACGTTTGGGGCCTTGGTCCATCCGGTGAACGCCCGGGAGGCTTCCCGCACGTCGGTCTCGGTGTAGTTGCCCACCCCCATGGAGAACAGCTCCAGCAGTTCCCTGCCCCAGTTCTCGTTCACCGCGTCCCGGTGGTTTTCGTTGTTGTCCAGCCAGTAAATCATCGCCGGGTCCTTGGCCAGCCGCACCAGCAGATCGCGATAGTTGCCCGTGCCGTGCTTCCGGAACATTTCGATCTGGGCGTTCGTCAAGTTGCCGTTGTCGATTTTTGCGTTGCCCGTGGCGAATACGTGGTGCCAGAACAGGGCAATCTTCTCCACCAACGGCGTCTGCGTGTTGATCATGCAGTACATCCACATGGCCTGTCCCGGCACGGTCTCGCCGCCGGGCAGCAAGGCCCAGGGGACGTAGCGGAGCATTACCGATTGCGGGTCCGCCTCACCCGCGGGGTCCGCCGGCGGTGGGTTTATCAACTCTTCCACCGTCGCCTCGTATCCCTTGGCCACCCGCTGTTCCAACTCTTCCCGGGTTGCGCCGAATCCGGCGCGGCGCATCAGGTGGGCCATGAGAGCCATTTCGTCTCTGTTAGCCATAAATTGACTCCGTTCTGACGAGGGTATTCACCTTTGGGGCGGTTAAACGTTGTTCGTTCAGTCCAATTGCCCCAATATTAGGCGTCAGGGTAGTCGCTGTCAATAAATTTTCGTAACGGCTGCCTCGCCAAATACCCTTGCCGGGACCGGCTTGGTCCACCCCATGTTTTCCCAGCAGACAGCGGCGGCGGCGCCTAGCCTCCTCGCTACGCCGTCGTCTTCTCCGCCGGCCTGATCCGCGGAGCATCGCGCCAATCGGGAACGCCGAACTCCGGCGTCCCCACCGGGCGCCCGCCGGTTATGTGGGCCCAATGGGCGTGGTTCAACTGGTGCAGGTTGAAGCAGGCGTTCAGGGCGTTGTAGAACCCCTGGTTGTCCACCGTCTGGTTCACCGACTCCTTAATGAGGAGCGAGGTCACCGACGGCAGCAGGGCAATGCGCCGCGCCAGGGCCAGCGTGTCGTCCTGGAGGGTCTCTGGGTTGAAGACCTTGCTGATCATGCCCAGCCGGTACCCCTCTTCTGCGTCTATGGAATCGCCGGTTAGCAGCAGTTCCTTGGCCTTGCGAGGCCCGAACTCCCACGGGTGCCCGAAATACTCCAGGCCGCACATGCCGAGCCTGGCGCCGACAACGTCGGCGAAGACGGTCCCCTCGGCGGCCACGATCAGGTCGCAGCACCAGGCAAGCATCAGGCCGGCCGCCAGGCACGTGCCCTGGACCTGGGCGATGGTGATTTTTCGGAGATTGCGCCAGCGAAGGGTGTTCTCGAGAAAGAAGTGCCACTCCTGCAGAATTCGCTGCTCCGAGCCCCCCTTGGTCCCGCCGTAGCCTTGGTAGGTGTAGTGCTGGTCTGGACCGGCTTCCCGCTCCGAGACCGCCTGGGAGGAACCCAGGTCGTGGCCGGCGCTGAAGACTGGCCCAAGGCCGCCGAAGATCACCACCCGCACCTCGTCGTCGGCCTCCGCTCTGAGAAATGCCTCGTTCAGCTCTACCAGCATCCCCCGGTTCTGGGCGTTCCGGGCCTCCGGCCGGTTCATGAATATCCGGGCGATCTTGCCGTCATCCAGGGTCTCATAGGTGAGAAACTTATAGCCTGCCATCTGGCCTCTCCTCAAAAAAGTGGGCTTTACCCAGGCGCCCGTAGCTAAACTGAGATAGGCGGATCTGAAAGCCGGTAGACTATGCCGGGCCGGCTACAGCCGGTTTCGTTTGCTTGTAGTGTCTGTATCTCATCGCCGCTGGCCTTTCTAGGTCAAGGCTACTCCAATAAGTCGCCAACGGCCCACCCAGCTCCAACTCCAGCCGCTACCTCGGTAATTGCATGACCATGCTCTGCAAAGGATTTCATCCGCGCACGCCTATTCGGAGAGGCGTGCGAAACAGCCCACAAGAATCTATCCACAAACTCATTCGCGGCTTTGTACTGTTTCTCTAAACCAAGGTATATCTCACGAGCGAGTTTTACTATCGCCTCCTCGACGGCATTTTCGTGGACCTTTGTCAGGCCCAATATTTGCTCGCTGATTGCGATGTGGCCGATATAGGCAGACTTGTTTGACCTTACAAGCCGAGCACTCTGGCGGTACGCCGTTTCCCATAGTTCTCGGTCAGGAGTAATCCGCTTGTCCCAAAATTTATCCACCAATTTATCACCGTACATTTTCGCCTCCAAACACCACGAGCAAACGCAGTCCTACAGCCGGTCCAGGTCTTCCAGGGCCTTTCTTCGCCTTTCCCGTTCGCGCTCTTTCAGCATTTCGTCGTACTGGAAGACCGCCTCCTCTTGTGCCCCGGTCTCGATAGCGCAGGGGCGCAACTCGCGTATATGGGAGACGGCTTTTTCCGGCTTGTAGCCGGCGAAAACCATGTAACACGCCAGTATCGTGCCGGTGCGGCCAAGGCCCGCCCTGCAGGTGACCACTACCGGGCGCTCCCAGGTGCGGATCTCCGCTTGCATGAACATCACCATGCGCTCGATCTGCTCCAGGCTGGGCGCCGCCCCGTCGGGCACCGGCTCGTACAGGTCGACCAAGTCGTTGGCCTCCCCGGAGATGGTCCCTTCCTGCATACGCACTATCGACCGGATATTCTGCAGGCTGAAGTACATCAGGTCGCGGCGGCTCGTGGGCCCCTGTGCGGCGGCCAACAGCCCATGAATGATCCAGCCAAAGTTCAAGTATTCCACTAATCAAACTTCGCTTTGCCGAGAAGGGCCGATCTACGCGTTGGTCTGGGCAACCCTCGATAAGGCCCTTGATGGCTTGCCAACGGCTTTTGGGAGTAATCCAGTCGTAGGCTAGCGTCCGCTACGGGACAACCGCGGTTACGTCGATCTCGATGCGGAACGCCGGCAACGCCAGGCCGGCGACGAGGATCAACGTACCTGCAGGAACGAACTCGTCGGGAATGTACCTGGTCCTGGCGGCTCTCAGCGCCGGAAAGTCTTCGCTGTTGGTCATGTAGACAGTCCACTTTGTAATGTGACGCATATCGCTGCCCACCGCGGCCAATGCCGCCTCGACGTTCTTGAACGTCTGCTCTATCTGCTCTGCCGGGTCTTCAGGTATGTTCCAGTCCTTGTCTATACCCACCTGGCCCGAGAGATAGGCTATATTCCCCTCTTTCACTACGTGATGATAGCTCCCGCCCGGATCGACTAAGCTGGGTGGATTGATGCGCTCTATCGGCATGACAACTCCTTCTTCGCCGGATGCTTCAACTATGGATCTGGTATTCCGCGGTTTGCCGTCTCAGGCAGGCGGGCCTAGATGTGTACCCAGCCGTGCCCCTGTGGCTTGGCTGTGACTATATGGTCGGATTACGGAGTTGTCAAACGCCGCGCACCTCGCCCAACCTCGCCTCGCCCGGATAGTCGATGGATGCCTACTTTCGAATATTGATGTATACTACGCTCCGAACAAGTCGCAACGTAGGAGCGTAGTTATGGCGCGCATCAAGCACATTGCCTTGCATACCCCGGACCCCGTCAAGACAGCGGACTTCTACAAAGAGGTCTTCGGACTGCAGGAGTTGGCGCGGCAGCCAAAGGACACGGGAGAGCATGCGATCTGGCTGTCCGACGGCTACATTTTCTTCGCCATCCTCAAGTTCGGGACCGATGACGTTCCCAACCTTGGCCACGGACCTTCGACGGTCGAGGGTGTTCACCACATAGGATTCTACGTAGATGACCCCGACGAGTCCGTCGCTGCCTTCGAGGCCGCCGGCGGCACGGAGTGCCCGGGCAGCAGCCGCGCCAATCGCAAATACAAGGGCCCCGACGGGCTGATGATTGACATGGTGCCTTGGGCCACGCCCTATTGGGACGATATGATCAAGGCGAAGGGCCAGCTCTTGCACGCCGTGCCGGCCACCGAGGAAGCGACGGTCTCCGCCGATTAACTCCCCAAGTTTCGGATCTATATTCCCGATTGCGCCAGTCGACAGGGGGCCAGAGGGACTGTCAATCAGTTCTCTCGGTGAATCCCACGGCTTGCCCTGAAATTTCTGCCTCGGTTGGAGAAAAACGCGAATGCATTGCGGAGTGATGGTCACCGGTTACAACCAGGGTGACTGGGACCGCCTTCTGGCAGAGGACTACAGCCGTCCGCCGGACGTCCCCGACGTCGACAACATGGACGACACCCTGTACATGGGGGAGTTAGTCGAGCCCCTGGGCTTCGACTCCATCTGGGCCACAGAGCACTACGGTTCCGCCTACTCGATGCAGCCCAACCCCCTCCAATACCTGGCCTACTGGGCGGGCCGGACCAATCGCGTAGACGTGGGCACCGCAGTAGTCGTTGCTCCGTGGTGGAACCCGGTTCGGCTGGCCCACGAAATCTCCATGCTCGACATCCTGCTCAAGGGGCGGCGGCTGCACCTGGGCATCGGCCGCGGCATTGCTCCCCACGAGTACGCCTCCCTGAACATCCCCATCGGGGAGTCCCACAAGTATTTCTACGACGTGGTCAGGGCCATCAAGGCCGCCGACGGCGCGGAGCGCTTCGAGTTCCGGGGCGAAGTGTACGACATTCCCCCCACCACCATCCGGCCCCAGGCAAGGCATAAGGGCGACCTGACCAAGAACATCAAGGTGGCCTTCACCACCGAGGCGTCGGCAAGGTTGGCCGCCCAGAACGGCCTTGGCCAGATGTTCATCGCCGACGATGACGCCGACCAGATGCTCACCAAGGTGCGGAGGTTTAACGCAATCCGAAAGGAGCTTGGCCTCCCGCCCGACCAGCCTACAACGCTTCTTTGGATGTACTGCGCCGAGACCCCGGAGGAGGCGGAAGAGGGTTGGACCTACTTCCACAACCAGCTCTCCGCAGCCCAGCATCACTACTTCGAATGGAACAACCCCGGGTTCGAAGGCATATCCGGTTACGAAGAGTACCTCAAACGCCAGACTGCCGACGTGGGCTCTGCCGACAGGAATCTCGCTGCCCGCAAAGCCACCCAGCCCATCGGCACTCCCGACGAAATTATCCGCAGGCTCAAGACGCTGCAGAAGAACATCAGCATGGAAAAAATCGTCGTTCACATGATGTACGGCGGGATGCCCAGGGACAAGGCGGAAAAAAGCCTAAGGCTCTTTGCCGAGAAGGTCCTCCCGGAGGTCCAGGCCATGCCCACTCCGGTCAACCCCGAATCCCTTGGCTGAGCCTGTCCGTCAAACAATACCAGCGTCAGTTTGCCGAGCAGGTTTCCCATTAGCGGGAGAACCTGTCGGCCCGACTACCGGCCGGAAGGACCAGCATCGGAATTCCCTGCCGTTAATCAGGTGCCCTTAATCGCCCATGCCTGACCAAGCCCTGTCCCACATAAAGGTCCTGGACTTCACCCAGCACCTGGCCGGCTCGTATTGCACCAAGCTGATGGCCGACCAGGGGGCCGACGTAATCAAGGTCGAGCGGCCCGGAATCGGCGACGCGGCCCGGCGGCTGGGCCCCTATCCCAACGACGTTCCCCACCCGGAAAAGAGCGGCCTCTTCCTCCACCTGAATACCAACAAGCGGGGCATTACCCTGGACCTGGCCGCGGAGCCGGGCCGGGACATCGCCCGCCGGCTTGCGGCCGAGGCAGACCTGGTTGTGGAGAGCTTCCGGCCCGGGACCATGGCGTCCTTCGGGCTGGACTACCCGTCCCTGAAGGCCCTTAACCCGGGACTGGTGATGACGTCTATATCCAACTTCGGCCAGACTGGCCCGTACCGGGACTACCGGGGGTCGGACATCATCTTCTATGCCATGGGCGGAGAGATGTCCGCGACGGGGCTGCCTGAACGAGAGCCAGTAAGGCTGGGGCCCGACTCCACCCTGTACCAGGCTGGCGCGGCCGCGGCGGTGGCTACGTTGGGCGCTCTGTTCCTGGCCTTCGACCCCGATGACGGCCAGGCGGTCGGTCAGCACGTGGACGTTTCCATCATGGAAACCCAGATGGCGTCGGTGGACAGGCGGTTGACCGCGCTCCTGGCCTACCAATACACCGGCATGATCACCAAGCGGGAGGACTGGGGGTTCGGCGGCTATCCCCACGGGCCGTTCCCCTGCCTGGATGGGTACTTCGCCATTACCGGCGGAGGGGGCTACTTCTCGAGAACTGTAAAGATGATGGGCTCTCCGGAGGCCTTGCAAGACCCTAAATGGTATACGCCTACAGCGCAGTCTGACCCGGCGCTCCACGAAGAATTTGACATGATCTTCTACCCGTGGATTCTGTCCAGGACTAAACAAGAGCTCTGGGAAGCTGCCCAGCAGGCGCAGGTGCTGAGCGCTCCACTGAACACAATGGAGGAGTTGCTCAACGAGCCGTTTTTCAAAGACCGCGGCTCATTCGCCCAGGTTGATCACCCCCAGGCCGGCCAAATAACGCAGCCGGGCCGACCCTTCGTCATGAACGAGACCCCCTGGGCTTTGCGACGGCCCGCGCCGTTGCTGGGCCAGCACAACGAGGAGGTGCTGGCCGATTTGGGCTATGCGGCCGAGGATATAGCCTCCCTGCGGGAATCCGGCGTAATTTAGGAGCCTGTCTGTGAAGAAACCGCCCCTGCAGGGCATAAGAATATTGGAGTTCGGCGTCGTCTGGGCCGGGCCCTACTGCGGCATGCTGCTGGCCGGACTGGGAGCGGAAGTCATCAGGGTCGAGTCTCTCAAGGCGTTCGTTCCCCTGACCAGGGGCCGGAGCGCCCATCCCGACTGGACGGACCCGAAACACTTGGAGTCACCGCTGTACGCTGCTCCGGGCCGTGAGCCGGGGGCGCGGCCCTGGAACCGGATGCCTCTGTTCAACGGACACGCCTGCAACAAACTGGGCATGACCGTGGACCTGCTGCAGCCCAAGGGCCAGGAGGTCTTGCGGCGCTTGATCGCCGTCACCGACGTGGTGTTCGAGAACAGTCCAACTGAGACGATGGACAAGCTGGGGATCTCATACGAAAGGTTAAAGGAGATGAATCCGGCCATCATCATGATGCGGATGCCTGCCTACGCTAACGAGGGCCATTACCGGAACCACAGGGCTTTCGGCTTCCACATCGAGGGAATGGTTGGACACTCGCTCCAACGGGGCTACGCCGACATGGACGCGTCGACCCTGACCAATACCCTGATGAGCGACGCTGCGTCCGGCACCCAGGGTGCGTACGCGGTGCTGGCGGCCCTGCACTACCGCCGGCGGACCGGCAAAGGCCAATTGATAGAGCTATCCCAGGCCGAGACCCTGATTCCCCTGGAAGGTGAGGCATTCATGGACTACACCATGAATGGGCGCAACCAGACGAACCTGGGCAACCGGCATCCCTTTGCCATACAGGGCTGCTACCCCTGCCGGGGCGACGAGCGATGGGTGTGCATCACCGTCACCGACGATGATGACTGGCGCAAGCTGTGCCAGGCCATGGGCGACCCCGAGTGGTGCGAGCAAGATGGGTTCGGCAGTCCGGCTGAGCGCTATCGTCGCCACGACGAGATTGACGAGAAAATCAGCCTCTGGACCCGGTCACTGGAGCCGTCCGAGGTAATGTCGCTGCTGCAGAAAGCCGGCGTGGCCGCCGGGCCGGTGATGAACGCGCGAGATGTCTTCGCCGACCCCCACGTAAACCACCGCGGCGTGTTCGAAGAGGCCTATCAAGAAGAAACGGGCGCCCATCTCTACATGGGGGTCCCGTGGAAAATGTCCGAGACGCCGCCCGGCATCCGACGCGGGCCCGTCAGGCTGGGGCAAGACAACGAATACGTGTACCAGGACCTGCTGGGCTACACCCCCGAAGAATACGCCGCCCTCGAAGAAGAGGGCCACGTCGGCTTGGACTACGACCCCGACCTGTAAAGAAACGGGAATTTACCGGGGTACTAGCCGGCGTGCTTGCGGATGAATTCCGCCACGCGCTCGATTGCCTGTTGACCTTCGGGCAGCACCGCGGCGAATTGGTGCCACACGTGGGGCATGTCGTCCCAAACCTCCACCTCCACCTCGACGCCCGCTTTCTCCGCCCGCTCGGCCAAGGCAGTGGTATCGTTCAGCAGGCACTCGATAGACCCCACGTGCAGCAGCAGGGGCGGCAGCCCGCTGAGGTCGGCGTGGATTGGGGAGGCCAGCGGCGCCCTGGGGTCCTTGCCCCGCAAATAGGCGCCGGCGAACCGGCCTATCCCCTCGCGGTTTACCATCGGGTCTTTGTCCGCGTTCGACGTGAAGGACTGGCCGGCGCCCTCCATGTCTGCCCAGGCGGAAAGCCCCACTCCGGCGGCAGGCAGGGGTTCGCCCAGGTACCGCAGCGCCACCATGGTCGAGACCATCAGGCCCCCTCCGGCCGAGTCGCCGCCAATGACTATTGTCTTGGGGTCTATCCCCTGGCTTAGCAGCCAGCGGTAGGCGGCAACGGCGTCTTCCACCGGGGCCGGGAAGGAAAACTCCGGCGCCAGCCGGTAGTCCAGCGCCAGAACGCGAGCGCCCGCGGCGCGGGAGATGCGGGACAGCATTTCCCGGTGGGACCTGATGGACCCGATGACGAATCCCCCGCCGTGGAAATAGAGCAGCGTGCCCCCCGTTTTCCGCTCCCGGGGCCGTGATCCACTCGGCCGCCACGCCGCCGGCGGCCACTTTCTCGGTTCGGACGTCGTCGTCGACTGGAAACGACTCAGTCATGGCCTCGTACCTTTGCCGCCCTTCCTCCGGCGTCTTCGGCGGGTTCGCGGCCCGTTCCCTCAATCCCTGTATGATTTTGTCCAGTTGCGGGCTTCCTGCCATGGGCACCCCCGTTGGATTTCTTCCTGCGTCGCCTGGGCTGGCTCTCCCGAGGCGGCTTTGCTACTGGGCTACCGGCGCCGCCGGCACACGCCCAGAGACTATCCGGCCCCCTATATCAGTGTTCGCCGGTATGCCCCGGATCAAGGCCCGGAAAGCTGGTCGTCGACAAACGGCGCAACGGCTTCTTTTACGCTGGAACCCAAATTGCTGACGGCCGCGGCGACGTCGGCCGGTATGCTAACCCTGGGGAACATGATGAGAAAGAACGCCTCTCCGTTGCCCAGGACGCCGCCGAAGCCCAGCGCCGACTTCACTCCGAATGCAGCGACAAAATGCCTCTTGTCCCGGAACGTAGGGGCTGCCCAGGGCCTCGGGCACGTAGAAAGGGTTCAGCGTCTTTGTCGACAGCTCTTGCATCCCAGCCGAGTCGGGTTGTCCCAGCAATTCGAGGTCTACGCCGAATTGTTCGAACAGCCTGTTGAGCATTGGTATTCCCGCCATCACGCCGGCGTCGACTATGGGCATGGACTTCCTGCGCCTGGTCAAAGCTTCCAGGTCAGCCATGCTGGCCAGCAGCGTCCAGGCAGGGCAGCACGGAGTCGGGAGGGGGATTGGATCCCGGCCCCGAGTAAGCCATGAGGAAACCCCGAACGTATGTCTGCAACTCGAAGTCCAGCTTACTATACGGGTGGACCTTGAAGAACCGGATCATTGCGTTGACCGTGTTGCCGTCCGAGTCCGTGAGATTCTCGAATAGGAAACGGACGACTTTCCCGGCGGCGTCCTGCAGGCTGGTGGCGTCGGCGGGCCCGCGCTCCGTAAGTCCCTGCCGAAGTCCGCTACCTGCGATTCGGTCAGCTTGGCGAATTCGTACATTGGCTCCCCTTCTCTATTGGCGATGCCGGCTTGCCTCGGGGTCCGGCGGCAATGTGTTATCGCCCTTCAGGCTTCCCAATCAGACACCGGCCATACCCGGACCGGTGTTTCCCCAAATCAACAACCGGCGTTGTCCGAATAATACAACAACCGCCCCGTTTTCGCCCGGGGCGGTCAGTGTGTCTTTGATCCGTGAACGGGTGATTCCCCTACAGGTTTTGCTGGGGGTCAATGTAATTGGAGTCCTTGTGGTATCTCTGGAGGCGGTCCCTTTGGGTGTCGCAGACGATCAGGCGGTTGGCTTCCCGGTCGAAAGCGCAGGCCACCGGCATGACGAACACCCTCTGCTGTTCCTCCAGGTCGTACATCTGACGGCGTCGTCTTTGCATGTCCGGGTTGGCGTCTATGGTCATCTGGGCCCATTTGGATACTTCGGCGGCGTCCCCGCGCAGATGGGTCAGGGGCTTGGCCTCAGAGTCGTAGATGACCACGCGCTGGTTCATTCCAGTCCGCCACGTATACGTCGCCGTCGCCGTCCACCGCCACACCGCTGGGGTGTCTCAACGAGCCTGGGCCGGACCCGCCGCGTCCAAATGTCATCAGGTATTCACCGTCGGCGTCGAACTTTTGCACCCGGTGGTTGTTCCAGTCCGCCACGTAAATGTCCCCGTCATTGTCGATGGTGATGCCCCAAGGGGTATCCAGTTCGCCTTCTCCGCTGCCCTTCCGGCCAAACCCGGTCAGGTAGCGGCCGTCTTTGTCAAACTTCTGGATGCGGCTGTCATTGCCGTTGACTATCAGCAGGTTCTCGTCCTGGTCGACGCCATTCCGGACGGCCCGTTGAGTTGCCCTGGGCCCGGCCTGCCTCTCCCCAGGTCCTCAACAACTCCCCGTCCTTGTCAAAGACGGTAATCCGGTTGAGCCACTCGTCGGAGGCGTAGACGTTCTCGTCGCGGTCCAGGGCCACGGCGGACAGAAAACGGAACTGCCCCGGGTCCTCGCCTCCGCTGCCGAACTGCGTGATGAAGTCCTGCTCCACCGTCAACCTTGCTGACCCGCGCCATCTCGGCGATGTCTATACCCTGCTGCCGACAAACAGCACGCCGTCTTTAGCCAGAGCGACAGCTATGGGAAAGGTGAAACCCGTGCCAACCTCGGCATACCTCCCAACGTGGTGGCTATAAATCCAGGCGCGTCTGCCGACAACAGTTTCCGTGGGCCATTGGTGTTAACTCCTCCTAACTTGGCCGAGCCATTTTTCAGGACGTGGGCTTCAATCAATTGCACATCCGGTACCGGCGGGGTCTAAATGCCCCGACTCGGACTACGGTTGAACATTGCAAGTCGTGACGTGGGCGCTTATTCGTGGGGGCAGCCCGGCGGCAACATGCCCCCCGGGCCTCCCGGTCCAGTCCCGCTGACGCCAAACAAGCCGGGACTCAAGTCCCGGGCCGGCGTCTAGAGGAATCCCAGCTTCTCGAAGTTTCCGTGACGATGGGCTTGGCGTCCAGGCCAAACCAGTCCTCGGCAATGCTGCTGTAAGCCCCGCGGAAGTCGTAGTTGGGCACCAGGTCGCCCTGTTTCCAAGTCTTCGCTCTTCCGGGACGGGTACTCCCCGTAGAAGCCGCCCTTGACGGGCTCGCCGATTACGAAAGCGGCGCCGGCGGCCCCGTGGTCGGTGCCGGACCCATTGTCCCGTACCCCGCCGGCCGAACTCAGAGAACAGGTACATGATCACGTTCTCTCCGCGGGCCGTGCTCCCGCAGGTCCTCGAAGAATGCCCCCACCGCTTGCGACACGGCCTGCCACAATTTGGGGGTGCTCAGCCATCTCGCCGGGCGTGGTTGTGTCGAAGCTGCCGTGCTGGGTGTAGAAGATGCGGGTCCCCAGGTCGGCCAGGTAGACCTGGGCAATGTCCCTAAGGTGGTTGGCGATACTCGTGTTGGGGTATTCCACGTTGGAGGAATACCTTTCCGGGGCCACCTTCACAATATCGGCGCCCGTCAGGGCGTCCATGCCGGTGCTGCGCAGGTAGTCGTTCACCCGCTCCGGCGCCGACGGCGGGAGAGTACATGCGGGCAAAACAGGTCCAGGGCCTTGGCCCGCTGGTCCTGGTCGCTTATCCCGGTCAGCAGACCGTAGGTGGACAGGTCGGAGATTGCAGCCACGGGTACGCCGGACATTACCAGGCGCCCGGGGCAAACCGTGGCCGAAGTTGACCGCGGTCAGCACGTTGTCCTTGTTGGGGTCAAGCGCCCGGGTTACCCTGCCGGCCCATCCTTCGGTCCCAACCTTGTCCGGCTCGCAGGTATGCCAGATGTCCATGGAGCGGAAGTGGGACCGGGGCGGAATTCGCGTAGCCTATGCCGTGGATGACCGCCACGTTCCCCTGATCGTAAAGCTCTTTGATTGGCCCCATGTGGGGCATGAACGCCATCTCGTCATCCACCTGGATAAGTTCCTCCAGGGGATACCTGACAACCGGCCGGTTGTCCACGTACAACGGTCGTTGTACGGGATTACGGTGTTGAAATAGTCGTTGCCGCCGCTGAGCTGCAACACTACGACCACTGGGTCTTTATTCGTAGAGGTCATATTTGATCCTCCTCATTGGTCCGTATTTACGGTCAAAACTGAATTCTCGGGAATCTAACCGAACTGGTACTCGGTTGTGCGCCGATCATCGCCATCGTCTCTCCGATTCGGGTCCCGGCGGCGGCTTCGTCGCTCCAGTCCAGGTCGCCGCCGCCCCTCGTGTACTCCAACAACTGCTCGCTGGTCTCGTCGGCAAGTTCCAGGTAGCCCATGTGTTCCAGGGCCGCCGCCAACAACTGATCGGGAGTTGCTGACGCCTGCGGCTTTCATGTCGGCGATGATGCTCTTCACCCCCGGCAGGCTGGTATCGGCCAGATGGTCGGCGACAAAGTTGACCCGTGCCAGCAGAGACCCGCTATTGATCCATTCCTTGCCGGTGTACCACCCCTCGACGCTGGGCGGGTCTAAAACAGCCTGGCCCATGTAGTCGGGGTTGCTCCCCCAGCATCCTGATCCCGGGAATGGGATGTTCCCAGTCGCCCCACCAGCCGGAGAGTACCAGTTATCACTTCTACCGGGCTCTTGATCTTGGAGAAACCGGGCGTCCTTGAAGAACTGGGAGTTGAACATGGTCCGCAGTACGGGGACCAACTCATATCCCGACTCTTCGAACGCCTTCAACCATTTCCGCCAGGGCTTCCTCGTCCCTGGCCGGCTCGATGGGTCCAGGCAGGCACCTGGACTTCATCCGCCACAAAGAAGTTGTACAGGTGGCGGCAGATGAACCTGGAAGTCGCCGGCTGCTTGACCACTATGTCGATGATGTCCTCGCCGTTGAAGTTGCCGGTATGCCCCAGGAAGGTTTTCTCCGTGTCGTCGTGGTCCTCCTCCCGGTAGTCGAAGCCCCAAGGGAAACCGGCCATAGGGCAAGCGGGGCATCTTGGGGGGTACGGTCCACCCCGTGAACGCCCGGGAGGCCTCCCGCACGTCGGTCTCGGTGTAGTTGTTGACCCCCATCGAGAACAGTTCCAGCAGCTCCCGGCCCCAGTTCTCGTTCACCCGGCGTCCCGGTGATTTCTCATTGTTGTCCAGCCAGAAAATCATGGCCGGATTCTTGGCCAACTGCACCAGCAACTCGCGATAGTTGCCCATGCCGTATTTTCGGAACATGTCGATTTGGTCCAACACCAGGTTGCAGTTGTCCACTTTCGCGTTGCCAGTGGCAAAAACCTGGTGCCAGAACAGCCCCATCTTGTCCACCAACGGTGTCCGGCTGTTGCGCAAGCTATATGTATACCGGGCCTGTCCCATTGTGGGCACGCCGCCGGGCAGGAAAGTGCCGGGGTGGTATCGGTAAAGCAGCGCCTCCACGCTTGCCTTGCCGGCCGGGTCTTCGGGCGGCGGGTTCAAGAGCTCCTCCACCGTCGCCCTCGTACCCCTTGGCCACCCGCTCTTCCAACTCTTCCCTGGCCGCGCCGAATCCCGCCCGGGCGCATCAGGTGGGCCATAAGGGCCATTTCTTCCTTCCCAGCCATTGAGTCCCCTCCTATACGAGTAATTGCCTGAGAAGCAATCAGCCAACTCTTAAATCAATTGGCAATACCCAGGGTGAGCCCGCCACAAAGATGAGCGGTACCCCCGTCAATGACATATTAGAGAGATGGGGGCACCCCTGTCAATGACATATTAGAGAGATGGGGGCACCCCTGTCCAATGACATATTAGAGAGATGGATTTACCTCTGTCAATCGAATATTCCCGTATCAATGGCGTCGTTCCAGACTTGTCCAGAAGCCAGACTTGCGGCGACAAATGAGTAGGGGGCTAACCAACGCTGGGGCGTTCGCTCCCGGTTACGTCCGCAGTTGTACCTTAATCGACCCACTCGACTTGTCGTAGGCGGTGGCCAGCGCCTGTGGCATATCGGTCAGGGGATAGGTGTGGGTTACCATGGGCTTCAAGTCCACGGCGCCTGACGCCATAAGGTCTATGGCTGTCCTGGAACTCGTGCCGGCCGCCGGCGATGCCGTAGCACAGGGAGAATATGACCGACTGCTCTTTCACCAACGGCTTGGTCCAGTCGGTGGGACTCTCCCCGTAGAAGACCCCCAGCACGACGATGCGCCCCATGACGCGGGTGAGATCAACGGCCTGCACCAGGGTAGAGTTGTTGTCGAATCCGCCAACGGTCTCAACGGTGATGTCGGCGCCGCGGCCGCCGGTGAGGTCGTCGACGGCTTCTTTGACGGCCTCGTCAGCGGGGTGCATTACCACGTCGGCTCCCAACTTCCTGGCAAGCTCAACCTGGTGCGGGTGCTTGGCGGTAGCGATGATCTTTCCCGCCCCCAAAGCCCTGGCGCCCGCTATGGCGGTGAGGCCGATGTTGCCGGCGCCCAGCACCACCACCGTGTCTCCCGCCGTGAGCCCTCCGCGGTGCAGCCCGCGGATGGACACGGCGAGGGGCTCGACCAGGGCGCCCTCCTCCCAGGTCATGGAATCGGCCAGGGGATAGCAACCCGCGGCCCGCCGGGTGACGTACTCGGCAAACCCGCCGCCGCCCCACTCCCGTTTCTCGATGCAGTGGGTGTATTGGCCCTGCCGGCAATACCAACAGGCCAGGCAGGCATTCCCGTGCCCGATGACCTCGACGGCGACCCTCTGGCCGATCAACGACGGGTCGACGCGGGCCCCGACTTCGACTATCTCCCCGGCGGTCTCGTGCCCTCCCGGGACGGTCTCGGGCTCGTTCAACCGGCGATAGTAGTTGAGGTCGGAGCCGCAGATCCCCTCGGCCCTTACTCTCACCAGCGCGTCCTCAGGCCCTGGTTCGACACGCGGGACGCTCTTAATGTCAACAGTGTCGACGCCGTTCCACATAGCGGCGAGCATGTCAGGCATTACGACCTCCGGGCTGTTGGGTAATGGACTACCTGCATCTGAATGAACCGGATTGGGCCGACGAAACAAGGGCAACTATTCACTCCGTATTCTACATGGGGGAGCAATGCAATTCCCGACGAGCAGACCGCCGATTATGGGGTCCCCAAGACTTGGCACACGCCGCAGGCGCTCTCAGCCGGGACCGGTTGCCCGGATGATGTAGAATACCTCACAGCTTGCCCTAAATGCCCCCGGTCATGAACAACATTTAGCTTTGGCATCTAACGCGACAGCGCAAAACCCGCGCTACGAACCGCAAGAGAACCCGTCTCCCCAGGCCTCGCTGGGCTACGGGCTGCAGTTCAGCCTTATAGCCTCGGCCGCGCTGCTGGTAACGCCGGTGGTGGTGGCCCAGGAGTCCGGCAGGGGCGAAGAGTACCTGACGTGGATGGTCTTCGCTTCCCTGCTGGTGTGCGGCCTGGCCACGCTGCTGCAGGTGCGGCGTTTGGGGCCGGTGGGCGCCGGTACGGTCCTCCCCATGTTCACCGCCGCCTTTGCCATACCGTTCTGCATCACCGCAGTCGTCGACGGCGGGCCGGCGACGCTGACGACTTTGGTGCTGGTGTCTGCCGTAGTCCAGGTAGTTATCTCCAAGTGGTTGTTCATCCTCAGGAGAATCGTCACGCCCACGGTTGGGGGCACGGTGATGATGATTCTGTCGATTACCCTGGCCTCGGTGGTCTTCGACCTGTTGGACAAGTCGTCGCAGGTCGAGCCTACGGCCGCTCCCTTGACCGCGCTGGTCACCCTGATAATCGTTGCCGCCCTTGCCCTGCGCGGCTCAGAGCTGCTGCGCCTGTGGGCGCCCCTGATCGCCATAGTCGGGGGCTGCATAGCCGCCGCCGGGTTCGGCATCTATGACACCGACAGGATATTGAACGCTTCCTGGGTGGGGCTCCCCAGCGAGGCGCCGGGGCTGGCCCTGGACTTTGGAGTGCACTTCTGGACGTTGCTTCCGGGATTTCTGTTCCTGGGCGTAATCATTTCGATCCAGGCCAACGGAGCGTCCATTGCCGCGCAGCGGGTTTCCTGGCGCAATGCCAGGGCGGTGGACTTCAGGCAGGTGCAAGGAGCCCTGTCCGGCGGCGGGGTGACCAACCTGATGGCCGGACTTGCAGGCACGGTGCCCAACATCATCAACGCCGGCACCGCAGCATTTATCCAGACAACCGGGGTCGCCTCTCGCAGGGTAGGCTATTTCATCGGCGCCATCCTGATTGTGCTGGCGTTCGTGCCCAAGGCGTCCGCGGTGCTCAGCTCCATTCCGGGGCCGGTAATGACCGGCTACCTGACCTTGGTCACCGGCACCCTGTTCGTGGACGGGGCCCGGACAGTGATTCAGACCGAAGAGAACAGCCAGAAGGTCATCGTAGCAGGGGTCTGCTTCTGGATCGGGGCCGCTTTCCAGTTCGGTCTGTTCGAGCTGCCCGACCTCAATCCTGCCGTGGAGGCGCTCTTCGCCAGCGGCGTCACCACCGGCGGGTTCGCGGCCATAGCGATGATCCTCTACCTGGAATTCACCAACCCCCGGCGCATGAGGTTCACCTCCCCTCTCCACGTCGACTCTCTGCCGGAACTCAACGACTTCGTCGCCAGGTTCGCCCGGCGCAGGGGCTGGAGCGTGGAGATGAGGGACAAGCTTAGCGCGGTGGCGGAGGAGACCCTGTTGACCATGGCCCCGCTGGACCTAGAACTTGACCTGAACCTGGACGCGGATGCCGAAGAGGACTCGGAAAAGGAAACGGGCGACGACAAGCAACTGGTGGTCGTGGCCTCCAGCGAAGGCCCTGTGGCCATCCTGGAGTTCATCGGCGGTGGAGACGAGGGAAACGTCGAAGACCGGGTCAGACAGCTCCAGCAGTACGGTGAGGAAGCCCCGGCCGAAGAGGAGCTTTCCCTGCAGCTATTGCGGAGTTATGCCTCCTCGGTCCAGCACCAGCAGTACCACGACACCAACATCATCACCGTGCGGGTGGACCCTCCCGCAACGCGTTAGGACCCAGGCCGTTCTTGGCAGCGGACTCCTACTGCTCGTCGGTTAGTCTCCAGGCGCCGCCCGGATGCAAGACCAACCGATACAGGGTACAATCGGGGCCAGAAGACGGGCTCATCGCCTGACCCGGTTCACATTCGCCATATAGAGGCGAAGAGGGAGGAACACCGATGGCTTACGACCTGCTGGTAAAGAACGGCCGCCTGATCGACGGTTCCGGCATGCCCGCATTCCGCGGCGACCTGGGAATCAGAAACGGACTCATCGTCGAGTTGGGCAAGCTGAGCGGGCCGGCAGACAGGGTCATCGACGCCGACGGCCTGGCGGTCTCCCCCGGCTTCGTGGACAACCATTGCCATTACGACGCCCAGGTCACCTGGGACCCCCTCTGCACTTTCTCCTGCTACCACGGGGCCACCACGGTGGTTATCGGCAACTGCTCGCTGGCCGTGGCGCCCGTGCGCCCCGGGGCCCAGGACCGGGTCTGCGAGTTCCTGTCCCGGGTGGAGGCGATTCCCATGGAAGTGCTGCGCACTGTGGACTTCTCCTGGGAGACCAACGCCCAGTACATGGACGCCCTGGACGGGCGCATCGGCGTGAACGTCGGGACTCTCATCGGGCATTCGGCGGTCAGGTACTACGTCATGGGAGACGAGAGCCAGGGACGAGGGGCCACCGAGGCCGAGATACAGGAAATGCAGCGGGTGGTCAGCGACGGCATCCAGGCCGGGGCGCTGGGCCTGTCGGTGTCCAAGAACATGGGCCACTTCGACCCCCAGGGCGTGCTGGTGCCCGCCGTCTGGGCAACGGAAGACGAGATTTTCGCCCTGGGCGACGTGTTGAGGGAGCTGGGCACGGGCATCATCCAGGGCGGCGGCGGCAGGGCCGCGGAGCTGGAGAACCGGCTGATGAGCCGGCTTGCCGAAGCCACGGGCCGGCAGGTGCTGTACAACAACCTGAACCTGAACGCCAAGAACCCCGGCGGCTGGAAGAAGCTCAAGGGGATGGTCGAAGAGAGCTCCAATGCGGGCATAAGGGCCTACCCGTTGACCACACCCTACAAGATCCCGGAGAGCGACGAGGACCTGGAAGCCCTGCGGGAGATCCTCAACTTCCCCAGCGCCATCTTGGGGCTTTCCGACGGCGGAGCGCACGTCCAGATGCACGGCGGGTACGGGTACAGCACCCGCCTGCTGGGTTACTGGGTCAGGGAGCAGGGAATCATGTCGCTAGAACACGCAGTGCGGCGGCTGACCTTCGAGTCGGCCTCGGCCTTCGGCATTTACGACCGGGGGCTGCTGCGGCCGGGCATGGCCGCCGACGTGACCATCTTCGACCCTGAAACAGTCCAGACGCTGCCGGAGGAGCGGTTCGACGATTTCCCCGCCGGCGGCTGGCGCATCGGGGAAATGGCCGAAGGGATAAAGACTACCATCGTCAACGGACAGGTGCTGCTGGAAGACGGCAAGCATTCCGGAGCGCTGCCGGGGCGGGTAGTCCGGAACCCGCTGTACAACTCCGACGCCTAAGAGCGTCCGCTCGCGACAGGGTTCTAGGCCCGTCAGAAATTCCCGAGATAGACAACGGGCGGCCCGACTAAGCTAGGCCGCCCGTTTCTTTTGCCTTGTTCAGCGCCGCGCCGGCGCGCTTGGGTTCTTGGCAGAAAGCTAGGCTTCTTGCGTCACCTCGGCTTCTACCGGCTTGTTGGTGGCCGGGTCGACCTCGAAGGGGCTGTACAGCTCCAACTCTTTGGCCATCTCGTGTATGGCCGGGATGACCTCCTCGCCCTTCAGCCGGAGGCTGCGCATGGTGTCCTCGTGGGTCATGGAGCCGTCGCCGTCCCAGAGGAAGATGCTGCCGGGCCGCAGGTATTCCAACACGTGCCGAATCTTGGGGATCACCGTCTTGGGCGTGCCCGAGATGATGCTGTAGTTGGTGGTCTGGTCTTCGTAGGCGACGCCCTCGCCAGCCCGGCCCGCGACCAATGCCGAACGAGTGGGGAGCAACCCCCTGCGTTGGGTGTGGCCGGGGAGACTCATTATGGCATTGTTGTTGGTGCCCTCGTTGCCGGCCAGGAAGGGATTGCTGGGGCCCTGCACGTACTTCCGGCCCACCTCGTCAGCCAGTTCATCGGTCTCGTCCACGTGCACCTTGAACACGTAAGCCGTGTTCTGGGTCCCGGCCTCGTACCCTAGCTCTGCGGCGGTGTCCTTGTACATTTGGAAGCACTGCTTGGTCGGTTCCAACGCTGTGGCCAGCATGACATAGGGGTAGCGGTGCTCCGCCGCCCATTTCACCGTCCTGGGGCTGGCGATGCCGGGAATCCAGACCGGCGGGTGGGGCTTCTGGTAGGGCAGGGCCCAGGGGTTCACGTACCGGTACTGGTAGTGCTTCCCCTCCCAGCGGAAGGGACCCGGCGTGGTCCACGCCTTGATGATGAAGTCGTGGGCTTCCTGGAACCGCTCCCAGTTGTGAGCCGGCGGCGCGTTGTGGGCGATGCTCTCCCGACCGGTTCCCCGCACAAAGCCCGACACCAGACGGCCCCGGGAAATCATGTCGATTATCGACAGTTGCTCCACCAGCCACAGGGGGTCTTCCCAGATGGGCAGGATGTTGCCCAGCAGGACGATCTTGGCCTTCTTGGACTGGCGGGCATATATCGCCGCCTCCAGGTTCATCACGCTCCCCATGCAGAAGGGTGTGCTGTGGTGCTCGTTGATGTTGATCGCGTCGAAGCCCACTTCCTCGGCGTACAGGTACTCGTCGATGTAGCGGTTGTAGAGATCGGCCCCCAGCTTGGAGTCGTATATGTCGTTGCTCACCGTCAGGTCCTTGATGGGGAGTCCGGTAGCGCCGAAATAACCCGACGCCGGGTCCTGGTACGGGCGCTCTGTGACGTGACCGACGAACATGGCCTTCTCCTTGAGGGCTAGGTGCTACATGACGCAACCCTGCCCGCGACAGCATCTATAAAGCTCTGCTATGGTAGCGATTCCCTGGCCTGCGGTCAATCCCATATGGCGCGGAGACGGTCCTGCGGGGAGCCCCCTCAGTTCGTCCCTGGCAAATTGAAAGAAACGCTGCGACGGGGACCCCACGTTCGTCCTGCGCTTGTCGAGGGGAATAGCGTGGGCGACCTAGCAGTTCGAGCAGACTATCCGGCAATTCTCTGAGGTCTCGGGGCCATCGTCCCGCACCGGGCGAACGTCCCATCCCCACCGGCCCGGCTTGCCCCTGCTGGGGAAGCCCAGCATGGCATTGCACCTTCCGCCGCTGTGGGAACACCCCGCCGCCTCGCATTCGCACCTGCTTCCCGCCCTGATCCAGGCTTCCTGCACTACGCTGCCAGGGAATCCCGTTTTTCCACCTCGAGCTGGAAAATCATCCGCAGCAGACTCGCACGGCCGGCGGCCGCACACTATTTTCACCAGCGCGTTGGGTCGGAAGGCAAACGAGGTCCTAGGCGTTTTCCTGGGCGGGCTCGGGCTCTACCTTCTTCCCGGTAGCCGGGTCCACCTCGAAGGGGCTGTAAAGCTCCAACTCTTTGGCCATCTCGTGAATGGCCGGGAGCACCTCCTCGCCCTTCAGCCGCAAGCTCCGCATGGTGTCCTCGTGGGTCATGGAGCCGTCGCCGTCCCACAGGAAGATGCTGCCGGGCCGCAGGTACTCCAGCACATGACGAATCCTGGGTATCACCGTCTTGGGGGTGCCCGAGATGATGCTGTACTTTTCAATCTGCTCTTCGTAGGGGCGCTGGCCGGATCCCCCACCCCTGGCTATCGTCTGTACGTTGCGGGTCGGGAGCAGCGCGCTCCGGGAACGCAGCCCGGGCAGCATCGTAGTAGCGTAGTTGTTCGCCCCCTCGTTTCCGGCCAGGAAGGGATTGCTGGGGCCCTGAACGAACTTCCTGCCCACCTCGTCGGCCAACTCCTCCGTCTCGTCCACGTGCACCTTGAACACATAGGCCGTGTTCTGGGTCCCGGCTTCGTACCCCAACTCTGCGGCGGTGTCCCGGTAGAGCTGGAACGACTCCCTGGTGGGTTCCAGTTCGGTGGCCAGCATTACGTAGGGGTAGCGATGCTCCGCGGCCCATTGCACGGTCCTGACGCTGGCGATTCCCGGAATCCAGATGGGCGGGTGAGGCTTCTGGTAAGGCAGGGCCCAGGGGTTCACGTACCGGTACTGGTAGTGCTTGCCCTCCCAGCGGAAGGGGCCCGGAGTCGTCCAGGCCTTGATGATAAAGTCGTGGGCTTCCTCGAACCGCTCCCAGTTGTTGGCCGGCGGCGCGTTGTGGGAGATGCTCTCCCTCCCACCGCCGCGCACGAAGCCCGACACCAGACGGCCCCGGGAAATCATGTCTATGATCGACAGTTGCTCCACCAGCCACAGTGGGTCTTCCCAGATGGGCAGGATGTTGCCCAGCAGCACGATCTTGGCCTTCTTGGACTGCCGGGCGTATATGGCCGCTTCCAGGTTCATCACGCCGCCCATGCAGAAGGGGGTGCTGTGATGCTCGTTGATGTTGATCGCGTCGAAGCCCACTTCCTCGGCATACAGGTACTCGTCGATGTACCTGTTGTAGAGATCGGCGGCCAGCTTCGAGTTGTATATCTCGTTGCTCAGCGTCAGGTCCTTGATGGGGAGTCCGGTAGCGCCGAAATATCCTGACTCCGGGTCCTGGTAGGGGCGCTCGGTGACGTGACCGATGAACATGGTCTTCTCCTTCCGTGGGGGACGGCGAGCCGCAATTCCCGCGCGCGGCGGCTCCGCTAATCTCGGCTATGGTAGCAACGCCGCCCGGTACCGTCAAGCAGATTTGCCGCCTGACCCGTGTAGCCTGAGGCAGCCCTCCGACGGCATTAGTAATACACCGAGTCGCCGAAGCCGCCGCCCGCCATGATCACCTCTCCGGTTACCGCCCAGGCTTTGTCCGAGGCCAGGAAGGCCGCCAGGTATGCGATTTCGGAGGCGTCCACCATGCGGCCGATTGAGTTGCCCCGTTGAGAGCCGGGAGCAAACATCCCCTCTTCCAGTGCCTCCGGCGTGATTCCTTCCTTGTCGGCAAGGTCGGCCAGCACGTCGGGCGTGCGCTCGGTGCGGGTCATACCTGGGTGGATGCAGTTGACGGTGATGCCGTACCTGCCCAGCTGCAAGGAGAGGGTCTTGGTCATGTGCACAAGGGCCACGTTGCGCGCCCCGCCGCTGAGGTTGCCGGCCCGCCGGGCGTTGCCGCCGCTGATGTTGATGATGCGGCCCCAGCCCTGCTCCTTGAGGAAGGGGATCGCGGCTCGGGCGCAGCGCAGCGAACCCACGTACTTCACGTTAAAGTCGTGCAGCAGGTCTTCTTCGTTGACCGTCTCGACGGGGCCCATGGCCCCGGGCAAGCCGCCGGGATACGAACCGCTGTTGACCAGGACGTGCAGGCCCCCCAGTTTCTCCGCCGCCTCGGCGACCACCTGGTTCACCTGCTCCGTGCTGGTCGCGTCCATTGGCAAGGGCAGCACCGTCCGCCCCGTCTCCTGCGAAATCTCACGGGCCGTCTCCTCCAGATCGGCTGCGGTGCGGGCGGATATGGCCACGTCGGCCCCCTCCCGCGAAAACTCCCATGCTATCGCCTTGCCGATTCCTTTGCTGCCTCCAACCACGAGGGCTCGCTTGCCTTGCAGTCCAAAGTCCATGCTGTCTGCCTCCACTTGCAAAAATACGGGCCGTCGCCCGGCAGCAGGGGGCTTGGTTACGGGCCACTCCGTCCCCACCGCCAGTGAGCCGGCAACGGACAGTATAATCGATAGCCCATCGGCAGCGGCGGCACAGCTTGGATTTGGCCTGCAATTCCGGCATCCCTCCCCTTCCCAAATCTGCCCAAATGTGTTAGATTGGAGGACAGCCAAAATAACTGGCCCTGCGGCTTGACCTAAGAGAAGGTAAATCCCCTGGTGATCAGTTATAGCCAAACATTCAATCCTAAGGAGATCACCAGTGGCATTTCAAGACCGTACCCTAACCTGTGTGGAGTGCAGCCAGAGTTTCATATTCTCTGCTGACGACCAGCAGTACCATGCGGACAAGGGCTATACCAACGAACCCAAGCGGTGCCCCAGTTGTCGTCAGGCCCGCCGGGCCAACCGCGGGTACGACGGCGGATTTGGCGGCGGCGGCTTCGGCGGCGGCCGGCGGGAAATGCACCCCGTAGTCTGCGCCGAGTGCGGCAGGGACGCCGAGGTGCCGTTCCTACCCCGGGGCGACCGGCCCGTGTACTGCAACGACTGCTACCGGCAGCAAAGCCCCAGGGGTGGCGCCAGGCAGTTTCGCTACTAGAATGCGTCCCGCCAGAGAGCTATTCTAACCCCGAAACTATAAGGGCCTGCGCATAAGCGCAGGCCCTTAGTTATACACTCCGATAAAGAGTTGCTACTTGTGGAACAGAGGTAGTATCTCGCTCCCCATGATGTCCAGTTGCTCCATGGTCTGTTCACCCTGGCACAGGGGACGCACCACAATCTTGGAAGCCCCAGCGTCAATGTAGCCCCGGATAGTCTCAGCCACCTGCTCCGCCGGGCCTAGCGCAGTGTACTCGGTAAAATGAGCGTCGGGACGATGGCGGGTAACGTAACGATAGACCGCGGCCTCGGTCTCCCGGGCGTTGGGAGAGATATAGTACCCCACCAGCGCGCCGATGTGGTCTTCCTCAATGGCCCGGCCGTACTCCGCCGCGGTGTCGAAGATAATCTCCGCGCCTTCGCTTACCTCCCGGGGTGTTGCCCCTGACACCAGCCAGCCATCGCCGACGCGGCCCACCCGCCGGGCTGCGGCGTCGCTGCGGCCGCCGATCCATACCGGCGGCGACGGCTGGAAACAGGGCTTGGGAGTCACCGCCACGTTATGACAACTGAAGAACTCGCCCTCGTGGGTAACGTCGTCCTCCTCCCACAGCCGGCGCATCAGCCTGACCGCCTCCTCCGTCCGAGGCCCCCTGCGCTCCTTGGAAACGCCGCAGGCCTCGTATTCTTCCGGTTCTTCCTGCCCCAGACCCACCGCGGGCAGCATTCTTCCCTTGGACAGAAAGTCCAGGGTAGCGATTTGCTTGGCCAGCACCACCGGGTTGCGCAGGGGCATGGCCAGGACGCTGGTTCCGAACTTCATGCGTTCCGAGTAGACCGCCGCCATGGAAAGCGCAATCATGGGCTCCAGGCTGAAGCGGTCGCTGACTATGCGGTCGCTCAACCAAATGGAGTCGTAACCGTACTTGTCGCCGACCTCCACCAGTTGTTTCAGGTAGTCCGGGTTTTCCCCGCCTTCCCCGAACGCTCCCGGCATGTAACCGATGGCTATGCTCATGTTATTCCCTCGTTACCGTCATCCCGAAGGCCGGACGACACGCCCCGGAGCGTAGTCCGCCGCCGCATCACCGCACGGCCAGATTCCAAGAAGTCGTCAGAAGGCTATCCGCTGATGGGCCGTAGCCCTGCCTCTTCCCTGGCGTCGTTGACGTGCTCCAAGAGCCGCACCGACAAGGGCGCCAGTTCGTAGCCTATGTCGGCCAGCATGCGGCTGTTGTCCACCAGGTATATGTGGGGCACGACCTGGTCCCCCATGGTTATCCGGGCGCCGGGGACATATCCCAGGACCAGGTCGGCCATGTCGCGAATGGTGGCTAGGTGGCCGCCGCTGATGTAGACCCGGTGGTTCAATTGGCTGCTCAGGGCAACCCTCACGAATATCTCCGCCGCATCCTCGGCGTGAATCATGGAGCAGGGCTCGTTCTGGTCGAAGGGCAAGTCCACCGGCTTGCCCACCGCGGGCAAGGACATCAGCAACCCGCCGATCATGCCGGTCATCCCGGTGACCCGGCCGTGCCCGAACACAGTGCAGATGCGCACGCCCCTGAGGTCCAGGCCGTAGCGGTCGGTGTACTTTCCGGCGCTGAAGTCGTTGACCGCCTTGGTCATGCCGTAGACGTTCACCGGGCTGATAAAGTCGTCTTCGTTCACCGGCCGCTGCCCGAACGTCTCCTGTACGCCGTAGACGGCTATAGAACTGGCGTAGACCACCCGTTCCAGCCCGGCCCAGCGGGCCACTTCGAAAACGTTGTTTGTGCCCTGGATGTTGACGTGCATCCCGAAATGGGGGCGGTCCTCGGTGTCCGGGGGCAACAGCGCGGCCATGTGGATGACCTTGGTGACCCCATGGAGGTTGACCGCCTCCAACAGATGCGGGACCTGGGTGATGTCTCCACGGTAGAACCGGATGCGATCCAGATACGGGGCGAGGTTGGCCCGTGGCGGCGCCATGTCGAAGCAGACCACCTCTTCGCCCCGCTCCAGCAGCTTGCGGACTATCTTGACGCCGATAAAGCCGGCGCCGCCGGTAACCATTACGGACATACGGTGACCCTCTAGACTCTCGTTTAAGGCTGGGATTGCCGGTAGCATATCACAAACTGCTGCGCCCAAGAACGATGACCTAAGGGGGTCCGCGCATAGCCCGTTGGTGGTGAGGCGCTCGAACCATTCGAACCGACTGGGGGGGGGCGCCGTTGATTGAGTCTAGCGCTCGCCCCCAAGAGCGGACCCAACTTACAAGCTCTGTGAGCCCCTACCACCGCCTTACAGCGGCCTCTTCACCGGCATCCCCGGCCGCCGTGGGTAGCGGTCGGGAGTGGCCTCGACCTTGTCCACGATGACGATAACCCGTCCGTCATCCAGTCCCCGGAGCTGCACCGGACATATACCGCCCAACCGGCCCCCAAGGACATCCAATGCAGCAGCGGCTCCGTCAACCTCCCGCTGGACGCTGCGCTTGAGGAGCGCCGCTCGGCCTCCAATACGGCAAAAGGGCAGGGTGTACTCCAGTAACACCGGCAGCTTGGCTACGCCCCTGCTCACCGCAAGGTCGAAGCTCTCCCGCAGCCCCGCATTGTGGGCCAGTTCCTCGGCGCGGCCGGTCAACACGTCCACACCTGAGAGGCCCAAGGCCTCCACCAGGTGTCCCAGGAACCGCGCTTTCTTGCCCACCGACTCCACCAGCGTCATACCAATGCCGGGAAGGGCCAGCTTCAGGGGCAGGCCCGGAAAGCCCGCTCCCGTTCCTACGTCAATCACCTTGAGTCTGGCCGCTGGGCCCTCGCCGCAAACCGAGAGCAAGCTGAGGGAGTCCAGGAAGTGCTTCACCTGCACCTCCCGGTAGTCGGTGACGGCGGTCAGGTTCGCCCGCCGGTTCCAGTCCGCCAGATCGCGGTAGTATGCCTGGAACTGCTCCAGTTGGCGGCCCGTAAGCCGCAAGCCCAGTTCAGCAGCGCCTTGTTCCAACAATTCCATCGACTGTGACATCGATAGCAATTATAACCAAGGATGACCGGTGGCCTGCAGCGTCTGGCTATCGTGCGGCGGGCTCTGAATCTGATTGACAGTGCCAAACCCCGCACGTAGAATTAGCGGCGTGTTTCCCCACTTGGCTCCGGGAGCCAGGCTGGGGCGCAAGCGAACATCCCTGCAAGCCGGTTTCACCCGGTAGGGAACCAATCTACGGGAGAATGGCAATGAAGGCTTACCTGCTGGTGGAAACCGCAATCGGGAAGACTCGTGACGTGGCCGATACCCTCAACGGTCTGGAAGGCATAGAGTCGGTAGACGTGGTCACCGGCCCCCACGACATCATCGCAGTGATTAATGGCGAGGACATGACCGCGGTCGGCAACCTCATCACCAATAACATACACACGGTTGCGGGCGTACAGCGGACGGTGACCTGCGTAGCGGTTGATTCCTAGACCGGGGGGGCCTAGCCGCCCGCATGTTCAACCGACTCTCTAGGTTCCGGTACGACGATAGAGGAGAATATCTTTGGACTTTAAGCTGAGCCCCGAGGACGAGTCTTTCCGGCAAGAGTTGCGGAGCTTCCTGACTTCCCAGTTGCCCGACAATTGGGAGGGCGGCGGACGGTGGCCGGAAGAAGAGAACTGGGAGTTCACCCAGGAAATGCGCAGAATGCTGGCCGACAAGGGCTGGCTTACCATGCACTGGCCGTCGGAATATGGCGGCCAGGACGCTTCGCCGGTTAAGTCCGCCGTTTTCAACGAAGAGATGGCCTATCGGCGCGCTCCGGGCCGGGATATTTTCGGAGTCCGCATGCTGGGGCCTACCCTGATGATCCACGGGACCGAAGAACAAAAGCAGACCCACCTGCCTCCGGTAGCCCGAGGCGAGGTGCAATGGTGCCAGGGGTATTCCGAGCCTGAGTCCGGGTCCGACTTGGCTTCCCTCAATACCCGCGCCGTTCTAGACGGCGACGACTTCGTTATCAACGGCTCCAAGATTTGGACCACCTTCGCCCACCGGGCCGACTGGATAATGCTCTTGACCCGCACCGACCCCGACGCTCCCAAGCACCGTGGAATCAGCTTCATTCTGGTGGACATGAAGAGTCCCGGTGTCGAGGTCCGGCCCATCAACAACATGGCCAACGGCCACGAGTTCAACGAGGTGTTGTTCAACGACGTGCGGGTCCCCCGCAAGAACGTGGTGGGGGAGGTGAACCGGGGCTGGTACGTGGCCGTCACGTTGTTGGACTTCGAGCGGTCCGGCGTCGACTACTCTGCCGTAGCCCGCCGGTTGCTGGACCAGACCAGGAAGTACGCCGAGGACACCAAGCGCAACGGGAAGCCCTTGATAGAGACCCCCTGGGTGCGCAACCTGTTGGCCGAACGGTATGTTGAATGTGAAGTGGCCCGCCTGATGGCCTATAACGTTGCCTATATGCAGGGTGAGGGGTTGGTCCCCAACAAAGAGGCGTCAATGAGCAAAGTCTTCGGCTCCGAGACCTACCAGCGGGTCACCAACTCGTGCATGACCATCCTGGGAATGCACGGGACTTTGCGCAGGGGCGAAAAGTTGGCCCCGCTGAAGGGACTGCCCCAAGAGAACTGGATGACCAGTTTCTCCCACAAGATCGCCGCTGGAACATCGGAAGTTCAGCGCAACATCATCGCCGGCCGCGGCCTGGGCCTGCCTCGCGGGTAACCGCCGCAACTTGTCCCCGGTGCCTGCGCCCTCCTTGGCAGGGTCTCGTGACTCTGCAAATGGTGCAAGCCTTTCTTCGCCGACCAGCTATATGGTCGCCAAAGCCCGCATCGTCGCGTGGTCCAGGTACTTTGCCGCCTCCCGATAGCGCTGTATTTTCCTGAATACGGTCCTCACCGTTATCGAAAAACGGTCTGCCGCCGCCTCCATAGTTAGTCCTTCCGACTCCACCGTCTCCCACACCTTCCAGTCCTGGGCAATCCTCCGGTGCTTGTGGAACCATTCCGGGTCGTCGTACTTGCACTGGGGCAGGGGACAATCGAGACACGCCGAAGATACCTCGCAGCCGGTATCCTCGTAGTGATAAAACTCCGGGGTTGCATCTTGCAGTGGGTTGGCCGACGTCGCAGTAGTCATAGAAATACTCCAAAACAGATGTTCTAAAACTTGCGACAAATTATAGAACGCCTGTTCTGAATACGTCAATGGCATTTTTCACCGGTTTTGCAAGTAATTCGCGTTTTTTGCCGTATTGGCCCGGCTCAAACCCAGCACACTCCTACCTGTGTGACAGGTATAGGCTGACTTGAGACTGGAGACGGGGGCAGGCGGGTACTGCAGGAAACCAGAACTCGAGGCAGTCAGCGCCCCCGATGGTGCGCCAACCAAGTCGAGCTGGGACTGGGGGGGCGGCTATTACGAGTCGACGGCGGCCAGCAGGTGGTTCCGCGTCTCAACGAATGCCGGGTGGACCAACAGGCCCCGGGAAACCCGGGATACGGTCTCCCGGGTCAAGAACTCCAACATCGCCCGGTCCAGGTCTTCCACCGCCAACTGCTTTAGTAACTCCTGATAGGGGTACATGCGGATTTTTTGCGGGTCCAGCTTGTCGGCTAGAAACACGATCTTGCCCAGGTCGTCCAGGCTGGGGTGCCCGGTGGAGTGCCAATAGACGGCTCCGTGCAAGGCGGAGTCGTCCAGGCCATCCTCGCTTGCCAGTATCTCGGCCCCCACCGGACCGTGGAGCAGCACCGGCGCCTTGCGTTCCACCGTCCCTATGGGCAACTCCATTTCGCCCGCCCGGCGCAGCAACTCCTCGCCGGCCATGGCCCGCGCCACGTCGTGGGCCAACATCCCCAGCGCAGCTCTCTGCTGCTCGACGCCGTGACAAAAGGCCAACTCCTTGGCAATCTCTTCGACTCTGTGTATATGGGACTGGAGCCCGTTGGGCAGCGCTTTCACCCGAAGCTCAATCCGGTTGCGTAACTCCTCCACCCGGTCGCCTCCGCCTATCCCATGGCCCCCAGCGGCCGGCCGGCCAGCAGGTGCATGTGCGGATGTTCTATTTCCTGGCCGGCGTCTTTACCCTGATTGAGAACTAGGCGGTAGCCGCTGACGGTCACGTCGTGGCGGCGGGCCATTTCTTCCGCAACCAGGAACATGTGGCCCATGACGGGGGCCTGCCCCGGCCCCACGTAGGCCAGCGACGCCATGTGCCTGTTGGGGACTATCAGCAGGTGGACGGGCGCCTTGGGGTTTATGTCTCGTACCACGAAGACCTGACCGTCCCGGTATATGGGCGCCTCGTGGGAGGGGTCGCGGGCTATGTCGCAAAAAATGCAGTCCCTGGTAGTCACGTTTCAGGTGCCTCCTCCGGAGTCGTGCCCAAGAAATTCAGGGGGAGCAAGTACTGCCAGGTGACCGGCAATGGGCCTGCACATTCCTCTACCGGAATCTATTCACTGTCCAAGTTCTGCAAGACAAGTTCCCTGTGGTAGTGGGCGTCTCCGTAGGCCAACTCCATGGCCTTGGCCCTGCGGGTGAATAGCTGCAGGTCATGCTCCTTGGTGAAGCCGATGGCCCCGTGACACTGGTGGGCGGCGTTGCAGATGCGCTGGTAGGCGTCGTTCACCCAAGCCTTGGCCATCGACACTTCCAGGTCCGCCGGCCCTCCTTCAGCCACCTGCCAAGCCGCCTTGCGCACGACGTTACGGGAACCTTCGACGTCCGTCGCCATATTCGCGCAGTAGTGTTGGACTGCCTGGAAGCTTCCTATAGGGCGGCCAAACTGGGTCCTTTGGGTGACGTATTCAATGGTCATATCCAACACCGCGCCGGCCCCGCCGACCATTTCGGAGCACTGGCCGGCAATGGCCCGCTGCAACACCCGGCTCACCATCGCCCATCCCTCGCCTATTCCTCCCAACACCGCTTCTGCGGGCGCGGTTACCCCTTCCAAAGTCACCCGGTACTGGCGGTCGGAGCCCATGGAATCGAGGGGGGCGACGGTGAGGCCAGGGCTATTGGACGGCACCAGGAAGACGGTTATTCCACGGCCGGGGTCGTCCTCGGCGGAAGTCCGCGCCACGACCAGGAGCAGGTCGGCGGCCTGGGCGTCGGGCACGAACAGCTTGACGCCGTCGATGACGTAGCCGTCGCCTTCGCGCCGGGCCGAGGTTTCGACTCCCCAGGACTCGTAGGACGTCGATTGCTCCGTGAGGGCCATGGTCATCGTCAGGTCGCCGGAGCAGACCCGCGGCAGGATGTCATCTTTTTGAGCGTCCGTTCCGGCGTCCAAGACCGTAAGCCCGCCCAGCACCACGGTGGAGAACAAGGGGCTGGGCGCCAGGTAGCGCCCCGTTTCTTCCAGCAGGACGGACAAAGTCCAGGAAATCGCCCCCCGGTACCGCCGTACCGCTCGGGGAAGACCAGGCTGGCCCATCCCAAGTTGACCATCTGCCGCCATAGCTCATCCGTGTAGCCTCGGGGATCCTCCTCCATCTCCCTGACCAACGTCAGGGGGCACTCCCGGGACAGGAACTCCTGGGCGCTGTTCTTCAGCATCTGTTGGATTTCGTTCAAACCAAGGTCCATCGTGTCTCCTTCGGTGCTCCGGGCTGCACCGGGTGCAACCGTGTTTGGTTAGCTGGAGGTATTAGCCCTTGGGCGAAAGGCCCGTGCTAGTATAGAGCAAAGGAAATCCAGTCTCAAGGAACCGGGGAAGCTCACCGACAGCGGGGAACGGCCTGGGCAGCGCAACAGAGTTGCGTTTCCGCAAGATTCGCCGGATGTGTGGTTGACTAAGCGACGCTCCGGACGAACCCGTCCAGCCGTTCCAGAGCCTTTTCGATGTTCTCCTGGGAGTTGGCGTAGGACAGCCGGACGCATCCTTCACCCTGCTGGCCAAAGGCGGAGCCGGACAGCAATGCTACTCCCTGCCTCGTTCATGGCCCGGTCTTCGAACTCCCGGCCGGTTAGTCCCGTCTCTTTGATGCTGGGGAACACGTAGAACGCCCCTTCCGGCTCGGGGCATGTGATGCCAGGGATGCTCCGCAGGCCGTCGGTGATTAGTCTGCGCCTCTGGTCGAACTCGGCCACCATGGCCTGCACCGGTTCCCGCGGGCCCTCCAAGGCGGCGATCGCCGCCCGCTGGCTGAACGATGCAGCGCAGGAAACGCTGTTCACCGCCAGCTTGACGATGTGAGGGGCCAGTTCATCGGGCATGATTCCGTATCCCAACCGCCATCCGGTCATGGCGTAGCTCTTGGAGAAACCGTCCAGGATGATCGTCCGTTGCTCCATGCCAGGCTCAGAAGCAATGCTGTGGTGTTCCCCGCCATAAAGTATGTCTTTGTAGATTTCGTCGGCCAGCACGTACAGGTCTTCCCGTTCCTGCACCAACTCCGCTATCCTCTGGACTTCCTCCAATCTGAGGGTCGAGCCGCAAGGGTTTTCCGGGCTGTTCAGGATTATCAGCCTGGTCCGGTCGGTGATGTTCCCGGCCAGTTCGTCCAGGTCCGGGTGATAATCCAAGTCTTCCAGCAACGGCATGGGCACCGGCGTTGCCCCGGAAAACTTGATCATGGACTCGTAGATGGGGAATCCGGGGTTGGGATAGATGACCTCGACTCCAGGCTCGGCCAGGGCCATGATGGTGAAGAACATGATGGGCTTGGCGCCGGGCGTGACCACTACCTGGGGACGGGCCGGTGTCTATGCCCCGCACCTCGCGGCTGTTGCTGGCTATGGCCTCACGCAGCTCCGGCAAACCCGGTGCCGGGCTGTAGTGGGTGTACCCCTGGCGCAGGGCTTCGACCCCAGCTTCGACGATGTGGCTGGGAGTGTCGAAGTCGGGTTCGCCGATTTCCAGGTGGACAATCTCTTTGCCCTGAGCCTCCAAGGCTTTTGCCTTGGCCAGCACCTCGAACGCCGACTCGGTGCCCAGTCCGTTCATCCTGCTTGCAACAGTCATTGGTCCGCGCGGCCTCCGATCTTTACTCCCGGTGCACCTGGTTATGGGTTTTCACCGGGAGACCGTAGATGGATATAAATCCCTGGGCCGAGGTGTGGTCGAACTCGTCCGAACGATCGTACGTCGCCAGGTGATACTGGTACAACGACCGGGAAGCACTGCGGCCGGCGACGGTGCAGGAGGCCCTTGTGCAGCTTTACCCGGACGTCGCCGGTGACGTGGCGCTGGGTGCTGCGCACGTAGGCGTCCAGATCCTGCCGGTGGGCGGTGAACCACAGGCCGTTGTAGACCACGTCGGCGTACTCCTGGGCTATGCGGTCCTTGGTCCTGGCCTGCTCCTTGCTTAAGGTCAGCGCCTCCAGCGACCTGTGCGCCGGGCGTGGAGCGCCACCGCCGCGGGCGTCTCATAAATCTCCCGTGACTTGATGCCGACCAGGCGGTTCTCAACGTGGTCCACCCGGCCCACGCCGTGGCTGCCGGCCCAGCACGTTCAAGTGGCGCACCAAGTCGGGCCCGGACATGCTCTCTCCGTCTGCAGCCGTGGGTATGCCCTCGTCGAAATGGACTTCCACGTAGGCCGGCTCTTCGGGGGGGCCGTCGAGACTGAATTGGTCCACGTGTACGCCTCTTCCGGCGGCTCCAACCAGGGGTCTTCCAGTTCGCCGGCCTCGGCGCTGCGGCCCCACAGGTTTTCGTCCACCGAAAACCGGCTGTCTTTGGCGACAACCGGCAGGTCCCGCTCCCGTGCGTAGTCCATCTCTTCGTCCCGGCTCATGCCCCAGTCCCGGATTGGGGCAATGATTTGCAGGTCCGGCTGCAGGGCGGCGACGCTGACCTCCAGCCGCACCTGGTCGTTGCCCTTGCCTGTGCAGCCGTGGGCTATGGCGTACGCTCCCTCGGTCCTCGCAGCCTCCACCAGGTGCTTGGCTATCAGGGGCCTGCCCAGAGCGGTGGCCAGCGGATACTGGCCCTCGTACACCGCTCCGGCCTGCAGCGCTGGAAACAGGTACCCTTCGACCAGCTCTGACTTGGCGTCGACAGTCAGGGCCTTGGCCGCTCCCACAGCCAAGGCGCGCTGCCGTATGGTCTCCAGGTCCACCATGCCCAGGTCGATGGTCAGGCACACTATTTCCGCGCCGTATTTCTCCTTCAGCCAGGGCACTGCTACCGACGTGTCCAGCCCCCCGCTGTAGGCCAGCACAATCTTATTGTTTGCCATTATGGTGTTGAAGCTCCTTGCCCTTAATACCCGGCCGGCCGCTAGAGCTTGTACAGGGCCTGCTCGAGGCGGCCCAACCCTTCGTCTATCTCCGCTGCTGTTATGGTCAGGGGCGGCATCAGGCGAATTGCGTTGGGCTTCACCCCGTTGAACAGGACTCCCGCCTCGTTGGCGTTGGTCAACACCTGGCCCGAAATATCGCTCTCGAACTCAATCGCGGCCAGCAGTCCCTTGCCCCGCACATCGCTGATGAACGAGTACCTGGACTTTAGCTCGTCCAGCCGGGCCATCAGGTGCTTCTCCATTGCCTTGACGTTGTCGCACACGCCGTTCTCTATGAGGAACTTGGTCCCGGCGTAGGCCGCAGCGGTGGTCAATGCGTTGCCGCCGAAAGTCGAGCCGTGGTCGCCGGGGACCAGGGCCATGCAATACTCCTTGGACAGGAACGCGCCGATGGGCACACCGTAACCCAGTCCCTTGGCCAGCGTTATTACGTCCGGCTCCACGCCGTACTCCTGGTAGCCGAACAGGCTGCCCAGGCGGCCCAGGCCCGTCTGCACCTCGTCCAGGATCAGCAGCAATCCTTGCTGGTCGCACCAGTCCCTTACCCTTTGCAGATAGTCGTCGCTGGGTATGTTTACGCCCCCTTCACCCTGCACCGGCTCCAGCATCACCGCTGCGGTCTTGTCGGTCGTCGCGCTGATGATGCCCTCCACGTCGTTGTAATCGACGTGGACGAACCCGGGGAGCAGGGGCGTGAAGTTCTCCTGGTAATGCGGTTGTCCCGTCGCCGCCACCGTGCCCATGGTGCGCCCGTGGAAGGAGTTCAGAGCTGTGATGACCTCGTAAGCGCCGTCCCGGTTCAGCTTCCCGTGGCGGCGGGCCAACTTCAACGCTCCCTCGTTGGCCTCCGCTCCGCTGTTGCCGAAGAAAACCAGGTCCAGGCAACTGTTTTCGATTAGCAGTTGGGCCAGGTTCAGCTGGGGCACGGTGTAGAACTGGTTGGACGTTTGCAGCAGCGTATTGGCCTGCTCCACCACCGCCTGGGTCACCGCCGGATGGCAATGCCCCAGGTTGTCCACAGCCCATCCGGCCACGAAGTCCAAGTACTCCTTCCCGTCGGCGTCCCATACCCTGGAGCCTTCGCCCCGGACGACCACCACCGGCTGCCGACGCACCGTCTGGGCGTAGTACTTGTTCTCAACCGTTATCCATTCGCTGCTCTTGGTCACTATGAACGGCCTCCAGATTATTCACACGGTTTCGGCGTTAGATTGCCCGGGTCACTGAGCTTCGATACCCGCTTTGTTGATCCGCTACGGCGATTCCCAGAGACTTGCCGTTAACCCGCCTGGTAAACCCTGCTTATAGAAGAATGCATGATTATATCGTATCACGCAGCGAAGGGCCGCAGGCTCCTAAGCGCCCGCCACTATTATCGTGCCGCTGTCTTCACCGCGCAGGCAGGACAGCAACGCTCCCGGACGCCGCCCGTCTACGATGTTGGCCGCCGCCGACCGCTCTAACGCCCGCAGACAAGCCCCCAGCTTGGGAATCATGCCGCCCCGGACTACGCCTGACTGGAACAGTATCCGAGCGCGCCTGCGGTCCAGCCTGCTGATTAACCTGTTCGACCCGTCCAAGACTCCTTCCACATCGGTCAGGAATATGAGACGCTCCGCGCCCAAAGCCCGCGCTAGTTCACCCGCTACAGTGTCCGCGTTGACGTTAAGGGGGCCGCCGGAATGCTCCGAGCCGTCGGCGCAATGCATCGCCAGCGGCGCAATCATGGGAATGTAGCCGCCGGCCAATATTTCCTGGACGGGCTGGCAGTTGACCCGGTCGATTTCGCCAACGTAGCCCAATTCAGGATCGGCGATGTGCGCCTCCAGCAGTCCCCCGTCTATGCCGCTTATGCCTATGGCCCGGCCTCCCAGTCGCTGCAGCGACGATACTAATTCTTTGTTTACCAGCCCGGTCAGCACCGCCACCACGATTTCCAGACTGGCGGCGTCGGTCACCCGCAGCCCTTTGGAGAAACGCGGCTGTATGCCCTGGCGCTGCATCCACTGGGAAATCGCGTTGCCGCCGCCGTGGACCACTACGACCTGCGTCCCCTCTTGCTGGAGGGTTACCAGGTCCTTCAGGCTCGTGTCGTGAAGACCCAGGGTGCTCCCCCCGATCTTCACCACGACCGGCGGCTTGGGCGCAGTCTCCCCGCTACTGGAGAAATCGGGACTCATACGACTCCGACGACGTCTGCCGGCTGTGGCCGCAACCCGGGAAAATCAAACTTAAAGCATATTCTTCCATTGATCAGATGCATAGTGCATACCGGGGAGGTTCTGAGGAAAATCGGACCGCGGGCTATCGGAGGGACGGACTCTCGGCGGCCGTCCTTCCTGGCCTGGTGAGGGAGTCCGCCTGCTGCATCAGGTGGTGTAAGCGCTGTTGATGATTACGTACTGCTCGGTAAGGTCGCAGCCCCAGGCGGTAGCCTGCCCGTCTCCCAGGTTTAGGTTCACCCGGAACGTCACCTCAGGCGACCTCATCAGGGCCACCACCGCGTCCCGGTGGTACGGGATGGGCTTGCCGGCCTCCATGATGCACACCCCGTTAATGAACAGGTCGACCTTTGCCTCTTCTGCGGCGGCGCCGCTCCGTCCCAGGGCCATCATCACCCGCCCCCAGTTGGGGTCTGCCCCATACACCGCCGACTTGACCAGGTTGGACGACGCAATGGTCTTGGCCGCCTTGCGGGCGTCTTCAGTGTCCTTCGCGCCCAGAAGCTCCACGGTTATGAGCTTGGAAGCGCCCTCACCGTCCCGCGCCGTCTCCCTGGCCAGGTATGTGCACACCTCCAATAGCGCTTCCTTGAACACGGCCGCGCCGGGAGAGCCAGCGTTAATGGGTCTGTTCTGCGCCGTCCCGTTGGCCATCACCAGCAGCGCGTCGTTGGTGCTTGTGTCGCCGTCCACCGTCATCATGTTGAAAGAGGCGTCCGCCACTCCCTTCAGCGTAGCGGCCAGGTACTCCTGCTCAACCGCCGCATCGGTGCCGATGAAGGCCAGCATGGTCGCCATGTCCGGGTGAATCATCCCGGAGCCTTTGCATACACCGCCTATGTGGGCGGTGCCTCCTTCCAACTCGAACGAGACCGCTGTCTCCTTGGGCCTGGTGTCGGTGGTCATTATGGCTCTGGCCAAGGCGTGGCCCCCGTCCCTGTTCAGTTCGACCTTCCCCAAGCCCGCTCCTATAAGCGACATCGGCAGTTCCACGCCTATGATGCCCGTGCTGCAGACCAGTACCTCCTGCGCTGAGACGCCCAGCCGCTGGGCGGCCATCTCCGCCATGCTCTTGGCGTCCGTGTACCCCTGCTCACCGACACAGGCGTTGGCGATGCCGGCGTTGACCACCAGGCCGCGGACCGGCCCCTGAGCCAGGTGTTCCTGGTCGACCGCTATCGATGGCGATCTGATGGTGCTGGTCGTGAACACCCCCGCGGCGGCGCAAGGGGTCTCGGACAGCACCACACCCAAGTCCAGCTTGTCCTCGGAAAAGGTCTTCAAACCGGCGTAGGTCGCTCCGGCCAGGAACCCCGGAACGGTGGTCAGCGTCCCGCCCTCCACCGTCTTTATCGCGCCAGCCATGTACTTGTTCTCCCGCATACGAATAGACACAAATGCCCTTAGAAAACAGGCAACGAGTATACCACAGCGACCCTTTCGGTTGTTTGACACCATTCCCAGGCGAAAGTACTATTCCCCGTGTCAAAAGTTCTGTAGAATTAGCTAAGCTCCGCTTGGCGAAACCGAAGCCGATCCCCACAGGAGAATGAACGTTTCCCATGGTTGATGTCAGGCCTTTTCGCGGCTGGCGCTACGACCTCGACGTGGTGGGCGACCCCGCTACCGCGTTGTGCCCTCCCTACGACATGATTACGCCGGAAGCGCAGGCGGCGCTGCGTCGGTCCAATCCCTACAACGTAGTCCACCTGGAAGCCGGCGAGAGCCTGGACTGGGACAACCCCGCGCAAGAACAGTATTCGACCACTGCCGATCTGTTCCGGGATTGGACTGGCAAAGGCGTCCTCAAGCGGGACCCTGAGCCTTCTTACTACCTGTCCCGGCAGCTCTTCAACCATGAAGGCACGGAGTGGACGCGGCTGGGATTGACCGCCTGCGTCGGCCTGGAGACCTACGACGGCGGGCAGGTGCTGCCCCACGAGTACACCGAAGCCCCCGCGGTGCGTGACCGCGTGACCCTGATGAAAGCCTGCAACGCCAACATCAGCCCCATCATGGGCCTATACCGCGACGCCGAAGGCACTCTGGACCCCGTGTTCCAGCAGGTCATGTCCGCGCCCCCGGCCCTGGACGCCGACGGCGGCAAGGACCTGCGGGCATCGCTGTGGCAAATCTCCGACCCGGCCCTTTCAGAGACCATCACCCGCTTCTTCCAAGACAAGCCAGTGTTCCTGGCCGACGGACATCACCGCTACCACGCGGCCCTGACCTTCCAACAGGAACAACTGGAAGCCGGCGACATCGCCCACGGCCACGCCGGCAACTTCGTAATGATGACGTTGATTGGCTTCGATGACCCCGGCTTGCTGGTGCTGCCGTACCACCGGACGCTGGGCGGCTTGTCCCCTGACGAATTCTCCGAAGTACAGCGGCGGCTGGGCGAAATATTCCAGTCCAGTCCCATCCCGGAGAATACGCCGTTGGACGCGGAGTCGGCGGCCGGCCGCGCTGGGGACAGCCACGCCTGGGTGACGGTCGGGCCTCAAGGAGAAACCCCGGCGCTGCTGACGCTACGGCCTGAGGTGGCCTGGCGCGACTGGGGACCGCTGGCGGTTTCCGAAGCGTGGATACTCGAGGAGAAGGTGCTGCGGCCTGTCTTAGGCGAGGCAACCCTGGCCCACCTGGGCTACATTCACAGCCAACAAGAGGCCGTCGAGTCGGTCGTCTCCGGAGGCAGCCAAATGGCCTTCTTGCTCAGGCCGTTCCCAATGGGTCAGTTCGAGGCGCTGGTCACCCAGCGGCAGCGGCTCCCCCGAAAATCAACCTTTTTCTACCCCAAGCTGCCCACCGGGCTGGTCATCAACCAGCTCGACGCGACCCTGTAGCGTCAAACCCCGCCGCGTTTACTAAGCGCTGAACCCGACCTTGGGCAAGACAGCCTTCAGGGTATCCAGCACTTCCTGTATATCGTCTTCGGACACTTGGCCCATGTGGCCTATTCTGAAGATCTTGCCGCTGAGTTTGCCCTGTCCGCCCGCCAGCACCACGCTGTGCTCGCTGCGGGCCAGTGACACCAGCTTGCCGCCGTCTATCCCCTCAGGCACTTTCACCGCGGTCACTGCGTTGGACGCCCACCTCTCGTTCTGGGCCAGCAGTTCCAGCCCCAACTCCCTGACTCCGTCCCTGGTCATCTGGCCGATGCGTACGTGCCTTTCGAACACGTTTTCCATGCCCTCGGCCAGCAGCGTGTCCAACGCCAGGGACAGGCCGTAGAGGGCCGCAACGTTGGGCGTGAAGGGCGTTTCGCCCCGGTCCAGGTAGCTCTGGGCCGCCTGCAGGTCGAAATAGTAGCGAGGCATTGTGGCCGACTCTTGCGCTGCATGGGCGGCCTCGCTCATGCTGACGAAAGCCAGGCCCGGCGGCACCATGAACCCCTTCTGTGAAGCGGTGCTCACCACGTCGCAGCGCCAGCCGTCCGTGGGCAGCGGAACGCACCCCAGGCCGCTGACCGCGTCCACCAGCAGCAGCTTGTCGAACTCCCCCTTGACCACGCCGGCGATGGCTTCCACGGGATGGGTGATGCCGGTTGAAGTCTCGTTGTGGGTGACCAGCACCGCATTGATTTCCGGGTCGGCCGCCAATGCCCGGCGGATTTCCTCCGGGTCCAGGGGCGCCCCCCACTCGAATTTCAGCCGCTGCACCTGCGCCCCGTAGATCTCGGCGATCTCGGTGTAGCGGTCTCCGAAAGACCCAGCGCTGGCCGCCAGCACCTTATCGCCGGGCGACAGGGTGTTGACCACCGAGGCCTCCAGCGCCCCCGTGCCCGATGCGGTCAGTATGTACACGTCCCCCTGGGTCATGAACACCTGCTTCAGTTGCTCCGTCGTTCGCGCCAGCAACTCCCGGAATTCCGGGCCCCGGTGGTTGATCATCGGCTGGGACATCGCCTCCACGATGTCGTCCGGCACCGGCGTCGGCCCGGGCACCCTCAGGTTCTGCCTGGGAATCTTCACCACGGTTCTTCCACCTCTTCAAAAATACAGGCATCCCGCACGGATGCCTGGCAATCGTTGCCTCCGGTAAGTCGCCTGTGCGCTCGCCCTCGGCAGTTTCCAGCCCATGGCAGGGCAGTGGAGCGGCATCAAGCGAAGTCCGATTATAGCACCTGCCCTCAGGCGCCGCTATGATATGTGAGGGGAAAATCTGTCCCCGCCCGCCCGATGCTATAATCGCCTCATGACTCCCCGGGACGAACTCCTAAAGGACCTGAACTCCAACCAAGAAATGGCGGTCGAGACCATTTCTGGCCCTTTGCTGATCATCGCCGGGCCTGGTAGTGGCAAGACTCGAGTGATTACCCATCGCGTAGCCTATTTGATCCGAGTTCAGGAGGTGAATCCCTACCATATCGCCGCCGTGACCTTCACCAACAAAGCTGCTAGGGAAATGCGCGATAGACTCTTTGGGGCCAGTCAGGATGATCCAGCCTCGCCCCTCCTTCCAGACCTATGGGATAGGCGCCATGAGTTCATGGTTAGCACATTCCACTCCGTATGTGCTCGACTACTCCGCCGTGAGGGCAGCCGCGTGGGGTTGGAGTCCAACTACACAATATTTGACGCGGACGACCAACTTGTCCTGATTAAGCAGGCCATGGAACTAGCCGAAGTGGACCACAGACAAGTTCCGCCTCGCGCTGTGCGGGGCACCATATCCAGCGCCAAAAGCTTACTAATGGATTCGTTTGAATTTGCCCAGCACGCGGAGAATTACGCTCAAGACCAAGCCGCTCGGGTCTATCATCATTACGAGGAGTTGCTGTCTCGCAACAACGCCGCCGACTTCGACGACCTGCTCATGCGGGCAGTCCAGTTGTTCCAGGAGTACCCCGACGTCTTGGAGCATTACCAGCACCGCTACCTGCACCTGATGGTCGACGAATTCCAGGACACCAACGTGGCCCAGTACCGGCTGGCCCGGCTGCTGGCCGGCCTCCACCGCAACATCTGCGTGGTCGGCGACCCCGACCAGTCCATCTACTCCTGGCGCAGCGCAGACATTCGCAACATCCTTAGCTTCCGGGATGATTATCCCGATGCTGCCGTCGTCTCCCTTGAAGAAAACTATCGCTCCACCGGCAAGATCCTGGAGGCAGCCAAGGGCCTGATTGCGGCCAACGGCCAGCGGATTCACAAGGACCTCTTCACCAATAACGCCGAAGGTGCGGCGGTGGAGGTGCAAGAGGCCTACGACGAGACCGAAGAAGCCTCCTACGTCATCAACGAAGTGTCCCGGCTGGTCCGGGAGGAAAGGATGCGCCCCGGCGACTGCGCCGTGATGTACCGGGTCAACGCCCAGTCCCGGGCCCTGGAGGAAGCCTGCCTCCAGCAGGGTATGAAGTACCGCCTGGTGGGCGGCGTCCGCTTCTACCAGCGTCGGGAGGTCAGGGACCTGATGTCCTACCTCAGGGTGCTGCATAACCCCGCGGACGACGTGAGCCTGTCCCGGGTGGTCGGCGCGCCGCCCCGCGGCATCGGCGCAAAGACAATGCAGGACCTGGCTTCTTGGTCCCAGGGTGAGAACATCTCCCTCTTTGCCGCCATGCAGAGGGTGGCCGCCGCCCGCCTGACCGGCGAGCAGTGCCCCTTGGTGCTGAACTCCCGCGCCGTCAACGCCGTCACCGGCCTGGCCGGCCTCTTGGACGGGTTAATCAAACAGGCAAGCCAACTCAAGGTCGTAGACCTGATAGACGCCGTCCTGGAAGACTCCGGCTTGGGGCCCCTGATCCGGGAAGGTTACGGGCAGGACGACGACCTGGCTGACGAGCGTTGGGAGAACATCATGGAACTCCGGCAGGTTGCCCAGGAGTTCAACGCCGAAGACCCCCCCGACGGCCTGGCTACGCTGTTGGAACGGCTTTCCCTGGTGGCGGACGTGGACGGCTACGAGGAGTCGGAGGACTCGGTGACGCTGATCACCCTGCACCAGTCCAAGGGCCTGGAGTTCCCGGCAGTGTTCATCGTCGGCTTGGAAGAGGGGCTGCTACCCCACAGCCGCTCCATAGAAAGCCCGGACCAACTGGAGGAAGAGCGGCGCTTGTGCTACGTGGGCATTACCCGCGCGAAGCAGCGTCTGTACCTGTTCCGGGCATTCAGGCGCGGGTTTATGGGCCGGGGCGGCCCCACTCTGGCCTCCCGATTCCTGCGAGACATACCCCAGGACATCATTTCCCCGGGAAGAAAAACCCAACCGGAAACCATCAGGAAGCCCCGCGTGGTCTGGACGGAAACGGCGCCCGCACAGCCGCCGGCCAAGCCTGCGCTCCACGTCGGCGACCTGGTCCGCCACTCGTCGTTTGGCGAAGGCGTGGTCATGGGCTACGAACCCGATAAGTTGGATGTTCAGGTTACCGTAGAGTTCAGCAATGGCGTCGGCCGAAAGCGTCTCCTCCTCAGCTTCGCCCCCCTGGAAAAAATAGAGGGTTAGCGGAGCAACCGCCGCAACGCGGTTTCGAGGGGCAACCCCGCCCCGCTAGCCAAACATTGACACGGCCACTCCCGCAAGGCATGATAGCCACCGATTCCCTGTTAGGAGGCCAGCCGACAATGAAGACCAAGGCCGCAGTGCTCTACGAGGTGCGCCAACCCCTGGTCATCGAGGAAGTTGAACTGGATGACCCCAAGCATGGAGAGGTGCTGGTGAAGGTGGGGGCAGCGGGAATCTGCCGCAGCGACCATCACTTCATGCACGGCGATGCGCCCGTCGCCTTGCCCGTGGTCCTGGGCCACGAGGGCGCCGGCATTGTGGAAAAGGTGGGTCCCGGAGTGACGACGGTCAAGCCGGGGCAGCAGGTCATCCTGTCCTTTGTCCCCTCATGCGGACGTTGCAAGTCGTGCCTGGCAGGCCATGCCAATATCTGTGACACCCACCTGGCCTCCGGCCCCAAGATGTACGACGGCACCACCAGGCTGCACAAGGGCGGCCAGGACATCCACCACTTGGGGAAGGTAGCCTGCTTCGCCGAACACGCCGTGATACCCGAGACCGGCTGCGTGCCCACCCCCGCGCCCCTTCCCATGGACAAGGCGGCCATGATCGGCTGCTGCGTTCCCACCGGCGTCGGCTCGGTACTCTACTCCGCCAACGTCCGGCCGGGCAGCACTGTGGCGGTGGTCGGGTGCGGCGGCGTGGGCGTCAACGTGATAATGGGGGCTCGCCTGGTCAACGCCTCCAAGATTATCGCCGTGGACATTCGCGAGAGCCAATTGGAATTCGCCATGAAGTTCGGGGCCACCCACTCGGTCAACGCATCGGACCGGGACCCGGTGGAACAGGTCAAGGAGATCACCGGCGGGCGGGGGGCCGACTACACCTTCGAGGTCCTGGGAGGCGCCGAAACCACAAAGGCAGCCTACGACATGTGCGCCAAGAGGGGCACGGTGACCGTGGTCGGCATCGCCCCCTTTGGGGCCGAAGCCCCCATCAACGTGGTGGACCTTGTCCGCAACGAAAAGACCCTGAGAGGCGCCTATTACGGCTCGACCCGCGCCCAGGTGGACTTCCCGGTGTTGGCGGAAATGTACCTGGCGGGCAAGCTGGACCTGGACAGCCTGGTGCTCCGCCACTACTCCCTGGACCAGATAAACGAAGCCTACGGCGACATGGACAAGGGGGAGATCGGCCGCGGGGCCATAGTGTTTGACTAGCCAATCCCCGGCCCGCCAGGAAATCCGGCGGGCCAAGGCGTCATAAAATCGGGACAAGATGCACGGAGTGGTTCTGAAGCTGGTTGAGTCCGAGACGGAGTTGGACTCGGCCATGCAGGTCCGCTTCCGGGTATTCGTCTCCGAACAGGGAGTTCCTCCCGAGGAGGAGCTTGACGAGGCCGACGCCGTTGCCATCCACGCCATCGCCCTAATCGGCGGTCAAGTCGTAGGGACGGGCCGGTTACTGCTCTCCGATGGCGTTGACGCCCGCATCGGACGCATGGCCGTTGATCTGGACTGGCGGCGCCGCGGCATCGGCGGCCAAATACTGTCTTTCTTAGAAGAGACGGCCCTGGCCGAAGGAGCACACCACGCGACCCTCCACGCCCAGGAGTACGTCAAGAACTTCTACGCCGCCCACGGCTACCTGGAGCGCGGCACTACTTTCCTGGAGGCCAACATCCCCCACGTGGAGATGCGCAAGGAGCTGTAACGGGAGCCTCGCCCATTTCTCCTCCTTTTTTAAGTTTCCGGCAAGTAGTCGCCCGGAACACTACACGCCTGCTGACGACAGCCCATTGACAATAGACGTCAAGACGTCTTACACTTTCGGCCATGCCTACTCCGCCGAAAAGTCCTCCTGGCCAAGTCCGCGACGCCATCGTCAAGGCGCTCAAGCAGTCATCCGCCCCACTTACCGTCAGGGCCATAACAGACCGGGTGCGCGACGAGCTTGGGGAAACTCCGGCCTCTTCCATACGTTCCTACCTCCGGCTGAACACTCCAGGAATTTTCGTCAGGGAAAGTCGAGGCGTATACCGGATTCGAGACGCAGCGTCTAACCACAGGCAAAAGCACTTTGAAGCGCTACGGCAATTAGAGCCTTCGTTTGCATTTGGGCAATCGGTGTTGCACCACGACAATTGCTTTACTTGGATTGAGCGCCAGCCTAAGAACTCACTCCATGCCGTCGTTACCGACCCTCCCTACGGCCTTCACGAGTACTCCGAGGAGCAACAGACTAAGCTGCGCCGGGGCAAGGGGGGTGTCTGGAGGATGCCTCCATCCTTCGATGGAAATACCCGCTCCCCGTTGCCGCGGTTCACCACGCTGGACGACAAACAACTTGACGCCCTCGCGGATTTCTTCTTGGTATGGGCGAGCGTTCTAAAGCCGGTGTTGGTCCCTGGAGCCAACGTATTGGTAGCCTCCAATCCGCTGGTGTCTCACATCGTATCTAGTTCTTTAGCTAGCGCCGGATTTGAACGCCGCGGCGAAATCATCCGTTTGACCATGACCATGCGCGGCGGCGACCGGCCTAAAGGCGCTCATGAGGAGTTCAACGACGTAAGCGTCTTGCCCAGATCTATGTGGGAGCCTTGGCTGCTCTTCCGCAAACCCCTCGAAAGAAGGGTCCAAGACAACTTGAGGAAGTGGGGCACGGGCGGGTTCCGCCGCCCTCATTCCGACAGGCCCTTCGGAGACGTAATCCAGTCAGTCCCTACCAGGACGGCAGAGCGAAAATTGGCGCCCCACCCCAGCCTGAAACCGCAGGCATTCCTTCGGCAGTTGGTGCGGGCTGTCCTTCCTTTGGGGGATGGCGTGATTCTCGACCCATTTGCAGGGTCCGGCTCCACGCTGGCTGCTAGTAACGCTGTAGGCTACCAAAGTATCGGGATTGAAAAAGACAGGCATTACTTCCTGATAGCACAGGAGGCCATCCCTAAGCTCACGGCCTACGCCGTTAATGGGGTGGACGCGAACGGTATACCCAATTTTCGCGGAGCTTCCTGATTCCGTCCGCATGCAGCGTGGCAGTCCTGGTCCCAAGTTCTCCCCTGGGATTCCTACGAAAGTCGTCAACCGTAACCTCGCCAAGGTACAACTCGGTAAACGTTAACGGAAGCCGGTCGTTTGCCGGCTCGGTACTGTTGTCGACCTCATAAACAAACACGCACATCCACTGGTTTCTTGCTCCGTGGGTGTCCACGGCCCCACCCCGCTTGCGAGTCGTCTTCACCTCGACCCCCTGCTCACCTGCCCGAACGGAGTTCTGCGGATACACCCCTTGTACCACAAGGTCAGGGTGTCCGTTGAAATACTGGTTCTCAACCAAAGTTCGGGAATGAGTGGCCAAGCTAGCCGTGAGCATGTCCGACAGTACGCCGGACAAAATCGCGGGGCGCAGCATGTCGTCCAGCCGCCGCAGCCCTTTGGATGTCAAGTGCTCGTTTACGTCGAAGAAGAAGTCGTAGACGTCCGCCAAAGCGAGCCGAAAATCGTCAAGCCTTAGTTGATACGGAAGGGCCAGATCGCGGTTGAAGCCTTCCGTATCGACGACGTTTCTAACTAAAGGCATTATTCGGGGCCGACTCTACAGGTTATGCCCATGATATTAGGGGAACTGCCTTAGCCTACCCGGTAAGCACCTGCTCTATTACCCTCACCTCGGTCTTGGCGATGAGGCTGCCGGGCGCAGCGCCCAAGGCCCTGCGCTCCGGTGAAGTCACGTAGGCCTTCGTTTTTGCCTCCAGGTCCTCGAGACTGTCGAAGTTGCGGACCCAGATGAACTCGGTGCGCTCGTCGTTGACCCAGGTGCGCTCCACCGGAATCCCGTACTGGGCGTGAATCGGCCGCAGTTGTTCCTCGAACACTTTGAGCCATTCGTCCATCTTCCCGTTGTTGATTGTGTAAATCCGTAGCTGGGAAACCATCGTTCTCCTCCTGCGCAGACTGAAATAACTTGGCTTAGATATTGCCGGATTGGAGATACCGAAACTGAACGGCTAAGTGACTTCAAGGCATCTGAAAGTAGTCGTATAAGCAGATAAGCTGCCTTGCCCCAACCTTAAGTTCATAGGCGTCCAACCCGTCTTCTCCGCCACTTAATGGTTTGCCGCTCGCAGCCTCAACGAATCTCTCAAAGTCTTCCCGGTTGGCCCGGCCTTTGTCTTCATCGTATTCGCTGGTTCTGAACACCAGAACGTAGAACACTGATACGTCCTTCTGCCTGGCAACCGTTCCAGCAGGTCCGGTCAGTAGTTGGTAACCGACCCGGGAGAACCTAGAATCGCACGGATCAGACGAGTCCGAAAAGTACAGTGATAGCAAATTCTTAACCCTGTCGCACGCTTGTGACCGCGGATTCTTGGATAGTTCACGAATGGCGGCCTGGTACCTTTCGCATACTGTACCGCTCCCGAATGATTCATCGACCTTGGCTTCCAACCCAACAAAAAGGCTGGACTTGGAGCCAACCAGACCACATATGCCGAGGTCAAGATTGCTTGGGTTTCCCCTATATCGGTCGAACCTTGCTCGGTATTCCGGCATCGCCTTCTCCAACCTAACTGGCCGAGACAATACCGACGAAATACGCGACTCCAATATTTTGGCACCGTTCCGATTGAGAATGAAATCTGCCAGGGAATAGGCGCTGCGCCCCTGCTTCCAGTGCCCGCTCCTTATGCAAGTTCGCCACTGTTCGAGGGTCGCTATGTCGGTTCCTTTGTCGGTTGTAATCCTCACCGTTTACCCGCCATCCCTGACAAGGCTTACGATTTGCATGGCCTCACCTGCCTGCGCGCCTCCGCTCGTCAGAAGCCCGGAAAGTCGATTCGTGGTCCGGCAGCCCCAAAAGCCCGTTCGTGGTGAGGCTCTCGAACCATGAACGGACGCCCTTTCAACAACCTCAGCCCAGCTTGAACCGCTTGTAGGTCTCCGCGTACTTGAACCCCGCCTTGGCTCCCGCCTCTCCCTTCCAACGCCTCATGTGGGTGTCCACGTCAAAGTCTCCCAACTGGGATGCGTGCTGCTGCAAAGCCTTGACGCTGGTGTCGATATGGTCCGTCACGTCGACGTAGTGGTCGGCGTCCTCCCCGGCCCATAGCCACAACTCACGCACCTTGTGGGGTTCCAGCCCTTCCTCCAAAAGCTCCGGAAAGGTCAGCCGGTCCCGCGCCGAAGGAAACACCGCGGCCATCGTCGCCTCGCCGGCCGCCAGGTGGTCGGGATGGTCAATCCAGCCGTCCTGGTCGATTTTGCGCACCGGGTTTGGGCAGATAATCACGTCGGGCTTGTGCCGCCGGATTTCCCTGGCGATGGCCCGCCGCAACTCCAGGGTCGGCTCCAGCATGGCGTCCTCGAATCCCAGGAATTCCACCGCATGTAGCCCCAGCACCTTCCCAGCGTTCCGCTGCTCCTCCTCCCGGACCTTCACCAGTCTTTCCGTGCTCATTTCGGGGTCCGAAGTGCCCTTGCTGCCGTCGGTGCACACCACGTAGACCACGTCCCACCCTGCCGCGCACCACTTGGCCGCCGTGCCCGAGCATCCAAACTCGGCGTCGTCGGCGTGGGCAAACACGGCCATCCCCCGCCGGAAAGGTTCTTCCGCTTCAGCCATCGATCGCCGCCTCCAGACAATCAGCGTTCTTTACCGCAGAATAACGCTCCCTGGGCTTGGCCCGGGGAGCGACCGCCGCCCTACCGGCCCTAAGTCGTTTTCAGTTTAGCATAGGTTGGAACAGCATCTCGTCCTGAGCCTCCCCAAGGGTCTGTCCTGGAGGAGGGAGCCCGTCCGTTCGCCCTGAGGGAAATCGAAGGGGGAATGGACGGGCGGCGGGATGGGGGCAGGACGGAGTTTAGGGGCATGGATTTTAGACCCCCGCCTTCGCGGGGGTGACGGGTTGGGGGTGGGCGGTCCGTTCGTCCTTCGATTTCCCTCAGGACGAGCGGATTGCCCGCGTTTCGCAATGCCCAACCTACCTGGGCGTCCTCCCGGAGCGGTTCCTCCACCGGCGCGGGGACCGGCGGCGGGGCCGGGAGGGCCGGGCCGGAGGCGGAGAACCCTCAGGAAGCGCAACCGGCCGAGCAGGCGGCGTATCCCCGTCCGGGCTGTTTTCCAGCCTGTACCTCGCCCACATCACTTGGGTAGCCAGTGTTACCAACAGGCCGGGTATCAGGATCATCACGGAAATACCGATGGCGTCCCCGCCTTCCGCCAGGGCCCGGCGAAAGATGATGCCAAACAATATTCCCCCGACCACCAGGTGCGCCCACCCCAGTCCTTTTAGCACGGTGTGGCTGTGCCAGGGAGACCTCAGCATCAGGATGCCCCAGGCCGGCCACAAGATCCCGAAGGGAGCCGTGACTACGGGCCATCCTAATATGAACGCGCCGATAAGGAACCACGTTTGATAGTACCAGGGGCGTTGGGCGCTGCTGGCTAACGGGTCCGGCTGCTCCACATCATCCCTGCGCAGGACTAGTTCCGGGCCAGCAGCAGGTGGAACTCCAGCATGTCGATGGGCCGCTGCCTCTGGATGGACGCCGTGGCGTACTCGATGCACAACCGGGCAAAACCGGAGTAGCGAAAGATGTTGGATCCCAGGGTCACCAGGGGGACCTCCGGGCCCAAATCCACGTCCAGCTTGCTGGCGTCCTCGTGGTCGATTTGCAGATCGACCCGGCGCCCGGTAAGCCGTTCTATCTTGCTGCCGATGCGGTCTATGAACTGCTGGTCATCCAAGCTAAAGCACTCCTGAACGCGCTGCTGCGTCCATTGGGGGTTCGCCAACCAATTCTACCATCACCCAGGCCGGTCCAGGAATCGGCCATCTACCGAGGGAAGTGCGTTAGTTTGGGGGAACCGAAACAACGGTCAAACGGGCTGGTTTATGCGCCGCCGCGTGGGGCTGGGCGACGAAATCTTGCGCCCTCCGATATAGTAGTGGACAGCAGGAGAATTCATAACATCATCAACCAGTTGGGCGTATGATGAACTTAGATAAGCTCAATGGAAGAAGAGGGGGCCATATATGCGTATTACACACGCCAGCGTTTTCGTAAGCGACTAGGACGAAGCTCTGAAGTTCTACACGGAGGTCTTGGGCTTTGTGAAAAAGCAGGACGTTCCTGTGGGGAAATTCAAGTGGCTTACCGTCGTCTCGCCCGATGACCCCGATGGGACCCAGCTTCTGCTTGAACCAAATGACAACCCGGTGTCACAAGCATTTCAGAAAGGGATATTTGACCAAGGCATCCCGGCAGCGTCCTTCGGCGTTACGGACATTCGCGCAGAGTATGAGAAACTGGACTCACTGGGCGTGGCCTTTACGATGGAGCCGACAGAAGTGGCCAACGTCACCATAGCCGTCTTTGACGACACCTGCGGCAACCTTATTCAGATCAGAGAGGATTAGGCTTGTGAGCAAAACGACAGTGGCCCTTGGCCGGAGAAACATGCCGGCGGGGCTGAAATAGCGTCTTCAACAGTCGCAGGAGACAGATTTATTCCCTCTCTACCGTACCCCAGGCTGGCAGGGCCCAGCCTGGCTTCTGGAAGGACGGTCTCAGGAAAACTACTGACAGTTCGCCCCTTCCCAACCCCAGCGCCGCCGCCTTATGATAAATACCAGTTAAACCCGACCCGTCGCCGGGCCTGTAAGTCCCGACCTTCCCCCATGGGCAGCCCCGCCGAAATGGAACGAAATGGGACGGAATGGAACGGAATTTAAATTTTTCGGCCTGCGGCTTTCGAGGATGACAACCTGAGGAGTGCAGCAGCCAAGACCCCTATCCTGCTGGGGACCGGCAACCCCGCCAAGCAAGACGCCTTGCGCCGGTTGCTGGACACGGCCTGCCTCTAGAACCAGTAACCCCCAGCCAATTGGGCCTTACAGCCGACCCTGAAGAAACGGCTGATACCCACCTGGCCATCGCCTCAGCCAAGGCCCGGGACTGGTCCCGCGGCCGGTTCGATGCTGGCCATTGCCTCCGATGGCGGACTCCAAGTCCCGGCCCTGGGCCCCGGCTGGGACAGCCGCTGCACCCACCGGTTCGCCGGGCCAGGCGCCGATGACGCCCAACGCCTGGAACATTTGCTGGAGTTGATGCGCTCCTTCCGCGGCGAAGACCGGCGGGCCTCGTGGGTCGAAGCCCTGGCCGTGGCCGTTAATGGGCGGCTCCTCGGCGCTTGGGAAATACAGGGAGCCACCGGCCGAATTGCCGACCGGGCTCCCGCCCCGCCGCAAGGCCCCGGCTTCTGGGCCTGCTCCGTCTGGAGCTTCCCCCAGTACGGCAAGACCTACGACCAGCTATCGCCGCAGGAACTGGAAGCTCTCGGCGACCACTGGTTCCGCTTCCGCCGGTTGGTCCAAGGCTTTCTCCGCCTCTACTTGGCCCCCGCCCGGTAGCGCGGCCCCCTGACCAGACAACAAGGCGGGGCCGCTGGTGGACCGGAAAAGCGATACGATACAATGGGCTTCGAACGCTGGCATGCCGCACCCGCGTCCGTCCCCCAACAACCCGACCTTCAGGAGTCTGCCGTGAGCGCCTCCAGCCCCCCGCTCGATTCCATAGACGATGTCCAAAGCCTCCTGCGCCGGCAGGGATACGTCGTCGACCGCAGTCTGGCCGTCCCCATGTTCTTGGCCCTCAAGCTGGAACGGCCCCTGTTCTTGGAAGGAGAAGCCGGCGTCGGCAAAACTGAGATCGCCCGGGCGCTGGCCTCCGGATTGGACACCGAGTTGATCCGCCTGCAGTGCTACGAGGGGCTTGACGTCAGCCACGCCGTGTACGAGTGGAACTACGCCCGCCAACTGCTGGAAATACGCCTCATGGAGACCGAAAGCGGCGACCAACGCCAGGATGCCGCCGCCAGCCTGTTCACCGAGCGCTTCTTGATTAAGCGCCCGTTGCTCCAGGCCATCGACGGGGACCGGGCCAGGGCCCCGGTGCTGCTCATCGACGAGTTGGACCGCGCCGACGAGGAGTTCGAGGGCTTTCTCCCTGGAGTTGTTGGCCGACTTCCAGATAACCGTCCCGGAACTAGGTACCTACCAGGCCGCTCACCGGCCTTTAGTCGTCATTACCTCCAACCGCACCCGGAGATTCATGACGCCCTCAAGCGCCGCTGCCTCTACTTCTGGATTGGCTACCCGGACTTCCAAAAGGAACTCCAGATAGTCACCACCCGTATCCCGGACGCGCCCCGCCGCCTGGCCGAGCAGGTGACCGGGTTTATCCAGGAGCTCCGCCAGACGGAGCTGTACAAGGTGCCGGGGATTTCCGAGACCCTGGACTGGACGACGGCCCTTATGGCCCTTAACCAGGCTGAACTCGACACCCAGGTGATCGACGACACCCTTGGGATTGTGCTCAAGTACCAGGACGACATAGAGTTGGTGCAAGGCGAGCCGGTGCGGGCCATGCTTGACCGGTCGAGAAACCGGCCCCCCGGCCGAGGCAGGCGGCGCGGGTCGTGACTTCTATCGCCCCGTCCCCCGACGACGTCGAAGAGGCTCCTGGTAGCCTGCTGCACAACCTGATGCTGTTCGCCGAGGTTCTGCGCCGGCTGGGTTTGGACGTGGGGTCCGGCAACGTGTTGGACCTCGTTCGCGCTACGGAGTACGCCCCAGTGGGCCGCAAGCAGGACTTCCACCAGGCGGCTCGCTGCCTGCTGGTCCACCGGAAACAAGACATCCCCATCTTCGACGAAGCCTTCCAGGTCTTCTGGCGCAGGCCGGCGTCCCGTCAGTCCACCCGCGACTTGCGGTCCCTCGGCGAGGACCGGCGCTTCAGGCAGCCCCAGGCCGGACCCCCAAGGGCGGGAGACGCAGACGATGCCGAGACCGGTGGGCCTGACCAGTCCGGTGTCCAAGTCGACTTGACCCGCACCTATAGTTCCAGGGAGGTGTTGCGGGAGAAGGACTTTGCGGACTTCACGCCCGCCGAGATTCACGACGCCCGGCGCATGATGCAAGAGCTGTCATGGAACCTGGGTCGGCAGCGCACCCGGCGTCTGGTCCCCGGCTACGGGAATGCCCTGGACCTGCGAAAGACGTTGCGGCATTCCCTCAAGTTCGGCGGCGAACCCCTGGAGTTGGCTCGGCTGCGGCACAAAGACAAGGTCAGGCAACTGGTATTGATTTGCGACGTCAGCGGATCCATGGAACGTTACACCCGCATGTTGCTCCACTTCATCCATAGCCTCTCCGGCAGCCTGGACCATGTGGAAGCCTTTCTGTTCGCCACGAGACTGACCCGGATTACCCGGTTTCTGAAGCGCCGGGGCGTGGATCAAACCGTAAACCAGTTGGCCAGGGCGGTGCCCGACTGGTCGGGCGGAACGCGCATCGGGCAGGCCCTCAAGACCTTCAACTTCCAGTGGCTGCGGCGGGTCATGGGGTCCGGCTCCATCGTGCTCATCATCTCCGACGGCTGGGACCGGGGCGAACCGGAACTGCTGGCCAAAGAAGCGGCCGGCTGCAGCGCAGTTGCCGGCGTTTGGTGTGGCTCAATCCCTTGCTGGGGTCAGCCGACTATCAACCGTTGACCAGGGGGATGCAGGCGGCGCTTCCCTACGCTGACGACTTCTTGCCCGTCCATAACCTGAACAGCCTGGAAGACTTGGCCCGTCACCTAAACAGCTTGAGACCTCAGCGCGTTCTCGGCCCCGGTTTTCGACCTGCCCAGCCGCCGGAACCTGAACAAGGTCCACATCCGGCCGCGCCGGCAAAAGCCCAAGCTTTTCCGGATCCCACGTTCAGGCATCCCATGTGGGGAAGACGCCGCCCGTAGCTGCAGACCGAGGCTCGTTCGCATCCCCGGCCGATGGATTGTTTCCGATGTGATCGTCCCAACGCCCAATAGTAGGGCAATAGCGTTTTCCAGATAAAAGAATGCTCCCACCGTGCTACACTGAGGCCTTAGCGTAAGTTCGGAGTCCGTATTCTAGCCCAATGATTGGGAGTTGATCATCATGACACTGGGCCGCACATTTCAAAGCGAGCTACAAGATTACCTTAACCAGTTTCAAAGCGAGCATGGTTATCCCAACAAGCCGGTCACACTTGCTATACAAGAGCAGCAACTAATTGCGCAATACGAAACGAAGGAAGGCATCCCCAACATTGAGCGATTGCGCAAGACCGTCAAAGAATTGGCCATCACAGGCGGAACAGGGGCAGCAGTTGCCGCAGGCGCAGCACTAATTATAGGCAGAACTTTTCTGGGCGGTGTTCTCGGCCGTGTCGGTATCGCTGGAGCGTTCGGTGCTATTGGAATAGGAGCATTGGGACCTGCGATGTTGGTAGGGGGAACGGTGGCTAGTGCTGGCTACTTGGTCTACAAGTGGGGCAAAAGCCGCGCAGAAGACCAGCGAGCACAGGCATGGGGAGAGGATTTGTTGGCGCACTTGGATGCGTTCCGATCGACCAATCCACCCCCTAGCTCCTTGGTTATCGTTCAGTCCTTAGATCGCCGCATCACAGTAATCTATGACCCAGAGATGGTGACAGACTAGCTGTGCAATTGCGGAAATTGTCAACCCAAAAGAAATAGGCATTCATCGACTGGAGCAGTAGTATAGGCGGTAGCTCTCACAGGATGCTAGATACCTGAGGGCCGGCCGGTGCGCGCTGACGCCCTCCCCGGCAAGGGGTCATGGGGACGCTGTTTTCTGACGAAGCCCGGTGTACCGGCGGAACCACGCGGAAAACCTGGCCCACTGGCTGGATGAGCCTGCCTGGAACACACTCCAGTTGCCCCGCCATTGTGACCTCAGCCTCTCCCATGCCCTCTCCTGGTTGTCCAGCCACCTGCGAATGCCCAATTCGATGGCCGTTTTGTTGCGGAGATCAACGTACCTGCGGAACGACGCAGACAGCCCGGCCCAACGATTAGACAGTCCTACCTGGGCCATAGCCCGGTCGCCCATCTGCGGGGCCCTGAACGTCTCCAAAACCCACGCTTTGTAGACCGGCCAGCGGCGAATCCCCAATTCCATGACCGCAAAAGCTGCGACCGCCAGCATTCCCCCGGCGACCGCGTCAAGGAAGAAGTGATTTCCAGTAAGGGTGATGGCCAAGAAAGTCATGGCCGGATACAACAGTCCCAGGGCCTTGAACCAGCCCCTTAGTGTTCGGACGAAAAGCACCCCCAGAATCACCGTCCAACTGAAGTGGAGGCTGGGCATGGCCGCGTGGGTGTTATATAGATAGGCCATATCCGAGCTTCCGTAAAATGCGGGTCCAAGGGCCTGAATCGTGTTGCTTGCCGGATGCTGGAAGTGCTCGGCCAAGTTAAAGGGCGACGTGACGGGAAAAATGGCGAAGATAATCAACGCGAAGGCAAGATTGATGACCACCACGGTCCGGTAATAGTAGTATTTGGGCCGGCTAAACAGGTAGAGAACCAGCCCCACCAGTGCGATTATGGGCCAGTAGGTGAAGATATAGACCCCGTTGAAGAACAACACCAGCCATTCTGTCCGGTCCAGTGCCCAGGCCTGCCACGCCGGTTCCCAGAATATCCCCAGCCCCATCTCTGCCGAAACAATGCGCTGGGCATTCTCCATGCCCTTGGCTTCCAAGTCGGGAAACACCAGGCCGCGGGAGCCCAAGTAGACCAGGTAAGCCACGATCATCAGGACCAGTTCCAGCAGGTGGGCTCGCCAGGGAGATTGGGAGGCGGAGGCGGCGAACCTGCGTCCTAGCAAGCGCAAGTATGCTAGTCCCCGCTCAGACTGCATGGTGGCTAGGAGGGAAAGCCGTTGAGCTTCGGCCTTCAGCAGGCGGCGCCCACTGGGCCTAGCGGTCTTGCTGCTAAGCAACTGCAACCCCAACTCCTGGACAGCCGTTCATTATACAACTGCTTCTGCAATCGCTCACACGGAACCTCCCCGACGGCTGGCCGCACGGGCCCGGAGCCTGTCCCCGATCTGCGGCAGGAACAACCGGCGGCGGATCCCCAATTCCATCACTCCGAAGGCAGCGGCCATCAACGCAGCCCCGGCTATCGCATCCATTATGTAATGATTGGCGGTTATGGTAATGGCCAGCAGGGTAGCCGTAGGGTAGATTATCCCGCAAACCTTGATCCACTTGTTTGGCGTGGCGAGAAAGAGCACCCCAAACATGACGGTCCAACTGAAGTGCAGGCTGGGCATGGCGGCGTAGGGGTTGTAGAAGTTGGCGAACTCCCTGCTGGCATAGAAGGCGGGGCCGAATGCTTTGATGGTGTCAACAAAGGAGTGTTCGGTCATCATGCGGGGCGGGGCCAGGGGGAACAGCATGAAGGCCAAAAGGGCCAGGGCGAAACTCAAAAGGACTATGTTGCGGTAATAGATATACCTGGGGCCTGTCCTTGACGTACAGGATGACCCCGGCCGTCGCGATAATCGGCCAGAAGGTGATGATATACGTCCAGTTGAAGAAGACCACCAGCGCCTTGACGCCGTCGATGGCCCATGCCTGCCAACTCGGCTCCCAGAAGAACCCCAGCGATTTTTCCAGGGAAATTATCTTGGCAGCGTTGGCAAGGGCGGTGGCCTTGACGTCATCGAACACCAGCGCTCTGGTATACATGTAGGCGAAATAAGCCCCGGCGATTATCGCCAATTGCCACGCGTGGGGTGACGCTGCCCTCAGCCAGGCTCGCCACGTTGCGTTCAAGGGCATCCTGGCCACTATTGCTTCAGGCTGCCAGACACTCATGCTCTCGCGGCGCCCTCACATTGGTCTAACGCAACGCCCCGCACGGACTGCTGTTTCTGTTTTCTACGCATACTACTGAATTAGTAAATCTCTATGTCGTGTGGTCTGGACTGCTGCGGAATTAACGGGCCGAACGGGGAGCTGAGGGAGGGAGTCCGGCGAATCTATGGGTTGCCCCACTCCTCCGCCAAGGTAGACCGAGGCATTCTACTCATTCATCGGACGTTCGATAGACTCGGTTAGTAGAGGGGCGGGCACGCCTGGCGCCACCGGAGGGACTCTGTCCCGTCCGTTGCGGCGGGCCCGGCCGGGGGGCGCCCCGTTCACCTGCTCCGGCTTCAAATTTACCGGCCCCCTCTTGCGCGCCGCACGACTGCCCTGGTAAACGCTGCAGGACAGGCAACCTAGCCACTGCTTAGGCGTAAACCCCTCTGCGAACAAGCCCCTAGCCTCAGCGTACTTGGGGTTGTTCCAGATGTCCTTGATGGAGTCTGTAGAGGCGTCGCCGAAATCCTCGGCTTTGTCGGTCAAGTAGCAGCAGGGAGCGAAGCCGCCGTCCCAGTTGACCACTGCGCTGCGCCACAACCGCCAGCAACGTTGCCCATCTTCCTGGTATGGCTTGAGAAACGGGTCTTCCCGCTGGTATTCCGGATGGTCCCGGGGCAGCCAGCGTTCGGCTTCCCCGTGGTCGTTCATGCCGTGGGGAAAGTCGACCTTCTTGAACACCAAGGAGTTAATTCCCAGTTCACGGGCCAAGCGGCTGGCCTCGTCCATCTGATGCTCGTTCTGGCGCATCACAATGAACTGCCATTCCAGGTGCGGCGTGGCATAGCCTAACTCCTGCTTTTTCTGGACCAACAGCTTCAGGTTGTCCAATACCCGGTCGAGCCGCCCCCCGACACGGTACTGCTCGTACACCTCTTGGGTGACGCCGTCTATGGAGATGATCATCACGTCCAAGCCGGCCTTGATGATGTCTTCCGCCATCTGCGGGGTCAACGGTTTGTTGAGGTTGGTGCTGATTATGGTCGCGATATTGTTCTGGTGGGCATAGCCGACGAACTCGTGTATCCGCTTGTTCAGGAAGGGCTCGCCCCAACTGTAAAGGGTTAGCCACACGCAGTAGTCCTTGATCTGGTCAATGGTCTTGGTGAACATATCGTAGTGCATGACGCCCTGGTCCCTGTGAATGGTTCCCAGACCGGTGTGGCAAAGAGGGCAACGTAGCTGGCAAATGTTGGTGGTGTCTATTTCCCATTCAAAGGGCATCCCCCAAACCTTCTGGCGTCCAAACCGCAACTGGGCTTCAACGCGCAGCACGTTCAGGAGTTTCTTCCAACTGAAGTACCTGAAGGCCAGGGCGAAACGCTGGTGGCTCCTGTCTCCCGCCAGTGAATTGACAACGCTGGCGTTGACCTGCAGGCGGTCCCATCCCCAGACTAGTTTCTTAACGCATCGAGCTAACGGAGTAGCCACTTATCACCCGACGTGTGTGGACTTGGAGCACTGCCAAACACTCTCTGAACCCCGCAAACCCGGGGCGTAAGGCGTACCATGATAACTCAGGCGCGCTTGGCGTTCAACCCTAAAACGCCCAACAAATGGCTACTTTCCCAGGACAGTCCCCCACAGGGCCGAGGATGCCGCTTAAGTAATGTCGCTGGTCAATGGGACACCCGGCCGCGACGGAGCATCATCCCAGATGACGGGTAGTTTAACAAACACCGGCGAGGGATGGGAATACAGCTGGCACACACGACGAAATTGACCCGCACCGCATCCCCGGAGTATTCTGCAACGGCACAGGGGGGACCTTATGCTCAGGGAAGATTTCGACCAACAACTCAAACTCCTGGAACGGGAAGTCGGCGCGCTGGCCCAAGTAGTCGAGAAGTCAATCCACAGGGCCGTGGATGCCCTAAAGACTCGGGACTTGGAAGCCTCCCGTCAAGTGGTGTCGGACGACGACTATATAGACCGGAAGCGATTCGAAATCGAAGACCTGTGCACCAATTTAATCGCCACCCAACAGCCAATGGCCCGCGACCTGCGGGTCATCATTTCGTTGCTGCACATCACGGTGGAACTAGAGCGCATGGGAGACTACGCGGAAGGCATCGGAAAAATCAGCCTGGCCATGGGGGATGCTCCCCCACTGAAGCCCCTGATAGACATACCCCGCATGGCTGACATGGCCACCGAGATGTTACGGGACAGCATCGACTCATTGTTCAAACGCGACGTGGACAAAGCGAAGTTGGTGTGGAGGACCGACGACGACGTGGACGCCCTGTACGACCAAGTCTACCGGGAGTTACTTCTGTTCATGATTCAGGACCCTGACACCATTCAGCGGGCGACCTACCTGCTCTGGGTGTCCCACGACCTCGAACGCATCGCCGACAGGGCTACCAACATCGCCGAGCGGGTCATCTTCCTGGTGACCGGCAAGTTGTGAGGAAAGACCGCATCCACCGACTTAGCCACAGGCCGAACATGCCTGCGCCCTATCAGGCGGTCAGCGCCAGTTGCAATTGCCTCTGTTGCCCTTCCAGTGTCCTGGGTTCCGGCTTAGAAGCAAGGTTCCAGCGGCGCCTGGCCCTGTCCACCTCATCCATGACCTGCTGGGTGTAATCCCTCGGAGCGTAGGTCTTGCGATATAACTTGGCGTAAGCGGGCACAAGGCGGGGGTGGGTCTCCCTGAGCATAGGCATGAACCATTCCTTGGAGCCGGGTTTGAGGAACAGCAGATTTCCCGCCAGGTACTGGGCATTGTGAGCGGCCGCGGCCGCGGCAACTGCGTCAATGCTCTCTGGGCCATCTGATATGCCCGGAAGCAGCGGCGCCATCATCACCCCGGCGGTTATACCGCTTTCCACCAAGGACTGCATGGCTTCGAGCCTGGCTGCAGGACTTGGCGCTCCCGGTTCTGTCTCCTTCCACAACCGTTCGTCGATACTCCCGACGCTGAAATTGACTTGTACTTCGGCATGTTCGGCCATTTCCAGCAGAACATCCACGTCCCGCCGCACCAGCACACCCTTGGTGGTGATAGACGCCGGGTTGTGGAACTCCGCCAGCACCTGGATTATGCGGCGAGTCAATTGGTACTGCGCTTCGGCTGGCTCGTAGGGGTCTGACGCCGTTCCTATGGCAATGGACTCTCCGATCCACCTAGGCAGCCGCAACTCCGCTCTCAGCACTTCCGGAGCGTTCACCTTGGCGAATACCCGCTGCTCGAACTCGCGCCCGGCGTCCATCCCCCAAAACTCGTGGGTGGGACGGGCGTAGCAGTAGCGACAGGCGTGGCGGCACCCCCGGTATGGGTTCAAAGTCCATTTGAAAGGAAAGTTGGGAACGTCTACGCGGTTAAGCAACGTTTTGCAATAGATTTCTTGCACTTCAGCGCCAGCCATTGGCTCACCCTGCAACTAGAATATTTAGAACATCTATTCTAATTATAGGGGTTCCCTGACCCTTAGGTCAACTAGGGGTTGTCATAACGCCCAATGGGGCGGACGCTAGGCTCAGCGCCGGTATACGTACCCCGTTTCGCTGCGCTGGCAATTCAAGCGGCGGTTGAGGTGCAGTCCTTCCAGGATGAACTCGACGGCTGATGCCACCACCGCGGGACGCTGGTCGTCGGTCAACCGGCTGACTGCGTCTGGTAAGCCTTCAATCCTCTGGACCATTTCCGGATACTCCGAAGCAGGCTTTTCGCTGCCCGTCTCCGCTGTCTCTCCCAGGTCGAACGCGGTTACAACCGGTTCCAGTTCGGCGGGGTCGAAGTAGCTGCCGAACACCCGCAGCACTCCACGGCGGGTTAAATCGTTGACCACCCGGCTTTCCTTGGTTTCGTCGAAGGTCTCCAATTCTATCTTTCCCGAGAAAGAAGCGACGATGTACGGGAGGTCGCTGACCCTGGGGCAGACCCACTGGTCTCCATGCACAATCGCCCGCCGCAGAGCGTTGCCCAATAGGGTCTCCAAGTTGGCTATCGACACCCGGACACTGACCCCGGAACGTTGGTTAATCTCGCTGCTGTCCCGCGCTTGGGCGGTGATCTCCGCCAGGACCTCTTTCATGTACTCCGGGACCACCATGTTTTCCTCGTCGGGAAAGCGGGACCGCTCCTGTTCCATGATGGCGATTTCATCCTGGGGGTTCCTGGGGTAATGGGTATATATTTGAGACCCATAGCGGTCCTTGAGCGGCGTGACAATCCGGCCCCGGTTGGTGTAGTCCTCTGGGTTGGCGGTGGAAACCACGTAGACGTCCAGGGGCATGCGGACCCGGTAGCCCTTGATCTGCACGTCCCGTTCTTCCATCAAGTTGAACAGGCCCACCTGTATCCGTTCGGCTAGGTCGGGCAGTTCGTTGATGCAGAATATACCCCGGTTGGTCCTAGGCACCAAGCCGTAATGAATAACCAGTTCGTCGGACAGATAATGGCCTTCAGCTACCTTGATAGGGTCGATCTCGCCGATCAGGTCGGCGATGGAAATGTCCGGCGTGGCCAGCTTCTCCGAGTACCGCTCCTCCCGGTGGAGCCATTCTATCGGCGTAGAGTCGCCCTTCTGGGAAACGGTGTCCCGGCAAGCCTTGCAAATGGGATCGTAGGGGTTGTCGTTAATCTCGCAGCCGGCGATTTTGGGAATGTATTCATCCAGGAGCGTCACCAGATGGCGGATCATACGGGACTTGGCTTGGCCACGCTCCCCTAACATGATCACGTCTTGGCCCGCCAGGATTGCGTTCTCCAGTTGGGGGATTACGGTATCGTCGAAGCCGATAATGCCCGGAAATACGACTTCTTCAGCCCTGATTTTTGCAATCAGGTTCTTGCGCATTTCTTCCCGGACGGGCAGGACTTGATAGCCTGACTTACGCAGTTGGCCCAGTGTCCGGGCTCTTTTGGCAGCTGGCATACTCATCGCTCCGTTAATTGTTCAGGCCCGTCCCAAGCTCCGCCGGGAACAGCTGAGGCCCCCCTGGGTTTGGCTAGGACTTTCCCCATGGGAACTTCGCCGGTGACAGTATAGCTTAATCCGGCACCCCCTTAGATGCGGGGCAACCTCTGTCGTCAGGTATTCCCTGTTGTCCCCGCTTGGATTATAATTGTGGCCAATACCTCAGGAGACCAGGTTCCCGCAATGCTTCATCGGCTGGCAGTCCCTCTTTTTTTCCTGATTGCGCCAAGGTTCCTGCCGCAGATCATCCGGTGGCTCCGGTTGGTCTGGCGTCTTCAGTGGGATAAACGAGTCCCCATAGTACTCCGGGCACTGGTGCCGTTGGCCATCGTCTACGCTGCGTCGCCGTGGGACTTAATACGGGACCGCGTGCCCGCTGTAGGCAGGTTCGATGACTTGATCATCCTTGGCTTGGCCATTCTGTTCTTGGTCAAACTGTCCCCAAAGCATGTTGTAGACGAACACCTGGGTAAGCCGCCTGGGCCCCGGCCGGAAGACCAGGACCCTTCCAAAGTAGTAGACGGCTCGTCCAGGATGGTCGACTAGAGGATACTCCCACTTACACCAGGGCGCGTCAACAGCGGCGCTCCCCAAGGTCCGGCAGCGTCTGCCAGGATTGCAAGCAAGGGCCAAACCGACGGCAACCCCCAAGCCTCTGGAGTGTTTCCAGTTCCTAAACTGCCTTCTACTCGGTCAGACTCCGCAGCCATCGTGCCGACCGGCGGCATGGGGATCTACGTCCACGTCCCGTTTTGTAAGACCAAGTGCCCTTACTGCGACTTCAACACCTACCAGGGGATCGAGAGCCTGACCGGCCCATACCTGGGAGCAGTAACTGGAGAGATTGCCCTTTGGGGCCGATTGCTCCAAAGCCCCTCCGTCAACACCGTGTTCCTGGGAGGAGGTACCCCATCCTATCTACCCGAGGACGGCGTCGGCCGCATAATCGAGGCCATTAAAGGTGCCTTCTCCCTCCGGCCAGATGCCGAAATAACCGTTGAAGCCAACCCTGACGACTTGGCCGAACCCAAGTGCACTTATCTGCGATCCCTTGGGATCAACCGGCTGAGCATTGGAGTGCAGAGCACCGACCCCGGTCTGCTGGCCCAGTTGGGCCGGCGGCACGGACCGGAGCAAGCTGCCAAGGCTTTTCAGACCGCCCGCGCCGCCGGCTTTACCAACATCAACCTCGACCTGATGTACGGGCTTCCCGGCCAGACCATGGGCCAATGGCGGGATAGCGTCGAGCGGGTACGGTCCTGGGTCCCTGAACATCTGTCCCTGTACTGCCTGACGTTGGAGGAAGGGACTCTCCTGCACCGGCAGGTGCGGGATGGGAGCCTACCCCGGCCCGACGAGGATCTGGCGGCGGACATGTACGCCCACGCCCAGTCTGAACTGGCGGAAGCAGGCTATCACCACTATGAAGTGTCCAACTGGTGCCTGCCTGGTCGCGAGGGCCTCCATAACATCGGCTACTGGCGCAACCTGCCCTATCTGGGCGTTGGGCCGGGGTCCCACTCTTCATTGGGCGGCTATCGCTTCTGGCAGGTTTCCTCGCCCCGGCAGTACATCGCCAGGGTCAAAGACTGGGCCCAAAGCGAACTCACAATAAGTCCCGGCATGACAGCGGAACTGCTGGGCACCGTACACCCCATCGACAACTGGGAACGAATTGACATCAACACGGCCTGCGCCGAGATTATGTTCCTGGGCCTGCGTCTCCTGGACGGCCTGGACGTAGCGGAGGCCTCGCTGCAAGTGGGGGTGGACTTGGAATCCAAATACGCTGTCCAAATCGATGACCTGGTCTCTCTGGGCATGCTGGAGAGGCAGGATAACCGATTGAAATTGACCTGCGGCGCGTATCTCGTCGCCAACCAAGTGTTCATGCGCTTCCTGGAGACGCCTGTCTAGATGTACGTGATTGGCACAGCAGGCCACGTGGATCATGGCAAGTCCACATTGGTCAAGGCCCTGACTGACATTGACCCGGACAGGCTCCCCGAGGAAAAGGCAAGGGAGATGACGGTGGACCTGGGTTTTGCCTGGATGACGCTGCCCAGCGGACGCGAGGTCAGCATTATAGACGTGCCCGGCCACGAGCGTTTCATCAAGAACATGCTGGCCGGCGTCGGAGCCATAGACGTAGCCTTGCTGATAGTAGCCGCCGACGAGAGCGTCATGCCCCAGACCAGGGAGCATCTGGCCATTCTGGACATCCTTCAAATTCGCCGAGGGTTGGTGGTCATCACCAAGACGGACCTAGTGGAAAAGGAACTGGCCGAACTGGTGAAGGCTGAGGCTGAGGACGTTCTGGAAGGGACTTCGCTCCATGGGTCCCCCGTAGTCGGCATATCGGCCGTCACTGGAGACGGTTTAGATAGTCTGCAGGCTGCCATCGACCAGATCCTGGACGGGACCGAACCCAGAAGGGACCTGGGCCGGCCCAGGCTTCCTGTTGACCGGTGTTTTTCCATAGCAGGCTTCGGCACTGTGGTGACCGGCACTCTCATCGACGGCTCCCTGGCGGTAGGTCAGGAGGTGGAAGTCGCCGGTTCGGATCGCCGCGGAAGAATCAGGGGCCTGCAAAGCCACAAGGAAAAAGTCGACCGCGCCCAGCCCGGTGTGCGCCTGGCGGTGAACCTATCCGGCCTATCCAGGTCCGACGTACAGAGGGGAGAACTCTTGACCTCTCCCGGTTGGCTGCGCCCCATTCAGCGTTTGGACGCCCGCTTGAGAATGGCTCCCCAGGCATCCCACAACCTCCGTCACAACGAAGGAGTCACCTTTCACCTATTCACCAGCGAGTCCTCCGCCCGGGTGCGGCTGTTGGACGCCGACCGTTTAACCCCTGGCAGCGAAGGTTGGGTACAGATTCTGTTGGAGAAACCCTTGCCGATGGTCAAGGGAGACTTTTTCGTCGTCCGCTCTGCGGAGGACACATTGGGAGGCGGGCAGGTGGCCGACCCCAACCCCAGGCGCCGTCACCGGCGGTTCAACCCGGACGTTATCGAACGGTTGATGCTGCTGGACCAGGGCACCGGAGAAGACGTCCTGCTCAGCGTGGCCGAGCAGTGGGGACCCTGCGACCTTGAGACCCTCTCCAGACACTCCAACCTGCCCGAGCCGGAAGTGTTGGACCGCATTCAGAAACTTTCCGCTGATGGAAGCGTAGTAGTCCTAGGAAATCTGAACGAAGACACCGACGCCGTCGTATACTCCGCCCACTCTTGGGCCGCCCTGAACGGCAAGCTTTTCGCAACCCTGGAGACCTACCATGCCCAATACCCCTTACGGCGAGGAATGCCCTTGCAAGAGGTCCGCAGCCGCCTGGGTCAGTCCCAGCCGGTATTCTCCAAGACCCTGGCCCGCCTGACCGGCGACGGCGGCGTGGTGGAATCCCAACAGACGCTTCACCTCCCCCGTCACGCAGTATCGTTGACTCCCCAAATGGAACGCCAAGCTGCGGCTTTTTTGTCTACGCTGGAGCGGGACCCATACTCGCCGTCCAGCGACCAACCCGTGGACCCCGAACTCCTAGGCGCTTTGTGCGACAGCGGCAAGGTGGTCAGGGTCAACGAGTCGGTGGTTTTCGCCGCCTCCGCCTACCAAGACATGACCGGCAAGATCATCGCCCATCTTGGCGAGTTTGGCAGCATCACCGTTGCCGAAGCCCGCACCATGTTCGACTCCAGCCGAAAATACATGCTTCCCTTGCTCGAATATCTGGACCAACAGCGCATCACTCGCCGCGTCGGCGACCAGCGGGTCCTGAGGTAAGGCCGTGCCCTTCGATTTGGGTGAGGTAGCTCTTCAGCTGGAACAGGCGGCCCGGAGCCTGGTCCAAAGCCAAAATGACCGCCAACTGCGCCTTGCTTCACTGTTGGACGCCGCCGCCCAAGCCGGGCAAGCCCCTACCGATGCGGCGACCAACGCGATGTCGGAACGCCCTTATCTGTCCGCCCGGGTCACCGACGCCCTGATAGGAAATTACCCCAACCCTCCGCCTCCCGAAAATTGGTGTGTGGCATCCGTCGACGGCTCCCACGTCGACGTGGACCGCCATATGCCGGTGAGTTGCTTCTTGGTAAACCTGGGCGGTTGCATCCTGCGCTACGGCGACCAGCCCGACGCCTCTTTGTTCAGCCAATCCCACCTGGCCACCGAGCGGGCCGACCTCTACCTGGTGGACCCAGCCAACCCGGCGCAAGAAGAGCCGGTGTCCGGCGCCCTCCTGGGGCTGGTCCGCACCGTGATGGAGCTGGAAAAACTGAGCGAAGTAGCGGATGGGTTGCCCGGCGACCTGCCTGCGCTGGCCCTGGTCGACGGCTCCCTCGTACTTTGGGGTCTGTCCGGTCAGGGTTACAGGCCCTTCGTCCGCGTTGCCATAATCCAGGACCGGTTCTTGAAGGCCTTGGACAAGCTCAAAGTCCTGTCTCAGACCCGGCCCGTAACCCTGGCTGCTTACGTCTCCCTGCCCCGCAGCACGGAAGTGGTCAACGCCATCAGGCGCTGCCTGTGCCCCCATGAACCGGCCCGCTGCCGCCAGGCCTGCGGCAACCGCCGCTCCGTCGTTTCTCCCTGCAACCTAGCCAACGACTTCCTGGACCGGGAGCTATTCCAGCGCCTGTTGAATCCAGGCTGGCGGTCTCCGGTTTACCGGACCAACTCATCGGTGCCACGCGAAAACTACGGCGACGAGCAGCAGGTCAATTTCTATTACCTGAACGTCGGCGAGGAGATCGCCCGTGTCGAGGTGCCGGAGTGGGTGGCCAAGAGCCAGGAATTGCTGGACTTGGGTCACAGCCTGATCTTAGACCAGTGCCGCCGGGGACAAGGATACCCGGTAGCCATTTCAGAATCCCACGAGCAGGCGGCGGTGCGGGCCGCAGACCGCCGAATGTTCAAGGAGTTGGTATCCCGATCCCTTGAGCGGGAAGGACTGTCAGCGCTTACCTCCGAAAAAGACCGCTCTAAGCGCCTGCCCTGGGTCTGAAACCTGCAGCCCGGATGTCAGCGCCGCGCAACTGCGGCCGGCAGTTTCTCCAGATGGTCTAGGAACTCCTGGTAGCTGGCAAACCCGTCCACCGTTTTGATGAATTCCTCCAAGGAATCGGTTCTGCTCTGCAATAGCCTGAGTTGCTCGTCGATTGGGCTGATAGACGCCGCGCTGGTGGCATACGTTCCGTGGAAAGCAAAGTAGGCCTGGTTGAGCTTCCGGATGAAATAGCCGTTGTCCGCCATTAGCTGCCGGCGTTCCTCCATATACGCCTCGGCTTGCTCGACCTTCCCATCTGCCAGCAACTCCTCGGTCATCAGCCGCGTCTCCCGCATGGCGGCCCTGAAGTCAAAGGCGTCTTCGTCTACCATTCTCGGCTGTGGGGGGTCCCGGACCACCGTCTCCCCGGTCATGGCGGTAAAGGCGCGGTCGCCAATGGCTTCCCCGGCCAATGTAGCCGCCGTCTCATTCAGGGTTGTCATCTCCGGGCTGTCCCAGAAGTGCTGGCCCAGCGGCTGAAAGAAAAACCAGTGGTGCAGCCATTCGTGGGCAGCGATGACCACTGCCCGGTGCAGGCCGCCCGCGTCGGACACTACGCTGGGATAGGTGGCCACGCCTCCAGAGCGTTCAACCAGTGCTGACAGGTCCTCTTCCAGCAGGATGCGGGTTTCAATCTGCTCCTTGGTCTCGTCGTCCAAGCCCGCCTTCAGCAGAATAGTCTGGGAGCGTTCTATGCGGTCCCTGGGTGACAAGACAAGCACCCCCGGGGACCTGGAGAACACGGCGTCGACGGGAGGGAATATTACGCCGATTCTGGAAGCAAATCCTTCCTGGACAAGGACTGAGCTGATTTCAGCTTCAATGGTCTCCTCTACGTCCGCCCTTAGGCGGTCCCGCTGCTCGATGATGGTGGCAAGCTCGTCTTGTAGGGTCTGGGCCTCGGCGCTAGACGCGTCGCCGCCTTGACTATAGTCCTCCCGCTGCAACCGGCGTTCCAAGTCCCTTTGACGCTGGCCCAACTCGAAAAAGGTCTCAGCTTGATCTATACGTTCCTGGCGCGAAGGTTGAGTAGTCCAGGGCATCAACTCGTACGCTTTGTTGACCCATTTGTCCAGGAAGTGGGATGCCTCCCACTGGACCAGGTGGTACCTGTGGGGGCTCACTATAAGGTCGAAGTTCGTCGGCGCAAACTCCCCGCGCCCTGCGGCCAGCACCAGCGCGGACATGAAGACCGCCATCAGTGCCCGGCGGACCCATTGCGGCGTTTGCTTTGGCACTGAAACCAACAACCAAGACCCGTGTCTGGATGGACGTCTTGCCGGCAGCGCTAGGCCAGCACCCGGTAGCGGTAAGAAGACGAAATCAATTCCCCACGCTCGAACCTGTCAAATCCCAGGCGGGAAATATCCAACGACGTTGCCCGTCCTTGGACAATCAACTCAGCCATCACGGTTCCGATCATGGGAGACAACTTGAAGCCGTGGCCGCTGAACCCCACGGCGCAATACAAGCCTTCGATTCCAGGCGCCTGGTCCAGTATCGGATGCCAATCCGGGGTCGTGGTGAACAAACCCGACCATCCACCAATGAAACCGGCGTCGGCCATGGCCGGCATCCTTGCCGCCAGGCTTCCCAGAACGCCCGGCAATCTACCCATGTCCACCCCTTGATCGTAGGCGTCGACTTCTGCCACCTCGTCTTCGCCAAATCCGACCAGGGTCATCGACGCTCCGTCCGGACGGAAGGAAAAGGACCGGGCGATGTCTCCCACGGTGGGATGGTCCGGCAACCGTTCCACCGGCCTGCCCAAAGTCGCTATCTGGTGGCGGACCGGAATCAGGGGAACGTCTACCCCGATCTTTGCCATCTCCCGTTTAGACCACGGTCCGGCAGCCATCACCACTGTAGGGGTTTCAACCTTGCCCTGCCTGGTAGACACCGACCTGACGCGGCCGCCGGACACCTCGATGCTCAGGGCAGGAGTCCTCAGTTGAATCTCAGCCCCCATCTCCCGGGCCCTGGACGCGTAGGAGGCGGTCACTAGGTGAGGGTCGGCGTAGCCTGAATCCGGCTCCCAGGCCGCGGCCTCCCCCTCGCCGACGGCAAGCATAGGCGCTAGATCTTTTACTGCATCAGCGGAGATCAGGCCCGTGCTGATTCCCAGCGCCTGCTGCATGGCCACGTTGCGCTCCAGACCCGGCCCGTCAACGTCATTGACGATGACCACGTAGCCCGTCTTCACAAAGCCGGAAGAACCGCCCACGGCATCGTCGAAGTTGGAGAAAACCTTGAGGCTCTCCCAGGCCATCGAGGCGGTCTCAGGGTTGGAGTAGTGCACCCGGCAAATTGCCTGGGAACGGCCGGTGGAACCAGACCCGAGAGTGTCCCTTTCCAACAGCAACGAGTTCGTGATTCCCAAGCGGGCCACGTGATACAGGATACTGCACCCCATCACGCCGCCGCCGATTATGACCACGTCCGCAGTTTGTCTCATGAATAGCTGGCCGCCGCCGATAAGCTGAATAAGGCTTCCATCACAATGACGGATGCGTGTCGCCCGGGCCGTCGGGAGATTCAGGCCTGGCCGGGGTTGGTGAGCCGCCGACGCTGGTCGTCCGGCACTTCTTTCATTCGCCGGGAAAACGCTGTTTCGCCCCGCTCTTCTACCAGGTAAGCCGCCTCGGTCATGAGACGGATTCCGCCTATGAAGTCGTTGACGTCGATGTACTCCGCTTCCACCCCTCCCTGCGGGGCAGCGTTGTGGTAGTTGCCCAGGGGAAAGGCTATGCCGGTGGTGCGGTAGCCGTAGTGAGCAAAGGCGCTGGCCTCGCACACGCCGCCGCTCATAAGTTGCCGCTGTACCTGAATCCCCGGTTCGGCCACCCGCAAGGACTCCCGCGCCCTGACCAGCACAGCTTCGGCTTCGGCATCGAAGGTCATGGCCGCGTCCCCTACACGGATCACTGGGCCGCTTCCCTGCTCCGCGCCGGGCAGGACACGGCTGGACTCGACCGACACTATCAACGCGCCTTCCGGCAGGCTCCCAGACTCAGCCAACAGCCTGGCTCCCACAAGCCCCACTTCCTCCGCCCGGGTGAAGACGCCGTAGACATCCCCCGGAGGTTGGCGAGAGGCCAATGCCGTAAGGGTGGCCAGAATGGCGGCGCACCCGGCTAGGTCGTCGGCCGCCCGCATGCGGATCAAATCGCCGTCCAACTCGAAATCTACCAAGTCGAACACTACCGGGCGGGGCAGTTCCAGTGCAACTGGCTCGTCCAGCCGTATCAACACCTGCTGTGCATCATCGCTGCCCCAACGGCCGGCGGTGGCAGCGGCCAGCCTCAGTCCGTCAGGGAGGACCACCTGCAAAGGCACTCCGTCATGAAAGCTGGCGGCCGGGACACCGCCCAACGCGTCGGCGATCAGGTTGGACCCCTGGGCCTCCACCGCTTCGAATCCCGGATGGTCCATGTGGGCTACCAGCGCCAACGGCGCGGCATTGGGATTTTGGCCGGCGATACGGGCCAGGACATTGCCGTAATCGTCGACCTGGACCTCCAGGCCCGCTTCCTCCAACACGCTTTGGGACGACGGGGCGCGACACCGATCTCCCAATACGCCACCGCTGGATTTGCTGCCAGCCTAGCCAAGATGTCTAACCCTTGTTGTTTGCCTTGGAGCACAGGCGTCTCCTATCTGGAATTGTAAGTGTGGGGTGATTCGTTCACATAACCGGACCGTTGATAGACCCTGGTGAAAGTCCCAGGACGAACGCCCCCGCCCTGCGGTATGCGTGCACTTCAGGCGGCTTCGGGGTGCGGCATGGGAGAGGGGTCGGCGGATGGGACAACAAGGCCGCGCACCACGGCCCATGGCAGCAGGACGGCCATGAGATGCTGTACGCGGGGAACGATCTTCTCCGCGATGCACTTCTCCAGGTATTTGTGGGCGGCCACTAGAGTGGGGAGCCAATACCCAGCAGCCCCTATCTTGCGAATGAACGCGAAGATATCGGGGAGCAGCCTTGCGTTCGGCGGCGGAGCGCTCCCACTGGAAGCAAAATTCGTCGGCCACGGGTTCGAGGCGGACAACGGATATTTCCAGGGCCATCTTGCGGCGGGAGGGCGTTGATGCGAGACCTGATGTGGCTTAGCTGGTTCATTGGTTAACTTCACCCCTAGCTGAAAATTTTAGATCCCCTCTCATTCTCTCCCATTCTTGCCGGGGGGCCGGTGGGCGGGCGTTGGCGCCCGTCCGGATGGGGAGTTGGAGCACTTCTGACATATTCCATGGTACGGGTTAGGTGGCTGGTGGGGAAGGGGCAAACTGTCAGTAATTTGTGGCCCTTCGACAAGCTCAGGATGAACGGGAAGAAAGGATTTGTGAGTTTGTGATGAGTCCGTCGACAGGCTCAGGACAGGCCCATTCGATTTCCCTCGAGTCAGGCTCAAGGCGAACAGCAAAGTTCAAGGCGGGATTGCGAGATTCCCGCCTGTGCCGGAAATGACCCCGTCGATTATATCAACCGGCTGGGACCCTGGTCTCGGCGGCGTCCAGAAGGCGTCATGTTATACTCGCTTTCGTCCGGCAGTCGCCCCCCTCGGGGAGGATTTCCATGCTTGAGCAGTTCCAGATCAGCGAGGAAGATTCGGTCCTGATCCAGGGCCACGGCCTTAAGGCCACCGTAGCCGGCCTGTTCGAGAAGTTGGGCGTAGACGCCGCCGACGCCCGGTTGGCGGCAGACGTCCTCGTCCTGGCCGATCTCAGGGGCGTCGCCACCCACGGCGTTTCCAATATGCTCAAGAGCTACGTCGCCGGGTATCAGGACGGCAGCATAAACCCCCACCCCGACTGGAAGGTGGTCAGGGAATCGCCCGCCACTGCCAATATCGATTCCGACAGGGGCCTCGGCACCATCGTCGTCCCCAAGGCCATGGAAATCGCCATAGAAAAAGCCAAATCAGTGGGAGTAGGCATGGTCACCATGTTCAATGCCCGCCATCTGGGCATGGCCTCGTACCACGCCATGCTGGCCCTGCCGCACGACATGATTGGGGTCTGCATGACCAGTTGCCCTCCCCTTATGCCCCCGACTTTCGGGGCTGAGCCCCGCCTGGGCACCAACCCCATAGCCGTGGCCGTCCCCGCGCAAGACGAGCCCCCCTTCGTATTCGACGCAGCCATGACCTTGGTAGCCAGTAACAAGGTCCGCATAGCGCGGTTGGTGGGCGGCAAGATGCAGCCTGGATGGATGACCGACCCGGAAGGCAATCCGATCATGGAAGAGGCCGACATACCCGATACCTACAACTTGCTGCCCCTGGGCAGCACGCGGGAACTGGGGTCTCACAAAGGGTATGGGCTTGCCGGCGTCGTGGACATCCTGGCGGGAGTATTAACTGGGTTCGGCTTTGGCATTAACCCGGGCCGCCCTAACTTCGGACACTACGTGGCCGCTTACAACATCGAGGCCTTCACCGACGTTGACGGGTTCAAAGAGATGATGGACCAGTGGCTGAGGATGTTGAAGGACACCAAGCCCGCTCCGGGCCACGAGCGGGTATTGGTCGCCGGGCAGCCGGAGGCGGAAACCGAGGCCGTCCGGAGTGTCCAGGGGATCCCCGCTGCACAAAGACGTAGTCCACTGGCTCCGCGACACCTGCGCCGAGATGTCTGTCCCCTGCTTGGTGTAGGCGTAATAGCTTAGGGTACCCTAGGCCTGTTCTAGAGGCCAGTGCTTCGATATCCGCTAGTTACGTGCAACGAGATGTGCGGGTTACACCATCTCCAACGATTATCAAGGGGGAACTCGCAATGAACACGAAACTTGGGCGCTCCGTAAGGAGATAAGCAACGACATGCACTTGAGCGGCTGTCAGACTCTGGTGCTAGCCTTGGTGGCCCTCTTCGCCATCATAATCGTCGCAGGCTGCTTAGTGGGCCTGACAGGATCAACACAAACGCCCGGCACCGCTACACCCACGCCCATTGATGCCGATGCTGAGGTCCTTGTCGGCCGCCTATACGACTGCATGCAGGTGAACGACGAGTTCCGAGAGGATTTCGAGAAAGGATTCGAGGATGGCTTCGTGTTAGGTGCCTCCGTTGGAGAGATGACCCGGGATGCGGCGGCAAACTACGCCGAGCGCATGTTGAGCAGCAGAGAAAATTTCATGTCCGCCTACCAGCTTGCGGTCGACGAAAACCCATCGATGAGAGGACTATTTCAGGCCCAGTTGGAATTTTGTGAGGCCACCACACCCACTCTTCGGCCCACGTCAACACCCACGCCCATTGATGCCGCTGCTGAGTTCCTTGCCGGCCGCCTATACGACTGCATGCAGGTGAACGACGGGTTCCGAGAGGGCTTATACCTGAGCACTTTGCCTATGCATGCTGACCTAGAAGACGTCGCCCTATTTTTCCAGGATTTAGTCACCGAAAACCCATTGATGACAGAATATTTGCAGGTCTGGTTGGAAGAATGCGAGAACGCCGCCAACGGGCAAACGGAAGAACTGACTGAAGCGGCCCTTGCCAATCGCCTATACGACTGCATCCAGGTGAACGACGAGTTCCGAGAGGGATCTGCTCTTGGCCTTTCGTCTACGCAGGACGACCGAGAACTCTTCATCCAAGTTCTTCAGACTTTGTTCGCCGAAGACCCATCGATAAGACAATATTACCGGACAGAGTTGGCAGTATGCGAGGCCACCACCCTCTCGGCCACGCCTCGGCCCGTGCCCACTCCTACGCCCAGCCCAACCACCGCGACTCCGACTCCTGAGCCTGGTGGCGGCTGGGAGACATTCACTTACGTAGATAACCTCACCGAGAAATCCCATACTGGAGTCCTGTTGGTAGCTGCCTGGTCTACCGGCGGGTTATTAGAATCGGTCGACATTACGCCCGCTCGGCTAGTTTTCAAGTGTGATCGCGAGGCCGGCTTGTTTGGCTATTTTGAGTGGCCAGACTCGTCATTCTTGTATGGCGACCCGTTCAACGGCAATAAACTGCCTGTCGAATACGTTGTGGATGAGGCGAGGCACACCGCTTGGTGGATTGAATTCGGCGGGGGTGCTGTCAGAGTAGCTCCGGAAGACTTGCAAGTCTTCATAGACCGCGTCAGTTCAGCAACGTCGCTAGGCATCCAATTCCGTGAAACCGAATGGTTCGAAAATAATGAGAAAGCCAGATTTGACATATCGGGTATTTCGTGGGCATTGCGCCAATTGCCATGCTCGATCCCGCCCCTAATGTCGACTCTATCGCAGACCAAACAGAGTTTAGTCAGGGTAGAAGTACATGATGCCGCTGGCTCTGGGGTAGTCATTGGCAAGAATAATAATCGATCTTTGGTAGTTACGGGCGTGGCATGTAATCGAGTCATTTTGTCACGAAGTAGGCAGCGAGTGCGTCGGGGTTAGTGTAGTAGCCGAAGGAGAGCGGTATCACGGACGCTTAAGCTCGTTCAACCACCAGGAAGATATTGCAGTGCTGGATGTTGAGGGGGTGTTGCCTGCGGCAAGCCTCGCATCCGAAGTGCCTCAGATAGGCACGGCGGTGGTTACCATCGGTTTGCCAGAAGGCGACCATGATTTCCAATTCAATGAAGGCCGCGTAGTTCGTCACAGTGGATGCTCATTTGAGTCGTGTCTGGCCACTAATGCACGGGCTTGGTCGGGTTTCAGTGGCGGGGCCTTGATTAACCTAGATGGAGAAATAGTCGGCGTCATCAGCGAGGGTTGGACTGGTTCGTATTACTCAAACGCGGTCAGTGTCGAAGCAATCCGAGCATTACTCCAACCGTGATATTTTCCCTTCCGGGACTATAGGCTATAGACGGCTTGGTTTGCGGCTGGCCTCATCGCCCATAGCTATCCCGCAACGTCTCCCTGAACTCGTCCATGGTTAGCGAGTATTCCTGAGTCCCATAACTCTGCACCGCATAATAGCCGCACACTGCTCCCATCTGCGCCGCCCGTTCAACCGGGCAACCCTCTACCAGGCCCTTGATCAGCCCTCCGGCGGAAAGCATCGCCTGCGCCCGTGGGATCCACCACCTTCGCACCCGGCACCGCGGGGATATTAACGGTCCCCCCCTGGGCCACCACCTCGCAGCCCTCATCGGCCTTTGTGGTCACGATGGTCCCCACCATTTTCAGCAACCGCTGGGCTGACAGTCCTGTGGCGTTGGTTATCAACTGCAGTTCGTAATCATTGGATATCAGGACATTGGCCTTGTCGATCGCCCTGGCCAGGTCTCCGCCATCCCATGCCGGCAGCGATTGGCCGGGATCGAATATCCAAAAGATGCCCCGTTCACGGCAGGCCTCGGCGTATTCGGCCATGTCCTGCAGATTCCCGGGGGCCACGATGGCTATGCTCTGGGACGGGTCGGTGTTGTCGAAATCATACAGGGACGGGTGTTTCATGGCCCCGGGATTGAATCCGGTGATTTGGTTGTCCGCCTCGTCGGTGGTGATGTAGGCGGAAGCCGTTAGCTCCTCAGAGATGATGCGCACGTCATCCGCGGAGATGCGCTGCTGTTCGAGCCATTCCAGGTAGCGCTGGTGATCTCGGCCCAAGGTCGCCAGAATACGCGGCTTTTCTCCCAGCAGCGACAGTGCATAGGCGATGTTTCCGGCGGTGCCGCCGAACTTTTCCGCCAGACCGTTCACCGTGAAACTGACGTTGATCATGTGTATCTTGTCGGGCATGATGTGGTCGGAGAACCGCCCCGGAAAGTCCATGATGCGATCGTAGGCCAGGGAACCAGAAACCAGGATTTCCATAGGAACGCTTCCTTATCAAGGGTAAGATTAGGGCCGCCGGGGACAAAACTCGATGCGCCCGGCTATGTGTCCAGGCAGTTTAATGTAGCCGTACAACCGGGCAAACGCAAGGCGAGGACGAGAAGCCAAATAGCCTAACGGGCCTGGTAAAGGCCCCTTCTGTCAGCAACCGTGAAGCCCCTCCAAGTCACCAACGAACTCGACTAGGTCTCCAAGGTCGATTCCCTTTTCGACGAACTCGCCCGCATTTATTTCCAACACGTACTGGGCGGGGCTGCTGGGTGAAAACCGAGGCAGGTCAGCAAGGGGACTGGCCTTCCTCCGGGGGCGGTGCGCCCAGGGTAACGTCCACTACTGTGCAATTCGCGCCGATCCAAACGATGTCCAGCGGGAAATGCATCTCCTTCATCCAGAATGTCAGGTTGCCCTCACTCTGGAAGATGAACAACATACCGGTGTCGGCCTCCATCACCTCCCGGCCCGACAAGCCTTGGCTCTGCTGCTCGGAGGTCAAGGCAAGGTCCACTGGAAACAGCGCGTCGCCAATCTTGACCACAGGGCCCTCGATGGGAGCCGGAGTTTCCGTTGGAGGAACGGTTGCCCGTCGCCCGAACGGGCGTCGGGCTGGCAACCGGGGCCGGTTGAGTCGGGAGGACGGTGGGCGTTCGAGTCTCCATGGGCGCCACCGGAGTGCTCGCGTTGGTTGGCGTCTCCGTAGGGGCCGCTGGTGCTTCCGTGGCAGCGGGCGTCGACGGGGGTGTCTTGTTGGATACTATAGGGGTGGACGTGATAACGTGCGTGTCCATCGCCGCGGTTGGGGCGCTGGTTGCCCCTGGTGTCTCGGTGGGGACGACGGATGAGTCGATGGCATTGCCGCCGCATGCAATCGCCAGCACCAGCAGCATAGCCAGCAGGTACGTGGCTACAGAGGAACGTGAACGAAGGCGCCGGAAGGCCGGGACCGCAACCTTGGAATAGGCTTGCTTCCGGCTATGAATGGCAGTCTCCAGCATCAATAGCCCCGCGTGTTGACGAACTCGAAGCTAAAGGAGTAGTCTGAGGGACGCCAAGTCCTGCCGTGGGGGACGAGAATGACGCAAGAGACCAAGTCGGTGCTGACTCCAGAAGTCAAAGCGATGATCGGCGTGAGCGGTGAGGTTGTGGAAGCATGGGGCGTGGTCGATGAAGAATACCTGAGACGGTTCACCCAGGCCCTCATGGACCCCGATCCCAGGTATTGGGACCACGAGTTTGCCGGGTCAAGCAAGTTCGGTGAGATTATAACCCCTCCCATCATGGTTAGCTACATGGGCAACCGCGTCCGCCCCGATCAGGATGACCCCCATCGCCAAGGCCTTTGAAGAGAACCCCATGTCCGACGGCATCGGCCGGCTCAGACTCCGCGGCACGTTGCCCCCGATTCCTACCCACTTGGTGCGGGTGTTGAACGCGGGCAACGAACTCGAGATTTACCAGTACCCTAGCATCGGTGACAAGGTTTACTTCCAGAACCGGTATTCGGATATCAAGGAACGGGCCGGACGGGACGGTCAACCGTTCCTCATCGTTACCACTGAAACGACCTACAAGAACCAGAATGGCGAGCTTCTGTGCATCACCAGGGCCTCCGGCATCCGGCGTTGAAGGCTTTGTCTGTCAGTGGCGATGCCTATATGTCTCCAAGCATTCCGTCCGGTAATCGGGCTCACTCTCCCTGAAAGGCAGTGGTTATGAGCGTTGCTTTAGAAGACCTGCTCAAGTTGACGCCGGATGAGATTCTGGCTCATAACGAAAAACCCACGTCGGAGCAGTTGCGCAACAAGCAGCAGACCTATTTCGAGGACGTGCATGAGGGGATGGAGCTGCCCAAGTACATATACAGCCCTACACCGACCCACCTGTTCCGCTGGAGCGCGGCCATCGAGAACTTCCACCGCATCCACTACGACTTGGACTTCGGGCTCAACCACGACAAGAACCCCCAGCATTTTGGTACACGGCTCGTGGAAACAGAGCGTGGTGCCCCAGTACCTCAAGGACTGGACCCTGCCAGGCGGCTGGCCCTGGAAGGCGAGCATCCAACACCGGGCAATGCTGGTGCCCGGCGACATCATAATTCTGTGGGCCAAGGTGACCAGCAAAGAGGAAAAGGGAGGCATGGGCCTGGTGGGACTGGACCTGGGAATGATCACCCAGGACGGCATTGAAAGCATGCCGGGAACGGCAACCGTGGTCCCTTCCGCTAAAGGATGGCCCCGGAGATCCCCTATCCATTCGTGCCGCCAGCCGATTAAATGCCCGTGTAGCTGCGCCGGCGGAAACTGTCCGGCAACGTACTGCCAAGAGGTAGAAGTAGACCATGGCCCGATTTATTGCGATTCACAAATTGCCCGGAATCACCGAAGACGAATTCAGGGACAAGCTGGACTCCGTCCGCAAATGGCGGCCGGACCGCCGCACGACAATACTCAAGGTCTACGGCGACCTGGAGAGCGGGACCCTGGTCAGCGAATGCGAGGCCGTGGAGCAGGCCCGTTTCGAGGACTGGATCAAGCTGGCAGGCTGGCCCGTTGAGTCCATTCACAAGGTGGACATGATCTGCCAGGTGGGCAACTTCTGGAAGGTGTAAAAGCGCCTGCTACTCGCCGGGATTGGCCCTGAGAGGCGGGGTAAACTTGCCCGAATTTGCGCGTCCGCAAGCTAATCTCCGAAATAGCTGGACCGAGGGACTCTGCCCCAAGCCCTGAGGGGCCAGCAGCGGAACCAGACCCTGCCCAAGATTAAACGCCTGCTCACGGGGCCGAAGTGCCGGCTGTCCCGGTCACTGCCCTCGCGGTTGTCCCCCCATAACAAAGTATTCGTCCGGCCCCATTGGCCACTCATGTTGATTGCTCCGGCCAGGAGTTAAGGGCTGGTTTAAGTAAGCCTCCTCCAACACTTCCCCGTTGACGTACACTAGGCCGTCTTCCAACCTTAGGTCCTCGCAGGGAAGTCCGACTACCCGTTTGATGAAGGTTCGGCCCCTTAATTCCGGGTTAGGGTCCGGCGGCTGGAGCACCACGATGTCCCCCCCGGAGCAACTGGTAGTCGGGCCGCCTGGTTGAAGCCGCCAGCACCGCCTCTCCGTCAGCCAGGGCCGGCAAACATGCTGTCACCTCGCACTACGAAACGAGCCGAAGAAACCAAGTCCACTAGCACTTGCCTCAATGATGACCGCCGCATTACATCAACCATTCTACGTCCCCGATGTCCGGCCGCAAGGCTCCAGAGCATTATTCCCTTCATCCAGACTGGCTCATCGACCGTTCACCATGGGCGGCAAGTTTTCCACGCGCAGGGGAAGGATATCCACGAAATAGGCCCGATTATCCACAATTCCAGATCTGTCGGCCAGTACGGCCCAAGCGCAATTTTTCATTGACAGCGATACTGGGACTCGCCTATTATTTCGGCGTAGCGCCGGGTATTTCGCTGCGCAAACCGGTAGGGGTTCGCCCCCGGCTCCAACCTGACAACATCTAAAGATAACGACTTCCGTGGCCAGCGTGTCCCAGCCGTTGCAGTTCATGATTTCATTGCGGGAATGCCATTACTCCCACCCTCAGCGGTTTTGAAAGAGTGGAAGGCAGCTTCGAAAAGTTGCCCTTTATTGGGTAGAGGCCAATATTGGCTGCGCCCGCCGGAACCCTGGGCCCTTATCGCCCGTCGCCTTGTCTTGCAATTGCCGGAGGCCGTGTCCAAAAGCTGTTCGGATGCCTGGCGCCCAGGCTTTATCTCTCAGTATGGATTACAATAGGGAGCGACATTCTGCCCAATCGGTCAACGTCTGATCCCATGCCCCAGCTTTCAAACCAGGGAGTAGGATAATCATGCAAGGTAAGACCGCCATAGCCGGAATCCTGCAGCAAGAGGGGGTCGAATTCCTCTTCTGCTTCCCTAATAGCGCTCTCATCGACGCCGCGGGCCGTCGCGGGAATCCGCCCCGTTATCAGCCGGATGGAGCGGGGAGCGGTCAACATGGCCGACGGCTACAGCCGCATGACCAACGGGGTCAATCCCGGGGTGTGCGCCGTGCAGGCTGGGCCGGGCATTGAAAACGCCTTTCCCGGTGTTGCTCAAGCCTTCGCCGACTCGTCGCCCGTACTGATGCTTCCGGGCCATCAGGGCACGGAACGCGAGGGATTCTCGTCCGACTTCAGGGCCGGTCCCAACTATGACGGCGTCACCAAGTGGAATGCTCTGATCAACCGGACTGAGCGGATTCCGGAAATGATGCGACGGGCGTACACTCAATTGCGGGTTGGTCGCCCCCGCCCCGTGTTGCTGGAAATGCCCACCGACGTGCTCGACGGGGAGATAGACGAGTCCCAGTTCCACTACGCCACGGTGGCCAAACGCCGCAGCGCCGGCGACCCCAACGACGCCGGTCAGAATCGCCCAGGCCCTGCTGCGGGCCCGCCGGCCGGTGATATACGCCGGCCAGGGGGTGCTTTACGCGGAGGCCACCGATCAGTTGGTCGAGCTTGCCGAGTTGCTCAACGCGCCGGTGATGACCACCACCCTGGGAAAGAGCGGCTTTCCCGAAGACCATTACCTCTCCCTGGGAGCCGGGGGCTCGACCGGGACCAAGGCTGTGGCAGTGTTCCTGCAGCAGGCCGACCTGGTCTTCGGCATCGGCGCCAGCTTCCAGCACACCCTGGCCGCGCCCCCGGTGCCCGCAGGCAAGAAGGTCATCCAGGCCACTGTGGACGAGACCGACTTGAACGGGGAATGTCCACTAGACGACATTATCGTCGGCGACGCCAAGTTGGTGCTAAGCCAGCTCATATACGAGGTCAAAGCACAGGAAGGCGAGAACGGTCGGCGAGGCGATAGGACGACGGCCGACGAAATCCACGCCGTGAAATCGGAATGGCTGGCCCAGTGGATGCCTCGATTGACTTCCGACGACGTGCCCATCAGTCCGTACCGGGTCGTTTGGGAACTGGACCGGGGCCTGGACAAAGCCAACAGCGTCATCACCCACGATTCCGGAAATCCCAGGGACCAAATGGTCCCCTTCTACACCGCCACCACACCCAGGGGCTATCTCGGCTGGGGCAACTCGACCCAGCTGGGCAGCGGCCTGGGGCTCATCATGGGGGCCAAACTGGCCGCGCCGCACAAGACCGCCGTGAACGTCATGGGAGACACGGCGGTGGGCATGTGCGGCACCGACCTGGAAACGGCCTCCCGCAACAAGATCGGCATCATCAGCGTCATTATCAATAACGGCGCCATGGGCGGCTACGAAAAGCACATCCCCATCGCCGTGGAGAAGTACGGCTCTAAGTTCACCACCGGCGACTACACCAAGATGGCCGACAGCCTGGGTTGCCACGCCGAGACTGTCACTCGGCCGGACCAGATCGCGCCGGCGCTCTACCGCGCCCAGGAAATCGCCGCCACGGGGCAGCCGGTGGTGCTGGAAGTAATGACGCGCGAAGAGCCGGTGTTCTCCCGGTACTACTGACCCGTGCTGTCCTTTCGCCTCCAGATAGAGGCGGCCCTGCAACGCTGGCGCTGGTATAATCCACGCCATCTGAACGGAACAACGTGAACACCGACTTCTATAGACATTCGCTCCCAGCCCTGAACTTGTCGATTGAACGGCAAACGGAGTACGTGCCCCCAGACGGACAGTACCATGTCATCCGGGACGGAGAGTTGTTGGGTTCGTTTCGCTCCCTTAAGCTGGCCCAGAAATTGTTCCGAAGCATCGTTCAGGAAAGCGGCTACCAACCGGCCCCTCCCGATGCCGGGAAGACCGTGTCTGAGATGATGACGGACCGCTATCTCGAGTCCAAAGACCTTTACTGGTCCGATAGCCACAAGTATCGAGGCGGGGGTGGCAGAGGCGGGCGAGGGGGCATCTGAGGAGTTGCTGCGGATTACGCATCTCCAAGCCACCTGATTCCGCCCCCGTTCTAGAGGCTGCAGCATGAACCGGAACCGCCGGTCCAAGGGCACCCAGACCAGTTCCTTCGGTACTCCGGGACGATTCGGCCACGACTCGACCAAGTTCTACGCCGGGCGGCTCTATGAAGGGTTGCCCAAGGAAACCCGTCCCAAATATCACGAAACCCCACTGCCCGAGAACGCCGTCAACCGGATCTTCTGCAAGTCCGCAGAGTTGATGGACGACCTGCCGGACCATAGCATTCACCTGATGGTCACGTCTCCGCCGTACAACGTGGGCAAGGACTACGACGAAGACTTGACCCTCGACGAATACCGGGCCTTCGTCCGGCGGGTCATGTCAGAAGTGTACAGAGTGCTGGTCCCTGGGGGCCGTGTTTGTTTTAACCTGGCAAATCTAGGCCGCCGGCCATATTTGCCACTGCATTCTTTCATCATTGAGGACATACTGTCGCTGGGATTCCTGATGCGCGGCGAGATAATCTGGGACAAGGCCGCCAGCGCCAGCCCTTCCACTGCATGGGGAAGCTGGAAGTCCGCCGCCAACCCCACCCTGAGAGACATCCACGAGTACATCCTCGTGTTGTGCAAAGAATCCTTCAGCCGCCCCAGGGTGGACGGCCGGGAGCCGACCATTACTCCGGAAGAATTCCTGGAATACACCAAGAGCATCTGGAGATTTCCGGCCGAGCCCGCCAGGAAAGTCGGCCATCCAGCCCCCTTTCCGGTGGAGTTGCCCTACCGCTGCATCCAGCTCTACACCTATGCCGAGGAGGTGGTCCTCGACCCCTTCATGGGGAGCGGTAGCACAGCTGTAGCCGCGGTGAAGACCGGCAGGAATTTCGTGGGATACGAGATCAACCCGGAATTTCGCGTTTTGGCAGCACAGCGGGCGAAAGAGGCGCACTGCCGGTCCCTTGAGCGGTCATTAGCCTCGCCGCGCTAGGGTGCCGGCGGCGATCATGGCTGGAAACAAAGGTCCACAGCTTCAGCATGGGACCGAACCCCAGGGTTCTCGCTTCGCTGCCAGACGGTCAACAATTTCCGATAGGAACATGCGACAAACCTGACTTCATCGCTGACAACCGTTTGCGCGAACCGTGCGATCTCCTGTCTATGGTCAATCTTTTCCTGCTCATCGACCAGCACGTTACTCTCTGGCCAGACAGCGGGCTCAGCATAGACGTAAAATAAGATTGGCGTCAGTCCATTGTGCTTACCACCGCGATTGACTTCGGTCCGCAGGGCGAGGGCGTGTTTGAAAAGTTGGGCGGCATCGAGGCGTATAAACAAATTCTTGTCGTCATGGATCCGGTTTCGAACTTCCTGATAGCCTTCCATTTGGTCGCCCCATCCAGCACGCCAATAGGTGGATGAAACCGCAGAACCTTCTCTATTCCTCGAACGCCGTCCAAATGGTTCGAACCTCTTGGACTCCACACCAATAAGGGCCGACGGTGTTGAAATCAGAGCATCCAGCCAAGGATGCCGTCCTCCTTGCCAAGGAAAACGGATCGACTGTTCGACATTGACCGAAGTTGCAGGCCATTCTACGTCCTCGCAGTCTGGCAGCGGAGGCAGATAGCACGGATTCCTGAAGAAGTATCCAAACGCGTTGACGGCCAGTCTCGCAGACGACCTAGGACTGTCAAACTTTCCGGTCGCGATCTCCCTGCCAGGGGCAGCGTTGATGAGACGCTCAAGGTCCTCGCCCGGAACATCTTCTAGCCATCTCCCGGAATTATGCCCTGGTACATGCATACCAATGAAGCTCCCTATGGATTTATAGGGCACCTGCGGTGGCGCGATCCCCTAGCAACCAGGCCGGCTGGCGTACTCCTGGTCCACCTTGCGGTGCAATAATCGGCCGTCGCCTAAAGTCCCCAGGAAACGCCCGTCTTCCACAGCAACCTGGCCCCTGAGAATTGTAGTCACTGGCCAGCCTTCTACCTCGAACCCTTCCCAGATGCTGTAGTCCGAAATGTGAAAGTCCGCCTTGGTCAGCCTCTTCTTCACGTTGGGGTCAATGAGCGCGATGTCGGCGTCGCTGCCGGGCGCAATGACGCCCTTGCGCGGGTATAGCCCCATAATCTTGGCGGCGTTGGCCGAGGTTACGTCGACAAACCGCTGCAATGACATTCCCCGCCTGGACACCCCCTCGCTGTAGGTGATGCCCATCCGGGTCTCCGCACCGTTGTGGCCGCCCGTAACGTCGGACACGGTCCTGCCAGCGATCTTCAACTCCCAGGAAGTGCAGTATTCGTCGGTGGCCATGGTGTGCAGACCGCCCTGCACTATCCCTTCCCACAACGAAAGCCGGTCCTCCTCGGACTTTAGCGAAGGGTACGTGTGATACTTCATGCCGTTCTCCTCCCGGTAATTGTCGGCGCTAAAGCAGCAATAGTTGTGCAGAGTCTCGCCGTAAACCGGCATCCCCTTGGCCCTCGCCTCTTGGATTGCTTCGATGCCCTGCTTGGCGCTTACGTGAACGAAATAGACCGGAGACCCGGTCCATTCGGCAACACGCAGCACTCTCCGGAAAGAAACGTCCTCGGACTCGTTGCTGTGCACTAGGTGCATGTTCCACCACTCGGTGCGTTCTTCTCGGGCCAGCTTCTCGTACATGTGCTGGACCATGTCGTCGTCCTCGGAGTGGACCAGCAGCATGGCCCCAAGACGCTGCACCTGCTCCATCACGTCGTGAAGGTGTCCCATGCGCACCATCCTGGGCTGGGCGTCGGCCGTAGGGGGCCGTATGTTGGTGGTGAATATCTTGACCGTAGGAAACCCGTCGGCGATGGCCTCTCTAAGTTGTCCCATGATCTCCGGCGGGATGTCCCCCATCAGCATCAGGTGATGCGAATAGTCGGCAAAGGAGTTGCCCTGCCACACCGCTGTCCGTTCCTGGATTGCCTGGTTAATGTCGATGCCGGGGTACTGCATAGCGAAGTCCAGGATAGTCGTCGTGCCGCCAAACAGGGCGGCGCGGCTCACCTGGTCCGGAGGTGCCGTCGTCAGGTTTCCCCGGCCCATAATCGGCGCCGATATGTGGGCGTGGGGCTCGATGCCCCCTGGCACAACAACCTTGCCGGCAGCGTCGATAATGCGGACCGGATCCTCGGTTAGGGCGCCCGGAGCGGCGACTGCAACAATCTTCTCACCCTGCACCGCTACGTCCCAGGCACCCACTCCCCAGGGAGTCACCACCTGGCCGCCGCGAATAATCAAGTCCAGCATTCCGGGCCCTCCTTATCCGTACCTGTCGACGGCAGATACCGGAGTTTAGCATAGATGCTCCATGCGGCAGCATGCCACCATGGGCCCCAAAAGACTCCGCTCTCCGAAGGTCCTCCAACAGCCGCAGCACACCGTTCTCGAAAGCCGGCTCGCGACCCTTTCCAAGCAAGAAATCGTGGGCAATCAACCCCAAAATTATCGGTTGACTTTGCGTTGTTCTTCCTGCAAAATCAAGCAACTATCATCACCGTGAATTGAGGTGTTCAGGGATGGGGAGACGCTTGTTCAAGGAACTGGAACGGGCCTACGGCTTCGACGAGGTGGCCATCGTCCCCGGCCAGGTGACCGTCAACCCGGATTTGACCAACACCAAGATGACCATTGGCGAACACGCCTTCGATATCCCGGTTATGGCCTCGGCCATGGACGGAGCGGTGTCTCCCAGATTCGCCGCCCTCATGCACCAGATGGGCGGGCTTGGTGTGCTCAACGCAGAGGGACTTTACACCCGCTACGAGGACCCCTACTCCGTATTGGAAGAGATCGTTTCCTCCCCGCAGGAAGAAGTCACCCACTATCTACAGCAGGTTTACTCCGAGCCGGTCCGTGAAGACCTGATTGGCCAAAGGGTCCAGGAAATCCGGAAATCAGGCTCGATCTGCGCTGTCTCCTTTACTCCCCAAAATACCAAGCGGATGTCCCCGGTAGCCGTAGAGGCTGGAGCAGACATCGTCTTGGTCCAGTCAACCGTCACCACGGCGCGGCACATGTCACGCAGCTACCGGGGCCTGATATTCTCCGAACTGGTAAAGACGCTAACCGTCCCGGTGGTTGTGGGGAACTGCGTCAGCTATCAGGTGGCCACGGAACTTATGGAGACTGGCATCGACGGAGTCCTGGTTGGTGTCGGCCCGGGCGCCGCCTGCACCACCCGTGAAGTCGTGGGGGTCGGGGTGCCGCAGGTGACTGCCACCATGGAGTGCTCCGCCGCGAGAGAGGACTATTTCCGCCGCACCGGCCGTTATGTAACCGTCATCACCGACGGCGGCTTTCGCAGCGGAGGCGACGTCTGCAAGGCCATTGTCAGCGGGGCCGATGGGGTGATGCTGGGCACCCCCTTCGCCCAAGCGGAAGAAGCCCCGGGACGGGGGTACAACTGGGGCATGGCCAATTCCCATCCGGAGTTGCCTAGAGGCACCCGCATCAAAGTGGGGACCAAGGGCACCTTAAAGCAGATACTTTACGGCCCCACCTCGGTCACCGACGGCACCCAGAACTTCATCGGGGCCCTGAGGGTCGCTATGGGCATGTGCGGAGCCTATACTATTCGCGACATGCACAAAGCCGAGATGGTCATAGCCCCGGCCATTAAGACCGAGGGCAAGTCCTACCAGTTGGAGGCATAGCTCTCCACCCACCTCCGCTTCCCCATGTATATTTGCCTAACCGCGCCGGCCTGGTCACCGGCGCCACCCCAGGTTCCAGCGGTCCCATACCCCCGCCAGCGAGTTCTAATCCCCACGCCCTTGGCGGTAAAAGTATGCACATTTATGCCAAATTACGGCATTACGGCGTGTCAGATTTCGTCGGGCATAGACCCGTCGCTGAGACTAATGGCTTATGTCTATGGAGTAATAATTGCGACAGATATCACAATATTGACGAAAATCGTCTATGGCTGGTACAATTTCGGCGTAGAAAAAAGAAGGTACAAAGCCATGACACAAGATGTATTGACGCCGGGGCAAATCGACGAAGCAGAAAAGCCCGGATGCCAGCACTTCTGGGTGATCCAGCCGGCTATGGGGCCGGAAAGCAGCGGCACTTGCCGTCTCTGCGGCGAGACCCGGGAGTTCAAGAACTACGTTGAGGGCGCCTCGTGGGGCGACTCCAGGCTTGCCAACCGAACCGACGCCCGGAAACTGGCTGACGTGCAAAGGGTCGCCTCCGCCTACATGAACGTCGACGCCGACGAGTAAGGCCCCCTAGCCCGGCGCCTGCTGGGCCTCGCGGCCGCCGCTTGTCCTAAGGGCACCCCCTCTAGTATCCAATTCGCCAAGAATTGGCATATCTTGTATATCCCCCCTTGACAAGCGGCTATCAGACAGGGGTTTATAATACCCCTTGCCGGAGGTTCCATGGCAACATCGTCCCAAGACCCTCGTTTCACCCATCTCCACGTCCACACCGAGTACAGCATATTGGACGGCATCAGCCGCATCCCGGAGCTCGTCGCCCGCACCGGTGAACTGGGCATGGACTCCATGGCCATCACCGACCACGGCACCTTCTACGGGGTAGTCGACTTCTATTCGGCCTGCAAACAAGCCGGCATCAAACCCATCATCGGCTGCGAAGTCTACATGGCTCACGGCAGCCGCTTTGACAAGCATGGCGCTGAACGAAGCCCGTACCACCTGGTGCTTCTGGCCCGCGACAACACTGGATACCGCAACCTGATGCGCCTCGTAACCCAAGCCCAGGTCGAAGGCTTCCACTACCGTCCCCGCATCGATAGCGACCTTTTGGAAGAGTGCAGCCAGGGCCTAATAGCCCTCTCTGGTTGCCCGGCTTCGGAGGTGCCACGGCTGCTGACCAACGGTGACAACCAGGGGGCTGCTCGCGTTGCCGCCAGATACAAGCAGATATTCGGTGACGGCTACTTTCTTGAGTTACAACGCCACGAGCAGGTGCCCCAATTGGCCCAAATCAACCAGGGCTTGGTCGCCATCGGACAGGAACTGGACATACCACTCGTGGCCACCAACGACGCCCACTACGTCCGGCAAGGCGACGCCCCGTTGCAGGATGTCTACGTCTGTATTCAGACCAACGCCACTGTCAACGACACGAACCGCATGCACATGGAAGACGATTCCTACTACATCAAGAGCCCAAGGGAAATGGCCCAACTCTTCCCCGATTTCCCCCAGGCTCTGGCCAATACCGGTTTGGTCGCCGACATGTGCAACGTGGAACTGGACTTCGACCAGGTTCACCTACCCAAATACCCCACTCCCGACGGTATGGCCGCCGAAGAATACCTGGCCAGGCTCTGCTGGGAGGGGTTCAGCCGCCGATACCCTCACCCTACTCCCATTGCCGAAGAACGGCTCCGCTACGAACTCGAAGTCATCCAACATACCAGCTTCGCCAACTATTTCCTGGTAGTGTGGGACATTATCGATTTCGTCAGGCGGCAAGGCATCATGTACGGAGTCCGGGGCAGCGCCGCTGGTAGCGTCGCCCTATACTGCCTGGGCATCACCAACGTAGACCCCCTTGAATACCGGTTGGTATTCGAGCGGTTCCTTAACCTTGAAAGAAAAGAGATGCCCGACATCGACTTGGATTTCCAGGACGACCGGCGGGACGAAGTGCTCCACTACGTCATCGACCGCTACGGCAGCGATCGGGTAGCCCAGATAATCACCTTTGGCACCATGGGGGGCCAAGGCGGCTTTGCGGGATGTTGGCCGCGCCTTGGGTATGACCTACGGTGACGTTGACCGAGTCGCCCGGATGGTGCCCTTCAAGGCCCGTACCTTGGAAGACGCTCTCAGGGTAAATGCCGAATTTCGCGACCGTTATCAAGAGTCTGGCGACGTCAAGAGACTGGTGGACACCGCCCAGGGACTGGAAGGCATCGTTCATCACGTTAGCACCCATGCCGCCGGCGTGCTGATTGCCGATGAACCCCTGGCCCAGACCGTTCCCCTGCAGCGTCCGGTAAGGGGGCAGGACGACAGCCCGGTTCTGATGACCCAGTTTTCCATGGACCCTGTGGCCCGGTTGGGCCTGCTAAAGATGGACTTCCTGGGACTGACCAACCTCACCATACTTGACAGGGCCATCAAGCTCCTGGACGAAAGCCAGGGGATTCACATCGACCTTGACCGGCTGCCCTTGGATGACGCCTCCACCTTTGAACTGCTGTCCTCCGGAAACACCACTGACCTGTTCCAACTGGAAAGCGCCGGCATGCAGCGGTACATCAAGGAGCTCAAACCCTCCAGCTTGAGCGATATTTCGGCCATGATAGCCCTCTACCGGCCGGGGCCCATGGAGAACATAGACACCTTTATCGACGCCAAGTTCGGCCGGGTCCCCATCACTTATCCCCACCCCAGCCTGAAAGACCTCTTAGACGAGACCTACGGCATCATCGTTTACCAGGACCAGGTGCTGCTTATACTGCAGCAATTCGCCGGTTATTCCCTGGGCAGCGCCGACATCGTCCGCAAAGCAATGGGCAAAAAGATTCCCACCCTGATGGCAAAAGAGCGGGACCGGTTCGTGGAGGGCGCCGGCAACAACGGATTCGATGAAAAAGTCGCCGTCGACATCTTCAACCTGATCGAGCCTTTCGCCGGATACGCTTTCAACAAGGCCCACAGCGTAAGTTATGCCCTGATTTCCTATTGGACGGCCTACTTCAAGGCCCACTATCCCCAGGAATACATGGTCTCGGTGCTCAATTCCCGCATGGACAACCCAGACAAAGTGGTGAGTTCCATCACCGAGTGCTTCCGCATGGGCATACAGGTGCTCCCGCCCGACATAAACAAGTCCAACGAACACTTCATCATCGAAAAGGACAACGGCTCATCAGGGCTGCGCACTGGACTGGCCGCTATCAAGACCGTGGGAGAGACCGCGGTAAAACCATTGGTGGAAGAGAGGGCAGGCGACGGGCCATACAAGTCTATCGATGACTTTTGCCGCCGGGCCGACCCCAGGAGCCTTAACAGACGCACCTTGGAAAGCCTAGTGCGGGCCGGGGCTTTTGATTCCCTCGCCCCCCGCGGCGCCGTTCTAGAAGCCTTGGACCAAATAATCGCCACTGCCCAGAGGGAGGCCGCCGCCCGCAGTTCCGGCCAGACCAGCCTGTTCGGCGGCCAGAGTGACCAAGCAAGCACTGCCGAGGCGCCGGGCATACCCCTGAACGGGCCGGACGTGTCCGTCCACCAGAAAGCCGCGTGGGAGAGGGACCTGCTGGGCGTCCCCTTGTCCCACAACCCCTTAAAAGACCTGGTTGGCTTGGACCCCAAGGGATCCCTTACATCCTTGGACCAGCTTGACGAAAGTATGGAAGGTCAATCCCTGGCCCTTTTGGGCCAGGTTACGGCCGTAGACGAACGCCATACCCGGGAGCAGAAACGGTTCCTGCTGGTCACCCTGACTCTGCTGTCAGGGCCAATGGAGATCATTGTCTGGCCGGATGTGCTTGCTCGCACCGAGCAGGTATGGTCCGAGGGCAAACTGCTGCGCGTTTCCGGCAAACTTCGCTTGCGGGCGGGCCAGTTCTCCTTGGCATGCGAGCAGGTGGAAGAATATTCCCCAGCAGAACCGGCGCCGGCTAATGGCGTCGCGCCGCCATCTGCCAACGGTCACTTCGCCGCCCGTTCCAACGGTTCCCACGGTGCCAATGGGACGCGGCAAAAGCGCTCGTATGCGCCAAGCGCCCCTGTAGCAGCAGGCAGCGTGCCTCCTCCGCTCCCTCACTCCAACGGCAGGAGCCACCGGGTGGTGTTCTTGGGAATGACCGAGTCGGACGACGCCTCCGGAGATGGTCTTCTGCTCAGGGAGGTCATCGGCGCTCTTCTGGAGCATCCGGGGACCGACAGGGTCAACCTGGAGATACACACCGGGGGGCGCACGGTCCTCATGGACCTGCCGGTGGTCAGTACCGGCTACAGTGAAGGTCTGCACCAGCGGTTGGAGTCTTTGCTGGGGCCAAACACGGTTAGGCTGCACGACGGGCCTGACTGAGCCATAGCTGCTTTGGCAGTGCTGGTGCAGGCGCCAACTGCTGCCCTGCAACATCCAAGATCCAACGGAACTATAGGAGTTGGGTCATGCGGCTCGCTGGACGTACGGCTATCGTTACCGGTGCCGGTCGGGGTGTGGGACGGTCCATCGCTCTCACCTACGCCCGGGAAGGCGCCCAGTTGGCCCTGGTGGCAAGGAGCGTTGCCGAGCTGGAGGAAACCGCCCGGCAGGTGCAGGCTTTGGGCGCCCCCGCATTGGTAGTCCCCGCCGACATCAGCGAACGTGAACAGGTCGACCGGATGGCGGCACAGGTCATTGACCGCTATTCCACCGTCGACATCCTGGTGAACAACGCCGCCATCTCCGGGCCTGTGGGCGCTCTTCAGGACGTCGACCCGGACCGCTGGGTCCAGGTCTTACAGGTGAATCTATTTGGCACCTATTACTGCTGCCGGGCGGTCCTTCCGGCAATGGTCAAGCAAGATTGGGGCCGGATCATCAGTCTCACGTCTGAGGTCGACATGGCCACTTGGTACAGCATGTCCGCCTACTCCACCAGCAAGGCGGCGATAATACGCCTCACCGAAGGCCTCGCCAGGGAGTTGGCACACACCAACATTCGCGTGAATGCCCTGGGCCCAGGCGGGATTCCCTCGCGAATGGCTAAGGAGATACGGGACGAGGCGGCCGCAGCCGGCGTCGACGATTTATACGAAGGTTGCCGGTCGGTGGCCGCCGGAGAACGGGACGCCACAGATCAGGCTACAGCTCTGGCCCTGTTCCTGGCCTGCGACGACTCAGGCAATATGAGCGGGAAATTGCTCTCTGCTATGTTGGACGACGTTTCCTACTTGCGTAAGCACGTAACGGAAATCATGGGGTCCGACGCCTATCAGTTGCGTCGGGTGCTACTTCCCTAGCGCTTCCTACTCCGGCCGCGCTCGTAAAACTCCCCCAAACCCTGCTCCCCGGCAACAAACGGCCCCTTCATGCCTCGGACTCCGGCCAGGCCACCGGAATGCCCGTTCTGCATAGAAACTCTTTCCCGTCGGGGAATCACCGTATAGAAGTAGCTGCTTCACTCCCCCTTGGCGCCGGCCACGTCCCTGCGCTGGAAAACCCAGAGGGCCGCGGCAACCAGGGCCACAGTGTATGCCAGCACCACGAAGAACGCTCGCAGGGTATCCGGCTGATCGACGACCTGTCCCAAGGCCTGCTGGGCTTCCGTCTGGTACGACGCGCTCAACCACTCACCGGCGTTCTGGCCTAAGAGAGCCACATTCACGACCTTCTCCAGCCAGTCCGTAATGCCGCTGAGGATGGGAGCAAGAATCAACTCCAGCACGTAATAGCCAAGGGACAGGGCGATACCCTGGGCGCTGGATTGCGTAAGCACCGCTAAGAACACTCCCAGGGCCGCGTACGGCGCCAAGACGAACACCAGCTTGGCCATACCTTTTACAGCGTCCAACCAAGCGCTGCCGTCGCTGGCGATGAAGGACCCTTCCTCGCTGGGCGGCACTACTCCCGCCAGGATGCTGGAAATGCCGGTGAGGACGGCAACCACGATAACCAGCCCGACCGCAGATGCCATGAGCATGATGAGCTTTCCGCTAAGCAGTTGCCAGCGGCCTACGCCCCTGGCCAACGTCGCCCTCAGCGTGCCCCAGCCGTATTCCATTCCCAAGGCCGATGCAGCCAAGATAAGTACAGGAATGACGAAGAGAGCGAGGAACGACCCGCTGACCACCGCGTCGACGCTGTACGGCAGAGTGAACACTCCACGGGCCTCGTCCGGCGTAAGGTAGTCCTGGCAGTTCGCCATCCACTCAGCAACATCCGCCTGTACCGCCTCGCGCTCTTCCCCCGTGAACTTGTCAGCGATGATCCCAAATTTCTCTTCTCCGCGCCCTTCCACCATGTCCTCGCACGTCACTACTATGGTGCCTTCGCTGTCTCTGAACTCATACGTTGCTGTTAGGGCGCCGAATGGGTCGTCGCTGACGTGATACGCGGCGTAGAACCCCCAGAGGATGCCTTGGGTGACCAACACGATGATGCCCAGCAGTATCCAAGGCATCCACCGCCGGCGTATCTTCTGCCATTCTCCCAAACTCAGCCGCAGAACGTGCGCTGTCATTCGGCGCTTCCCTCCTCGCTGCCGGTGACATCTAGGAAGTACTCCTCAAGGGATGTCTGGACCGGGGCCATCTCAGTAACGTAAACTTCAGAATGGCTCAGTGCCGCCGTCAACTCCCCTGATCGCTCTACTGGCGCCGCCACCAACAGCGCGCCATCCTGCGCTGTTCCCACGTCGCCGACCCATTCCAACCCTGAGAGTATCTCCCTGGCGTGGGTATCATCGGTGGTCCTCACCCGGACCTGTTCGCCCCTGGCCGAACGCACCAATTCGGCGACGTCGCCTTGGACTACCAGCCTTCCCTTGGAAATAATGGTGACGCTGTCGCAGACCTGTTCCACCTCGTGCAACAGGTGGCTTGACAGCAGCACCGTCCTGTTACCGTCTCCCAGGCTCCTTATCAACTCGCGCACCTGTATCATGCCCTCGGGGTCCAGGCCGTTAGTGGGCTCGTCCAGGCACACAATCTCCGGGTCTCCAAGCAGGGCGTAGCCTATCCCCAACCGTTGCTTCATACCAAGTGAGTAGGTGCGAAACAGGTCGCCGCCGCGGTCCGCCAGTCCTACCTTTTCCAGCAGGTCGTCGACGTCGTCCGACGAGCCGCGCCCTGAGATGAACCGGAAGTACTCCAAGTTCTTCCGCCCCGACATGTAGGGATAGAAGGCCGGACTCTCGATGATAGCCCCGACCCGGCGTAAAGATTCCTCGTGCCGGTTAGACGAGCCAAACAACCGGAAACTGCCCGCTGTGGGCCTCAGCACCCCAAGCAGCATCCCCATAGTCGTAGTCTTGCCCGACCCGTTGGGCCCAAGCAGCCCGTAGATACGGCCTCGGCGCACCTCCATCGAGAGGTTGTCCACCGCCGTGATATTGCCGAAGCGCTTGGTAAGCCCCTCGGTCTGGATGACCATGTCGGTCGTCATCGCAGCCTCCAACTAGAGTTCGGGAAGGTCGATGCTAATCATAGCCTTGACGATGATCCTGAACGTGGCGCCGCCGCATTACCGGTTCAATATCCAGGCCTGTGCCGTGCGGCCTGGACCTGGGCCTGATTCTGAAACAAGTGGGTTATTGTCTCGCGGCGACTTTCGGTGCGGCTGAGACCCATCCGGAGTCAAATCAAGCGTCTCCACCGCACACCATGCTATGGTGATTGCTGAACCGCGCTTCCAGGTTCAGTCGGTTCCGGGTGGTTGGCCGTGCATACGGGAACAACGCTATAGCCGCCTTGCAGACGCCTTCATCCCCGAAATCCTCCCGCGCCAGCCCAATAACGTCGTTTCCCAGTGAGATAGTCTCTAGTCCCCGGCCATGGTGACTACGGCCCTTTCCAGGCCTGCGGCCATGGACGAGCCCGGGTACTTGGCAGGGTGAATCCCCTGGCCAAGCTTTTCTTCAATCAGTTGCTCGTTCTCGTCGTAGTAAGGACCCTCGACGCTTTCCAGGTACTTGGTCCACTTGGAGGTGCTGCGGCGTATCTCCCAGGCCCAGTAGCTGTAGGCTATGCGCTTTAACCCGCACCAGATGTCCCCTCGCAGGAACCGCCGCATGATTTGTTTGGGGCCGTAGAACTTCTTGTAGGCCCGGTTGACCTCCCTTTGCAGAGTGCTGGGCTTCATGTTCTTGGGCAGGAACATCACGAAAGTGCCGTCTAGCCGGTCCCAACTCGGCAGGAAGAACCGCTCTATGGGTATGTTGGGAGAGTTCAACTCCGGGTATCCGCTCAGTGGGAAGAGCGCAACGTAGTCAATGTCCACCTCTATCGCCGCGTCAATAGTTCCCCTTATCGTCTCCACGGTGTCGGCATCAGACCCCATTACAAACGACCCGAGAACCCTTAGCCCGTGGGCCTTGATCGCCGCCAGCGACTTGCGCAGGCCCTCCTGTGTCTGGGCCTTGTTCAGCTTCTTCAAGACGTCGTTGTCAAAGGACTCCAGCCCCATGTAGAGGGTGTTGATTTGCGCCTTCTTCAGCAGGGCTAATAATTCCTGGTCTCGTGCAACCTCCATCCGGGTGAAGCAGATGCCGTACCAGTCGATTTTCTCTTCAATTATTCGGTTGAGTAGTTCCTTGGTGCGGTCCCGTTTGACGGTGAAATGATTGTCTACGATGAAGAAATACTTGCTGCCCACCAACTTTTTTTGGTACTTGATGTCCTCGATGATGTTGTCTATGCTCCTTAGCCGGTAGCCCCGGCCCAATTCCCTGGGCGCTATGCAGAAGGAGCAGTCGTAGGGGCAGCCCCGGGAGGTCTGCAGAAGCTGCCAGCGCATTTTCAAGTTCTTCAGCAGCTTCCACCGGGGCCAGTCCATGTAGCCGTGGATTAGCTCTAGGTCGGGGATGGTCTCGAACTCCTGCACAAAGGGTCTGTCGGGATTGTTCTTTACTTTCCCGTCCTGCCAGTACGATATTCCTAGAACCTTGCTCAGGTCCCCTCCGTTCTGCCACACCTTCAATAGCTCCGGCAGCGTTTCGTCGCCTTCCTTGCGGACCACAACGTCACAGTATTGAAGTGTGTCCTCACACATCACCGATGGGTGCGTCCCGCCCATGACTATGGGCATGTCCGGGCGGGCGGCCTTGATTTTGTTGATGTATTCGATGCTCTTGGGCATCGTCGAACTGAACGTGTGAAAGCAGACCACGTCCGATGTCATGACTTCGTCCCATTGAATGGGGCCTATGTGCTCGACGTAGACTTTGACGTCGTAACCCTCGTTCCGCACTACGGTGGCCACAACCGGCATCCCGTATTCCGGGAATACCGCGTGAGTGACTAGGTTCCAATACGGCAACTCAGGGCTGATGAAACTAACCTTTTTGATTTCCACGGGAGAACCTCCCTATACAAAGCAGTTCAGAGCAACGACGCAAAGAAGCTTGTACTGCGGACTCTCGGCGTGCATGCCGCAGACTAAGCTCAATCAGGAATGGCTATCATGTCAGCGGCAGCCGGACGCGCTCATGCGGTTGGGGACTCATAGTCTCCTTGGCACATAAACATAGCCTTGCCGATGTAATCTGTCAACAACAGCTACGTGGCATTTGTTCAATCCCAGTAAGCAGTGCTAAGAGTCCTTCCCGTCTCACGTCCCGATCAAAAATTCTCGAATCACCGATACCAACTCACCCGGCTTGTGATACCCGATGTCGTGCATCGTTTCGGGCACCCAATGGACCCGGCAGTCCCGCAGATCTTGCGATGCCGAATTCACCATAGCTCGACGCACCTGCGCCCACTCGGACTTGGCATATTCCGCCTGCGGTCCCGCCGACACGATCAGGGTTGGGCAGGTTACATTTGGCAAAACACTGGATGGCGGATGCTCCCACATAGTCCCGATTACCTGGGCGTGGTTGTCGGGATGAAGTATGTCCCTGATCAACCCGCCTTCGTCCTCGTAGACCATGGTCTGTACGATGCGAGCCAGATCGTCGCTCCAGCAATCTGCCAACTGGCTGCTCAAACGGTCCAGGAAGTCCTGCCGGGTTCCAGATACGTTTCTCGGTCGCAGCCGGTTAGCGAATCCCTCCCAGTTGCCGTCCGGGCTTATCCGGGAGTCTATAATCCCGCCGTCGATCATGACCAACCGGTTCACCCTCTCTGGTAGGTGGGCCGCTGTAGCAGAAGCCACGTGCCCGCCCCAAGAATGTCCCAATACGGCAGCTTGTGCAATGCCCAGCCGGTCCATCAGGCCCGCCACGTCCATCGCCAGGGTCTCCCAGTCGTAACCGTCTGGGGCCTGGGTGGTCTTGCCGTGGCCCCGTTGGTCGGGAGCAATGATCCGGAAGTCCCAGCGGAGCAGAGGCGCCACCAAGTCGTACCAGTGACAAGAAGAGGCCAACCCATGCAGGGCTATCACCGGAGGGCCGTCGCCGCCCCAGTCTAGGTAGTGGACCCGCAGGTCACCCACGTTGGCCCAACCTTCCGTGGGTTGGGCAAAAGCCGGTTCGCCCTCTGCCAATGCAATCTCCAGTCCAAAGCGGTCCCCGCCCGGGATGATCCGGTTAACGTTGATGAATCAACGTCGGTAGAAAGGGAAATTATCAGCGCAATTGCCCACTCGGGCAAGACATCTTCACCTAAGGGCTGTCCGAAAAGACAGCTTTTGCCTCCAGGTCAAGCAACTCCGCCTTGAGATCGACGCCTCCCCCGCTGTATCCTCCCAAACTTCCGTCGCTGGCGATGACCCGGTGGCACGGGATTACCAGGGCCAAGCGGTTCCGAGCCATGGCCTGTCCGGCGGCGCGCACCGCCCCGGGACTTCCCGCCGCAGCGGCCAGCCAGCCGTAGCTTCTGGTTTCGCCCGGTGGAATTCGCCGGCAGGCCTGCCAGACCGCCGCAAAAAAGGGAGGCGCATCAGACAGGTCCAACTCTATAGCCTCGCAGCTATCGCCGTCTCCCTTAAAGAACCTCTCCAGCCAGGCCACTTCAGCATCAAAGCCGTCGGGTTCGTTGTCCGACTCGTCCAGTTCCGGCTTCAGCCCTCCCAGCGCCTCCTGGAACTCCGGTCTCAAACTCAACCGGCGTAGTCCCTTGTCGCTGCTCAAGAGCCCTATCCAGCCAAAGGGAGACTCCAACACATGGTGTTTATATCTCATCACGTACACCTCCATTCCACTATCACAAATGATACCGGCATATGGCATCATAGCCAACCCTTCCAATGCATCATGGCTGAGTTCATAATAGTGCTCGCGGCAGCCCAAGAAGCCGCCTCGTCCGGCGGAACTATCGTCGGTGCATCCGATCCCTTTGCTTCATCGTATTCTCAAATGGCAGGGGACAAGACCCGCGGGACCGAGACACCAGAATTTTTACCGGCCTGGGGTACGTTGTTCTCCTCGAGCGTAGACGCCAAGGCCCCCAACGCCGGCTCCCGGAGATAATGTTGAATAGTTTCAGACAAATGCCATGGCGCCTGTTTTCGCTGTCCTTGGCCGCGGCTGTGGCCCTCATGGCCGTTATCGCTTGCGGCGGCGGAGAGCCATCTTCCACGCCGGTCCCTGTCCAGTCCTCCGTAGCGGACCAGGCGGCCCCAACCGAGGAACCAACCGCAGCCGTAGAGCAACAGACCGAAGAGCCGTCCGTCGCCCCGACCCAGGAGGTACGCGAAGCGCCAACCCCTCCCGCAAACCAAATGGTCGGAGGCGCCGTCGGCGACCGGGCGCCCGAGTTCCAGGGGATAAACAATTGGATTAACTCGCCGGAACTGACCATGGGAGAACTACAGGGACAGGTGGTGCTGATAGACTTCTGGACCTACACCTGCGTCAACTGTATCCGCACCCTGCCCTACCTCAAGAAATGGCACGCCAAGTACGCCGATAAGGGCCTGACCATCGTGGGTGTTCACACCCCTGAGTTCGAGTTCGAAAAGGTCACAGAGAACGTGGTCAACAGCGTTGGCGAGTACGGCCTCGGCTGGCCCATCGCCCAGGACAACGACTTTAAGACCTGGCGGGCCTACAGCAATCGGTACTGGCCGGCCAAATATCTGATTGACCAGTATGGGACTATCCGGTACCGCCATTTCGGTGAGGGCAAATACGTCGAGACCGAAGAGTGGATACGCGATCTGTTGGAAGAGATCGGTGCGGATTTGAGTGATGTCGAAGTCAGCGCCGACGATGGTCCCACCAGGGATCCTCGAGCGTCCGCATCGGACCCGGAGATGCGCCAGACCCGTGAGATCTACGGAGGCTTTCAACGGAACATCTCTTCACGCGGCCTTTACGTGTTCCATGAGCAATACTATGAAGAGCCCAATCGCACCCTCTCTTACATCGACCCAGGCGACCACCAGAATCAATTCATGTATTTGCAAGGGCTTTGGACTAACGGCTTCGAAAGCATCCGCCACGCCCGGGAAACCGAGAACTACGAGGACTACATCGCCCTGAAATTTGCCGCCACCACCGTGAATGCCGTAATCGACCCGGAAGGCGATGAGGCATTCGACGTGCAGGTGACCATTGACGGACGCCCTCTGTCCCCCGAGGAAGCGGGCCCTGACGTGGTAGTTGCCGAAGGACGCAGCTTCTTTACCGTAACCGAACCCCGTATGTATGAGGTCGTGGCCCTTCCGGAGTTCAGCATCCACGAGCTGAACCTGAGCTCCAATTCCGACGACTTCGCGTTGTTCGCTTTTACTTTCGGCTCCTATGACCGAGGGCCGTAAAGCCGTGATGTTCAGAGCTTTCCATCTAGTCCAGCGTCTCCCTCTCCAGGCTTCGTTATTGTTGGCCTTGGCCGTAATTTTTGCCTGCGGTGGCGGAGAGTCGGCCACCACAGAACCGGCCATCGAGGTCGTCACCGAGGACCCGGCCCTCACCGCCGCCCCGGCGGCCCCGGTCGCCATAGAACCCATTCTTGCCACGACCGTGTTGGAGGTGGGCGAACAGCGCGTCGCATTCCTGCTCACCACCTCGGAGGGCCTCATCAAGGCGCACGAATCCACTGTCACCTCCGTGTATTTGGGAGAAGGCGATGCCGCCAGCGAGGAAAAACAGGCTGGGTTCCACCTGTGGCCTTTCGAGGTCCGCGGTTCCTACTCCACCCAGTTGACTTTCGATCGCGCCGGACCCTGGAGGTTGGACATCGAAGTGGATGGGCCAGCCGGACCGGCCGGAACCCAGATCCACTTGGACGTTGCCCAGGAAACCAGTATCCCCGCGATCGGCTCCATTCCCCCTTTCGCCACCAACAAGACTGTCTTCACCGTAGAGGACTTGTCGGAACTCACAACTAACTTCGACCCTGACCCGGAGCTTTATCAAATAACAATCGGCGACGCCCGCATCTCAGGGAAGCCGACTGTCATCGTCTTCGCCACGCCCGCTTTTTGCACCTCCCCCACCTGCGGCCCTCAGGTAGATACCGTTACCGAATTAAAAGACCTATACCGGGATGAAGCCAACTTCATTCACGTCGAACTGTACGACAATCCCGAGGAAATCCAGGGCGACTTGACCAAGGCGGAGTTGAGCGATCTGGTCCACCAATGGGGCTTTAGTTCCATACCTCACTGGTTCAACGAATCGTGGACCTTTGTCCTGGGCCGGGACGGCCGCATCGCCCAGCGATTCGAGGCTTTTGCTACCTTGGAAGAACTGGAAGAAACGCTGCTGGCCGAACTGGAAAAGGCTTAGAACCCACACCTGCGGGCAATCACCGCTAGGTACTCAGCCGCGCCGCGAAGGCCCTGCCTTGTGCGGCATATTCCCCTCTGCTAGAATCTTGCCTGTCCCAGGCAGGGTGCCCCGGCAACCCGGCTTGAGAGCGCCAGCGATACAAGTCGGCCCAGGGCGCCTCCCCATTCTCATATTAAGACCCACCGGACCGTATCCTGAATTCGAAACCAAGGAGGATCCGTCATGCCGTCATTTTGGGAGAACCTGCGTTTTCCCGGAGAACGGGAGTTCGATCACTTGGAAGGCATGCAGGGCCAAGACATGGCCACCTATGTGAGCCATCCGCCGCCGTCAGCCAGCGCCACTTTCCCGGCAATCATTGTCGTCATGGAAGCCTTTGGCGTAGTACGGCACATAGAGCGGGTCTGCGACCGGTTCGCCCAAGAGGGATACGTTGCGGTTGCCCCGGCCCTCTACCACCGGGACCACCCCAACCCCAAGCTGGCCTACGATGACAGGCCTGCCGTAATGCGCTATATGGGCAATCTCAAGGACGATGAAATCGTTACCGACTTGAACGTCACCATAGACTACCTGCAGAACCAGTTCCCCCGCACCCGCGGCCAGAAAATAGGCATAGTCGGCTATTGCGTGGGCGGCCGCATCACCTACCTGGCAGCCACCAGTTGTCCCGGACTCAGCGCTGCCTCCGTATACTACGGAGGCAGAATCCTGGTCCCCTTCGGCGACAGCCCCGCGCCCATAGATCTAACCCACCAGATTCAGGTCCCGGTCATGGGCAACTTCGGGGCTTTGGACGCCAATCCCACCCCGGACGACGTGGCCCAGATAGAGGCAAAGCTCAAAGAGGCCGGGGTAACCTACGACTTCAAGATGTACCCCGACGCCGGACACGGGTTCAACTGCGAAGACCGGGACAGCTACCACGAGGAATCGGCCAACGACGCCCTCACCCGCACCCTGTCCTGGTTCGACAAGTACGTCAAGAACTAACCGGCGACCCTAACGCCGCCAGCGTTTCCGTTGGCTCTAAAAGATCGCAACTAAGGAATCAGTAGGGGGTGGAGCTGCCGCTGTCGGGCTCCTCACCCGGCAACTGTTGCGGTGGTTGGTACGTATCGTTGAACCTGGCCAGGGCCTCGTCCAGGCGATTCCGGAACTCCTCGATATTCTGGGTCGCAATCATAAAGCGTCCCCCGTTGTGCATTCTGACCCGGAGCCGCGCTCCAAAGGGCAGGTCCAACAATTCCAGGTGGGAGATCCCCTCAAACGGAATTGCCTTCACCCTGGGCCGCCCGTACACCACCACCAAAGCGTTCTCGTAGATTCGGTACTGCTTCGCGGTGGTAAACCAGTGGAATGCCGCAACCACTAGGCCCAGGATTAACAGAATGGGATCACTCCCATTCGAAACACTCCATGCGCCAAGTACTATTACGGCGAGGGCCAGTATCAGCGTGATATTGAGCCCGGGCTTGGGGCCATCTGCATAGATGGGCTGGGGTTCTGGCTGCTCCATGCACGCTATTTTAGCACACCCTTAAACGGGCTAACAGATTGCACCCAGTCCGAATCCGCCATGTATACGGCTCCAGGGATGCTCCCCTCAAGGGAGTAGCCGTCAGCTGGCCGCCGGTATATACTCAGGGGCCTATGATACCCACTTAGGAGGGACTATCCATGGCGTTAGAGCGCATGAACCCGCCCGAACTATTCACACCGACCGGCTATCATCACGTCGTGAAAGACGGCGACACGGTCTACGTTGCGGGCCAGGTTGGGATTGACAAAGACCGGAACATGGGAGAAGACGCGGCTTCCCAGATAGAGCAGACCTTCAAGAACCTCAAGGCCTGCCTGGAGGCTGCTGGCAGCGACCTCCACCACCTGAAGAAGCTGACCATCTACCTTGCCCACCGGGAAGACGCTCCGACATACAGGGAAATCAGGTCGAGATACGTTCCCAACGAGCTCACAGGCACCGGCACCATAGTCATCGCCGGACTGGCCGACCCGAAGGTCCGCATCGAGATAGACGCCATCGCCGCCGTCGCATAAGTCAGCATCCTCATTGGTCAGAGGCGCACGGGAATCCAGCCGGGGATAACCAGGCATTGGAGCAATTCAACGCGGGCATGGAAGGAGGGAAAATCATGGGACTTCCCGAGCGCATGAAGTTTGGCATATTCCTGGGCCCCTTTCACTGGGTGGGTGAAAACCCCACCCTCGCCATAGACCGAGACATGGAACTGGTCCAGTGGCTGGACTATCTGGGCTTCGACGAGGCTTGGATCGGCGAGCACCACAGCGCCGGCTGGGAGCTTATCGCCTCTCCTGAAATATTCATTGCCGCGGCCGCAGAACGGACCCGCCACATCAAGCTGGGGACCGGCGTGGTCAGCCTGCCCTATCATCACCCGTTGATGGTGGCCGACCGCATGGTGCAGTTGGACCACATGACCCGCGGGCGCGTGATGTTTGGCGTCGGCCCCGGAGCGTTGCCCGGCGACGCCTACATGATGGGCATCGACCCCACCAAGCAGCGGGCCAGGATGGACGAGTCCCTGGGGATAATCCTCCGCCTGTTCACCGAGACCGAACCCATCACCTACAAATGCGACTGGTTCGAGCTCAACGAGGCCCTGCTCCAGATCCGGCCCTTCCAACGGCCCCACATGCCCATCGCCGTAGCTGCGGTGCAAAGCCCCGCCGGCGTCGCCCTGGCCGGCAAGCACGGCGCCGCAATTCTCACCATCAACGTGCCCCGCGACCCGTCCGTCAACCCGGAGACCGACTACGACTACCTATGGAACATCGCCGAGGAATCGGCCGCGGAGCACGGCAAGAGAGTATCGAGAGATGACTGGCGGCTGGTACTCCCAGTCCATCTGGCCGAGAGCCGCAAGGAAGCCTTCGAGGACGCACGGGTAGGCGCAGGCCGGTACCATGGAGAGTACTTCGTAGAGACCATGGGCCGTCCCCCGATGGACTGCCCCCAGGACAAGATAATCGAGGTGATGTCTGAGTGGGGCGCCTGGGTCATCGGCACTCCCGACGACTGCATCGAGGCCATAGAGAGGCTGGCAGAGGCCAGCGGCGGCTTCGGCGGCTTTCTGATCCAGACGGTGGACTGGGCCCCCCGGGAAAAGTTGCTCCACAGCTACGAATTGCTGGCCCGCTACGTTATGCCCCACTTCCAGGGTTCCGTAGCCAGCGCCGCTGCGTCCAACAAGTGGGCCTACGACCGGAAGGAGCGCCTGTTGGCAGGCCGGAACCGGGGGCTGGACACGGCGAGGGCGGACTGGGATACCCGTAGAGTCTAGCCCGCCCTGTTCAACCCGCCCGGGACCTTACTCCACCGGCGCTTCCCGGAAGCTGGGCATCACCTCGGTCGCGAACAGCTCGATAGACCGCAGCGCCTTCTCGTGGGGCAGGCCCGGAAACTCGAACGAGCCAAATACGTGGTTAAACCCCGCCTCTCGGATTTGCTCCAGTCCCCGGCACACCACTTCCGGGGTCCCGAAAAGCCTCGGCAGGGCCGGTTCGTCCCCAAGGCCGCCGCCCTGTGGACCTGCGTAGTGTTCATAGCCCGGGGGAATGTTGCCGTCCTTGTCCAACGGCGAGCCGATGGGCACCCCCGCGATTCCGGTTGAATTCATGATCCGGGAAGCGAAGCCCCGCAGCCCGGCGGGGTCTTGCTCGGCCTCCTCCATCGTTGGTGCAACGTATATGGACTGGTACAGCGGCGGGTCTAGACGTGCGTGGGGGTGGCCGTACTCTTCCATCTTCTCCCGCCACAGCCTGACCAGCCCTTGGGGACCCATTCCCACGCTGCCCGACAGGCCCGACGCCAACACCTGTAGCTGCATGTTGCGGCTGGCCGCAAACTCCACGCTGTCCGGGCTGGCTTGCACCGCTTGGAAAAGGGGCGGGTGGGGTTTCTGCAACGGCTTGGGCGCCACCAAAAGGTCGTCTACGTTAGTGTACTTTCCGTGATAGCTCAGCCTTTCTTCGGTCCAGGCCTTGACTATAACGTCCACGCCCTCTTGGAACCGTTCCCTGCTTTCGCTTATGTCGATGCCCAGCCCCTGGAACTCCTGCCGTTGGTACCCAGCGCCGACTCCAAGGTCCAGGCGCCCCCCGCTGAGGACGTCCAGCATGGCCGCTTCCTCCGCCACCAATATCGGGTTGTGCAGCGGGAGCACTACCACCGAGGTTCCGATGCGAATGCGCTTAGTCCGGCCGGCAACCTGACCCAAAAAACTCCACATGCCGGACAGCAACCCGTGCCTTGAGAACCGGTGTTCGCCCAGCCAGGCCTCGTCGATCCCCAGCCGGTCGGCCAGCTCGATCTCCTCCATCGCCTCCCGCAGGGCCTGCTCCTGCGTGCGACTTTCGTGCCAGGGCACAAGATGAAAGATACCGAACTTCATCATTGTGGACCTCCTCGTGCGCTCCGACCCCAGGCTCTTTGGACAAATGGCGGCTTGGGCAACTAAGACCGCAAGAATACAACAGCCTTCGCGGCCATACAAGATTGCTGCCGCACAGCCGGGTCCCGCGCTCCAAAAGAAAGACCCCCGGGAATGCCGGGGGTCTTTCAGTACCGTGGTCTGCCCTTCAGCTACTGGTCGATTCGCGCCGCCGGCTGCAAATCATGGAAGTCCCTCTCGATCTCGGCTACCGAGTTGGCGAATTCCTTGATTTCCCGGCAGTTGCGGCAAATCCCGATGCTGGTGGGGCCGTTGGCCGTCTCTATCATCCAATGATGCCGGCACGAAGAAACCTGCCGTTCTGCCAGTAATTCTTCTCTAATCTCTTCATGGAGTATCATGTCCATCCCCCTGGCCCATCCACTTCACAGCGGAACCCAATAACTTTGTCTAGACCTGATTACAACTTAGCCGCGCCCGCACCATTGGGTCAATAACTTTTGATGCGAATTTTAATATATTTTTAGTTTTTGCACAATTATCGCCTTTTCTGACCCATAGAGGTCGTTCCAGGCTCCCTCAGGGGATCGGTGTCTTGCTCCGATTCTCTGTCACCTCCCTGAGGCCTGTCGAGTCCCCGGCGCCCGTTTGCAATAGCCTCACCCCAGACCTAGAATTAGACCGCAGCCATCCACGGGAGGAAGCGCCGCTATGCCCGCGCCTGAAGTGACCTTTGGATGCACCGTCGGCGCTGAGGGGAATTGGAACCTGGCCGAACTCGCTCGGCGCGCGGAGGAACTCGGGTACGACCGAATAGCCGCGGGCGAGCACGTAATGGACGGCAACCCTCCCCGCCCAACATTGATGAGCATCCCGGCCATGGCAGCCGCCGCAGGCGCCACCCGAAACCTGCGGGTGATGACCGGTATCCTCCTTGCCCCTCTCTATCACCCCGTAATGTTGGCCAAGTTGACCGCCGCCCTCGATGTGGTGTCCGCCGGCCGCTTGGACCTGGGTATAGGCGTAGGAGGCCAGCGGGATTCGGCTGTGGAATTCGAAGCATTGGGAGTACCCGTTCGAACCAGAGGCCGGCGCGCTGATGAGGTCCTCCAGGCGCTGAAGAGACTATGGACCGAGGATCACGTTACACATCAGGGAAGATTCTTCAACTTCGACGACGTAACGCTCCTGCCCCGCCCGGCGCAACAGCCCCATCCGCCCGTGTGGGTGGCCGGCCGTAGCGATGCCGCGATGCGCCGCGCCGCCTTGATCGGCGACGGCTGGTACCCATACCTGTTTTCCCTACGCCGTCTGCGTACCAGCAATGAGAAGGTCCGGGCCTACGCCGCCGAGGCAGGCCGGGACCTGGCCGGATTTCATTGGAGCATCAACCAGCCAACGGTGATTGGCGAATCGCCGCAGGAAGCCCTGGCCATGGCCGCCTCCAACCTTGGCCGCAGGTACGTGACCGCAGACCGCAGCGCCGAGGACATCGCCAGGTCATTGTGCGTCACTGGTACCCCAGGCGACTGCGTTAAGGCCCTAGAAGACCGCATAGACGCCGGTACCAGGAATTTCAACCTTACTTTCCTGTCTAAAGACATCGAGGGGCTATCCGATCAGATGGAGGTTTTCGCCCGGAGGGTTATGCCCCATTTCCGGCCCTAGCGCCGTGGGTGGTTCACCCATCCCGTTCATGGAGTCCCTTGACCTGCGCCGGTGGTCGCATCGATTCCCCGGGGTTCCCCGGCATTCAAAGTTCATTCCGGACAAAGCTATGAGAAACCAGCAGGGCCACATATTCCACGTCTACGCTTCCAACCCATTGGACCGCGCCGACCACAATCGCGGCGACGAACAATGGCTGGCCCAACAGGCCGGGGATTCCAATAGCAGGTTCCTTCCGCTGGCAGGCTTAAACGTCCCCATTGACGACGGCCCAGGCCGGGGTCTGGGCTGGCTGAGCCTCCATGACCTTGAACAACTCGGCATCCACGCCATGCCCATATTTCTGGGACTTCAGGCGCAGCAAGCCCGTTTCGCCGTGGATATCTCCGGCAACGCCGACGCAGTCCGGCGGCTCCAAGACGGCTGGAACTGGCGATTTGAAGACGCCCGCACCGCCACCCAATACCTGGACGCTGCAGAGTCCGGAATAATTGCCCACGCCAAGAGCCAAGTTGATTGGCACAATCGCAGCTTGTTCTGCCCAATCTGCGCCGGTAAGACCTACCTCAAACGCGGCGGCCAGGCGCGCCAGTGTTCGAACTGCAATACCGAGCACTTCCCTCGCACCGACCCCGTCGTCATCGCCCTGGTGTCCCACAACGACCACTGCCTGTTGGGTCAGTCCCGCCGCCGCGCTTCCGGCAGCAAGATGTACTCGGCCCTTGCTGGGTTCATGGAGCAGGGAGAGTCCATCGAGGAGGCCGTCGCCAGGGAAATCGGGGAAGAATCAGGGATTCTGGTGAAGAACGTCCGCTACCACTCCTCTCAACCTTGGCCCTTCCCCTGGTCGCTGATGATAGGCTGTCACGCCGACGCGGCCACCACTGAAATCGTCATGGACGATGATGAGCTGGATGACGTGCGCTGGTTCCCCCGCGACGAAGTCCTCGTGGCCTTGCAAGGCAAGAACCCGGACCTGCAGATTCCCGGCCCCATTGCCATCGCACACCACCTGATCAAGGCTTGGGCCACCAACGAGTAACTGCCGCCCGGACCCGGCGAAACCCTGCCCACGCCTGGCTTCTCCGGATGTAGCCGCACTAAAAAGCCCACGTCAGTAGTGCCGCAACTCCACCACGTTGTTGTCCGGGTCGTAAACGTACAGCGATATGCCGTCGCCGTGAGCCCCCCACCGCTTGCCGGGGCCGCCCTGGATTTCGACGCCCAGCGCTTCGAACCTCTCCTTGAGTTCATCCATGTCCGTCGGCTCTATCACCATGCAGAAATGGTCTTGGTTCTTTACACCGTCCTTGCCGATTGGCGCCTGGTCCGTGGCGAATAAATCGATGATGGTGTCTTCGTTTAGCCTGGCCGACGGAAACGGCGCCGCTCCCCTTCTCCACTCATCCACTCGTTCAGTCTTTAGCCCCAGCACTTGCGAGTAGAACCGTAAAGACTCCTCTACGTCCCCGACCCTGAGGACGATATGATCCATCTCAGTGATTCTCACCAGCGGCTTGGTGTGCGACGGAGAGCCGGCTGCTGTGCGTGTCGCCATTTGAAGCTCCCTCCTGGCAGATATCTGCTGCCGTCTCTAGGGCTGTCGGCTCTAGTATACCTGATGCGCGCTTCCATCGGCCTGCATCAGACAATCCTGATCCCCGGCCATTTGACGACAATGACTCCGGGACGCCAGCCCCAACTACGGCCTTACGAATTATTGCCATCGGTTTGACAACAAGCACAACAATCGACCTTGGCGTAGGCATTTTCCGACGCGAAGTCTTCAGCAAATCACCAAGTCTTGACACAAGGTTCCCGACAGGGCACAATCCCAGCATTAACCGGCGGCGGGACCGACTAGTTCGCTGAGGCATCAGCCTCATGCTAAATTGGGGAACGAGGCGAACGAAATAACCGCCGGAAGCACTGCTCAGGAGGTCAACGATGTCCGGCTACAGAGTCATATCAAATGACAGCCACATCAACGAGCCGCGTGATTTATGGTCCAGCAGGGCCGAACCACAGTTCAAAGACCGGCTGCCTCAAGTCGTGAGCGCCCAAGACGGCTCTGTGGACCCCCAAGGGCGGCCGATCGGTGAGTCATGGTTCGTCGACGGCAAGAGGTACGCGGGCTTTGGGGGAGACCCCAAGACCGGGGTGCGGTTCGAAGACCCGTCAAAGCTGCTCGGGGCTCACTTCGGACCTAGAACATTCGAAGAAGAGGATAGCGAAGAAGAACGAGAGCAGCGCCTCGGGGGTTACTTCCCTGACGAGCACGTGAAAGACAACGACATCGACGGGATTGACGTCAGCGTCATCTATCCCACCTTGGGCGTTTTTCTCTTCGGGGTTCCCGACGGTCCGCTGTTCGACTCCATTTGCAGGATTTACAACGATTGGATAGCGGACTGGTGCAGCGCCTACCCCGACCGGCTAAAGGCGGTCGCCATGATAAACCATGACGACGTGTCGGTGGCGGTGAAGGAGATGGAACGCTGCCGCAAAATGGGCCTGCTCGGGGCCATGATCACCGTCTATCCGCGCACTGGCAGGCTGTACGATCAGGAAGTCTACGAGCCCCTGTGGGCTGCCTCCCAGGACTTGGATATGCCTCTTAGCCTGCACGCTTCCACTAATCGGGCGGGATTCTACTCAGGTCCTGAGGACGAAAGAGCGGCGTACATAACCTGCTTGTACCATTGGGCGGAGTTGTCTCTCGCCGACATCATCTTCAGCGGAGCTTTCGACCGCTACCCCAAGCTCCGAGTAGGCTCGGTGGAGCATGAGTTGGCCTGGGTCCCCCACTTTCTGGACCGGATGGACTATACCTACACTCAGCGCATAGGCCAGTGGCTCGTGGAGGGTAGGCTGAAAGGGGATGTGCTTCCCAGCGAAGTCTTCCGCACCAACTGCTTCCTTGGCTTCCAGGAAGACGCCATGGGAATCCAAATGCGCGACTTGATCGGCGTGGACACCATGCAGTTCGGCTCGGACTATCCCCACCAGGAGTCGACCTGGCCCAGGAGCCGCGAAATTCTCGATGGGATGCTGCTGGGCTGCACCGAGGAGGAGAAGGCCAAGATTGCCGGTGGTAATTGCGCCAGCATGTACCACCTCTAGGGCCCGCCTCGCATAACGTCAGTTCGGTTCAGCGCCCGTTCCTTGGGGCACCTGCCTTTGTCCAGTTAGGGGGCGCAGGACTTGGACACACAAGGCTCAAGCCCCTTCACCAGGAACCAACTAACACGTGATATTGACAAGCCCCTGACCGCGCAGCAAAATTGGGGCACAGGCGACTGGGGAAGTTCCCTATCTTGCCAATCTCGTATGCCGACCAACCCTGTGAGTTAATGGGAACGAACCCGTCCCAGGAAGCAATGGTTAGGAGGGTGTCATGTCCAGCTACAGAGTAATATCTGGCGACAGCCACATCTACGAACCGTCGGACCTTTGGGCCGAAAGGGCCGAACCCAAATTCAAAGACAGGTTGCCCCACGTCGAGCCCGCAGAGCCCGGGGCCGTGGACCTCAACGGACGGCCGCAGAAGGACTCCTGGATTTGCGAAGGCCAGTTCCTTATGCAGTTTGGCGGCGACCCCAAGACCGGCGTCAGGTTCGAGGACCCCGCAGGGCTCCTCGCCGCTCCCAGGGGCGAGGACGCAATGCTCAAAGGGGCTTTCATTCCCGAGGAGCATGTCAAGGACAATGAACTCGACGGCATCGACGTGAGCATTGTCTATCCAACCCTCGGTTGCTACCTCTTCGGCGTCCAGGACGGGCCGCTGCTGGACTCGATTTTCAGGAGCTATAACGACTGGATCGCCGAGTGGTGCGCCGAAATCCCCGACAAGCTCAAGGGCATAGCGATGATCAACAATGACGACGTGGGCGTCGCCGTCAAGGAAATGGAGCGTTGCCGCAAGATGGGCCTCATCGGGGCCATGATTACCGTCGCTCCCCTGGATAGCCAGCTCTACGATCAGCCGGTATACGAGTCCATGTGGGCCGCGTCCCAGGACCTTGATATGCCCCTCAGCCTGCACGCCGCCACCAACCGCGCCGGCTTCTTCTCCTCACCCTTGAACCTGAGGCCCGCCTACGTTACCACCATGCACCATTGGATTGAAACGTCTCTGGCCGACATCATCCTCAGCGGCGTCCTGGACCGCTACCCCGAGATCAAGATCGGCTCCGTAGAACACGAGCTTGCATGGGTCCCCCACTTCATCGACCGGTTGGACAATACCTACACCCAGCGGGTCGGCCCGTGGCTCACCGAGAACCGCCTGAAGGATGACCTCCTTCCCAGCGACCAGTTCCGCACCAACTGCTTCCTGGGCTTCCAGGAAGATGCCCTTGGCCTCAAAGACAAGGACATCATCGGCATAGACACCCTGCAGTGGGGCAGCGACTATCCCCACCTGGAGAGCACCTTTCCCCGCAGCCGCGAGATCCTCGACGGCATGATGATCGGCTGCACCGACGAAGAAAAAGCCAAGATCGTCGGCGGCAATTGCGCCCAGATGTACCACATTTAGGGTCCGGTTCCGGTACCCATTATCCGGGTCGGCGCCAAATATCGGCCAACACTGCACGGGCGCGATCAAGAGCGGCCCAATGCCGTCATCGTTAGGAGCATGCTTTGTCCAGTTACAGAGTCATATCGGGTGACAGCCACATAATCGAAACGTCGGACGTGTGGACCGAACGAGCGCTGCCCAAGTTCAAAGACCGGGTGCCCCACGTCGAAGCCGCCGAGCCAGGGACTCTGGACCACCACGGGCGTCCTCAGCAAGACTTTTGGGTCTGTGAAGGCCAGCAGATTGTCCAATTTGGGGGCGACCCCAAGACCGGGGTCAGGTTCGACGACCCCATGGACCTCCTCAAGGGACATAGAGGGGATGAGTTCATAATTAAAGGGGCTTTCATCCCCGAAGAGCACGTCAAGGACAACGAGCTGGACGGCGTCGACGTCAGCATCGTCTATCCGACAATCGGCATCTACCTCTTCGGCATACAGGACAGCCCACTAATGGATGAAATCTGCAGGGGCTACAACGATTGGATCGCCGACTGGTGCAGTGCATTTCCCGATAAGCTAAAGGGTATAGCCATGGTCAATCACGACGACGTAGGCGTGGCGGTCAAAGAGATGGAACGCGCCCGCAAGATGGGACTCATCGGGGCCATGATTACCGTCGCTCCCCGCGACGACCAGCTCTACGACCAGCCGGTATACGAGCAAATGTGGGCCGCGGCCCAAGACCTGGATATGCCCCTCAGCCTACATGCCGCCACCAACCGCGTTGGCTTCTTTGCCGACCCTCTTGCCCTGAGGGCCGCCTGGATTACCACCATGCACCATGCCATCGAGACTTCTCTGGCAGACATCATCTTGAGCGGCGTCCTGGACCGTTACCCCGATATCAAGATCGGATCCGTAGAACACGAGATCGCCTGGGTCCCCCACTTTCTCGACCGTCTGGACAACACCTATACCCAACGGGTCGGCCCGTGGCTCACGGAGAACCGTCTGAAGGACGACCTCCTTCCCAGCGACCAGTTCCGCACCAATTGCTTCCTTGGCTTCCAGGAGGACGCCCTCGGCCTCAGGAACCGTGACATAATCGGCATGGATACCCTCCAGTGGGGCTCCGACTACCCCCATGCTGAAAGCACCTTCCCCAGGAGCCGCGAGATCCTGGAAGGGATGCTGATTGGCTGTACCGAGGAGGAAAGGGCCAAGATCGTCGGCGGAAACTGCGCCGAGATGTACCACCTGTAGTTCCTGACCCCCGGCCGGGAAAAACAAGGTGCCTTTGGCAGGCGCTCCCGGCGGAGCGCCTGTTGTTATTTCATGGGCGTTATACCTACTCTGCAGGCACGAACTTCATAGACAGCGAATTCACGCAGTGCCGGGTGTTATTCGCAGTCAACCGCTCCCCAATAAACACGTGCCCCAGGTGTCCCCCGCAATTGGCGCACTCTATCTCAGTTCGCATCCCGTCGGGGTCCGGTAGCCGGTTGACCGCGCCCGGAATCTCGTCGTCGAAGGCCGGCCAGCCGCAGTGCGCGTCGAACTTGTCCTCCGAACGGTATAGTTCGGCGTTGCACCGCCGGCAGACGTATACGCCCGGCTTGTAGAAGTCGTCGTATTCCCCGGAAAATGGCGGTTCGGTGCCCTTGTGCTCGATTACGTACCGTTCCTGCGCTGTAAGCTCGTTGTACTTGGTCGTACCCATGTCTCGCTTCCCCTTGAGTGTCAAGTTACGCCCTTCGAAAAGTCTACGTGCGGGTCCTACGCGTCGACAAGGGCCAGATGTCGGCAATCACCAAAAGTATAGCATCTTGTTGGGCCCAGTTTGCCATTAGCACCCGATGCCGGAGTCATCTGGCGGGCACACTCTAATGGAGTCTAACGGCTTATCACCGTCTAATTTGAACGATTGAGGGAAATCCGCTACGATGCGGTACGTTACCTAACCGCACTTGCAGGAGGGCGTATATCGTGCAAATGAGTGAGAAAGCACACCAGATAGACTTGGCTTGGAACGCAATCAAACCTGACTCGTGGAGCGAGAAAGATCACCGAAAACACCGGGAAATACTACATGAGATTCTAGACGACGATGAATTGCCAGAATCCCTACTCAAGGGAACCTTTGTCCCAGACAAACTTCAGTCCGGAGATTCGCTGATTAACGGGATCGTAGTGGCTACTCCGAAGCGGCTTCTCGCAGTGTCGCAAGGACTACTTGGGAAGACAAAGATAGCGCAACTAGAATGTCAACACATCGGGGACGTCACCTACAAAACCGGGGTGATGTCTGCAAGCATCCTGATAAGCGGCTTGTCTATGAGGACATACAAGATAGACAACATTTTGGAGAAGGGCTCGGTTGAGCCATTCGTAGAAGCAATTCTAAATCACGCTCGTGGGGAATCTCTCAATGCTAAGTTGAGAAGAATCGATGCAGAGTGGAATTCCCTTATTCCAAATGGGTGGGGGACTTTTGGAGATGCCAAGATGCACTCCGGAGAACGTAAGATGCTGTATGAACTAATTGAGGATGATGAGCATCTTGAAGCACTAATTGGAGGTCGATTTGGTCCAGATCTAAAAGCTACTGGAGGGCCACTGAATATCCTCAAGGAGGGTTCGCTACACGATGGTGTTTGCGTAGCTACAACCACAAGAGTGATATTCCTTGACAAAGGTATTATGGCGTCTGAAGTGTCTGAACTGCCGTACCGGAGCATCGAATCTATCGCCTATAGCAGCGGAGTAATGTTAGGGGGGCTAAAAATCGTTGGCCGCGGCGGTTCGTCCATGCAAATTGAGATGGTGCGGCCCAAAGAGAGCGCCCAATGGTTTGCCAGCATTGTGAAGGCGCATTTGGATGTTGCTCATGGAAGCATGCCGCAAACTGCTCAACCAACTCAACGATCTAACCCTCCTATGCCGGTGGCTGACGAAATAGAAAAGTTGGCAGCGTTAGTGCAGAAGGGAATTCTTAGCCAGAACGAATTCGACGCCAAGAAGAAGCAGTTGCTAGGTCTGTAGTTGAATGCGGGTGACCATCCTGGTGCTCTGACTGCTTAACCGATCAGCCACGGCTTGCCTAAGCGCAACGCACCTCATCTACTATTAGCCCCACCCACACGAACAGAGCATCTAAAGTCCTCCGGTACCAGTAGTGCTTGGCTTACGGTGTTAATTCTGTCGGCAAGGTAGCCTAATCTCCGCTATTGACCTCCCTTCTACTTGTACCCATAATGGCCCCATCCCGCAAAGAAGGAACGCTTGCTTATGCCAGACTGGCTCGGCGTCGACCACCTGTTCGATCTTTCCACCGGGGAAGCCATCGCCGGATTTTTCACCCCGCTGGCCATCTTCGCCGTGTTTGCCTTGGCCCAGACCATCCTGCCGGCCAGGCGGGTCCCCGGCTACGTCATCGACGAACAGACGGGTTACCCACGCAACTACCGGCTTAACGGCCTCCTAGTGTTCGTCTTGGCCATCATCGTGTGGGCCACCGAGGTCACCGGAATGCCCCGTGACTGGTTCTACCGCTCATCTGTCTACGCCGTGGCCGGCGGCACGGTCTTCACCGCCATCTTTGCTTTAGTCGCCGTGTTCAGCCGACCGCAAGGCGAGGAAAAGAACCCCATCGCCGCCCTGTGGACCGGTCGGTCCCGGGAGATGTCTTTCTTCAACAACCGTTTCGACGTAAAGATGTGGTTCTACGTCGTGGGTGGGACCATGTTGGTCCTTAACGCCCTGTCCGGCGCCGCTTACCACTATGACCGCTTTGGCGACGATTCCAACCCCGGCGTATTCCTGTACGCCGCGTTTTTCACCTTTTACATACTGGACTACTTCATCTTCGAGCGCGTCCAGCTTTACACCTACGACCTGATTCACGAAAGGCTCGGCTTCATGCTGTTCTGGGGCGGCCTCGTCGTCTACGGCTGGCTCTTCATCCTGCCCCTGTGGGGCATGGCCGCCCATCCCGACCCCGGCTTCTCCGCAGGGTGGACGTATTTCTGGCTCATCGGAACAGCCTCCCTGTTCTTGCTCGGTTGGGGCATCTCCCGCGGCACCAATATGCAGAAGTACACCTTCAAACGGTGGCCTGACCGCAAGTTCCTCGGACTCATCGAGCCCAAGTATATCCAGGCTGGCGACCGCAAAATCCTATATAGCGGCTTTTGGGGCGTCGCTCGCCACTTCAACTACCTGGGAGAGGGGTTCCTGGCCCTCTCGGTTGCCTTGTCCTTCGGCCACTTCGCCAATCCCTGGGCCTGGACTTACTTCGTCTTCATTGTAACCATGTTTACCTTCCGACAGCGTGACGACGACAACCGCTGCGCCGAGAAGTACGGCCCAGACAAGTGGGCGGAGTACAAAGAGCGGGTGAAGTACCGGATTTTCCCCGGCGTCTACTGAAAAAGTTCCATGCCGCGTCCCGCTGGGCTTATATGATGAATTGACCGTCCATGAAGCTCGCAATCATAGTCCCCGCCTTCAACGAAGAAGACTACCTGTCGGCAACTCTGGGTTCCATCAAAACCGCCGCGGCCCAACTGGCCCATTGCGTTGACATCGACCTGATTGTCGTCGATAACAACAGCAGCGATAAGACCCCTGCCATCGCCCGTGAAATGGGTGCAAGATTGGTTCACGAGCCGGAGCAGGGTGTTGCTCGCGCCCGAAACACAGGTGTCCGCCACGCGAAGGGAGACGTGCTGGTATTTATCGATGCCGACGTGATTGTGCCGCCCAGCCTGCTAAGCGTCATATGCGCTGAAATGGACGACCCGGCCTGTGTCGGAGGCGCGTTGGACGTCCATTACCGGCCTCAGCGCTCTATAATGCGACTCTACCTCAGCGCATGGCGACTCCTAGCGCGCCTGACTGGGATGGCCCAAGGTGCCGCGCAGTTCTGCCGACGGTGTGTCTTCGAACAGGTGGGGGGCTATGACCAGAATGTATGGATTGGCGAAGATGTCGATTTCTATCGAAGCATCAATAGATTCGCCGAGACGCGAAACCTCACAGCCCGGTTCATAAGAAGTCCCCAGGTGCGGTCTTCCTCTCGTCGCTTCGACAATTGGCCCGTGTGGAAGGTATTGGTCTGGACCAATCCCCTTTTTATCGCACTGTTTCGCCGGTGGAAGAAGGCCTGGAGCGGGTGGTATTCCCGTCCGGTGAGATAGACTTCGGAACGCTGCACCGGTAGAAACCGCTGCTTCACTCTTACTAACCTGTGGTTCCACCGTCACGGTGTCAGACCCTCGTTGACGGACGCCGGGCCTGACGCCTATAGTGTGGCTCCGGTCACAGGAGTCGTCCGGCCCTCGGCCTAATCCAGATTTAGGGGACAGCCTAAAGATGACGCTCAATACCTACCTGCACTACAACGGGAACTGCCGCGAGGCTTTCGAGTTCTATCGCTCGGTCTTCGGCGGCGACTTCGAGATTCTGCAGACCTTCGCCGACGGCCCTCCCGGCATGGGTGTATCCGACGACGAGGCGAACAACATCATGCACGTATCCCTCCGTGTCGGCGAAAGCATCCTCATGGGCAGTGACGTTCCTGCCGCCTTCGGCCCTCCCCCAAACAAGGGCAATAACTTCTCCATCTCCTACTCCGCCCATAGCAAGCAAGAGACCGACGACCTTTTCGCCAAGCTTTCCCAGGGGCGGGGGTTGCCACCATGCCGCCTCAGGACATGTTTTGGGGGGCCTACTTTGGTTCCTGTATTGACCGGTTCGGCATTAGCTGGATGGTCAACTGCGAGCAACAGCCCTAGCCCGCCGCCCCGGCTCTTCCGGCCCCTGGTTCCGTTTGCTTTTGGGGTTCTACACTCCTACCGGATAGATAAGGCCGTACCCTACAAGCAAGCGTAACTCATTGGCCTCAGTGAGGGTAGAACTAGATGCTCGGTTAATCGCGGTTCGATGTGGGTACGGAGGATGGCCATAGTGGTTTTCCTGTGAATACTTAGCCAAAATTGAGTTCTTCTTTTCGTATATCCTCGTACATATCTTTTCCCATGACGATGAACGTTCCATGTACGGTTCCGGTTCGGTATCTTCTCTAATCCCATTAGGCTCAGTAGGAGGATTTCTACGAGGGCTTGGGATGCGTTCCATCGGTAATAAGCGTTTGACTGGGTCTTCGTTGGATGTCAAGTCAGTATGGAACGTCGCGTTCCTGACTGTAAAAATTTGCTCGCTTGCTTCTTGGAAAGTTTGGCTGTGCTGGTCGAATTCCCGCTTGGCGACCATTTCTATCGCACTTTTGATGCTTTTTCCTGTATTTCAAGCTCAGGTCATCTTTCAACCATTCACGTTTGCAGCAGTAAGTACTGATGATTGAACGTGTCAATCCTTCCAGCGCCGCGAAGCTAACCGATGCGGCCCAACGCACTCTCCCCTAGGGTGCCCATGATTTCTTCGCTGCTGACGTACTGATAGATGACCTTTCGCCAGTGTTTTTTGACATCCGTACCTAAACCGTAGAAATTCTGGAAGAGCGGCGACAAGTCGGTACGATCAAGCCGCGTTCGCATAAACCAGTTGCCTTGTCGGGTACTGAGCGGTGTTTCTCTCCGGGGCGAGGTACGTACCCACAAGTCTATTCCGTCTTTGTATCCCGCAATCGTGTGGAAGCGGGCGTGCTGCCCGAATACGAAACTCAAGAACGGGAATATGTTCTCGTCAAGGAAATCCTGGGCCATCGCCCCCGTTAAAGGGCGGGTTTTCGTTGGTTAGGTGTGGCACACGTGGGCAATGCTTGGGTCCCTCCTGTGGCTGATGGGTATCTCCCTTAGCCTAGCAGTCCACCCGTCCGCTTTTAACGTGAACCCGCTCAGTGCACTTGCATCCAAGCTCCCTTTCGGTATGACCACTGTGTCCTTCTCTTTGACCTGGACCCGCTCTGTGCTAATAACTTCATAGTAGGACCACTTGTCTGTTCCGTACCATTTTTCCGGAAGTCCGACAAGGTGGATCGTCACCCCTGACAGTGTAGCTTTGTTGTCTCCGTAGAATTCCACAGCCACGAATCCGCTCAATGTGCTGGCGTCGCCCGAAAGCCCCATGACCTTGACTGGATGATTGAAACCGTGGGCGGGTATGCTCAACGTCATGCTTGACGCCGCGAGTGCTTCATAGGCGGCAGTGGGGCTACCGTTGCCGTTGACGAAGAAGCGAAAACTCAGAGTTCCGTTTTGCAAATGAAAAACTGCTATCCCATCCACTGTAGGCGTCTCGCCGACAGAGTTGGCATCGTCGTCAGAAGGTTGTACTTTGGCGGTAAGGTTCCCCTGGTAAGGAGTGTCTTCTTCTATCGGACATCACTTGGTGCAACCATCGGCTGTTACGTTGCATCATTGACCTCCGGCATCATGTAATGGGGTGTTGGAGCGAACCGTCTTCAACGAATGACGGTTGCTTTCAGATGCATTAGCTCGCACGTCCGCCGCCCGCCACTACTTGCTCGCCAAACCCGCTACTTTAGCATACACGTTTCTACGGGAGCACATCGGCTACCCGGGCTAGCGATAGATGACGGCTATCACCTCGCACGTTTGGACTATGTGGTAGAGGACCGTCCGGCTAGCAAGGGGCGGCCAAGCCACATTGTAGGTTCCGTTTGCCCTTCGGGCTTGGCCTATGTAGCCGTAGGTACCTCAGGCACTACAAGCAAACGGAACCCCACCGCCTCCCATACATTGACAGCCGCCGGTGCAACAACCAAAATTGCAAGTGTCGGTCGCCAGTGGCGTAATCAGCCGCTCCTTTTTTCGGGGTCGGCCGAAACTGTCGATGTTCCAGCGTAGACACCTGCCGCCCGGACTTTAGTTGGGAGGTCAATCATGTCCAGCTATAGAGTTATATCGTCTGACAGCCACGTTAACGAGCCGGCCGATCTGTGGACCAGCCGCGCCAACTCGAAGTTCCGGGACCGGGTGCCTCACATCGAGCGCCTGGAGACCGGCGACGTCTGGTTCTACGACGGCACCAGGGGAGACCCCGCGGGGAATTCGGTCACTGTCGGCATCAGGTTCGAGGCACCCGAGAAGATGGGCACCAGGATACCCAGGATCGACGAGACGCGCCCCGGCGGTTATATCCCAGAGGAGCACGTAAAAGACCTGGACCTGGACGGGATAGACATGGCCATCGTCTATCCCACCACCGGTGTCCGGGTGTACGCCGTCCCGGCCAGCGACATACTGACCTACAGTTGCACCCTCTACAACGACTGGATTTCGGAATTCTGCGGCGCGGCTCCCAAGCGCCTCAAGGCCATCGCCATGCTCAACGTTGATGATGTGGGGGGACGGCATCAAGGAAATGGAACGATGCGCCAAGATGGGCTTTGTCGGCGCAATGATTGCCGTCTATCCTCTCTTGGGCCGGTCCTACGACAGGCCCGAGTACGAGCCCCTGTGGGCTGCGGCCCAGGACCTGGAGATGCCCATCAGCCTCCACGCCGCCACCAACCGCCCCGGTGAAGGCCAAGAGTTTACAGACATGAACAACGTCAGGCCCTCGTCTGTGTCCCTGCTGGCACACTGGGCCGCCATGTCCCTTGGCGACATCATCTGTAGCGGCGCTTTCGAGCGGTACCCCAATCTCTACGTGGGGTCCGTCGAACATGAGCTTTCCTGGGTGCCCCACTTCCTGGACCGGCTGGACTACAACTACACCCAACGCTCCAAGAGGTTCTCCCCCTACCGGTACCAGGGAGACATCTTTCCCAGTGATTTCTTCCGTAGCAACTGCTTCCTAGGCTTCCAGGAAGACAGCCTGGGCATCAGGCTCCGGGACCTCATAGGGGTCGACACCCTGCAATGGGGATCGGATTACCCTCATCCAGAGTCCACCTTCCCCAGGAGCCGGGAGATACTGGAAGAAATCCTGGTGGATTGCACCGAAGAAGAAAAAGCCAAGATCGTCGGCGGCAATTCCGCCAGGATATACCGCCTGGACTAGCAAATAGCCCAATCACGCCGGAGCACCGGGGCAGATGTAAGTCGCGCGTCCTGCCCTAACTGAGGTGCTTCTCCAGGAAGGCGAAGACCTTGCTCCAGCCGTCAACCGCCTGCTCCGGTCTGTAGGCGGCCCGGTCGTAATAGAAAAACCCGTGGCCTGCGCCGTCGTACCGGTGGAACTCGTAGGACTTGTTGTGTTTCTTCAACGCCTCTTCGTGCAAGTCCACCTGCTCCGCCGTCGGCGCCGAGTCTTCGTTCCCGAATATCCCCAGCAGGGGGCAGGACAGGTCGGCGGTGTATTCTATCGGGGCCACGGGCTGGTTCGCCGTCAACTCGTCCCCGGAAGCGACCACCCTCCCGCCCCAGCAGTCCACCGCAGCGTCGACCCCCCGGATGCGGCAACCGGACAGGAACGTCAGCCTCCCGCCCGAGCAAGTGCCGAACAGCCCTACCTTGCCGTTCAAATAAGGCAGCGACCGCAAAAACTGCATGGAGCCTTCGATGTCCCCCAGGGCCTGCTCGTCTGATATGCCCCCAGACTCTCGGACCTTGGCGGCAATGTCGGCGGGAGCGCCGTGGCCGGCCCGGTGGTACAGATTTGGGGAGATTGTTACGTAGCCATGATGGGCAAAACGACGGGCCGTTTCCCGGTACCATTCGTCCCAACCCGGCATGTGGTGAATCAATACCATGCCGGGAAAGGGGCCAGGCCCCAACGGCTTGGCCATATAGGCTCCGATGACGTCGCCGTTGTGGCCCTGCACTGTGGTTGTTTCCGCCAGCATTCCTTCGTACATGTCCGTCTGATACATTGGTCCACTCCTATAACGAGGCTTACTCAAACTTGAAGCGCCGGAGCCTAAGACGCCGACTGCCACCTGAGAAGTCCCGAGTTCTCCAGGGCAGCCGGATTCACGCACGACATGGGCCATCGGCCTCTCAAAACCAACGCTATCTCCCGTCCCACCCGTCGCCTTGCCCCCACCTCGAACCTGGACGACGCCGAAGCGACGTGGGCCGTCAATGTGACGTTCTCCAGCCTCAGAATCGGGTTTTGCGGGTCCGGCGGCTCCTGCTCCAGCACGTCCAGCGCGGCATGCCCTATCCACCCTTCTTGCAAGGCTCTTGTCATGGCCTCCTCATCCACCGTGACGCCCCTGCCCGTGTTGACGAAGATCGCCAGGGGCTTCATCAGCCTGAACTGCGCCTCCCCAATCATCTTTCTGGTGCCCCCGGTGCCGGGAAGATGGTTCGACACGATGTCCGAACGTTGCAGCAACTCTGTCAGTTCCACCGGCTCCACCCCGTGTTGCACCATCACGGTTTCCCTGACGAAGGGGTCGTGGGCCAAAATACGAAGGCCGAACGCCTTCATCAGCGGGACAACCGCCCTGGCGATGTTCCCAAAAGAAATCAGCCCCAGCGTCTGCCCGTACAGCCGCGGCAGCGAGCGTATCGCCGGCTTGCCCTCGTCCCAGCGCCCCTCGCGCACCATCTTGTCCGTCGCCAGCAGTCTTCTGTGCCCCGCCAGGATTAGCGCCGCCGTGTGCTCCGCCACCTCCTGCACGAATGTGTCCGGGCAATTGGTTACCGGTATGCCCTTTGCCGTCGCCGCTGGCACGTCCACCAGGTCCGTGCCCACGCTGTCCAAGGCGATAATCTTGCACCGGGTCAGGCCGTTGATAACCATCTGGCTTACCGGCATCTCCCTGACTATCAGCGCGTCGGTATCATGCGCTCCGGCAAGAAACTCGTCGTCCGATACTGAGGAGACCTCGACCACATCGCAGTCCACGCCCTGCAGCCCCTCCCGCTCGAACCTGTAGTCGTCGTCTATATCGGGACGCCCTTGAGCTACAATTTTGTATTGCGCCATGCTTACCTCCTGGCTTCAGCATTGATGATTGCCGTCGGTTCGCAAATCGGGGTTGGCCCTAGCTTATGTCAAGCTCATGGATATGTCTAGGTAATCGGGCTAATGCCAAACTGCCTTTGAATTGTCACCCCGAGCGTCAGCGAGGGGTCAAAGTCCTTGCCTCCATCTCGGCGACCTCGTTGCCCGGACATTGCGCTGCTCACAATCCGGCAGCGGGTCTCGGGATTGAAGGCCTTCCCGTCCAAAGTGCCGTCGGCCTAAAGGCTGATCCACAGGACGTGAAGCTGTTCAGGGCATGGGCAGGTCCGGCTGCGTGTCCACCCCGTAGCTGGCGAACACCTCGTCTATCTCCCGCAGATCTTCACCCGACAACGCCCACTCCAGGACTCCCAAATTCTCTTCTACTTCTGCAACGGTGTGGGTGCCGATTGGGGCCACGCTGACGAAGGCGTTGGACAGGACCCACCTCAACGCAAGCTGCGGCATCGTCTTCCCCCGCTTCGCCGCAATGGCCCTCAAGTCCTCTACCAGGCGCAGGTTCCTCTCATAGGCCTCGTCGGCGTATATGCCCCCGTCCCACTCGGGCCGACTCACCGCCCGGGTATCGTTGTCCCGGTACTTGGTGTCCATGGTGAATGTTCCCGTCAGGATTCCAAACCCCATGGGCGCAAAGGCCATGACCCCGATGCCCTGTTCCTCGCAGTACGGGAAAACCTCCCGGCCCATCCTGCGGTCGAACATGTTGAAACCGCACTGTACCACGTCAACCTGCCGGGTCTTCTGGCATTCCTTGATTTGCTCCACGTTCACGTTGCACAGCCCGACGGCCCTGGCTTTCCCCTGCTGCACCACGGTGTCCAGAGCCTCCATGGTCTCCGCGAAGGGTGTGGTCAGGTCCGGCAGGTGGATCAAATACACGTCTAGGTAGTCCGTCCTTAACCTCTGCAGGCTCTCGTCGATTGAGGCCAGGATGGGATCTCTCCGGCTATCCCGACCCTGGGCTCCGGGCCTGCCTTGGTAGCCGATTCCGCACTTGGTGATTAACACTATGTCCTTCCGGCGCGCGCCCAACGCCCGGCCGTACATCCGCTCCGAGTCCCCGCCCCCGTATGTCGCCGCCGTATCGAAACAGGTGATTCCCAGGTCTATGGCCCGGTTTATGGCCTCAACCATATCTTGGCCGTAACCATTGGTCCCCCCGGCGTTTGGGACCCGATAGTCCATGCCGCCCAAGCCGATTGCCGACACCGTTATACCTGTATTGCCAAATCTTCGGAATTCCATAGATGGACCTCCTCTTGACGGTCTGCGCATTGCGGCATTAGTAAGGGGAATGCAGGCCCGATTGACCTGATCAGCGTACCGTATTATAGTCCAAGCTATCCAGCGCGGTGCCAATTGCAAGCCACGACTCTCCGCAGAGGGGTCAATATGCTGAAGATCGGACACCAGGTGGTCAGGCCCGGCAAGACCCGTATGGACGGCCCGGTGACTATTCCCGTTGCCGAAGAACTGGAGACCGCCCCCGGCATACCTCTCAACCAGCGGGAGATCGATTGGTACTCCCGGGAATACCCCTTGGAAAGGCATTACGAAGCTGAGAGGTCCTCCTATAGCTGGTTCTACGCCAACCGCAACCTTAACGCGCACATGGGGCACATTGACCGGGAACACGAGAAGCTGACCCGCAGCCTGATTATGGCGGGTAGGGAGACCGCCGACATGGAGCCTGAAACCCGGCCCACCGGTGAGGACGTTACCGGGCTGATAAAAGACCAGGCCAAACGCCTGGGGTTCTTGGAAGTAGGCTTCACCGCCTACGATCCCCGCTACGAGTTCAAAGCCAAACGCGGCTTTACCCAGCTGCCCACTGCCGTTTGCCTGGCCTACGAGCAGGACTTCGAGGCCACCCAGACCATCCCCAGCGTGGACGCCGAGATCGTCCATGCCAGCGCCTACCGCACTCAGGCTGCCGCCGGCCTGAAGCTGGGCGACTTCATTCGCTCCCTGGGTTACAGAGCCCACGTGATTCACACCAGCGATTCCACCGGCCCGGTGATTCCCATGTTCGTCGCCGCCGGCTTGGGCCAGTTGGGCGCCTGCGGCTACCTGCTCACCCCCCACGAAGGCGGCAGGTCCCGTCTATTGATGATTACCACCGATGCCAAGGTCACCTACGACCAGCCCGTCGATTACGGCATCCACGCCTTTTGCCAGATTTGCCAGGTTTGCGTGAACCGCTGTCCCGGACGGGCCTTGATGCGGGACAAGATTTGGTGGCGCGGCTCCGAAAAGAACAAGCTCTACTACAAGCGTTGCATGCCCGTTCTGACCAAATACGTCGGCTGCGGCGTTTGCATGAAGGTCTGCCCCATCCAGAAGTACGGCATGAAGAACGTCATGGAGCACTATGTAGAGACCGGCCAGGTCCTCGGCAAGGGCACTCACGACCTCGAAGGTTATACCCTGGAGGGAAAGGGCTACTTCGGACCGGGTGAACTGCCGGTCTTCGACCGCGGCTTCTTTACCGACATGCCCACGGGCGACTCCGGCCAGTGGGCCTTCGAAAGCTTCAAGAAAAAGGCGGTGGCCGCCGGCGGTGTCGTCACCGACGACGCCCTGGAGGAATTCAGGCAGGACATGATTGACGCCATCCAGCAGGACAACCAGGATATCGAGCTAACCGGAGGCTACGTCGAGAACTACGGGTAAAGGCCTTGTTGCGGCTGAAGCCCGTAACCCATAAAGCGCTGTTAAGAGGCCAAGCATGTCCAGCTACAGGGTCATATCATCGGATAACCACGTCGTCGAGCCGGCAGACCTGTGGACCAGAAGGGGAGAATCGCGGTTCAAGGAAAGAATGCCCTACGTTGATACCGTGGATGGGTTCGACTGGTGGTTTTGTGAGGGCATGCAAATCATGGGTCTCGCCATAGCCGGAGCCCAGGCCGGGGTAAGGTTCGAAGAGCCGGACAAGCTCACCGATGACGCAGCGTTCGAAGACGTTAGACCGGGAGGGTACATCCCCGAAGAGCACGTCAAGGACATGGACCTTGATGGCATTGACGTAAGCATCATCTATCCGACCCTCTGCAACGCCCTCTACATCACCTTGGCCGACAGTCAACTTCTGACCTCCATCTTCAGGACGTACAACGACTGGATTGCCGAATTCTGCGGCACCGCCCCTGACCGCCTCAAGGCCATCGCCCAGTTGAACATGGATGATGTCCAGGAGGGAATAAAAGAGTTGGAACGCTGCGCCAAGATGGGCTTTGTCGGGGCCGTTACCCCCGTCTTTCCCTCGGGAGGGCGCACCTACGATCAGCCGGAGTACGACCCCCTGTGGGCCGCGGCACAGGACTTGGGAATCCCCCTCAGCCTGCACATCGGCACCAACCGCCTCGGCGCCGGCGATGAGTTTGACCGAGTGTTCCAGAAGCTGATGCCCACCGCCACCTATAAGGTCAACAAAGACTACTGGGTGCGCATGTCCCTGGGCAGCATTATCTTGAGCGGAGTCCTCGAACGCTACCCCAAGCTCCAGTTGGGGTCAGTGGAGCACGACCTGTCCTGGGCCCCCTACTTCTTGGACCGCCTTGACTACACCTACACCCAGAGAATCCACAGCGCCTCCGACTACATGTTCAAAGACGGCGCCCTTCCCAGCGACTTCTTCCACAACAACGTCTTCCTCGGGTTCCAGGAGGACGCTCTGGGCATTAGAGACCGGCACATCATAGGCGTAGACAACCTACAATGGGGAGGAGACTATCCCCATGCAGAGGGAACCTTCCCCCGGAGCCGCGAGATACTAGAGGGAATCCTGGCGGAGTGTACCGAGGAGGAAAAGGCCAAGATCGCCAGCGGCAACGCCGCCAGAGTGTACAACCTCTGAACCCTCCTGGCCACAGCCTCTCACAACAACGGACGACGATGGAAAAGCCCCTGCTTGAACACGATGTCGCGCTAACGGCCCACCTGCTCCGTCGGGCCGGGTTCGGCGCGAGCCGCGATGAAATTGAAGCTAAAGCGGCCCAAGGCTACGACGCAACGCTAGAAGAACTGTTGGCCCCCCTGGGTCAACCGGAAATCGAAGAAGACTTGATGTTCCGGCTGCACCCCTTCTGGTACCAGAGCCCCGCCCTCCCCTCTCACGAGTGGGTCCACCGGATGATCAATAGTCCTCGCCAGCTTCAGGAGAAAATGGCCCTCTTCTGGCACATGGTCTTCTGCGCCGGGTATAGCAAGATCGATGTCGGGCAGGAGTTGGGATATATGGTCGCCATGTTCCGGGAGTATGGCATGGGCAACTTCCGGGACCTACTGCGCCGGCTATGCACCAATCCCGGCATGCTCTACTACCTGGACAACAATGAGAGCCACAAGCAAGCCCTGAACGAGAACTTCGGCCGGGAGCTCCTGGAATTGTTCTCCATGGGCGTCGGCATGGACGAGGCCTTCAACTACACTGAGGACGACGTAAAGGCTTGCGCCCGCGCCTTCACCGGCTGGAACATCGCCCCCCGCATACCCTCCCTTTCCCCACGGCCGCAGCCGCTGGGAGTTCCGGTTCGACCCTGCCGACCACGACGACGGCGAAAAGACCTTCCTGGGAGAGACGGGAAGTTGGACCGGAGACGATGTCCTCGACATCATCTGCAAGCAGCCGGCCACCGCCAGGTTCATCTCCCGGCACCTTTACAGCTTCTTCGTCGCCGATGAACCGCCGGTGCCCACATGGCGCCTGACCCCGCCATTGGACATTGAACTCCTCGCAGCCATGGAGCAAGCCTACTTCGACTTCGGGTACGACCTCACCGCCATGCTGAGGGTCATGTTCACCTCAGACTCCTTCAAGTCCGACTCAGCCCGGTTCGCCAAGGTCAAGAGCCCGGCCGAAATGGTGGTCGGCGCCCTGCGACTGGTCGGAGACCACCGGGAAATTAAGCCGGGGTTATACGAGGTCTCCCAGAAGGCCAAGTACATGGGCATGGACTTGATGAACCCGCCGTCCGTTGAAGGCTGGCATACCGGCCGGGAATGGATTGACAGCGGTACTCTGGTGGAGCGTATCAACTACGCTACTGAATTGCTGGGAAATACCGATTTACCGGGCGTCAAGTCTATGGTAGACCGTCTCAAGTCTCGCTCCACAACCCTGGCTCCAGAAGCCTTCGTAGACGCCTGTCTCGACCTCGTCGGTCCCATGACCGTAGACGGCGACACCCGATCCGAGCTGGTCGCCTACACTAGGAAAGGCGGAGACCTCCGCCATGGGTCCGGGTCCCAGGATGAGGACTTTACCCGGCGCACCGGCGAAATGTTCCAATTGATAGCCTCCACAGCCGAATTTCAGTTCGAATAGCCTGCCCTATCTGATTCGAGGACGCCGAGCCAAGAGCAATGTCCACCCATTTCTTCGGCATCAACCAGCGGGCCTACCATTACAGCCATTCGCTGGGCCGCCTTGAAATGTCCGGCGCCGGCTTCCGCAGCCCAGTGGACTTCGCCGTTAGCTCCGCAGGCGTGGCCTACGTCTTGAATCGCTCCTATGAAAAACGCCCCGACGGTGTCCATGTCACCATGATGACCCTGGACGAGGAGTACATCACCGAGTTCTCGTCCTACGGAGAGGCCGAGGGGCAGATGGTTTGGCCCACGTCTATAGCCTTGGACCCCAAGGACAACGTATACGTCGCCGACGAATGGCTAAACCGTATAACCATATTTGACCCGGAAGGCGAACTCCTCGGCAGTTGGGGCAAGCCGGGGTCCGGCGACGGGGAATTGGACCGCCCCGCCGGTATTGCCGTCAGCGCCGCCGGGGAGTTGTTTCTAACCGATAGCCGCAACCATAGGGTGCAGAAATTCTCTTTGGACGGCCGATTTCAAGGCAAGTTCGGCTCTTTTGGAGACGGGCCGGGCCAACTTAATCTCCCCTGGGGCATCGGGCTGGACACAGAAGGCCGGGTGTTCGTGGCCGATTGGCGCAACGACCGTATCCAGCAATTCACCGCCGAAGGCGCTTGGCAAGCGAGCTTCGGTCAGGCAGGCAGTGGCGTTGGCCAGTTCAATCGCCCCAACTCCGTGTGCGTGGACCAGGACGGGGACATCTACGTAGCCGACTGCTTCAACAATCGCGTCCCGGTTCTCGATCCTCAGGGCCGGTTCGTCACCGCTATTCTTGGCGATCATCGCCTGTCCCGCTTGGGCAAAGAGAAGCTCTTGGCCAATCCCGACATGATTCGCCAGCGCGCCTTGGCTTATGCCAACAATCCCGACTACGAGCACCGCTTCGACCACCCCAATGCTGTCAAAATCGACTCTAATGGCCGCCTGTGCGTGATGGACCCCGTCCGGGGAAGAATCCAGGTCTACACCAAGTCCAAAGACCCCGTGTTAACTTAGTCCGCCCGCCTAGTGCGACCGGCTCACACCGGCAGCACGGGCTCGGTGCGGTCGTCAGGAAGATCGACCTCGAATGCGTTCAAGAAAAACGCCGTCTGGGCGTACTGCCCCAGCAGGGCCGTCAACTCCACCAAGTGCTGGGGGCCAAACTGGTCCAAAGCCGCCTTGAACGTCCCTTCACTTACCTTGTGAGTCTCGAAGAACTCCCGGCCGTAATTGATGATGGCCCTCTCGTCCGCCGCCATGGCTGGCAAGGGCTGATTGTCTCGTATCGCATCGACCAGGGCATCGCTGACTCCCTCGCTCCGGGCCGCAGGTGCGTGGGCGTTCCAGATGTATTGACAGTCCATGGCCCTGGCCGTAACCAGGATTGTCAGTTCCTGGATGCGCTTGGGAAATGTGCTTTCGAACCGCAGATAGCCGCTTACCCGGCCCCGGCGACGCGCCAGTTCCGGGCTGTTTACCGTTATCGATGTCGGGCCCCCCGTTATCGTGCCCCCGGTGGCTGCGGTCAGTTCATCGAATGCCTCTTTGAACTCTTCCGGGACCATCTCGCGGGTAACTACCGGTAGCCTTGCCATTGCTCTCCTCCAAAGTCGTTTTTCGTGGCCGCCCGGCAGACCCCATACACCCATCGGCTTTTCTACTGACCAGGGCCGCCGGAACTGCAGGCCATCAACCGCTACACCATCTCGTAGAACTCGATAAAGCTGTCGTCACAGATCTCGAGAAATCGGTCGTAAACGTCTCCGAGGTCGTCTGGCGCTTTGGCATCCGGGGCATAGGGAGAACTCAGCGTTTCCTGGGTCCAGTCCATGTAGACCGTGTTGGCTGGACCGGGCACGGTGTGGCCGCTCCAATACACCCTCGTCGAAGACCGCCCCACTCTCTCGAAAGCCTTCGCCACTTGATCGATTAACTGGGCGGCTTCCCGCGTTTTCCAAGGTTTGGTCACGAACCCCCGTCTAATCAGGTACATCTCTGGCTCCTTTCTCCCGGGATTTCAGTCCAGATACGCGCACGACGGGCCGCGGACACTATGGTCCGGACATCCAATGCCGACTTCTCAACATCGGATGCGCCCCATTGAACACCGCTTCCACTCGGCGGATGCGCAGCTCCTCACACTTCGGCATCCTGGCCGGTAGCTGGACTGATGTGAGGCAAATTTTAGTTTCCCCATCATTTCCGCTCATTTTCGCCCATTCCGGCGTCCCGGCCGGTTGGATGGCAGCCGGGGTGAAAATTTTAGTTTCCCTGCCATTCTCTCCCATTTCCTACCATTCCGATTCCTACCAATCCGGCATCTCGGCCGGTCACCTGGGCGCTGGCAGCCATTATTGAGGCCGCCACACCGGCCGGGTTCTAGACTCCCGCCTCCGCGGGAGTGACGAATTCCCGCCAGCGAGACCCCGCTACAGGAGACCTTTGCATAACTCCCCAAAGAGCATAACTTGTGGAGAACGGACGGGTTTTTTAACTTGGTCCCCACCCCTGGATTCCGGCTCGGGGGCCGGAATGACGGTTACGCAAAGGTCTCCCTCCGCGGGAGTGACGAATTCCTGCCCGCTAGGCCCCGCTACAGGGGTACGATGCGGGCGCCGTTGATAACCGGATGTAGAGTTGCGTTTATCTATGGTAAGGCGGCGGCGGCGGATTGGGAAGGGGCAAAGTGTCATCGCGGAGGGATTGGGTCAGGAAAGGACCGAGGCCCCATCAGGGTTGGCGGCGTTATGTAAAGTTGGCAAAGGGGCATGCAAAGCGCAAAATGCGCTTGGAGTTATGACGCCCGGATGCGGGCGTAGCCCAGCCGGTCATCCCTGTCTCCTATGACGGGTGTTCGGCTGGCGTCCTGGAACCCTTCCACGCTAACGATGTATTCCGAAGGGTCTCCATCTACGTATCCAGCGAATTGGAACGCAACATTGAATTCCCCATTCGCGTGGTTCAGGATGTATGTCGACGCCACTACGCTGTCGGAATCAGAAAGGATCCAGGTGCGCGTTCCGGGAAGCGGCGGCAAGATGTTGCCGTGGTAATCAACGCCGCTCCCATCCTCCCTAAGCCGCCAAAAAACGAAGTTTTGCTGTTTACCGGCCGCGTCTCCACCGACGCCGTGATTGAACACGGCGCCGTGCAATAGCTTGCCTTTGAAGCGAACATATCCGCCCTCAAACGTCGGATGCTTCTCCCATTCGACCAAATCGTGATGGGTGAATTCGTATCCCTCGTCAAATCCTCGGTTCTCAGGGGCGTTAAGATTGCCGGACCAGTGCTTTTCCACTACGCTGGCTTGGTCGTGGAAGACTTGGCGCGCCTCGGCGATACCGACAGTCTCGCCCGGCTCCCTATCTTGGAGGGAGAGTTGGTAAAGCTCGCGTAGCCGCGCTTGGAACTCCTGGGGACCCAGAGCATCGAGCAAGTCTAGAAAAAGCATCTGGCCCAGGAAGTAATTGCAGTGGAACCGGTCAAGTTCCTCTTGCTCAGTGTCCCACTCCATTAGCATTTCCAAGTCGTGGGCCTCGCAGCCCTTGCGCCGGATTTGTTCCAACAGCCCAGGGCTTACTCCGGTTTGGACGCCATAGATATACTCGAAGGTCGTGGCTACGCCTTCGTGAATCCAGTCGGCCATGCCAGCCCAGTAATAGTGGGCAACTTCATGTACGATACCTAATTGGAACGCATAGCCATCGTATGTATCCCGGGGCTGCTCGCGTTCAGGGTTAAAGCCAAAGGCGAAGCCATGGTTTGTACCGGCATAGTTCGCGGTGTATGCCTTGTTATTCAGCACGACGATTACGTGGTTGACCGGCAGGGGCTGTTGCATTATGCGTTCAGCGAAGTCCACCGCTTCCCAAACGCCGTTTGCGGTCCAAGACTGGGCTTGGGACCCGGTGCGTATAATGCTTATTTCCAAGTTAGGCGACAACCCGGTTCCCTTGGACAGGGTCTTGATGTCGGCGTAGCCGGGGTCAAGCATACGCCGGATTTCTTCGGCATCACGGAGAGCGCCTGTGGCGGTGACCAAGGTGGTCTGAGCGTCGGTGATCCCGTTGATGATGGACGGGTGGCCCATCAAGGCGTCGAGCCTGTCATCATAGAACGCCAATCGGCGGATTCCGCGAATTGCCAGCACGTCGTCGTCTTCCAAGGATTCGAGGAAGGGCATAGTTATGACTTCTTCGGCAGTTTCTTCGCTAAGTAAGTGCAGGGATTGCAACAACTCGATGACGTCATTCTCGGTATTGGTGATGTCGTCCTGCGCCCACGGGATAGCGAGAATAGCGTCTGCTACTTCTTCGTTAAGATAGTGCAAGAATTGCAACGAATCGATGGCGTCGCTTTCGGTTTCGGTGATGTCGTCCTGAACCCAGGGCATAGCGAGAATCGCAGCGGCGGCTTCCGAACTACGATAGCGCAGGGATTGCAACGACTTGATCGCTTCGCCCTCGGTTTCGGTGATGTCGTCCTGCATCCAGACTAAAGAAGCAACTGCTGACGCAAGGTCGGTGTCGCGGTACGCTATGGTGGACAACCGCTCTATGGTCTTGACCTCAGTATCGCCGTCAATGCCGTCTTGCATCCAAGCCAAGGATAGGATGGATGAAGCAGCCTCAACACCTTGCCCTTCGTCCACCATGTTGCTTGTCCAGTTACGGAGCCAATACACCGCCCCGGCCTCTGCGTCGCTTAGGTCATCCTGTAGCCACGTCAAGGAGACGACTGATGAGGCGAGACTGGCGTCGCGGTAGGCTATGTATGACAACTGCTGGATGGTCTCGACCTCGGTATCGCCGTCGATTCCGTCCTGCGCCCAAGCCGGGGATAGGATGGATGAAGCAGCCTCAACCCCGGCGTTACCGTTCACCATGCTGATTGTCCAGTTGCGGAGCCAATACACCGCGTCGGATTCCAACTCGGTCAGGCCGTCCTGCAGCCAGCTTAGAGAGACGACAGTCTGGCCGACTTCGGCATTCTTGTTGGCCAGATAGGACAACTGTTGGATAGTCTCGACCTCGATATCGCTGTCAATGCCGTCATATATCCAAGGCAAGGCTATGACGGAGGCTGCCAGTTCGGCGGCGAGGAAGTTGTCAGCCCACTCAATTGCTTGGGTTTCCGGCTCGTCAATGCCGTCCCATATCCAGGGGAGCGGGGCAATGGCCGCGGTAAGGGGCGAGTCGGCTCGTTGGTCCAGCCAAGCGATGGCGTCGACCTCTAGGCTGTCGATGTCCTGTTGAATCCAGTCCAGAGAGATGATGGCCGAGGCCAAGTCTACTCTCTTGAAGGCGATGTGCGACAGACTGTCGATCCACTGGGCCTCGGCGTCATCTATGCCGTCCTGCATCCAGACCAGCGAGAGGAGGGGCGGGCCGAGGGCAAGGGCATGGCGGGCCAAAGCGTCAAGCCCCTGCAACACATCCGCCTCGGCCTCATCGACGCCGTCTTGTGTCCACGCCAGAGCTAACGCCGACGACGCCATCGCGATGTCCGCGCCGGCGATGCCAGCCAAGCCTTCAATGGCGGTTCCTTCAATACCGTCGTCAATCCCGTCTTGCACCCAGGACAAAGCGAGGGTCGAAGACGCCAGAGCGGCGTCCGCGCCGGCGATGCGGGCCACTTGATCGAGGACATCGGCCTCAAATGGCGCTTGGATGCCGTCCTCCACCCACGGCAGAGCGATGACGGCCGAGGCCAGTTGGACACCAGCAAGCCGAAGCAGGGACGTTAGGACGCGGGATTCACGGGCATCAATTCCGTCCCGAGCCCAGACGGAGGCTACAAAGGCGGACGCGGCGGTGCGACTTTCGTCCGCCAGAAGCAGCAATTCCTCCAAGACCTCGGATTCCGCGGAAGCGATGCCGTCCTGTACCCAGGGCAACTGTTCGATGGCGGAGAACAGGGCGGGGTCTTCCCGCTCCAGCTTTTGGCCGTTCGGGAAATCCAGGAGCGGGGATGCGGGCTCGGGGGTTGGCGTCGGTGTTGGCGTTGGCGTCGGTGTCGGCGTAGGATCAAGTGTTGGAGTAGGCGCAGAGGCCGATGCCGGAGTGGATGCCGGAGCAATCGTGGGCGTAGGAGTAGGGGCCGGAGTAACCGTGGGCGTAGGCGTAAGTTCAGCGACCGGTCCGGGAGTGGATGCCGGAGTAACCGTGGCCTCCGGCGAAGGAGTAGCCCCGTCGGAGCATCCGGCCAGAAGCATGGCGACAAGCGCCATCCCTACTGCCAGGCAACCCGTGACTGCTTTCGGAAGTAATCTGTCCATTGGCGAAGGTCAAGGCTGCGCCATTCCAAAAGACTGTCGCCGTATATTACTCTCGCTGGAATGGATTAGCCATGCCGACCTGAGCCGCGGAAACTGGTCCAAATGGAATGTTGGCCTCGGCCCGACCATTATACCAATAAGGCGCCCCCACGCTTGCAGCGCTAACCCGGCAGGTGGTACAAAGGCCTGACACAGGCCGATATGTCTCTAAAGTAAAAGGTTCATCTAGCAGGATGGCCTTGCCGATGAAATTCACCCGCTCCAATATCTTCTACGGCTGGTTCGTGGTGGCCGGCGCAGCCCTGGTGACCTTCGGCGTTTCGGGCGCGCAGTTTTCCTTTGGCGTGTTCCTCAAGCCAATGAGCGAAGACTTCGGTTGGGGCAGGGCGACCCTGTCTCTGGCCATCGGCATCACTTTGATGATTTCAGGGCTCTTGAGGCCTGCCGCAGGCTATCTGGCCGACCGGTATAGCCCCAAGATAGTTGCATTGGCCGGCGTAGCCATCATGGGGGCCATGTTCCTGATTATTCCCCTGGTACAGAACCAGGCCCAGCTTTACGCCGTCTTCGCCGTATTGGCCATCGGCCTCACTTTGGGTGTCGGGCCCATCCTGACCAAGATTATCAGCAGTTGGTTCTATACCAATCGCGGTACTGTACTGGGCTTGGTCTATGGCGCCGGGTCGATAGGCGGCATGGTCTTGGTGCCCGGGTCTTCCTTGCTCTTGGTCCTTGCCGACTGGAAAGCAGCCTACTGGTTCCTGGGGCTGATGCTGCTGGTCGTCATGGTCCCCATCGGGCTGTTGTTAATCAAGAACCGGCCCCAGGACGCTGGCCTCCAGCCATTGGTGGAATCCGCCGAATCTGCAGAGCAAACAGGGGCCGCCACCGGCCATGAGACCCTCTTCGGGAGAGACGCCACTTTCCGCGAGGCCGTGGCGACCCCGTTCTTCGCCAAGCTCACCTTTGGGTACTTCGTTTGAGGGTACTCCATGAGCTTCGTGCATGCTCACTTCATCACGTACGCAAGAGACCTTGGATACCACCCCATGGTCGCCGCCGGTGTCTTCAGCCTCATCGGAGGTTCGGCGCTGATTGGAGCCCTGTACCTGGGCCGTCTCTCCGATAGGCAGGGGAGGCGGGTTTGGTTGGGCATCTCCTACCATCTCCGCACCATGGGCTTTATCGTGGTGCTCCTGTCCATGGGCATCCCCTTCCTGGGAATACCGGCCCTGGGTCTCGCTCCCCTCTTGATTGGTGTGCTTCTTGTCGGCTTCTCTTGGAACGCGGTTGTCTCCATTACCGCCGCCTACGCCTCCGACAAGTTCGGCGTCTCCAAGCTTGGCGTAATCTACGGCGCCATGTTTGCCGTAATGCCCCTGGGCTCAGGCCTCGGCGCCTACCTGGGCGGGCTGCTCTACGACTACCGCGGCACCTACGACTGGGCCATTTGGTCCAACATCCTGCTCCTCCTGGTCTCCGCCCTCCTGGTTTTCTCCATCCGGGAACCACGACGGCCGGCAAGGCCTGCTGTCGCCGCGGCTGTTTGAGCATTTGCGGCGGGATTTGGTATACGACCGCAATCTGGCGCGCCAATGGGCGAACAAGACTCCTTCAGCAATCGCCATGATCGACGCTCGCTACACTTACGCCACCCCAGAGCCCGCAATTGATCTGCCCTGGGGACAGCACAATCAATTGGATCCGTCCGCTATAATCCGTCCACAATGCTAGACGCCGTTGACTACGTAGTCTCGGCCCTCGTGCTGGCTCTCGGCGCATTTACCATAGGCGCCATAGGCTTCGGGTTAGGCCTGACCACCACGCCGTTCCTCTTGTTATATCTTGAACCCCAGACCGTCGTCGTAGTGGTCAACGCGGTCGCTATCCTGGCCTCCGGGCTCGTGCTGGTCGAGACCCGCCGGGAAGTCCGCTTCCGAGAGCTTACGCCCGTGGTCGCCGCAGGCGTGGTGGGTGCGCCGGTTGGCGTGTACGCCCTCAGCGAACTGGACCCCCACGCCCTCCGCATCGGCATTGCCGCAATGGTCTTGGCGCTGACCGTCCTAGTGGTGACGAACAGGCAATGGCGCGTTCCCAGGCCCCAAGTAACCGGGCCTGTGGCCGGCTTCTGCACCTCGGCAATGGTGACGGGCTTCGCCATCGGAGGCCCCCTGTTGGTGCTGTTCCTCTTGGGACGCGGCATGGACCGGCAGGGCCTGCGGGCCTCTATGTCATTCTTCATCACGACCGCCCACTGCGCCGCTCTGGCAGGATACGGGTTCCAGGGGCTGATAACTGGTGACCGCCTCTTGCTGATAGCCGCAACAATTCCCGCTGTGGCCTTTGGATATTGGCTCTCGGTCCGGCTGACGGGAAAGATGAACGCCAAAGTGTTTCGCGCTGCGGTAATAGCCGTCATCTCCGCAACCAGCGTGCTGGTCCTGGCTCGGGAACTCCTTGCTCTGTAGCCGATCCGCACAGAATAGAGAGCCACGTCGCCGGTCAGACCATTGCCGTGAAATCCCCCACGGTCAATCACCTATCCATTTCCCCGGCTCCCGGACTCCCTGCACTCGCGAAGAGGTGCAACACCAATCCGGCGCCTGGGCCTCTTGAAGCTTGACACCAATGGGCCCAGGGCATAGATTGACTTTGGTTGGCAGCCTAAATCAAAGCTAGGCGCATGGCCCGGCGCAATTCGGACGAGAGGCAAGGCTCATGACTACTACAGCGGAGCGAAAGGGCGCGGCCTCGGGCGGGTATCGGGTGGTGGGCACCCGGCCCATTCGCCACGACGGACTGGAAAAAGTCACCGGCGCCGCCAAATACGGCGCCGACATCCAGTTGGCAGGCTCGCTGCACGGCAAGATTCTGCGCAGCCCTCATGCCCATGCACGTATCAGGTCCATAGACACCAGCAAGGCCGAGGCGCTTCCCGGCGTTGCTGCGGTGACCACTTCTCTGGACTTCCCGATAATCGACGCGGAATCCATTGACTTCGGCGCGATTTGGGTCAACAACCGCCTCATGGCCGAACACGTTATGGCCCGCGACAAGGCGCTTTACAAGGGCCATGCGGTGGCTGCAGTGGCTGCCGTCAGCCGCCACATAGCCGAACAAGCGGTCGGACTGATCGAAGTGGACTACCAGGTCCTCCCCACCGCTCTGACCCTGCACGATGCGGTCAAGGACGATGCTCCCGTACTCCACGACACTCTGACCACTCTGTTTCGAATGGACCAGTTAGGGCAGGGTGAAGACACCGGAGCCAAAGGCAACGTGTCGGGGCACATCCAGCACAGGCTGGGCGATGTCGAAAAGGGATTCGCCGAGGCCGATGTAATCGTGGAGCGCGAGTTCGACACCGAGACCGTGCACCAGGGCTATATCGAGCCCCACGCTTCCACCGCAGTCTGGTCGGCCGACGGCCGCCTAACCATCTGGACCTGCACCCAGAGTTCCTTTGAGATTCGCTCCGGCACCGCCGCCGTCCTGGATATTCCTGAATCATTGATCAAGGTGATACCAACTGAGATCGGCGGCGGCTTTGGAGCCAAGATCACCTGCTACCTGGACCCGGTGGCCGCGGTCCTGTCTCGGAAGAGCGGTAAGCCGGTCAAGCTGGTGATGAGCAGGCAGGAAGTGTTCGAAGGCACCGGGCCCACGTCAGCTACCCACATGCGATGCAAGATGGGCGCCACGAAGTACGGAAAGATCACCGCCGCCGAACTCTACATGGCTTATGAATCGGGGGCCTATCCGGGGTCTTGGGCCAGCGGCGGGACCACGGCGGCCACCGGGCCCTACAACATTGAGAACGTGTCGATCGACGGCTACGACATAGTTTGCAACAAGCAGAGGGTCCAGGCCTACCGGGCGCCGGGCCAGCCACAGGGATGCTTCGCGGTGGAGCCGGTCATCGACGAACTGGCCGAAAAGCTGGGTATCGACCCCATGGAATTCCGCTTGATGAACGTGGCCAAGCCGGGCGACCGCTTGCCCACGGGAGTCCCTTTGGCGCCCATTGGCATCAGGGAAATGGAAGAGGCCATGAAGGCCCATCCCCACTACAATACTCCCTTGGACAAGCCTAACCAGGGCCGGGGCGTGGCCGTCGGCTTCCGCATGCAGGGCGGGATGAATTCTTCGGCCACCATAAACGTGAACAGCAACGGGACCGTCAACCTAATCACCGGCTCCGTGGACATCGGGGGCACGCGGACTGCGGTGGCCATGCAAGCCGCCGAGGTGTTGGGGCTGCCCGCAGAGGACATTTTGCCCACTGTCGTGGACACCGACGCCATCGGGTATACCGATGTGACTGGCGGCAGCCGCACCGCCTTCGATACCGGACTGGCCGCCATTGCCGCCGCGGAGGATGTCAAACGCGCCATGTGCGCCCGCGCCGCCATGATCTGGGAGGCGCAGGAAGAGGACGTGTACCTGCAGGACGGCGTATTCGTTTGCGCCAAGGACCCGGCAGACCGCATGACGTTCAAGGAACTGGCGGGCCGGCTCCTCAGCACCGGCGGCCCCGTCACCTGCTCCGCTGGCATCAGCAGCCCAGGCTCCGGACCGATAATCGCCGGGAACATCGTCGACGTGGAGGTAGACCCAGAGACCGGCAAGGTGGATATCCTGCGCTGCACTGCCTTTATAGATGCCGGAAGGGCGGTGCATCCCAGCTACGTGGAAGGGCAGATGCAGGGAGGCGCCGTCCAGGGTTTCGGCTGGGCCCTGAACGAGGAGTATTTCTACGCCCCAGATGGCACCATGCTCAATCCCAGCTTCCTGGACTACCGGATGCCCACCAGCCTGGACATGCCCATGATTGACACCGTCATAACAGAAGTGCCCAACCCTCGCCACCCCTATGGCCTGAGGGGTGTTGGCGAGGCCCCGCTCATCCCGCCGCTGGCAGCCCTGTCCAATGCCATTTACGACGCCGTCGGGGTGCGCATGACCAAGCTGCCCATGACCCCCGGCAGCATCCTGGAAGCCCTGGAAGCAAAAAAGGCCAAGCAATAAGCGCAGCCCATACCAACCCAAACCGAAGATGACGATACCCGTTGGCCCCTTCGATCAAACCAGCAGGCAAGTTGGGAGAGGAGGAGGACCTTAGATGCCTAAATCCATCATCATGCACATCGATGAAGCTCCCTGCGTCTGGGGGCAGCCTCGTCAAGTTGACGGCGCCTTGGAAACCGGTTCCCATTTCATCGGCGACCTGGAAAAGGGCCCGTGGGTCTACGTCAACTCCATGGAACCAAATTCAGCCGTCGAAACCCACAGCCACACTGTGGACGAGGTGATTTACATCGTCGAGGGCTCGCTCACCATAGGCGGCCGCACCTGCGGGCCGGGGACCGTAATGGCTATCGAGAAGGACACCGAGTACGAGTTCACCGCCGGCCGGGAAGGAGTCCGGTTCCTGAACATCCGTCCGGGGCTGGACTCTGGGGCTGGAGCGCAAGTTAGCAGCGCTTGAGCCGGCCCCGGCAAACAATCAATGGCGGAGGGAGTGGGATTCGAACCCACGATACAGTCGCCCGTATAGCGGTTTTCAAGACCGCCGCCTTCGTCCGCTCGGCCATCCCTCCCCACCCTATTCTATATCCAATTCAACCCCGCCGTCGCCATCTCTCCCGCCCCCACTGTCATTCCTGTAAATTCTCCTTTGTCATTCCGAGCGTAGCCAAGGAATCTCAAACCCTACGGCGGCTAGCGACGCAGGCATTTGAGATTCTTTCGTCGCAAGCTCCTCAGAATGACAAGTCGGGGGGCAAGCGCCCCGCCCGCGCCAAACCCACCCCGCCCTTACCCTCGTTCTTGGTGACCCTCTCCCCGTTCGTGACACCCCGTCCTTAAGTCCCCGTTCATGGCACCCCGCCCCTGCCCTCGTTCGCGAGCGGCACTTCCCCACTCGTGGTGAGCCATTTCCCGCTCGTAATGACCCCTCTCCCCCGTTCGTAGTGAGCCTCTCCCCGTTCGCGACACTCCGCCCTTAAGTCCTCGTTCGCGATACTCTCCCCCGTTCGTGGTGAGCTTGTCGAACCACACCAACCGGGCAAGGGGCGGCCCGACTGACAACACACTGGTGCGCCGCCGCCGCCAAATGGTGTACCCTGATTCAAGACACCCGAGGTTTTGAATCGAGCGGTTGCAACCATGACCACCAGGCAAAACGTCCCCGAGACAGTCCGCGAAGAGGCCGTAAACGTTCATTTGGCCCAACTCCTCCGTAACCGGGGAATACCGGCCAAGGCGGAGCGCCGCAGCAAGCAGGGAATACCGGACGTGCGGGCCAATTTGAAAAGCGGCGACCTGGTAATACTGGAATGCAAGTGGGAGGACTCGGTCGGACTGCTTAACAACCAGTTGGACCAACGCCTTTCTGATTTTCCGGATGCTTTCGGCGTGGTGGGCGTTCTTTATCCGGCCAGGTTCCAACGGGAAGAAAACACGCAAGCCGGCTTGGAGGCCGCGGACGACCTCCAATGGTGGGTACACGGTTCCAGGGGCAAAGCGCTCCAAGACACCCGCTCCCGTACCGGCTCAGTCGCCGAGCTTGCCGACAATCTGCGGACTCTCCCCCTGGAACTGGAGGGCGTCGACCGGGTGGCCGCGGCTGCCGACGCCATTGGGTACGCCTTGGAGCAGGCGGCGAAGCAAGTAGCCAGGCACGCCAGGGTATCCCGCCGCATCGCCGACATCATCGCCAGCACCGACCAGGAAAAAGACCGGGCCGCTGCGTTGCGCATCGGGTGCCTGGTGCTCTTCAACGCCCTGGCCTTTCAGGACCGCCTGGCCGCGGCCAACGAGAACGTTCCCACGGTGAGCGAAGCCTTGGGCCAAGGCATTTCAGGACTGGGCCAGGCGTGGCGGTACGTCTGCGACAACATCGACTACGTGCCGGTGTTCGAGCTTGCCGCCGAGATACTGGAAGTTCTCGGCGACGGGCCGCCCGAACCCCGCCAAACCCTCCGCGGCCCGTTGACCCACCACCCTTCCGCATTGGGCCGCCGGTTTGGCAACGAAGTCCAGGAGCCGGTCATCGATCATCTGGTCAAGGCCATGGAAGACACCCGCCGGTTGGAGGGGCATGACCTGTCCGGGCGGTTGTTCCACACCCTGTTGACCGACGCCAAGTTCACCGGAGCCTACTACACCTCGGTGCCTGCGGCTACGCTGCTGTCACGGCTGGTGTTTCACGACTGGCCGCCGGGCGTCGATTGGAGCGACCACGAGTTTCCGGCGTCCCTGAACGTGGCCGACCTGGCCTGCGGCACCGGGACGCTGCTGATGGCGGTGGCCGCCGAGGCGGAACGCCTGCACCGGGACGCGGGCGGCGTGAAATCGGCCGACTTGCACAAGGCGATGGTGGAACAGGCGCTGCACGGTTACGACGTGCAGCTTTCCGCGGTGCACTTCGCCGCCACCAGCCTGGCCATGCTCAACCCCGACATTCAGTTCGACCGCATGAACCTGTACGTAATGCCCCTGGGAGTGGAAGGCGAGAATGTATCGCTGGGATCACTGGACTTTTTGGGTGAGGACCAGGCGGCGGTCCAGTACGCCCTGTCATCCGACGAGACAGGAATAGAGACGCGGGACGCCGCCAGGCTTTCCGGCAAGGGGCCTCTGGGCGCTCAAGAAGGTGTGACGGCCACGCTCCCCAACCTCGACCTGGCAATAATGAATCCGCCATTCACTCGTACCGGGGCAATGTTGTTTGGTATGTTGCCTAAGGCAGACCGCACAAAGTTGCAAAAGGAATTGTCTCGCCGGCTCAGGCCGCCCGACCGAACGAGGAGCGCCACGGCAACCGCTGGTCTTGGCGCTGCCTTTGTCGCTGCGGCGGCACCCAAATTAAGGCCCGGAGAGGGTCGAATGGCCTTGGTTTTGCCACTTACGATCTGTACCGGGCAGTCTTGGGAACAAACACGCTCCCTGATAGAGCGGGACTTCACCCTCAATATGGTCGTTTCGTCTCACGACCCGTTGCGCTGGAACTTTTCAGACAGCACTGACCTTTCTGAGGCTCTGTTGATAGCCACGCGGCGCCGGCGCGGGGATTCGACAGAACACCGTACTACTTTCATCAACCTTTGGCAGAACCCGGACGGCGTATTGGACGCCCACCGGATGGCCCAAGCTATCACCGCCGCGACGCCAGCCGACCTTGAGGGTAGCGGGACGGCTTTACTGGAAATCGACGGTAAGCACGTCGGCGAAATCTTGTCGATTCCCGAAAAAAGTTTCGTCGGAAAGAAATGGGCCGGGGTGCAGTTCGCCCGCGCTGACCTAATTCGCATTGCTTCCGGGTTGCTGTACGACGGAGAGTTAAGGCTACCAGGTTGGGGAAAGTTGTCAAAGGTCGCACTTTGCCCTCTTGGAGACCTTGGCAAGGTCGGCCCTGACCGACGTGACATACTGGATGGCTTCGAACAAACAGAGTCCGTCACTTCCTACCCGATGGTGCGCGGTCACGACACGGATCAGCGCAAGTCTATGCGTGTGGAACCCGACTGCTACCTGGCACCACTGGTTCGAGCACGGCAGGGCCGTAAACTAAAGCCAGTTAACCAACTTTGGCCTCGGGCAGGTCGCCTCTTGGTCTCTGAACGACTGTGGCTCAATACCACCAGAGTCGTCGCTATGCGATCTGGCACTCCGGTCTTGTCTAATGTTTGGTATCCCGTCAGGGTTAAGGACGAGGCCACTGAGAGGGCCCTTGCCGTTTGGTTCAATTCCAGCCTTGGCCTATTGACCATCATGGCCCAGCGAACCAGCACCAGAGGCGGCTGGGTAGCCATGAAAAAAGGCGACTTGGAGGAACTACCGGTCTTGGACACGCGCCAACTATCGCCGGCACAGCGTCAAGCGATGTCCGACTTGTTCGACGAAATGGCAGATTCCGAGTTCCAGCGGCTACCGCGCATGGCCGACTGCCCTGCCCGCCGCTCCCTGGACGACGGCCTTTCCCAAATCCTGGGGCTGCCGGACCTGGGGACGCCGCGGACGCTGCTGGCGTCAGAGCCGGTGGTGAGCAACAAGAGGTTGTAGTGATGAAAGCAGGAGACTCCGCTTGATGAAACCAATTATCTTAAGCTTATTTGTCGAGGTGGCTGCATTCGCTTTAGGCGCCACGTTCGCACCGCCGGAGCAATACCTGATGTGGCTTTGGATAGCAGTTGCAGTTCATTTTGTACTCGTCGTCTTGCTCTTCCGAAGAAATTTGGTTGTCTATTGTAGAGACCGCCTCCACATAGGATACAAAACAATCAAACAGGGCGAAGACCAGCTACAAGCTAAGAAAATCGCAGAGCAGAATCAGCGCCGAGAGAAATTGGCAGACCATATCAGGGCCATGTCGCAGTCCGGTTTTCTAGGAAGCCCACTCTACGACGCTGAAACGGGAACAATGAGCGCTGACGTTCAGTTGCCGTACACCTGGAGGAATAGGGTAATAGACTATGCAATATGGCTCGTGCGTCACCGATTGCTACCAAAGAAGTTTTACATCGGCATCGGGCAAAGATTGGGTTACCGAATTAAGCCCTCTCCTAAAGGTTGTTAGCCCTGAGCCATTCGCCCATTCACGCGGGCGAGCTAGGGCCTGTTTACATTCAGCATGAGCGGTTGAGCGGGCGCGAGGCGGGTGTGTCGTAAGGGTGCCGGTTGGTGGGTTACAGGCCGGAGGCATCCAACTGTGTCAGCGGTTGAGCCCGCCGTGCAGTTGGCTTGGTCACTGGGACACATCTGAGAGGGGTGGCTGTGCCATCATTTCATCGAGGCGCAAGGTGTTCACCTCCAGCCAATTGTCCTTGACGAGATAGTCCGGCTCCGTTAAGGACGTCCGCGTTACCCGCGTCGGTATCGAGTCATTGTTGATCGCCTGGGATCCGATCATAAACCCCGAGATCCGGGAGTGGGTGGATCGCTATCTGGCAGAACGATTGAATCCTCTCGTGCTGGCCCCGCGGTCCAACAAGCCGCCGCTGGGGGCGGAACTTCCATATTTCTGAAGGACTACTTCCCTCTTGATGAGAACGCCAATTACTATCAAGATGCCCAGGATTTCCCACCGGTAGGTATACACGATGTGGACTATCAAGGCCGCCACAATGATGGCTGCCACGATGAATAGTACGATGAGCCATGGAGCAAAATTGTTCATCTAGCACTCCTTAATAAGACGAGAGGTGCTTTTGTAACTTCTCGCAATAGTCCATCACGTTCTGCAAGTCGCTACTCATCTGGCCCCCGTTTTTCTATGGTGCTGGGTCTCCCAGGAGCGTCGTCGGTAGCTTCGGTGGGCGGCTCTCCAAGGCTGCGAGATCGGACTTGGATGCCAGATAGGTATAGGCCCCTTCCAAATGGCCCAGCCGGGTTTCAATTGTTGCCAATATGACCGCCCGAATTCAGATTGATTTCAGTTTAGCATAAAGGCGTCAATCATTGTCCCAAACCACCGAAGGCCAAGACGGACAACAGTGCATCCATCAAGCGAAGACGCACCGGCAACCCCGCCACTGACACATCCCCGTTGACACCCTCAAACCCCAGCCCATAAACTCAAGACATGGCATTGCTATCCCAACTCTTCCCGCTCCCCCATACCCATCATTCCCGCGCCCTAGCAGGCCATCCCTACGCCCCAACAGGCCATCCCTGCGCCCCATACCCGTCATTCCCGCGCAGGCGGGAATCTAAGGCCTTGGCGGCTCTGACCGAATTGCCCCTTAATCGTCACCCCGCCCCTACCCCGACCGCGGCCGCCATTGCGGAACGGGCCGGCGCAATCCACCTGCGCCAATTTCAGCAGTATCCGGCCATTTCGTGGGCATTCCTGGGCCAGCCGGCTACCGACATTGGGACACCACTGCGCCACTCGCCGATGCCTCTCAGCTATGGGATGGCCCCAAATGGCTCAAAATGTCTCAATAAACAAAAAAGTGCCTCTGCCTTACCCCGGTTGCGGTGTGCATCCGGGCAGCGCGAGGCTTGAGCCGTGAGCGGGGTCGTAGCATTGGCGGCGGACCACGGCGGGTTTCCCTTGAAGTCCGAATTGGCCCCGTGGCTGCGTTCCCAGGGTTACGAAGTCCTTGACCTGGGCGCTCACGATTTGGACCCCGGCGACGACTACCCGGACTTCGTGGATGCCGCGGCCCAGGCGGTGGCGTCGGGCCAGGCTGGGCGCGGCATACTAATCTGCGGCAGCGGCGTCGGAGCCTCGGTGGCCGCCAACAAGGTCCCCGGAGTGCGGGCTTCCGTCTGCCACGACGTTTATTCGGCCCACCAGGGCGTCGAGCACGACAAAATGAACGTGCTGTGCCTGGGGGGCAGGGTGGTCGGAATCGAGGTGGCTAAAGAATTGGTGACTGCTTTCCTGGCAGCCCGGTTCAGCGGGGAAGAGCGTCACCGCCGGCGCATGGACAAGGTGGCCATGATGGAACGCCGGGCCATCGACGGCGCCGGCCGCCGGGACATTGCCCCCAAGGGTGATGGCTAACCGTTTACCGTTTTCCCGGCCCTATGAACGGGATCCATCGACGGGCTTCGACACAGGACAGGGCCAGTATGCGGCCTAGGGATCTCCCCTGCTCTCTCAAGTTGAACTTGCTATTGCCTTTAAGCCGCCGCTGAAACACGTAGGGGAGCGACGTGACATGCCGCGCATTGCCCCGGACCAGCACTTCCAGGAGTATCTTGTACCCCTTGGGATTCAGTCCAACCCCGTCCACGATGTCCCGGCGCAACAGGAAGAAACCGGACAGCGGGTCGGGAGTAACCCTGGCAGACCTGATGAGCAACCGCGCCAGCAGGGTCGCCGCCCTGGACATTGACCTGCGGATGAAGCCGCTATCGTTCACTCCTCCCGGGCCGTAGCGACTGGCAACCACGAGGTCGGCTCCCTCGTCGATGGCGGCGAGCATGGGCCGCAGATGTTCCGGGGGATGCTGCAAGTCCGCGTCCATCACGCCGAGGACCGGGCCTGTTGCGACGCCGAATCCCGCCGCAACCGCCGACGCCAGGCCCCGCTCGCCGGTCCTGACCACCAGCGTCAAGGGATAGTCTCGGCTGAGCGCCCGGGCAACCTCGGCGGTGCCGTCGGGGCTGTTGTCATCCACCACGATGATCTCAAAGCTGCAATCGCCCATCGCGCGGCGCACCCGTTCCGCCAGCAGGGGCAGGTTCTCCGCCTCGTTGTAGGTGGGAACAATCAGGGAAAGTTGCGGTGGGTTAGCGCCGCCTGACAACAACGTTGCTTCCTGGCCGGACGGGACTCCCGGGCGTGTTACCGTATTGACAGCTATCAGGCGTCTAACCGGCGCGACCCGTTGGCTGCCGGGGAAGGTTGCTGCAAGTAACGCCGCAGCCGGGGAACGCCGCGCCGCTTGCCCCGGTGTCTCTGGTAGGCCTCGCTGATGGCGGACGCCAGCCGGGCCGGGTCGTGCCGGGTGGGACGTTCTTCGTCGATTACGTCCGCCGAAACGTAAACCGCATCGTCGTCCCAGTTGGCTTGGGGCGGGACGAGTTCCAGGCCGTCTGACTTGTCCCGGGACAAAGCAAGGTTGCTGTTGGCGATGACGACGTTGACCGCCTGCCCGGTGTAATACCGTACGACGTTCAGATGGTCGGCAACAGAGTATCCAGCGGTAGCGCCGTACTCCCCGGCAACGTTGCAGATGTACATCTTCAGGGCGCCGGACTTGGAGATTGCCCCGGAAATATCCCGTACCAGCAGGTTGGGCGCGATGCTGGTGAAAAGGCTGCCCGGGCCCAGGATAATCAGGTCTGCTTCTTCGATGGCCTTGACGGCGTCGGGATGGCCCGGAGCGTCGGACGGAGTAAGGGCCAGAGAGCGCAGCCGCTCCTCAGACGTGCCTATCCTGGATTCCCCGATCAACTGCCTGCCGGATACGGTGCTCCCAACGAGGGTAACGTCGGTGAACGTGGACGGGATGACCCGACCGCGGACGGCCAATAATTTCCCGGCCGCCTCGACGCCCTTATAGAAATCGCCGCCTATGTTGGCTAGGGCCGCAATGAGCATGTTGCCGAAGCTGTGCCCGTTGAGTTGGCCGTTGGTCGAGAAGCGATAGTCCATCAGCTCTTGCATCACGGCTTCGGAGTCGGCCAAGGCCACCAGGCAGTTGCGAATGTCGCCGGGGGGCAGCATCCCGAGTTCGGAACGCAGCCTGCCTGAACTGCCGCCATCGTCGGCGACAGTCACCAGGGCGGTGATGTTGGATGTGTAGTGCTTGAGTCCCCGCAGCAGGTTGGGCAAGCCGCTGCCGCCGCCGATGGCAACCACCTTGGGCCCGCCGCTCAAGACACGCTCGATGTACAGGGAGTCTAGGAAATTGCGCCGGCGTTCCCGCCACCGCACGGCGGCCGGGGACGCCGCCAGGCCGAAAACCGCAACGGCGACGGCGACGACTCCAACTGCCAAAAACACGCCGCCCCTGACCGCGGGCGCGGCGTCCCGCAGGCTTACGGCGTCGACGAAAGCGTTGAAATCCGGGCCCAGGGACAGGTCGAGAGCAAAGATTACGCCGCCGGTGATGGCCGCCAGGCCGATGACGCCAAGAGCCAGCCAGCGCTTGAACGAGAGACCCGGCATGAGGAGCAGGAGAAGGGACCTGATCAGCGGATGTCTAAGCACCGCATTTCCCTATTGCCATAGACCGGCGCACCCCGGCAATCCGGCAGGGAGGTCTGTCTGGGCCTGTATGCGGGAGTTTACCGGTGAACCGGTGGTGGTATCACGTCGACTTGGAAGTGGTATTGACAGCGCCATCAAATTTGCGGGACTTTGCTAGCTACCAAAATCACGGGCGATTCTAGATAGTGGCTAGTGCAAAGTCAAGACAAACGCAGGCCCGGCCCAGTGGGTCACAGCCGCCATTTTGGCTGTCGCCAATCTTGGAGCAAGGGGAAGGACGGGATATAATGGCCGCTGGGACAACCAAGCGCACCGGCGTATGGCCCGTGTGCAATTTACCGGCGGCAGCTAGTCGCCGGTCGAGCACAGAGGGCCGCGCTCCAAGAGACGTTGGGGCGGAGGGGCAGGGCGTCACCTGCAATGTCAAAAAGTGTGAAATATAACCTGGACGACCCTGAGGTGTATCCTCGGCTGGACCCCTCCGGACTCCGGCAACGGCTTAGGGACCTGCCCGACCATTGCCAAGCGGCCTGGCGTCAAGCTCGGACCGCTCCTTTGCCCGGCGAATGGGCCGATAGCGACAAGGTGGTCATCGGCGGTATGGGAGGGTCGGCCATCGCCGGCGACCTAGCCTCCGACCTGGCGGCGTCCAGGAGCAGCGTTCCAGTCCTGGTAATAAGAGACCTGGTAATCCCCCTCTTCATGAATGAGCGTACGCTGTTTTTTGCCTGCAGCTACTCCGGCAACACCGATGAGACCCTCTCCATGTGGGAGCAAGTGGGCAAGACCTCGGCCAGGGCGGCGGCTATCAGCGGCGGCGGGGCCTTGACGGCCAGGGCCCGGCGATATTCGGTCCCCCTGCTTGCAATCGACGTCAAAATGGAACCCCGCTCCGCCGTGGGCTACAACCTGATGCTCATTATCGGCGTGTTGGAACGCCTTGGCCTGTTGGCGGTGGAGGAAGCCGAGGTGGACCAGACCGTGCAATCACTATGCGAAAGAATATCCACCATCACTGAGGATGTCCCGACGGCGGAAAACCCGGCGAAACAACTGGCAATGGAGCTAAGAGGCAAGCTGATTCTCGTCTACGGCGGCGGCCTTTTTAACGGCGTGGCCCGCCGCTGGAAGTCGCAGTTCAACGAGAACGCCAAAGCCTGGGCCTATCACGAGCCCATCCCCGAAATATTGCATAACTCCGTTGAGGCGTTCCCAACCGATTTCCCCACGGACGGGCGGGCCGTAGCCTTGCTGCTGGAACCAGGCGGTCCGGACGATGGCCAACAGCGGCGCTATGAGGTGGTTGCCGGTCTCTTGAAGCGCAACGGCATGCCATTTCATCGCCTGCAGGCGGGGCAAGGCCCGGCCCTGAGCCGGCTGATGAACATGCTGATTCTGGGCGACTACGTTAGCTATTACCTGGCATTGCTCCGGGGCATCGACCCTTCGCCCAATCCATCCATCGACGAGGCCAAGGAGCTTTTGTCCATGAACCCCGCGATGGACACGAGGAAGTAGCCGGCAGGCGATGCTGCTGGTCATTTCTGTGGCGTCGAGCCATGGACGACAATCACCGGATTAGGGCCATGCTGCAAATTGGGTAACCCGTAGTAAAGTTGCAGGGCTGATGGTCGAAGACAACATCCAACAGCGGACGGCGCGGCTGCGCGAGGAACTGAACTATCACAACCACCGGTACTATGTTTTAGACGACCCGGTGGTCAGTGACGGCGACTATGACGCCCTGATGCGGGAGCTACAAGGCCTGGAGGAAGCACACCCGGAGTTGGCCAGCCCCGACTCGCCTACGCAGCGAGTGGGCGCCAGACCCGCGGAGGGGTTCGCCCAGGTACAGCATACGACACCGATGCTCAGCCTGGGCAACGCCTTCAACCTCGAGGAACTGCAGGCCTGGCACCGCCGCGTCAAGGGGCTCTTGGACGACGCCGAGTTCGACTTGGTCTGCGAGTTGAAAATCGATGGGCTGGCGGTGAACCTGATCTACGAAAACGGACTGCTCACCCAGGGAGCGACTAGGGGCGACGGCCAAGTCGGGGAGGACGTAACCCAAAACCTGCGCACGGTTCGCAGCATACCTATCGCCCTGCAGGGCCAGCCGCCCTCGCGATTGGAAGTCCGGGGCGAGGTCTATATGCCCTTGGAGTCCTTCCGGCGCCTCAACGAGGAGCGCGCCGAACGCGGAGAGCAGTTGTACGCCAACCCCAGAAACACCGGAGCGGGAAGCGTGCGCCAGTTAGACCCCAGCGTCACCGCCTCTCGCAACATGTACATTTGGGTCTACAGCCTGGGCGGGGGAGACGCGCAGCCGGGGCCCGCCGGGCAGTGGGAGGCCCTGGAGTGGCTGAGGTCCCTGGGTTTCCGAATCAATCCCCATAACCGGCTGTGCCATTCGCTGGATGAGGTCAACGACTTTTATCAGTATTGGCTGGAACAGCGGCACGAACTGTCCTATGAAGTAGACGGGGTCGTGATCAAGGTCGACCCCTTCGCATTACAGACTGCGCTGGGCGTCGTAGGCCGGGAGCCGCGGTGGTCCATCGCCTTCAAGTTTCCGGCGCAACGGGCGGTGACCAGGCTCCTGGACATAGGCATCAACGTAGGTCGCACTGGCAGCCTCAACCCGTATGCGGTGCTGGAGCCAGTGATTGTAAGCGGAGCGACGGTCAGGCAAGCCTCGCTGCACAACGAAGAGGACATCCACAGAAAGGACGTCCGCATAGGGGATTGGGTGAACATTGAGCGGGCCGGGGACGTGATACCGCACGTGGTAGGCCCTGTATTGGACCGCCGAGACGGCCGGGAAAAGGTGTTCAACATGCCCGCCAACTGCCCGGTGTGCGGCAGCGACGTTGTGAAGCCTGAGACCGAGGCGATGCACCGTTGCCCCAACACCGCATGCCCGGCCCAGTTCTTCGAACTGCTCAAGCATTTCGTCAGCAAGGGGGCCATGGACGTAGACGGCTTGGGTGAGCAGTGGTGCCGCATTCTAATCGATGAGGGACTGGTCGGCGACGTTGCAGACCTTTACTTTCTGCAGAAAGAGCAACTGCTGGAACTGGAGCGTATGGGTGAACTCTTGGCAACCAAGATAGTCGACAACATCCAAGCCAGCAAGTCCCGCCCTCTGCCGAGACTGGTGTTCGCCTTGGGGATACTTCACGTAGGGTCGGAAATCGCCGACCTTTTAGTGCAGCGTTATCACGACCTGGACCAGTTGGCAGGCGCTACTGAGGAGCAATTGACCGAGATTCCGGGCATCGGGCCCAAGATTGCCGAGAGCGTAGCCGCCTACTTTCGCGTTGCCCACAACCGCGAAGTCATCGAGAAGCTGAGGCGAGGGGGCGTCATGCTGCGGCAAGAGGCCCTAGAGGTCAGCGCAGGCCCGCAGCCGTTGCAGGGCCTGACCTTCGTCGTCACCGGAACGTTGGCTTCGTTTCCCCGGCGGGAAGCCGAAAACAGGATCAAGTCGCTGGGCGGCAGCGTCACCTCGTCTGTCACCCGCAAGACCGACTACCTGGTGGTGGGTGATTTGCCGGGATCCAAGCTGGATGCGGCGCAGCGGCTGGGTACCGAGGTTTTGCAGGAGCCGGCATTCCTGGAGTTTCTGGAGACAGCATCCAAGGGTGACACCGCTCCAGCAGAGAATCCAGGTTGATTTTGATGAAATACCTGTTCCTGCAGGGGGCGACGGCCATTGCCCGACGGACGTTGGACTGGACATGCACTTGATTGTCGGTCTGGGCAACCCCGGGGCGGAGTACCGAGACACTAGGCACAATCTGGGATTCCGGTGCGTGGACTTGATGTCGGAAACGTGGTCGATTCCCATCAAGGAGCGACGGGCCAAGGCAGTCCTGGGGCAAGGCTCGTATGCCGGACAAGATGTGGTACTGGCCAAGCCCCGCAACTTCATGAACAATAGCGGGGAATGCGTAGCTTATTTGCTCGCCCGATTCACCGCCGACCTGGAGCAGATAATGGTCGTCTACGACGATATGGAGTTGCCTTTGGGACGTCTGAGAATCCGGCGCTCCGGCAGCGACGGCGGTCACAGGGGGGTCAAGTCCATAATTTCCGCTCTGGGCAGTCCCGCATTTCCCAGGATGCGCTTGGGGATAGGGCTTCCAGCAGAGGAGCAAGACCCCGTCGACTTCGTCCTTGGCCGGTTTTCCCAGGAGGAATCGGAGGTTATCAGCCCCACCGTAGAGACCGCCGTAGTGGCGATGGAGTGCTGGCTGGCGGAGGACGTTGAGGCCGCCATGAACCGGTTCAACTGACAAGGCTTGGCCGGGCCGGCGCAGTTCCACGCACTGTGGCGGGCCGTTACCGGCGGCGGAACTCAATGAACGTGCAGGTGATGAGGCTTTACCAATACATAGCCGTCGCTTTACTCGTTGGGCTATTGGCCGGTTGCGATAATTCCCCGGCCCCCCCGGGACCATTGCCGGTCGCTCCCACACAGACCCCGGATACCGCGGCGGCGACGGTCGTGACGGCTTCAGTCCCTGCCCCGTCACCGCCATCACCCGCCACTTCGGCCCCCCCTTTTCCAGCCACTCCAGCACCGTCGTTACCCGCAGGCAGCCCAACCCGGACCTCAACGGCGCCAGAGGAAGGCCCCACGACTGAGTTCCCTGAACCGCCGGAGCGAGACCTGTACCGGTTGGCGTCTAAACTCAAAGGCATCGATGTGGAAGCGAGCGACATGGTGGTCAATCCCGCACCCGTAAGCTATGCCGCGGGAAGGCAGGACACGTTCCGTCTGGTGGACATCCCCGACTTGCGGATATATCCCAGCCGGTTTGTGCTGCGCCTGGTGACGCCCAATGCATATTGGTATTTCGAGGAGGGGTTGTCCGTTTCTCAATCCGCCTTGGAACAAACGGCCGCCCGGTTCGAGTCGGAGATTTACCCGCGGGTCACCGGCGCCTTCGGACAAGAGTGGAAGCCAGGAGTGGACAACGACCCCCGCCTGACCATACTGAACGCCCGGCTGCCAGGAGTGGGAGGTTATTACAACTCCTCCGACGAGTACCCATCCAGCGTCAGGGCGTTCAGCAACGAACGGGAAATGATTTACATGAACGCGGAGGCGATTCCGGTGGACTCGTCCGGGTACCTGGGAGTCCTGGCCCACGAACTCCAGCACGCGGTGCACTGGAATGCGGATCCTTCGGAAGACACCTGGGTCAACGAGGGTCTTTCCGAAGTGGCGGTCACCGTCGCCGGGTTCGGCCATTCCAGTGTCTACCGCTTCTTGCGGTCTCCACCGACCTCCGTGGTGCATTGGCCGCTGTCTCCCGTGGGTTCAGCAGCCAACTACGGAGCAGCCTCTCTGTTCATGCACTACTTGGTCGACCACTATGCCGGCTTCGATAACGTAAAGCCTCTGCTGGAAGAGCCGGCCGACGGTATTCCAGGCATTGACGCCTATCTGGAAAGCGCCGGTTATGGCGTCACGTTCAGGAACGTGTTCCGAGACTTTGCGGCGGCCAATGTCCTGGACGAAGAACAGGGTCCCTACGGCTATTCCGCGCTGGACGTGGAGATATTGCGGGCCAGGCCGGTAGCTGAATTCTCCGAGTTCAGTTCTCGCATCCCGCAGTACGCCGTCGAATACGTAGCATTGAACTCTTTCGAAGAGCCGCTGGAAATCCAATTCAAGGCTCCGACAGAGAACCGCCTGCTGCCTGTCGAAGTCGGGGCAGGGGGTTGCTGGTGGAGCAACTTGGGCGATTCCATCAGTTCCACCCTGACCAGGCCCGTAGACTTAACTGGATTGGAGCATGCTACGTTGACCTACGAGATTTGGCTAGAGATAGAAGAAGACTGGGACTACGGATACCTCGAGGTATCTACGGACGGTGGCCGACGATGGGACATCCTGGAGGCGCCGCATACCACCGCGGAGAATCCTGTCGGCAACAGCTATGGAATGGGTTACACTGGCCTAAGCCGGGACTGGATTGACGAGAGCGTAGACTTGACCGGCTACGCTGGCCAAGAAATCCTATTGCGGTTCCATTACGTCACCGACGATGCGGTGCATGGGTCGGGGATGTGTGTAAGACGGGTCTCAATTCCAGAGTTGGGCCAAACTATGGACGACGGCGAATGGAAGGGAGACGGATTCGCGTGGACCGACAACCGCGTGAAGCAGGACTACATCGTCCAGGTGATCGAGGTGGGACAGGTCAATCGGGTGACCCAGATGCAGTTGGACAAAAGCAATTCGGGTTCGGTGGTTATCGCCTCGCCGGGGGAGTTGGACCAATTGGTGATTGCGGTGGCTGCAGCCGCCCCCAAGACGCGGCAGGAAGCAGAATACACGCTGGCTGTTAGGCCGGCGAGCTAGCGGGCTTGGCGGTGATCAAAACATGAAGCTGTCATTGTGCGTTGTCGGTTGCGGCGATTTCGCCAAGACCTTTGCCCAGGCAATGGCCCACTTGAGGGACGAGGTGGAGTTGTTTTTCGCCAGCAGGGACTTGGGACGGGCGAAGGCATTTGCCGAGGCCTACAGCGGCAGCGGGGCCTTCGGTTCTTACGAAGAAGCCGCGGCGGACCCCAGGGCGCAGGCCATGTACATCTGCACGCCCCACCACCTGCACAGGGAGCACACCGTGATGGCGGCGCGGGCCGGCAAGCACGTCTTGGTGGAAAAGCCTATCGCCCTGACTATCGATGAAGCCCGTGACATGGTCGCAGAGGCGCAGCGGGCGGGGGTCGTCTTGATGGTCGCCGAGAACTACCGTTACATGTCAGCGGTGCGTAAGGCCAAGGAGATCATAGACTCTGGCGCATTGGGCCGCTTGCGTCTGGTCCAGTTTCAGGAAGAAGCCAAGATGGTTCCCAGGGACTGGCGGAGCCAACGTCTGTCGAGCGGGGGCGGAGTGCTAATAGACGGCGGTATCCACAAGATAGACGTCCTGATGCACCTGTCTGGAATGCCTCGGCAGGTGTTTGCCGCCTCGCTCCCCGCCGGGCCCGCCGCCGGGGAGGTCGAAGACGGTGTGGTAATCATGACGAGGTCAGAGGACGGCGTGGTGGGCGTAATCAACCATTCATGGACCGCAGCCCAAAATCCGGGGCCGCAGTGGGTATCTGTGTCCGGGTTGCAGGGAAGCCTGTATTTCGAGATTAGAGCGCCCAACCTGACGTGGGATGACGGCAATGGAAAACGTACGCTGACTTTGGAACCCGACCATTACGGGTTGACACCGATGATCCACGAGTTTCGGAGCAGCATTCTGGGAAACAGGGCGCCTCTGACCTCAGGCGCGGAGGGGATTGCGGCCCTGTCTGTGGTCTTAAAGGCGTACGAGTCCATGGAGCGGGGCGTTTTGGTGGAGTTGGAATAGGGGTCCATGTGGACCCACGCCCGCGGCGGCGGGTTATTTGGTCCGCTTGCTCGGCGGCCAGATTCCGCGAATGTCCGCGGACGGGCCCTTCGACAAGCTCAGGGCGAAAGCGCGAAAGCGGCGGCGGAGCTAAAGTATGGGCAGGTAGCGGGAAACTTCGTAGTCGGTTACCGTGGCCCGGTATTCCTCCCACTCCATTCTCTTGTTGCGGATGCAACTATTCAGAATGTGCTCCCCCAGGGTGTTTCTGAGCAGGTCGCCTTCTTCCGCCAACGTAATGGCCTCGCTGAGGCTGCCGGGCAAGGTCTTGATGCCCCGGGCCATACGCTCGTCGGGGGTCATGGCGTTGACATCTCCCTCTACCGGCGGCGGGTCAGGGTATTCTTCCTCGATACCCCGTATGCCCGCGCCCAGCATGGCGCTGAATGCCAAGTAAGGGTTGCAGGCGGGGTCCGGCGCGCGGTATTCGACGCGCATGGAATTCTCATATCCCGGCTTGTATGCCGGAACCCGAACGAGGTCCGAGCGGTCTACGTGGGCCCAGGATACGTACACTGGGGCCTCGTAGCCGGGCACCAGCCGTTTGTAGGAGTTGACCCACTGGTTGGTTACCAGGGTTATTTCCGGCGCGTGCCTCAACAACCCGGCAATAAAGCGTTTGCCAACCAGCGACAGACGGTGGTCGTCGTCGTGGTCGAAAAAGGCGTTCTCGTTGCCGCGGAACAGGGACTGGTGGGTGTGCATGCCCGATCCGTTCTTGCCGGCAATGGGTTTGGGCATGAAGGAGGCGTGAGCCCCCCGCTGCTGGGCCAGCTCTTTGATGACCAGCTTGGCGGTCATGACGTTGTCGGCCATGGTCAGGGCGTCGGTGTACTGGAGGTCTATCTCGTGCTGGCTGGGCGCCCCTTCGTGATGGGAATATTTGACTGGTATGCCCATGTCGGCCAAATTCAGCACGGTGTCGCGGCGCAGGTCGGCCGAGGGCTGGCTGGAAAGCTGGTCGAAGTACCCGCTGGAGTCCAGGGGCTGGGCAGAATTGGAATCGCGGAAGTAGAAGAATTCCAATTCCGGTCCCACGTAGTAAGTGAACCCGGATTGGGCCAGCCGTTCCAGGTTGCGCTTGAGGGCATACCTGGGGTCGCCTATAAAGGGTTCGCCGCTGGGGGTACGAATGTCGCAGAACATGCGGGCCACGGCGTTTTGGCGCGGCCTCCAAGGAAGCACGGCGAAGGTGGATGGGTCGGGAAAGGCCCGCATGTCGCTCTCGCCGATGCGGGCGAAGCCTTCGATGGCGGTGCCGTCGAAACCCACGCCCTGCTCGATGGCGTCTTCCAGGTCGTCGACGTCGATGGTGAAGCCTTTTAGGTTGCCCAGTATGTCGGTAAACCAGAGGCGGACAAACTTGACGTCGTTTTCCCGCGCGCTCTTTAGGACGAAGTCCCGTTCGGCGGCGCCGTTTTCTACCATTGCGAACCCTCCTCGGGGGAAGCCCAGGATGTCTCTATTGTACCTGCGAGCGGTTTTTGAGGAAACCTAGATACCATGCTAGCGCCTGCGCGATTTCCCAATGAGCCTGACAGCGGCGATGCAACGGCCTGTGGCGCAGAAGCGACGCGGTTATCACTGACGGGGCTTAGCACGGCGTGAGAGCGAGGGCGGAAAATTTTAGTTGCCCTATCATTTCCTCTCATTTGCTCCCATTTGGGAGGTCGGCTGCAGGTCGGCCGTTGACCGCAGCAGCTAACCCAGGAGAGTTGGCCTCTGCGACAATTCAATGGCATAGCCTTAGTTTGAGTACCGGACACCGAACTGTCAACGGAGATGTGTCACTAACCAGGCCAACTCACCGGCGAACGCTGTTGCGGAATGGGAGGGTAGAGCCCGCCAAACGGAACACGGGAGCGAGGGAAGATTCCCCAGCCAAGTGTATTCTGAGTGCTGTCCGCGGCTAGGTGTCGAGGTACAGGAAGAACTCGTGCGGGTGGGGGCGCAGCCGCATGGCGTCTACATCGTTGCGCTTATAGTCCAGCCAGGTGCCAATAAGGTCTTCAGTGAAGACGCCGCCCCGCAACAGGAACTCGTAATCGCGCTCCAGTTCGGCCATGGCCTGATCGAGTGAACCGGGCACCTGGCGGATCATTGCCAGGTCGGCGGCCGACATTTCGTATAGGTTCTGGTCCGCCGGGTCGGGGGGGTCAATTTCGTTGATGACGCCGTCAATACCGGCCATGAGCATGGCCGAGAAGGCCAGGTAGGGGTTGCAAGACGGGTCTGGGGCGCGGAATTCCAGGCGCCGGGCGCTGGGGCTGTTGGAGTAGGTGGGTATGCGGATGCAGGCCGAGCGGTTGCGCACGGAGTAGACCAGGTTCACGGGAGCCTCGAAGCCAGGCACCAGCCGCTTGTAGCTGTTGGTGGTGGGGGCGCAGAAGGCAAGGAGCGCCGGGGCGTGGGTGAGCAGCCCGCCGATGTAGTGGCGGCAGGTGGCCGACAGCATGGCGTAGCCGTCCTTGTCGTAGAACAGGTTGGCGCCGTCCTTCCACAGGCTCTGGTGGGTGTGCATTCCGGTGCCGTTGTCGCCGAAGAGGGGCTTGGGCATGAAGGTGGCGACCTTGCCGTGGGCCCGGGCCACGTTCTTGACCACGTACTTGAGCAGGGCCACGGTGTCGGCGGTCTTGGTCAGGCTGTCGAAACGGACGTCGATCTCCGCCTGGCCGGCGGTGGCTACTTCATGGTGGTGCTTCTCGACGATGATGCCGAAGTGCTCGATCTTTCTTGTCATATGCCAGGGTCTCGGATTGGTGCGACCTGCGCAGCAGAGGGCATTTATTACCGCTTGTAATATAGGCCCCATACGCCTAGAATATGCGATGTGCAAAGCTACAGCGGGCCTGCACGTCAGTTGACGCTTGCCAAGAGGAGTTCCGACATGGTTGACCGGCTTTTGGACCGGATCGACAGTCCCGAAGACCTGAAAGGTCTCAACTACCGCGAATTAGCCCAGGTTGCGAAAGAGGCCCGCAAGGCCATTATCACGGTCATAACCGAGCGGGGCGGCCACCTAGCTTCCAACCTAGGCGTGGTCGAGCTTACACTGGCGCTGCACCGGGTTTTCGACAGCCCAAAGGACAGCATCGTTTGGGACACGACCAACCAGACTTATACCCACAAGCTGGTGACAGGCCGGCGGGAAGGCTTCCAAGCCATCCGTCTGGAAGGTGGCCTATCGGGGTTCGGGGAGCCGAACGAGAGCCCCCACGACACCCTGTGCGCGGGCCACGCAGGCACAGGACTTTCCATTGCCCTAGGCATAGCAGAAGGAGCAGCCAAACAGGGGACTGAGTCCTGGACCATCGCTGTGGTTGGCGACGGGGCGATGACCTCGGGGTCGAGCTTCGAGGCGGTCAACAACATTGTGCACCTGAACCCCAAGGGGTTGATCGTCGTCCTGAACGACAACGGGATGTCGATCTCGGAGAATATTGGCTTTCTCACCAACTGGCGCAAGCGCCTAATCACCCACCCCGAATACCAAGCTATGGTGGGACGGGTCAGGAACATCTCGAAGAAGGTGCCCACTGGAGAACTGATGTACCGGCTGGTCAAGCGGTTGAACACCGGGCTGGCCGGAGCGATTGTTCCGACTATGTTCTGGACAGAGATGGGATTCCAATACTTGGGGCCGGTGGACGGGCATAACTTCAAACAACTGGAGCAAACACTGCGGCAAGCCAGGAGCTCCACGGGCGCCGTGCCGCTGATTCACGTGGTGACGCATAAAGGCCACGGTTACGAGCCCGCCGAGGACGACCCTGTGAAGTTCCACCAGCCGAGTTCGCCCCTGGGAGATGCATCGGGAGCACCCACGTATTCCAAGGTCTTCGCGCAAACGATATCCCGGTTGATGCGGGAGGACGACCATGTAGTGGGCATAAGCGCGGCTATGTTGGAAGGGACGGGGCTGGCGGAAGTAAGGGGAGAATTCCCCGACCGGGTATTTGACGTAGGCATAGCCGAGCAGAACGCGGTGAGCATGGCCGCTGGAATGGCATCCAATGGACTGAAGCCGTTCGTCTCTATTTACTCTACGTTTCTGCAACGGGCATTTGACCAAGTGGTCCACGACGTGTGCCTGCAGAACCTGCCGGTGGGACTGATAGCGGACCGGGCCGGGATAGTGGGCGAGGACGGCAAGACGCACCACGGCGCTTTCGACATCTCTTACCTGCGGTGCCTGCCCAACGCGGTGGTTGCGGCGCCCCGGGACGAAAACCAACTGCAGCACCTGGTCTACACTGCATACAAGCACGAGGGGCCCTTCGCCATCCGCATCGCCAGAGGGGCCGCTGTCGGAGCCGCCCTGGATGAAGACCTGAAAGAACTGCCCCTGGGCAAGGGCGCGGTTATCCGGGAAGGGAGTGACGTTGTTGTCTTCGCTTTGGGCAAGTCGACTGCGGCTGCCCTGGCTGCGGCGGAAGAGTTGGCAGCCCAAGGCATTTCCTGCGGCGTAGTGGACCCAATTTTTGTAAAGCCGCTGGACTTGGACTTGCTGTTTGACGCGGCCCGCAGGACCCGACGCATAGTCACGGTGGAGGAGAACGTGCTGGCCGGAGGATTCGGCTCGGCCGTTATCGAAGCCTTATCGGACGCCGGAATTGACGACGTATCGGTTCATCGCATAGGCATGCCAGACGCCTTCATAGAGCACGGCACCGCGGCCGACCAGCGGCGGCACTTGGGACTGGATGCGGAGGGAATTGCCCAACGAGTGCAGCGGGCGTTCTTCCACGAGACCGCCGGCAGCCCCGGTTGAAACCGCTCTCAAAACACCGACAAGGGCCTAACCTGGGGCTTGCCCTGACAGACATGAGACAGCTGCCCAAAGTCAATATAGCGAAAGACAGATCAGGAAGGAGAAATCATGGCAGAGTATGCACGTCCCGAATCCCTAGTCAGCGTCGAGTGGGTAGCCGAGCACGGCAATGACGCCAATGTCCGCCTGGTTGAAGTGGACGTGGATACTTCAGCTTATGACAAGGGCCACATAGCTGGAGCCGTGGGCTGGAACTGGCAGAGCCAGTTGCAGCAGTCGGTCCAGCGAGACGTGGTCAGTAAAGACGAGATGGAGCGACTGCTGGGCAGTTCGGGCATCGGCAACGACACGACGATTGTTCTCTACGGCGACAACAACAACTGGTTCGCCTGCTGGGCATTCTGGCAACTCAAGTATTACGGGCACAAAGACGTAAGAATCATGAACGGGGGCCGGGCCAAGTGGGAGGCGGACAACCGTCCTCTGACCACTGATCCCGCAATCTACTCTCCTCGGGCATACAGCGCAAGTGAACCCGACCAGTCGGTGCGGGCTTACCGCGACCAAGTGCTGGCGTCGGTTAACGCCGGGAACATATCGTTGGTAGACGTTCGGTCGCCGGACGAGTACTCCGGGGCGTTGCTGGCCCCACCGGCGTTTCCCCAAGAAGGTTCACAGCGCGGCGGACACATACCAGGCGCCGCCAACATTCCCTGGGGGCAGGCTGCCAACGAGGACGGCACCTTCAAGTCCGCCGACGACCTCCGGTCCCTGTACGGGGGCAAAGGCATCGACGGCAGCCGGGAGACTGTTGCCTACTGCCGCATAGGCGAACGGTCTTCCCACACTTGGTTTGTCCTGACCCAACTGCTTGGGCACGAAAACGTGCGCAACTACGACGGGTCGTGGACCGAGTGGGGCAGCATCGTCGGCGCGCCCATCGAGAAGTAGGACTTGCCGCGTCAATCGCGGGGCCAAGTGCAGGCGGCTTAGGCCATAACACTCATTGCAGCGCCCCCCGAATGTGGAGATAGTGGAGCCGATAGTCCATTCCCCATCTCGGTCGTGAGCGGCCGGATTTCCAGATTTTCGCTATCCGTTATTTTGCAATTTACAGGCCTCTCCGGTAAGATAAAAGTGTAGCTTCCAAACATAGCCCGGCTTTAGCTTGGGCAGAGGTAACAATGGGCAGCAACCGCTGGATGCGGAACGGGTTCGTCTATCTGCTGGTGATCATTGGGATCATCGTAATCTTCTACACCCTGTTGCCCAGCTTTGGCGGAAGCAGCGAGAGGCCGTTGTCCACGGTCATCTCGATGGCCGAGAACAACGACATCCGGGAAATCCAGGTCGATGGCAATAAACTCACGGTCTACCCCAGAACTCCGGGCGCGGAGCAGTTCACCAGCAGGATAAGCGACGAGACCGATATCGTGAGCCTTCTGGATAACCACGATGTCGAGTTGGGACCCAGCGGGGTAGAGGTTTCGTTCAAAGGGTCCAGCGGGCTGAGAAGCTTCTTCGGGCTGCTGCTGAACTTCCTGCCCCTGATATTCTTTGGCGGCCTGATCCTGTTCATGATGCGGCAGGCCCAGGGCAGCAACAACCAGACCCTGAGCTTCGGCCGCAGCCGGGCGCGGATGATGCCCATCAGCCGTCCGGGCGTCACGTTCGCCGACGTGGCTGGGGTGGAAGAGGCGAAGAATGAACTACAGGAAGTAGTGGAGTTCTTGAAGTATCCCGAGAGGTTCCTTTCTTTGGGCGCCCGGATCCCCAAGGGAATTCTGCTGGTGGGGCAGCCCGGAACTGGCAAGACTTTGCTGGCGCGGGCGGTAGCCGGGGAGGCGGGAGTGCCTTTCTTCCACATCAGCGGCAGCGAGTTCGTGGAGATGTTCGTGGGGGTGGGCGCGGCCCGGGTGCGGGACCTGTTCGAGCAGGCCAAGCGCAACGCTCCCTGTATAGTGTTTGTGGACGAAATCGACGCGGTGGGCCGACACCGGGGCGCCGGACTGGGCGGAGGCCACGACGAGCGGGAACAGACGCTGAACCAAATCCTGGTGGAAATGGACGGATTCGAGACCAATACCAACATCATCGTGGTGGCGGCCACCAACAGGCCGGACATTCTGGATCCGGCGCTATTGCGGCCGGGGCGTTTTGACCGGCGGGTGACGCTGGACTTGCCCGACGTGGTGGGTCGCGCGGCGATTTTGAAGGTCCATTCCTCCGGCAAGCCGCTGGCGCCGGAAGTGGCCTTGGATACGTTGGCCAAGGAGACTCCGGGGTTCAGTGGAGCTGACCTTTCCAACCTCATCAACGAGGCGGCGCTGCTGGCGGCCAGGGCCAACAAGAAGGCCATCTTCATGGAGGAGTTTGAGGAAGCTGTCGAGCGGATTATCGCTGGCCCCGAACGAAAGAGCCGGGTAATCAGCGCCAGGGAAAAGGAAATGACGGCCTACCACGAGGCAGGCCACGCGTTGGCGGCCTGGATACTCCCCCATGCGGACCGGGTGCACAAAATTTCGATTGTGGCCCGCGGGGCCATGGGCGGCCACACGTCGCTATTGCCCGACGAAGACCGTTACTTGTGGACCAAGAACCAGTTCTTGGACATGCTAGTAGTGGTCATGAGCGGACGGGTGGCCGAGCAGCTTATTTTCGACGAGGTGACCACCGGGGCCAGCAACGACTTGGAGCGGGCCACTAAGATCGCCCTGAGCATGATCAAGCGCTACGGGATGAGCGAGGGCCTGGGCCCAAGGACCTTCGGCAAGCGGGAAGAGTTGGTATTCTTGGGGAGGGAGATTAGCGAGGAGCGGGACTACGGCGACAAGGTGGCCGAGGAAATAGACGACGAGGTTAAAGAACTGTTCGGCGCGGCGTATCGCCGGTCGGAAGAAATACTGGTCGAGAACAAGCCCAAGCTGGTCCAGCTTGCCGAGTACTTGATAGAGTACGAGAGCATAACCGGCGACAGCCTGAACAAGCTTCTAGGAGACGGGGACTGGGGCGACGAACCGGCAACGCCGGCGGTCCCGCCTGAGCCTCCTCCCCATTCGCCGGCTCCTGTCCCTGACCCGTCGCCAAGTCCAATCCCCCATCCAGCGCCCACCTTCTCTAGTCAGAGCGAGCCGACGCCGCCCAGCGTCGGCTAGGTCCGGCCGGCTAAACATCTTTCTTTTTGGGTTGTTCCCACCTTCAGTTCGTGCTGTTACCCGCCTTTATCCTCCCCTGCCGGTATCCGCGATCGTACTTACCGGCTGGGCGGATCCTCGGCTGAAGCATCGCCTTGGGCTGTGGCGATTGGAAGCTCTCGATAATAGACTCCCCAGTCCTGCATGAGTTGCCGAACCGCGGGCTGCTGCAGGGCGGCTAACTCCCTGAAGAAGCCGGCCATGGCGTGGGCGGACAGGCGCTCGCTGGAGCAGACCCAACTGCGCTCGGCAGGCACGATGTAAATGAGACCGCTCTGGTGTTCGCATGAGACCTGTATCCGCGTCATGTCGTCGCCGGTTGTCACGGTCATGCCTAAGTTAGCCATCAGGACCAATCCTCCAAGATGCGGCAGTATCCCTGGGGAATATTTAGCCAGATTTTGGGGTTTTAGTAATTGCCTCAGCAATGCTCTTGAGGATTGTACAGGATTTTAGGGGGCTGGCGGTAGTCTTTTCCCGTGATGTGGTGTAACCGCTTGGTTAATGATAGAATCTACCGGGGCGACGATATCAGTCAACCCATCCGGCGAATACCATAGCCGGTCTAAATAGCCAATCGCGAGTAAGGACGCTTGAGTATGTATCCACAGGGAGGACGGCAGCCCGAGTTCGATTTCGAGCAGGTGATGGGCCGGGCCCGAGAAACGTGGGACCGGATCAGCCAGCGGCTGGGCGGGGGCGGCATCGGCCTGGTAGCAGCATTGCTGGTCGGCTTGATCCTGGTCATCTGGTTGGCCACCGGCATCTACACCATCGGCCCTGGAGAACAGGCCGCTCTCCAGAGGTTCGGGAGCGTTTGCGACACCGTTATAGGCCCCTGTGACGAAGACGGCGGGCTGGTGACCAACACCGGACTGCACTGGTGGTGGCCCTCCCCCATTGGTAAAAAGCAGGTGGTGTTGGTGAACGAAGTGCGGCGCATGGAGCTAGGTTTCAGAGCCGAGGAGGGGGTAGAACCGGCTCCAGTGCTGGACGAGGCCCTGATGATCAGCGGCGATCTGAACATCGTGGACGTGCGGATGGTGGTGCAGTACGACATTAAGAGCCTGGTTGATTATCTATTCCGGGTCGACGACCCGGGGGAGTCGGCCGGCCCTGAGCGAGACATCTCTATGGGCAGGCCCGACGGACGGACGCTGAAGGATGCCGCCGAAGCCGCACTAAGGCTGGTCGTAGGGCAAAGGTCCATCGGCGCCGTGTTGGCGGAACAACGTACCGAAGTCGAGGAGGCCACGCGATCCAGGCTGCAAGAAATACTGGACAACTACAATACCGGCATCAACATCGTGGGCATCGAGCTCCAGGAGGTGCAAGCCCCTGAGCAGGTGCGGGCCGCGTTCGCCGATGTGGTACAGGCCAGACAAGACAAACAGACGGCAATCAACCAGGCCCAGGCCTTCGAAAACCAGCGCCTCCCCGAGGCTCGAGGTCAGGCGGCGCAAATCGTTCAGGGGGCCGAGGCGTTCAAAGAAGCCCGAATAGCCAGGGCAGAGGGTGAAGCCGACCAGTTCACCGCCATCCTCACGGAATTCAAGGAATCAGAGGAAGTTACCCGCCAGCGGCTCTACCTGGAAGCGATGGAGGCCATCTTGCCCGGCATTACCAAAATCATCGTGTCCGACGAGACCGAGTCGGTACTGGTCCTCGGAGGCCAGGATGGCGCTGTAGCTCCGATACCCATCGGCCCAAGTCCTTAAGGCAATGGCTTTCTCCAGCACTGTGAGGTAAAGAGGTATTTATGCGAAACTTGCTGCTCATCGGCGGCTTCGTGATTTTCGGCATCATCATGTTCAGTTGCTCGGTGTACACCGTCGATGAGACTGAGCAGGCCATAGTCACCCGATTCGGCGAAGTCCAAGGGGATGTCAAGACCGTGCCCGGCCTATACTTCAAGGCCCCTTTCAACATAGACCAGGTAACTACCTATGACAAACGGCTGCTGCGGATAGATGCCCCTCCTCAGGAGATGCTGGACGTTAACCTGCTGTTGCTGGATATCGACGTCTACGCCCGTTACCGCATCACCGACGCCATCCAATTCCGAAAGACGTTGAACTCGGAGGACAACGCCAGGCGGGTGTTGGGACAGAAGGTGAACGCGGCGTTGCGGGCAGAGGTCGCCAAGCTAGAGCGGTCCGAGATCATCGGCGGCGACGTGGAAACGGATGAAGAAGGCCTGGCCATTACGGATGACGAAGGCAATAGCATAGTTACTGCCACGGAGTCCCGAACTGAAATGTTGGGCAGGGTGCTGGAAGCCGTCAGGGCTGACTTGGCGGATGAAGCGGAACCCAACGGCGTGGAAATGGTCGACGTGCGTATTAAGCGCGCGGACTTCCCGGATGCAGTTTCAGACCGGGTATTCGCTAGAATGGAATCGGAACGTGAAAAGATAGCCAGACGCCTTCGGGCTGAAGGAGAGGAACAATCTCGGACCATCAGAGCCGACGCCAACCGGCAGGTGGAGGTTATCCTGGCTGACGCCGACCGCACCAGCAACCGGTTGCGTGGTGAAGGCGAGGCCCAGGCCATTGCCATATTGGCAGAGGCATTGGAGCAGGACCCTGAATTCTTTGCTTTCCGGCGCAGCCTGGAGGCGTACCGGAATATCTTCGATCAGGGAACTACCGTGATCCTCTCGGCAGACGCTCCTCTGTTCCAGTTCCTGGACACAGCGGGGGGCGAATTGTCCGGGCAAGCTGCGGGTACGGACCCTCTGGCAGATCAAGGCATGACCGGGGCGCCGGATGACGACGCGATGGCCGAAGAGTCAGATGGCATGGAAGAGGCGCCGGATGACGACGCAGCGACCGACGAACAGGACGGTCAGTAGGCGGCTACAGAGCAACGGCTTTCAGTCCCATATTGCACTCTGACTACGCGCCGGTGCCCGACAGGGGACAGGCTCCCTCGGTGGTATCTAGGCACAGATGCCCCGGCGGATAGTATTGTGATGCAGCGATGAGGATCCACGAGTATCAAGCCAAGGAGATTTTTGCACGTTACGGGGTGAGGGTGCCCAATTCCGCGGTTGCAAGTTCGCCGGAGGAGGCCCGGAAGGCTACCAAAGACCTGGGTGGGCAGGCTGTTATAAAGGCCCAGATACACGCCGGCGGGCGAGGCCTGGCGGGCGGGGTCAAGGTGACGCGTTCCCCTGGAGAAGCGGAAGAAACGGCCCGCGCTATGTTGGGAAAGAGACTGGCGACGGCTCAGACGGGCGCAGACGGTTCGCCGGTGAACCAACTGCTGGTGGAGGAGCTGCTGGAAATCGGCCGGGAGCTATACCTGGCTATCACCGTGGACTCGGTGCAGCGGTGCCCGGTGGTGCTGGTGAGCGGCAAAGGGGGTATGGACATCGAGGAGGTGGCGGCGTCTACTCCCGAGGAGATACACACCGAGCCGATAGACCCTATCTTGGGGTTCATGCCATTTCAGTCCAAGCGGCTGGCGGTCCGACTGGGGCTGGACGCGAAGCAGTCCCGGGAGTTGTCCAAGACCATAGATATACTGTGCAGCATCTTCAGCGACAACGACTGTACGCTGGTGGAAATCAACCCTCTGGTCACGTCGTCAGACGGAAAATTAATTGCGCTGGATGCCAAGATCAACCTGGAAGACGATTCGTTGTTCCGGCAGCCCGAGTTAGCCGAACTCAGGGACCGTTCCCAAGAGGATGATCTGGAGGCCCGAGCCGCCGATCTGGGTATCTCCTACGTCAACCTGGAAGGGGACGTGGGTTGTCTGGTCAACGGGGCCGGGCTGGCCATGGCGACGCTGGATTCGACGACCAACGCCGGCGCCTCGCCGGCCAACTTCCTGGACGTTGGCGGAGGAGCCACCGTAGATAAGGTAGCCAGCGCGGTGGAGATCATCCTGTCCGACACCAAGGTCAACAGGGTGCTGGTCAATATATTCGGCGGCATACTCCGCTGCGACATCGCCGCCGAGGGCATTGTGCATGCCTACCGGAACAAGGACAGCAACCTGCCCCTGGTGGTGCGGATGCTGGGCACCAATGTTGACGAAGGCAAGGCTACCCTGCGGGATTCCGGTCTTCCTGTCACGTTCGCCGACACGTTGGCCGAGGCAGCGCTGGCGATTTGCTCCACGACATGAAGGCCGCCGACACTGTTTTCCAGCCGTCCCAGCCCGTAACGGAGTAGCCGTAGAATGTCCGTTCTGGTAGATGAAACCACGCGGGTGCTGGTCCAAGGGATCACCGGCCGGGAGGGAAGCTTCCACACCAAGGCCTGCCGGGCCTACGGCACCAACGTAGTCGCAGGGGTCACGCCAGGGAAGGGCGGCCAGCTTTTCGACGATGCAGTCCCCGTTTTCGACTCGGTGGATGAAGCGGTGGAGCAGACGGGCGCCAACCTGTCCCTGATCTTTGTGCCTCCGCCGTTTGCTCCCGACGCCATTGTAGAGGCGGCGGACGCCGGGGTCACACTCATCGTTTGCATTACCGAGGGGGTCCCGGTTCTGGACATGGTCCGGGTCGGCCGTTACCTGGAAACCAAGCCGGTGCGGCTGCTGGGCCCCAACTGCCCCGGCCTGATCACGCCCGGGTCCCGCTGCAAGGTGGGCATAATGCCGGGCGCCATTCACCTTCCGGGCAAGGTAGGTGTGGTCTCCCGTAGCGGCACCTTGACCTACGAAGCGGTGGGCCAGTTGACCGCGGCTGGCATCGGCCAGTCCAGTTGCGTGGGAATCGGCGGCGACCCCATAGGCGGCACCAACTTAGTAGACGTTCTTCGCTTGTTCGACGAGGACCCGGAAACGGAGTTGGTAGTGCTCATAGGGGAAATCGGCGGGACCATGGAGCAGCGGGCGGCGGCGTACATCAAAGAAGAATTCAGCAAGCCGATTTGCGCCCTGGTGGTGGGGAAGGCGGCGCCACCGGGCAAGCGAATGGGCCATGCCGGGGCCATCATCACCGGAGAGGCGGGCCAAGCGGAGACCAAGGTGCGGGCCTTGAGGGACGCGGGGGCCAGGATAATTCCCACGCCCGCCGATATCGGCTCCACAGTCCAGGAAGCGCTCAGGGCGATTTAACCGTCACGTCGGCCCAAATGGCCGATCTTTCGCCTGATTAGAAGCGAGCCCGTCCCCCGATCAGACCGACTCTGCCTCACTGGTTGAATAGCGAGACCACCAGCACCAGGGCCAGCGCCACCAGCAGGACACCCGCGATCGCAGGCCACACTCGCTGGTCAACGCCTGGAGAGGGAGTCTGGGCGGGGTCGTCCGGCGGCTCCCCAGGCTCGAGTTCTAAGAGTTCGCGGGCCGGGATCTCGTCGGAAGCGTAGACGTACAAATCGTGGGGAAGGTTGTAGGCCGAGCCCCAGAGGCCGGGGCCGCCGCGTAGGGAGCGGATGACGCAGGGTATACCCGCCTGCCGGAGCCTCTGTTCGGCCAGCCTGGCGATGGGCTCGTTATCGAAAACCGTCAAGCGTACTTGCTTCTCGCGGTTGCGTCTTGAGAAAGGCATCAAACATCCAAGCGTGCTCGCCGTGGGTCATGGTCCCATGGCTTAAGATTTTCCAACCGTTATTCTACGCCAAAACTGCAACTCGTGGGGAGCGGCGACGCCTGGTTACGGCTGTTTCCAAGCGAGGGACGTGGTATAATATGCACCTCTTCGGCGGGCCGAGGTGGTGGAATTGGTAGACACGCGGTCTTGAGGGGGCCGTGGGCATGCGCCTGTGTGGGTTCAAATCCCGCCCTCGGCACCATTAGCGCCTCGAGGCGACGTAGCCAAGTGGACTAAGGCGGAGGTCTGCAAAACCTCTATTCGGCGGTTCGAATCCGCCCGTCGCCTCCATAGCTAGGCAACTTTCTAGAACCCTCACCCTCCACCGGTTGGCGTTGCTCTCCCTCACTCTGTTGGCGATTATCTCTTAATATCAAGTAGCCCTATTGTTTTCCTAATGGCGAAGCCCGAGGAGTGCCAGACTGCGCTGGCGTAGCGGGCTATCACGAGAAAACCCACTTGGTGAGGGCAATGACAATCAGGCCGCTCAATACCCCCGAAGCTATTACGCTTATCCACTTCCACTGAACGCTACAGAACTTGGCTGCCGCTTTGAGTGTCAGAGCCGTCCAATGCGGGTTTCGGCGGGCGAAGGGGATTGGAATACTAGCACTACCAAGCTTCAGACGGCCAAGTTTGCCTTTATACCACCGTTTGACCCAGGCTCTGGGCTTTTTCATGCTACCCCGGTCGTTGCTTGAATTTATCCGCCAATCGCGCTATGAGATATTCCCGGAGTCCAGCCCCCTTGATCCGGTTAAGAGCAGCCAATGACCTTGGTAAGCCCTCACGGGGCTACGCCGACGAGGACTAAAGGGACCGCCGGGAACGCCGCGCCCTTGCCGGAGCACATTCAGCAAGTCCCGTTCATAGTAGGGGACGCCGGAGGACATCTCTCTTTCCAGTTCCTTCATGGGGAGTATTTCGATGCCCACGTCTATGATGTCGGAAACGTAGAAACTGAGGTGCTTCACGAAGAGGTCATGGGCAACAAAGGCGTACTTGCCGAACTGTACTTCCACCGCCACACGCTCTTTAACGAAGTCGGTCTGGTTGTAGGACATGATGGGCGTCAGCCCAGCGGCTTCGATAACTTGCTTTTGCTCGTTCTCCGGCAGAGCATAGGTTCCGCGTAGAATTCTCTCGTCGTCGGTCACCCAGAAGGTGCTGCGGCGTTCGCTCCATCCCAGACTGCTGAGTCCGTCACTGAACGCTCGGTTCATGTCTGCCGGAGAGTAAAGCAACCTTCCCCGCATCGTCTTCTCCCTAGAGACCTTGGTCCGACAGGCGAAGGCATCCACACTTGCTATCACGTCCTGTACTTCTTCCCACAACTTCTTGCGGTGAACAATCAGGTATTCCTCACCATTCAAATGTGAATACCGGGCTTTGACCTGCATCAGTGGCCCCCGTTGGGTTTCGCGGGGTCGTATATGGGCTTACCCATGGGGCGGGTGCGTAGTTGTCCGGTACATAGTTGACGCACTCGTTGCCGAGCAATCTCCACATATTCCGGCACAATATCGCAGCCATAGGCAGCGCGGCCGTGCATTAGAGCGGCAATGATGGACGATCCGACTCCCATGTAGGGATCGAATACCGCATCTCCCCGGTTGGTCATGGAGAGAACTAGGCGTTCCACCAACTCGACGGGGAACTGGCAAGGGTGTACCGTCTTCTCCGGGTGGTTGCTTTTGACGTTGGGGAATTCCCACACATCGCTGGGGTTCTTGCCCTTAGGGTTGCCTGACAGCTTGCCGATATTGGGTCCCTTGAAGTGGCGCTTGCCCGGGTATTTGGACGGGACCCTGATGGGGTCCAGATTCCACGTGTAGTCGTCGGTCTTCGTCCACCAATTGATGGTCTCGTACCGCCCGGAAAGGCGCTTTATCGAGTGCAAGCCGTGCCCGAAGTGCCAGACTATACGGTTGCGGAGTTTGAGTCCCTGATTGTGGAACATGGGGTAAAGGACAGCATCAAGTGGGACGATTTCCCCGTTATTGACGTAGTTTCCGACCTGCCAGCAGATCGATCCCTGAGGATGAAGAACCCTGACACACTCGCTGATTACACGCTCCTGCCCCTGGAGGTAGTCGTCCAGTGAAATCGTGGATTCGTAGTCCTTGCCCAAATTGTAAGGCGGGGAAGTGACTACCAGCTTTATCTCTCCGTCAGAAAGCCTTGCCATGAAATCGAGATTGTCTTCGCAGGCCAAGACCATGGAAGCCGGCTCTTGCGATTTCGTACCCTGGCAATGGTCAAGGTTGTCAGCGGCATTATTCACGAACAGACTTATCCAGCCAGCACCGCATACCGGATGCTAACAACGGAAGATTCTACGAACCGGTCATCTCTTCATCCGGTTCACTTTCGCCAGAGGACAGAGCCTCCTCCCATTTGGCGTCCAGCCAAAGGGTCAATTCGTCTTCAGTCATGGTCGAAGTTGACCCAGAGACATTCCTGACGGGGCTGACGAACAGAATTGGCAGTCCGCACAGGAGCTTCGATCCGCCTCCAATCGCGGAATAGCTGGTCATACAGGGGAGTCCTATATCCAGACAGAACGGCCCGTCCGCGAATCGATGACAGCGCATCAGCCAGTTCAGCGTGTTCATCATCAGTCATTTCGTTTTCGTACGCTGCGGTGTCTCCTCTAGACGAGTGAACGTAGGGTGGGTCCAAATAAAAGACTGTTGCGGGCGTATCATACCGTCTAATAACGTCCAAGGCCGGCGCGTTCTCGATTTGCACACGTTGGAGCCGGAGCGTAATTTCCGCAAGTCCATCTACAGAACCGAGCCAGCGGGACACTGCGCCAGCCATACCGGATCTGGAGGTGAGAACGCAGTGGGCCCAACGGCCCTGGCTGCTCCGTTGAGCCAGTCCAGTCCGCGTTTGGCGCGCTCTTACGAAAAATCGCCTAGCTCGCTCCCGTTTCGACAGCCCAATTTCGAACACACACGCTCGTGCGAGTTCTTGCCTGGAAAACGGCGTCAAGCTGATGGCGCGCATGAGTTCTTCGCCGTCGTCTCTAAGTATTTCGAAGAAGTTGACCAGTTCCGAGTCTATGTCGTTGTACGTCTCGACTGGAGCAGGTTCCCGATTGATAAGCACCGCCGCCGAGCCGCCAAACACATCGCAAAAGTGCTGGGCGTTCGACGGGATATTGGGCAGTATGAAATCTAGATGGCTGAACTTGCCGCCGTACCACCCAAAGGCGATCTTTCGATCTTGCCCACTCCTGCGACGAGTAGCAATCCTGCGACCTGTTCCCGTGGAATTGGCTTGTGGGACTGCTTCCACCATTGCTTCACTCCCCTCTCAACTATTTCCCCAAGCACGACTAACATACCAGCGCGGGTTATAAGATTAAAGCCCCTGTTGTCATAGAGCCGCCGAAGAAGGCGCTAGCAACCGCATGATCTCGCCCACGTCGCTCACCGCCTCCAGATTGTTGACCATTTCTATGGCGCGGTCGGCGTTGGCCGGGGGCACGGGGGAAGCGGAGAAAGAAACGCAGTCGCGGAACTTTGCTTCCAGCAGGTCCTGGCCGGCGGGGTTGCCAGGGCCGCCGGGGACGCTCTCGACGCGCTGGAACAGCCGCCGGCCGTCGCGAGTGTGAATCTCGATGCCGGGCACGAAGTGGTTTTCTTCAGGCGGCAGTGGTTGATAACGAATCTTATCGGCCATGGCCAGAACTTCGGGGTCTTGGAGACCTTGATCGGTGAAGGCGTTGAGGGTCACGTTGCCCTTGGCCATGGCGACGGCGGAAGTAAAGGGAATACTGTACTTAGCGTCGATGCTGGTCTCTGGTCGGCGCTTCAGTTCTATGGGCTCGGAAAGCAACTCGGCGTGCATGTTGCCGCCGAGGACCACCAGTTCATCGACATCATCGGGGCCAAGGCTATGTTCGCGCCGCAGATTCAGGATGGCGGCGTTGGTGGGCCTAGTTACGGCGCAGGCCGGCCAGACCTTGAAGGCATGTCCTTTGAGCAAGGGGAATTGGTCGCCCAGGCCGCCGGTGAGCAGGCTCCAATCTGGCTCGCAGCGGACATAGGTCTTGTAGAAGCCGTACCTTCCTTCGAGGATCTGCTTGGGCCCGGTGACTCCCCTGCGGGCCAGGTCGGCGGACATGACGGCGCCCTGCCCGGTAAATCCGGCCTGCATGCTGCGCATGTGGGTAGCCTCGGCCACGGCCATCTGGCGGCTGCCGCTGAGCTGGTTGAAGGCAATTCCCAAGGCATTCTCCAACTGGTCATCGTCGAGGCCGTACAATCGTCCGGCGACAACCGCTCCGCCCAGATAACCCAGGAGATTGGTGGGGAACCACCCCTCGTTCATTGTCCATTCCGGGATGGTTATAGCAAGGGCGATGCGTACCATGAGGTCCTGACCGGCGGCGACCGCGGCAATGAGGTCGCGCCCGCCGATTCCGCCCTCTTTTTCGGCCGCTGCAAAAGCCACGGGAACGGTGGCTATGCTGTGATGGCCGCCGCCCGGCTCGACGTCATCGTAGTCCAGCATGTGGCCCAGCGACCCGTTTACGAAAGCCGCCCACGGCGCGGGGGCCTTACTGCCAAAGCCGAGGATGGTGCTTTCGGCCGCGCCTCCCAGGCCCCGGACGTACTCGAAGGCCATGCGCCCCTCCGGGGCCAGGCCGCTGGCGCCCGTGGTGACGCCCAACGTGTCCAGGATGCACTGCTTGGTCAGCCGCACCAGTTCGTCGGGCAGCCCTTCGTATTCCAGGCTACCCGCGTGTCGGATGAGGCTTATGGAAGCGTTCTTTCCAGAAACGGGTGTTGTCTTGGTGGCCATGTCTACGCACTTTCTCCGATAGGCTCCGAATCGAGGGAGTCAACCGGCGTCAGCAATGCTGGCGCCCCGGCGCTCCTCATGAGGGAAACAGTGTTTTTTGAATACCCTCCAAAACCGCTCAAAATCGCCCATTCATCGGGGAGAGGCGCCGGGCCGTATTGGACAGCGGATGGGGGGTACTGTAGTGCCAGTTTAGGTATGGGGTTTCGGGCGTGTCAAGGGCGGTGTGACAGGAGTTCCTTTAGTCGGGCTTTATCGCATTAGCTGCGGCGGGATTCAGGTCAAGTCAGCACCCGGTTCTGGCTGATTCTGGTCGCAGCCTCCGGCCTTAGTGTTCGGTTCAGGGCCTGCGAGACGAGCCAAATATCGTGTTGACAAATAGCGGCGCTGGATGATACCTTACCTAACTCCACATGGACGCTAGCCAAATCATCTATTTAGATACTTATGAGATAAAGTATCATCATGGAGCTTCAAACATCATCCCCAAACATGATGACGGTACTGGAGGACTTGGGGTACAGGACCACTTTTCCCAGGAAGGTGATAGCCAATCTCCTGGAGGAGAAGCGCGACATCTTCACAATCGAGGCGTTGAGCGAAGAGTTGCCTTCGGTCAGTAGGGCGACGGTATATCGCACCGTCAACCTCCTTCTTGAGGCCGGAGCCATCTGCAAGCATGCTGCGATGGACGGGACCCACGTGTACAGCGTGTCACGGATTGGTCACCACCACCATCACCACTATGTGTGTGTAAAATGCGGAGCGGTAGAGGAATTCAGGGCCGCCGCAGTTGAGCGGCTGATCAGGTCCATTGCCGCCGATATCCCGGGACAGGTCATAGACCACCGAATCGAGTTGTACGTGGACTGCAATCGTTGCTCGGCCAGCGAGGGAGCGTAGCGGGGCTTATTCCAGACGGCCGAATCTCAGTGTCGCGATCCAGTAAATGATACTTTGCCGCAACTTCTCTTGGGCCACAAGTAAGATCATCCCCAATTTAGACCCAGGTTAATTTAATAAAAGGGAGAACTGAACAGTGTTATTGATACGGCATCTCAACAATCATTCGAGACTCATGGCGCAGGCGATGGCGCTATTCCTTGTGCTAATCGCAGTGACGTTTCTGAGCGCCTGCGGTAATGGCGACTCCACGCCGGCGCCGGAAAGTCCTCAGCCTACGGCTGCTTCCACCGTCGCCTCGGAGCCGACCCCCACAGACGCACCGCCTGCCACGGAGACTGCAACCCCCTCAAGGCCGCCGCTCCAGGTGGTTGCGACGTCCAACATTGTGGGTGACTGGGTTGAAGCGGTAGGTGGGGACAGGGTTGAAGTATCCGCCTTGTTGCCAGCGGGCGGCGACCCACATAATTTCGTCCCAGGAGCCAGGGACGTTGCCAAGGTAGCAGACGCGGACGTGGTGTTCACCATCGGTCTTGGCCTTGAGGCCGATTGGTTGGAGGACCTAGTGCGCAATGCCAGTGCAGATGACTCCAAGATAGTCGCGCTCGGTGACGGTGTCGACCCCCTGGAGTTTTCCGGGGACGACCATCACGACGATCACATGGATGAAGGCGACCATGACGACCACGAAGACGACCATGGCCATGAAGACGATCATGACGACCATGAAGATGACCACATGGATGAAGGCGATCATGACGACCACGAAGACGACCATGGCCATGAAGACGATCACGACGACCATGAAGACGACCATGGCCACGAAGACGATCATGACGACCATGAAGACGATCACATGGATGAAGGCGATCATGACGACCATGAGGACGACCATGAGGACGACCATGGCCATGAAGACGACCATGGCCACGACCACGGCCCGCTGGATCCGCACTTCTGGTTTGACCCAATTCGGGTGAAGATCGCAGTGAACGAGATAGCATCTCGGCTTTCGGCTCTGGACCCTGAAAGCGCAGACTTCTACGCTCAGAACGCCGCAGACTACGGAGCGCAGCTCGACGAGCTACACGCCTGGATTCAAGAGCAGGTCAAGGTAGTGCCGCAGGAGCGCAGGCTGCTGGTCACGTCCCATGACACCTTCTCTTACTTCGCAGCCCTCTACGGGTTTGAGGTAGTCGGCCTGATAATCCCTTCCCTGGGTACTCACATTGAGCCCTCAGCGGAGCACATTGCGGAAGTGGTCGAAGTTGTCCGGGAGCACAACGCACCGGCGGTATTCAGCGAAACCACGGTCAGCGCGAAGCTGCCGGAGGCAGTAGCAAATGAAACCGGGGCGGTCCTCGTCCAACTCTATACGGGTTCCCTGGGCGAGGAAGGCAGCGCCGGCGACACCTATCTCGGAATGTTCCGCACCAACGTAGAACTGATCGTTGAGGCCCTGAGATGAACGTTGCTCTATCTCACACAATTGAGAAGGTGATTAATCTCTAAGCTCTTCGGGGCGGGGGAGTACTCAAATGAGAATCTCTCCGCCTCTTGAGAGCTTTGCCTAACGGTCATTCGCACGTAGACTACGAGGCAAAACCAAGCCGTAGACTGTCCGTTCATCCTGAGGGAAATCGAAGGGTGAGCGGACAGTTGGGTCTGCGCAAATGCCTGCCTCTTCGGGAAGCCTCGCTGGCAGGGTCGCAACTGCCGTATGCTAGAATGGACAGGCCCATCGTAGCTGGCACTATAGCCAGTGCCAGCTAACGGCGGCGAGGTGGCCGGGGTGGCGGAACGGTAGACGCGGCGGACTTAAAATCCGCTACCTTGACCGGTGTGTGGGTTCGATTCCCTCCCCCGGCACCAGGCATTCCCCTTGCAGCCGACTGTTGTTGGCCTTTCCCCGAACACCGCAAGGCGCCGGAGTCCCTAAACCCCACACCTTATAGCTATTGGGGTTGCCGCTTGCGCAGTTCCAATGAAAGCGGATGTCTGGCGCCGGGGGTTAGCGCCGAAGACGTGGCCCTGGCGTTTGCCCGGGGGTCCGATTGCTTTCTGCGCTGAGAGGCAGTTAAGGCTGCTGCCGGCGGTCAGCCAGCTTCCACCCGAACCCTACTACCAGCGCCGCTATCATCAGCTTCACTAGGTCTCCCAAGATAAAATCGTACATTCCACGGCTTAACAACTCTCCTTCTGGCGGCCAGCCGAAGGTAAAGTAGTGGAGCCATAGCAAGCCCGGGACGTATATTAGGAGGTTTCCCAGAAGCATGGGCCACAGGGAACGGCCACGGTTCCAGCCGTGCTGAGACAGATAGCCCACCAACACGGCGGCGGCGACGAACCCGATCAGGTAGCCACCGGTCGGGGAGCCGGTCACGTAGTCCAAGCCGTTGGCCCAGTTCCAGCCTTCGCCGATGTGCCAGCCATTTGCGCCGTCTTTGAACACCGGCACACCGGCCATACCCAGGAAATAGTAGACGAGGATAGCGAAGAGTCCCCACCGCAACCCCAGGAAACCGCCAATCAGCAGCACACCAGTGGTCTGCAACGTGACAGGGATAAGATTATCTGGGAGGTAAAAAGTTGCCCGTCCGAAGGCCACCAGCAATCCCACGAAGAAAAGCGATATGGCCAGCCTCTGAAGGGTGTTGATGGATGGAAAGAGGGAGTCCATAAGAGAGCTGGTGTATGGGCCAATCACCGCCCACGGTTTTGCCTGTACGACGAATTCGCCGGACCTGATTACATTCTGCATTGCGCCGACCCCCAACCAGAAATGAGCTAGAGTTTACTTGCTGTCAAATAGAAGCCTGGATAGCCGGTGGAGTGTAGGCGTTGCCGTTCGCTGTTGTCAACGCAAGATGAGTCTGCGAGATGGTTGGGTTGTGGGGAAAAGCATCTCCAGTTCCGGCGTCAGCGGCGAGACCGGAAAACCCAAACCAGATCCAGAGCCACTATGGCCGCGGCGACGAACCACAGGACGGACCCCCAGGCAGGGCTGATTTGCAGTCCCACCCCGAGTCCTATGTAGAACACGACGACCGCGATCACGAACAACAGGACCTGGGCGGCGACCTTGACTTTAGCGACCATCATTTCCCGGGTCATTGTACTACCATCGCGGGTGTGGTTGCGGACAGGTCCTCTGGACGGCCCAAACTGCCCGGCGGCGTGGTCTCAACCCGCCCTGTCTGAGTTCGGCCTGCCGCATCGCCGGGGCGTCGGACGGCCCTATACAGGCGACCGAGTCGTCTAGGGTCATGGCTAGAACTCGATGCCCTGTTGAGCCCTGATCCCCTTTTCTTGGTAGGGGTGCTTGATGAGTTTCATTTCGGTTACCAGGTCAGCGCAGTCGATGAGTTCCTGGGGAGCGTACCGGCCGGTGATGATGACGTGCATCGTATCCCGCCGCTGTTTCAGCGCTTCGACGACATCGGCGACGGGCACCCAGCCGTAGTGCATGGCGTAGGTAAACTCATCGAGGATGATGATGTCCTCGTTTCCAGTGAGGATAGCTTCTTTGCAACGGTCCCATTGCTGAACGGCGAGGGCCGCGGTCCTGTCCATATCCTTGGAACGCCACGTGAAGCCATCGCCCAAGGCCTCGATGGGTATGTGCCAGCCTCTGGGCCGTTCGGTGCTCGCCGAACCGGGCGCCGGTGTGCTTTATGAACTGGAACATCCTTATGCGGAAGTCCCGGCCCCATGCCCGGAAGATAACCCCCAGGGCCGCCGTTGTCTTGCCCTTGCCCTCGCCGGTGTTGATGATGACCAGTCCATTCCGGACCCGACGCCGCTTGACCGGAGCGGTGGGCTGAGTATCACTCTCTCGTTCGCTCATCCTGCATCCAAGAAAAACACCTCCGACGGCTCTCCGCTGGAGGTGCTGGCTTTCACTCTGCTCGGGACTTGTGCCCGACGGCCGAGGGACCCTCTCTAGTGCGGAGAGTAGTCACCTTCCGTTCAGGCAGGTCTCCTGGCTTGCGGGTGGATTTCGTCAGCCGGGCCCTTCCCAATCGGCGTTCCGACAGTGGACTCCGGCACTAATCCCGCTTACAGCGGCGCTACCGCGGCGGCTTCTCACCGCCTTCCCTATTCTCCCTGAACGGGAACCTGAACGGGCAGTGGATGTATGTTTGTGCTGGCGAGAATGGTATAGCGGAGATGAGAGGATGTCAAGACAGACGGCTTATACTAACGGCGCAGCTGCTGTAGTTGTGCGGGGCGTCACAACGCCCGAACAGCCTGCTCAATCGCTTTGGTAGCTTCCTGGTAAGGCGTGCCCGGGGAGAACATCAAGGGCTCGCCGAAGCGGACCTCCACGGCCCCCCGCTTAAGGATAGGAAATCTTACCGGCTCGCCCATGCGGTCGATGTGTAACTTAATGGGGACTACGGGCAGGCGGCCTTCCACAGCGACCAAGCCCGTACCGTTCATGAACGGCTTGATGGGTCCGCCGACGGTCAACTCCCCCTCAGGGTAGATCAGCACTGACCAGCCGTTGTCGAGAATCTTGCCCATGTTCTCCAGGCTGGGGCGAACAGCGCCTTCCTGTGCCAGGGGGAACCCGTTGCCCAGGAGGGGGTTTATAACCCAGAACACGGGGTTCTTCCACAAGGCGGCGTGGCCGGCAATGGCCAGCCGTCGACGCCAAGCGGGCGGGACCGCCTTGATTATCAAGGGGTTGTCGAGGCCAAGGTTGTGGTTGGAGGCGAACAGGACAGGGCCGTTAATGCCCCGCAGGTTTTCCTTCCCGGCAACCCTCAAGCCGTAGGGAAACTTGAGTATGGGGAACACCAGCAACCGCTGGATGGCGCCCCGGGTCATGCGGCACCACCAGTCCATGCCCCAGTCCGGGAATTGGGTGAGCGGCGGGTTGTTTGCGCCTTCTTCCAGGACCTGCTCCAGTTCCCGGACGGTGGTCTCGGGGCCCACTTGGCCCTCGTCCAGATAGGTCCCAAGCTCCGCTTCGACGGCCGACAGTAGTTCCACCCTGCCAAGGGAATCGAGGCCTAGGTCATCGCCCAAGGTCATGTCCGGTGTAAGTTCAGCGGCGTCAACATTGGCGACCTCCGCGATGATGTCGGTAAGACGCAACTCTCCCGGCCGGCTTCCCGATGCCGCCGGGCTTGCAGCAGCCGGGGCGGCGGGAGGGGCGCTGCCTTGAAGCATGTCTATGAGCAGCGGCTTTTTCACCTTCATAGTATGCGTGCGGGGGAAGTCTTCGTCCGGCCAGACGGTGTGGCCCCTAACCTTCTGATGCTCGGCCAACTGTTCGTTGGCCCACGAGACAATGAGACCGGGGGATGATTCATCATTGAGAATCAAGGCGGCGTGGACCTCGACGGAACTCCCCTTGGGTAGGCCCACCACCGCAGAGTCGGTGACGCTGGGGTGCCTGTTGAGAGCCGCCTGTATGTCGTCGGGGTACACGTTCTGTCCACTGGACAGGACAATCATGTCCTTGATCCGGCCTTTGATGTGTAGGAACCCCTCGTCGTCGAAATACCCTATATCGCCGGTGTAGTACCATCCCTCTCTAAAAGCCGCGGCCGTCTGTTCCGGGGCGTTCCAGTAACCGGGGGATATGCTTTCGCCCCGGACGAGGATTTCCCCTTCCCCGCTGATGCTGACCTGGACGTTGGGCAAGGGACGGCCTACCGAGTCGGGCCGGCGCTCGCTCAACGTGTGGTTGCTGATTACGGGGGATGCCTCGGTTGCGCCATAGCCCTGAACGATTTTGACCCCGATCAACTCCCACTTGCGAACCAACTCCGGGTCGATTGCCGCTCCGCCGGACACGATGAAGTCCAGCTTCCCGCCAAACTGCCGGTGCACGCGGCCGAAGAGACGCCGCCGCAAGGGGAAAGGCGTCTTCCCGGCTATCTTCAGCAGTGTCAGCCAGAGGCCTTCTTTTCCCTGGCGCCTGACCTCCCGTTCGATGCCGTTCATCAGCAATTCCAACGCCTGGGGCACGAGGAGCATGGTCGTGACTTTCCGTTCACGCATGGTTCTGGCAAGCACCGTCGGCTGCCTGCTGGTGGGATAGGTGACGCTGGCCCCGAAGTACAACGCGGTAAGCAGGCCGCCAGTCTGCTCGTACATGTGGCTGAGCGGCAGGATGGAGAGGAGCCTACTGGACGGACGGCAAGTGATATATTGCGAGATGCCCTCTATGTTGGCGGTGATATTGCGATGCGTCAGCATCACCCCTTTGGGGTCGCCCGTCGTGCCTGATGTGAACATTATCTCCAGCAGGTCGTCCGGGCCCGTTTCGATTGGAGCAGGGGAGCCGAGCCCCTGGATGAGGTGCTCTAATTCCTCGAAGGTAATCTCCGGCGCGTCAAGGGTCACGCCTTCCTTGGGAGTGTAGCGGGACGTGAAGGCGACCTTGGGCGATACCAGCGAGACGACCCGCTCGACATAGTCCGGCGCGCTGCGGAGGTCCAGCGGCACCACCACCACACCCGCCCGCAGGCAGCCGAAGAAGATGAGCACCCACTGCGGCGAGTTGGGTCCCCAGAGGACAGCCTGGTCCCCCTTGGCCAGCCCCCGGCTTTGGAGAAGGGCGGCCACCTGTCCCGATTCTTTCCAGAGCCGGTCATAGGACCAACGCTGATAGCGAAAGCCCGGCTTGAACAACAGCGCGTCGCGATGGCCGTGGCCGTCGACGCATTTCTTGAGGAAGCCGACAACGGTATTCCCAGCCGCGGCCCCGTCTTCACCAGTTTGCATAGTTTCGTTCTCTTGGATGGAGGCTTCTTGACCGGTTCACCGGACTTAATTCCACTATTGCGTCGTTCGCTTCAGCAGCCCAGGACATCAGGCCACCTGCCGGCGGAGCATGGTGCTGAACGCCTCGTATGCGCCGCTGCGCAGCGGCGGGAAATGGCTGAAGCAGAGCGCGTCGAAGTCGAGGTCCAGCAGCTTTTGCAGTGACCGCAGCGCCAGCGCTGGGTCTTCGGTGACGCCGGTGGCGGGTGGACTGAGCCTGCGGCCTAGCTTGAACTGCAAGGCGTCTCCTACGATTACCAGCTTCTGTTCCGGCAAGAACAAGGCTATGCTGCCCGCGGTGTGTCCCGGCAGATGTACGACGTGGACAGGATATGGGAAGGGGATAATCTGGTCATCTTCCAATTCGACGACAACGTTAACGGGGCTGCCGCTGACCACATCGAGGACCGGGCGGGCTACCTGCGCCGCGAGTTTATTCTGGAAAGGACTTGGCTGACGTTCAGCGCCGCTCAAGACACCGGTTTCGAGGGGATGTGCCATGACGGCGATTTCCCTGCCGGCAACCAGCTCCCCTACGCCGGACGCGTGATCCGGGTGACGGTGGCTGACGACCACCGCCTTGACCGCATCGAGGGAAAGGCCCAAATCTTGCAAGCCTCCGACTATGAAGGCGGAACTGCCCTTCATGCCGGCGTCCACAAGCATTGCTTCATCGCCTGCGGTCAGCACAGTGACCCTGGCTCCGATGGCCCGGACTTGATGGACGCCCCTCGTGACGTAGACCGGGTTGCCCAGCTTCACTGATCTGCCTCCCAGGTGCTGTGGTCAGTACAGTTTCGGCCCCAGGCGCCTGATTCGTCAACCGGCATTCGCATAACAAGGCCTCTTAATCAACTCATTACCAGTTCTTAGGGTTCCGTTTGCCTTTAGGGCTTGGCCTATGTAGCCGTAGGCACCTCAGGCCTTATAAGCAAACGGAACCTCTTAAAGACCTAGGGCGAAGCGGTCTGTCACGTCCCTGTTTAAGATACAAGGGTGAACGGGGGGTAAGGAGCTGTTGGAGGGTGGTGTCAGGGGGATGTGGGCAAGGCTCTGCCCTCTCCGGCGTTTACTTGGCTATCCGCTTGCTATGCTGGTATACTCCGAGCATCCAGGGCCGCTTTTATTCCCGAAATTATGCCGTAGGTTTTGCCTCAGGGGGAAATATGGCAAAGATTCCGATACAAATTACGGTTAACGGCCAAGTCAGGCAGTTCGAAGTAGACACCCGCTTGCTCCTAGTCCACTATCTCCGGGAAGAACTGGGGCTGACCGGGACCAAGATCGGCTGCGACACCAGCCAGTGCGGCGCGTGCGTGGTCCACGTGAACGGTGCGGCGGTCAAGTCATGCACGCTGCTGGCGGTGCAAGTCGATGGCGCAGAAATCACCACGATAGAGGGGCTGGCCTCAGACGGCGGAGCGTTGCATCCACTTCAAGAAGCATTCTGGAACAACCACGGCCTGCAGTGCGGCTACTGCACGTCGGGAATGATCATGGCGTCAGTGGAACTGCTGCAGCGAAATCCCAGGCCCACGGGCCAGGAGGTACGGGAGGGACTGGAAGGCAACATCTGCCGCTGTACCGGGTACCAGAACATCGTCAAGGCGGTCCTGGCAGCCGCCGAGGCAATGGGAGGTCAGCGATGACGACCAGGATTTTCGGCTCCGGTATCCGCAGAAGGGAAGACCCCCGGCTGATTACGGGCCAGGCCACTTATACCGACGACATCAAGCTGCCCGGCACGGTACACGCCGCCATCAAGCGCAGCATTCACGCTCACGCCAGAATCAAGAGCGTGGATACCTCTGCGGCGGCGGCCGCGCCCGGCGTTCTGGCGGTGTACACCGGCGCAGACACCGACGGGGTGCTCAACCCAATACCCTGCGCCTGGGTGGTCCCCGATTCGGACGTCAAAGCCGTGGCTTACCCGGCAATCGCCAAGGACGTAGTTCGCTATGTGGGAGACGCGGTGGCGGTGGTGGTGGCCGAGGACCGCTACCAGGCGGAGGACGCCCTGGAGTTGATAGAGGTGGACTACGAGCCGCTGCCGGTGGTGGTGAACCCGGAGGAAGCCACCAAGGACGGAGCTCCCCAACTGCACGACGACGCGCCCAACAACCAGGCCTTCCACTGGGTGGCCAGCGGGGGCGATAGCGACGCTGCTTTCGACTCGCCAGAGGTGGTGGTACGGGACACGATTATCCAGCAGAAGCTGATTCCCACCCCAATGGAGCCTAGGGCGGCCCTGGCCACGTGGCTGCCGTCGATGGGCGAGCTAACCCTGTGGAGCACCAGCCAGAACCCCCACATCTGCCGGTTCGTGACCTCGTTGGTGACGGGGCTGCCGGAACACAAAATCAGGGTCATTGCCCCTGAAGTGGGCGGCGGGTTCGGCAGCAAGATAGCGGTGTATCCCTGGGAAATGGTGACGGCCTTCTGCGCCATGAAGCTGGGCAGGCCGGTCAAGTGGACCGAGACCCGCTCGGAGAACTACATTGCCACCACCCACGGTCGGGACCACGTGGAGCACGTGGAGCTGGCGGCTACCAGGGACGGCAAAATCACGGGCGTACGCTCGGTGGTCTACGCCGGCATGGGGGCCTATCTCTCCACCGCTGCCCCAGGCATCCCGACGATACTACACGGCTTGATGTACTGCGGCCCCTACGAGATACCCAACGTGAAGGCCGAAGTCTACGGGGTGTTCACCAATTCCACGCCGGTGGAGGCGTATCGCGGCGCCGGGCGGCCGGAAGCCACGTTCCTGCTGGAGCGGATGATCGATCTGCTGGCGGCCGAGCTGGACCTGGACCCCGTGGAGGTGCGGCGGCGCAACCTGATCCCCAAGTTCGAAGACGGCCACGACATCGCCCTGGGCCTGACCTACGACAGCGGGGACTATCAACTGGCGCTGGACACCGTGCTGGACCACGTGGGCTACCAGGCGCTGCGACGGGAGCAGGCCAGGCTGCGGGCGAACAACCAGTACATGGGCATCGGCGTCAGCACCTACTGTGAAATCTGCGGCATCGGCCCCTCCCAGGTGGCCGGGGCGGTGGGATTCGGCGGCGGCCTGTGGGAAAGCGCAATAGTCCGCTTCTACGCCACCGGCAAGGCCAACATCTTCGTGGGGACGTCTCCACACGGGCAGGGAGAGGAGACCACTTTTGCCCAGATACTGTCCGACGAACTGGGGGTCGACGTGGACGACGTGGAGGTTATCCACGGCGACACGGACAACACCCCCATGGGCTGGGGCACCTACGGCAGCCGCACCACGGTAATCAGCGGCGCGGCCATTGCCCTGAGCGCCCGCAAGATCAAGGACAAGGCCAAGGCGCTGGCGGCCCACCTGCTGGAGGCAGCCGAGGAGGACATCGAGTACGAGGACGGAAAGTTCTTCGTGAGAGGGTCCCCCGACCAGAGCAAGACCATCCAGGACGTTGCGCTGATGGCCAACGTCGCCTGGAACATGCCCGAGGGCATGGAGCCGGGGCTGGAAGCGACGACGTTCTACGACACTCCCAACTTCAGCTTTCCCTTCGGGGCGCACGTTGCGGTGGTGACGGTGGACGCGGACACGGGCCACATCGAGCTGCAGAGATACGCTTGCGTTGACGACTGCGGGCCGCAGATCAATCCGATGATTGTAGAAGGCCAGGTCCACGGCGGCGTGGTGCAAGGAGCAGGCCAGGCCCTCTGGGAAGGAGCGGTCTACGACGAGAACGGGCAGTTGTTGACCGGCTCGATGATGGACTACGCCCTGCCCAGGGCACACCTTGTGCCCGAAATAGAAACCCTGTCTACGGAGACGCCATCGCCCCACAATCCGCTGGGAGTCAAGGGCATAGGCGAGACCGGCACCATTGCTTCCACTCCGACCATTTACAACGCGGTGATCGACGCGCTCAAGCCCTTTGGAGTCACCAGATTGGAAATGCCCCTCACCCCGGAGCGGGTGTGGCGGGCCATTCACCAGCAGTAGAGGAGGAGCCATGTTCGCCACGGAATTCGAATACCACAAGGCCTCCTCGGTGGACCAGGCGGTACACCTGCTGAACGGCAACCAGGAAGCCAAATTGCTGGCCGGGGGGCACAGCCTGATTCCCCTGATGAAGCTGCGGCAGGCGTCGCCGGCCGTTGTGATAGACATCGGCGGGATCGAGGCGCTGAAGGGCATTACCGCCAGCGACGGCGTCATACGCATTGGAGCGCTGACCACCCACGGAGCCATAGCGAGGTCGGCCAGGGTCCGCGAGAACTGCGCGGTGGCGGCAGAGGCCGCCGCAGGCATAGGAGACCCGCAGGTGAGGAACCTGGGGACTATAGGCGGCAACGTGTGCCACGCCGACCCGGGTTCCGACTGGCCCCCGGTGTTGTGCGCTCTGAATGCCCGCTTCATGATTCAAGGGCCGGGAGACTGGGGCCCACAGGGAACGCGCACTTTGCAAGCGTCGGAGTTCTTCACCGGGCTGTTGACTACAGCCCTGGCGGAGAACGAACTGTTGCTGGCCGTGGAAGTTCCCCGCCTGGCAACGAACCAGCGGGCCGCCTACGCCAAGATGCCCCATCCGGCAACATCTTTTTCGGTTGTGGGGGCTGCGGTGTTGGTCAGCGTTGAAGACGGCCGGTGCACGGCGGCCAGCGTGGTGCTGGGCGGCCTGGTCCCGTCGCCGATGCGGGCGACATCGGTGGAAGACGCCCTGGTGGGAGAGGAACTGACTGCAGGCGCCATCGCCGCCGCGGCGGATAGAGCCGCCGCAGACCTGGGCGACAACGTTGCCGGCGATAGCGTTTTTGCCTCGGCGGACTACCGGCGGGCCATGGCCCCGGTGCTGGTCAGGCGCGCCCTGAGCCGCGCCGCCGGGTTGTCCCGCGATTAGAGCGGCTAGAGTCCCCCCGTGAAAATCCTGTTGACCAACGACGACGGGGTATTCGCCCCCGGGTTGTGGGCAGCAGCGGAATCCCTGTGCGAAGTGGGAGAAGTGTTCGTCGCGGCCCCGGCCAAGGAGCAGAGCGGCGTGGGAGCGGCGCTAACGCTGCGGTCTCCGATCCGGGTCACAGAGGTCCCGTTGGAAGGCCAAGGAAACAGCCGTTACGCCGCGGCCGCCTACTCGGTGGAAGGCACACCCGGCGACAGCTGCATTATTGGGCTGGAAAAGCTGGTGGGCGCGGTGGACCTGGTGGTGTCGGGGATAAACGCCGGGTCGAACCTGGGTTGGGACGTGATGATGTCGGGAACGGTGGGGGCCGCGCTGCAGGGCCACGTGCGGGGCTACACCGCCATCGCCATATCGGTGGGAGCCATCGTGAACCCGCGGTTCGACTGCTCCGCCCGCCTGTTGCGGAATATGGCGCAGCGATTGGGCGCCCACCCACTAAGCCCTAGCTGCTTCCTGAACGTCAACGTGCCCAGCACGGCGCCGGAGAAAATCGGCGGCCTGAGGGTAACCCGGCTTGGCGACCGCGCCTATGGAGAATCGGTGCGGGAAGAGGCCGCCGGCGGCGGCAAGCAGTACCGGATTGACCGGGACCGGCCGATGTTCGGACAACCGGCAGAAGACACGGACATCTGGGCGATGAAGAACAACTACATCTCCATAACGCCGCTGCACATCAACGGGGACCATCCTGAGGGGGCGGCCGCGATCCAGGAGCTGCTCAGGGGCATTACAGGCGAAGTGCTGGGCGACCGGGAGTGAGCGGGCGGCATTCCCTCCCTGTTCGCTGCGGTGAGGGCGGGGGCTAGGCCGTGATTACGTCGAAGCCGGTGTAGGGGCGCAGGACCTCGGGGACTACCACCGAGCCGTCTTCCCGCTGATAGTTTTCCAGGATGGCGATGACCACCCGGGGCAGGGCCAGGCCGGAGCCGTTTAACGTGTGGACCAGTTGGGGCCGCGCTTCCCGGTCGGCACGGTAGCGGATGCGGCTGCGGCGGGCCTGGAAGTCGGTGCAGTTGGAGCAGGAGCTGACTTCGAGCCCACTCCCGGCAACCGGCGGCCCAGGCCTCGATGTCGTAGGTCTTGGCTGAGGGAAACCCCAAGTCCCCGGCGCAAAGCTGTATCACCCGGTAGGGCAACTCCAGCCGCCGGCACACGTCCTCGGCGTCGGCCAGCAGCCGCTGCAGCGCATCTTCCGAATCATCAGGGGGTACCAGCTTGTACATTTCCACCTTGTCGAACTGGTGAACCCGCTTGATGCCGCGGGTGTCGCGACCCGCCGCGGCCTTCTCCCGGCGGAAGCAGGGAGTGTAGGCCACGTAGTCTAGGGGCAGGGTATCGGGAGCCAGAATTTCGTCCCGGTGCAGGTTGGTCAGGGGCGCCTCGGCGGTGGGGATCAGCCAGAGGTCGTCCTCTTCGTCGCGGTACAGGTTCTCGGCGAACTTGGGCAGGTTGCCGGAACCTACCAGGGACTCCTGTTTCACTATGAGGGGCAGCATGACCTCGGTGTAGCCGTGCTCGCGGGTGTGCAGGTCCAGCATCCAGGAAATCAGGGCCCGCTCGAGCTTGGCCCCCGCGCCGAACATGGTGAAGAAGCGGCTGCCCGACAGCTTTACCCCCCGCTGGAAGTCGATGATGCCCAGTTGCTCGCCCAGGTCCCAGTGGGGCAGGGGGGTGAAGTCGAACGCGGGGACGTCGCCCCAGCGGCGGACTTCTACGTTGTCCTCTTCGCCCTCGCCGGGGGGAACGTCGGGCAGGGGCAGGTTGGGCAAGTCCAGCAGGATAGTGTTGGTCTGCTGCTCCAGGTCCTGGGCTTCCTGCTCCAATCGCTGGATTTCGTCGCCGACCCGGCGCATTTCCTCGATGACCTGCGGAGAGGGTTCCTCACCCTCAGACCTGGCCAGTCCCACTTCGCGGCTCACGCGGTTGCGCTGGGACCTCAGGTCGTCGGCCTGGGTAATGGCCTGGCGTCTTTGGCCGTCCAACTGCAACAGTTGGTCAATGGAGCCGGCCTCACCCCTGGCTTCCAGGGCTTGGCGTATTGCGTCGGGGTCGCGTCGTATTTGGTCGATGGACAGCATGTCAGCCGGACTATCCTGATTGCTCCGGGAAAAGTTTATCGAATAGCTGGTCTATGTCGGTGGGCTTATCATAGTCGCCTGATGTAAGTTGGCGTTTGGATGGAGTCTCTGTGTTCGTTTCGGGATTTGTACACGATTCATCGTCCAGGGGAGGAGGCTCCTTGGGGCCCGCTCCGAAAAAGCGGTACGTTAGCTTAGTACTGCTACCCTCGTCTTCTCGATAAACGAGCCAGATAACACAACCACCCGGCTTGCTTGCCAATTTTTCATTTACTCTTTTTTTGCCTGTCTTGATGCTTGTAAGTTGAACGTATCGGGTATCTCTTCCACACTCCAACACCAAGTCATACCCGTTACTGTCAACGTCTGGTCTAATAACATTGACTAAATCGCCTTTCTTGTGCAGCGCCTCACGCCACGCCTTCTGCAACAGTTCTGATAGGAATATATGCTCTAGCATCATTTCCCTGTAGCGTGATTCCCGGCTATGCAAGCCGGTTTCCAGAGTATCGGCCATTTCTATTTCTCCGGTTCTCCATCGCCCCCAATCGACCGCATCTGGGGGAAGAGGACCACGTCGCGGATGGAGGGTTGGGAGCACAGGAGCATGACCAGGCGGTCTATGCCCATGCCGAGGCCGCCGGTGGGCGGCATTCCGTATTCCATGGCCAGCAGGAAGTCATCGTCACTGCGGTCCACCTCCTCGTCCTTGTGGAGTTGCCGTATTTCCTCCTGAGCCTGGAGCCTCTCCCGCTGCACGGCGGGGTCGTTGAGCTCGGTGTAGGAGTTGGCGATTTCCATGCCGGCGGCGAATGCCTCGAACCGCTCCACGTAGCCGGGAACGCCCGGCTTGGCCTTGGCCAGGGGAGACATTTCTTCGGGGTAGTCCAACAGGAACGTCGGCTGGAACAGGTGCGGCTCCACAAACGTGGAGATGAGCTTGTCAATCAACCGGCCGCGGCTTTCACGCGGGCCGGCGTCCACACCGGCGTCGGCAACGCGCCTGGACAGGGAGGTGAAGTCGGGAAAGGCGTCGACGTCGATGCCGCTCCTGGCAACCAGTTCCTCCCGCAGAGAAACGCGACGCCACGGCGGAGCGAAATCAATCACGTGTTCGCCGAAGGGCGCCTGGGTGGTTCCCAGGACTTCCTGGGCCACCGACGACACCATGGACTCGACCATTTCCATGACGTCGTTGTAGTCGGCGTAGGCCTCGTAGCTTTCCAAGAGGGTGAACTCAGGGTTGTGGTCCTGGTCGATGCCCTCGTTGCGGAACACCCTTCCCAATTCGTAGACTCTGTCGAATCCGCCGATGATGAGGCGCTTCAAGTACAGCTCGGTGGCGATGCGCAGGTAGAGCTGCTGGTCCAGGGAGTTGTGGTGGGTGGTGAAGGGCCTGGCGTGGGCCCCGGCAGCCACGGGGACCAGGATGGGAGTGTCCACCTCCAGGAAACCCCGCTCGTCGAGAAACCGGCGTATGGTCCTGATGACCCGGCTGCGGAGGGCGAAAACGGTCATTACCTCAGGGTTGGAGACCAAGTCCAGGTACCTTTGGCGGTAGCGGGCCTCCACGTCCCTGAGGCCGTGCCACTTTTCAGGCAGAGGCCGCATTCCCTTGGAGGCCAGTGTCAGGTTACGGGCTTCGATGGAGACTTGGCCGGTGCGGGTGCGGACCATGGAGCCTGCGACGCCAAGGTGGTCGCCGATGTCCAGGTTCTTGAGCAAGTCGAACTGCTGGCCCAGGACGTTCTGCCGCAGCATGGCTTGAACGACCCCGGAAGCGTCCCTGAGGTCCAGGAAGGCGGCGCGGCCCATGCCTCGTATGGACACAATGCGGGCCGGCGACGGAGAGGTCCTGGGCCTCGGTTTCCGGCGCTTCCCCACGTTCCACAGCCTCGAAGCGGGCGATGGCGGAGGCCGCGTCGCAGGTGCGCGTCAACCGCGGGGGATAGGGTTCGACCCCCAGTTGGCGGAGCCGCTCCAGCTTGGCCCTGCGGCTGGCCAGCAGGTCGTCTTGCCGGTCCGGCATCAGGTCCGGCCTCGCAGTAAAACCCAGGCTACCTCGGCAATGCCAATCAAGGGGCCGGACACAACAGCGTGCTTGCGGTTTCTCATGACTTGGTGAAGGTGCTTATTGGTGGAGATTTGCCGGAGTCCAGGCAAATCTTGGCGGCGTATTTGGAACATATTGGGGGCCCGATGTCTGAACCCTGGAAGTCGCGCCCGCGTGTTGGGAATGAGGAGAGCGGCCTTGGATGCAGGAATCACTCGATGGCGACTATTTCGAGCTTGATTTTACCCGATGGAACGCTGATCTCGGTGACCTCGTTGAGCTTCTTGCCCAGCAGGCTCTTGCCGATGGGCGAGACGTTGGAGATCTTTCCCTGGGACGGGTCGGCTTCGGCGCTTCCGGTGATGGTGTATTGCTGGGTCTTGCCGTCCTGGCTCTGCACCGTCACTGTTGCGCCGACTGCGACGGTATCCATGGCTTCGCCAGTCTTCTCGATGATCATGGCGTTGCGGATCAGGTTGTCGAGGGTCAGAATGCGCCCTTCGGTGAAGGCCGACTCGTTCTTGGCCTCCTCGTACT
>CAXXWY010000002.1:0-11409 GCA_963668505.2 Dehalococcoidia bacterium | reverse complement strand
TCTTCCGGCGCCAAGTCGTTCTGCAACGCCCTCCCGGAGGGCTGTAACGTGTTCGGAGAGTTCGCGAGTCCTGCCGGGGGCCTCGCCCAGCCAGAACGGGACGGTGGGAGACTGGCCCTGGGCGTCCTCGACCCGGACCCGTCCGCTTTCAACACGGCGGATTTTCCACGGTGTGTTGCCGAGGAGAAACACGTCGCCGGCCATGCTTTCTATGGCAAAGTCCTCGTTGACTGTGCCTACAAACGCCTCTTCGGGTTCAACTATAACGTCGTAGTCGGCGTTGTCCGGAATGGCCCCCCCGCTGGTCATGGCGGCGATTGCAGCCCCGCGCCGGGCTTTCAGCCGGTGGTTGACGCCGTCCCGGTGCAGGAAGGCCCCCTTGCCGCCCAACCGGGAGGCAAAGCCGGAGGAGAGGACGCCGACAACCTGGTCGAACTTGTCGCGGGAAAGGTCGCTGTAAGTGTAGGCCCGGCGGCAGAGGTCGAAAAGGTCGTCCTCTTGCCATTCTTGCTGGGCGCAGGCCGCAACCAACTGCTGGGCCAAAACGTCCAAGGGCCAGGCTGGAAACCTCAGGGTATCCAGGTCGCCGCAGCGGACGGCCCGGGCCAGGGCGGCGCATTCGACAAGCTCATCCCGGGTTAGCGGGAATAACCGCCCCTTGGGAGTGCCGCCAACAACGTGACCGGAGCGGCCCACTCGCTGTATCAGAAGGTTGATGGAACGGGGCGCGCCAATCTGGCACACCAGGTCTACCAGGCCAATGTCGATGCCCAGTTCCAGGGAAGCGGTGGCGACGCAGACCTTGACCTGTCCAGCCCGGAGCTTCTCCTCCGCCGCCAGGCGGGTGCCGCGGGAAAGGCTGCCGTGGTGGGGGACTACTGCATCTTCGCCCAGGCGTTGGGACAGTTGGTGCGCTACCCTTTCGACCAACCGGCGGGTGTTGGCGAAGACCAAAGTGACGGCGTGGTCCTGGGTCATAGCTGCGATGGCGTCCAGCGTCTCGGCCCAAATCTCGTGGCTGGCTATGGGCCCCAGTTCCAGTTCGGGCATGTGCACGTCGAGGTCCATGGAACGGGCGTGCCCCGAGTCAACGATTAAACAATCGGGCGTGCCGTCGGGGCGGATGTTGCGGCTTCCCACCAACAAGCAAGCGGTCTCCTCGATGGGCCGCTGGGTCGCGGACAAGCCGATGCGGGTAACGGGGCCGGAGGCAAGGGCGCAGAGTCGCTCTACCGACAGGGCAAGGTGGGCGCCCCGCTTATCCCGGGCAACGGCGTGAATTTCGTCCAGGATCAGGGTCTTGACGCCGCTGAGAGCCTTGCGGCCGCTGCGGGAGGTGAGGAGGATGTACAGGGACTCAGGAGTGGTTATTAGGATGTGGGGAGGCTTCTTGGCCATGCGTTGCCTCTGGGAGGGCGGGGTGTCGCCGGTGCGTACGGCGGTGCGAATTTCGGGGAAGTCGGCAGTCGTCTCGCCAGCCAGCGCAGATATTTCCTCCAGGGGAGCAGCTAGGTTCTTGTGGATGTCGTTGGACAGGGCCTTCAAGGGCGAGACGTATACCACCTGGGTCGCGTCTGGAAGCCCGCCGTTGAGGCCGTCTCGGACCAAGTTATCGATACAGGTGAGGAAAGCGGCCAGAGTCTTGCCGGAGCCGGTGGGGGCCGCTATGAGGGTGTGGCGTCCGCTGGCAATGGCAGGCCATCCGGCTTCCTGCGCCGGAGTCGGGGCGTCGAACCGGCTATTGAACCATTGCTGGATGAGGGGGTGGAACTGGGACAGGGGCATGGGCCAATTCTAGCACAAGGCGCGGTGCTAATCCCCCTGGCAGTGTCAGTAAACCAGGGTTCTTGAGCAAGAATCAGGGATCCAGGGCCTGTTGGTATTCCTCAGGGGTGTTCAGGTCCCAAAGGACGTCGGCGGCCATCTCGGTGCGCAGGGTCCTGCCCTGGTGCTGGCGGACCAGGGCTTTGACACCTTGGGTCTCCTCTTCTATAGCGAGCAGGTCGGCCAACAGGGACGAGTCTACTACGATGGGATGCCCTCCCTTGCCGCGATAGGTAGGAATAGTAATCAGTGCTTGGGCTTCCTCGTGACGCCGCAGCAAAGTCCGGATGGTCTGGGGTTCGCGAGGCTGGTCCACGTTGAGAATCACGATAGAAGAAACGCCCGCAGCCAGGGATCCCAGGCCCGCCTTAATCGAAGTGGTCTTGCCCTGGGCATAATCGGGATTGACTACCGCGGTGACGCCGGGCCGGTTGCCGATGACTGGTTCCAGGTCGCCGGCCTGGTGGCCAAGCACGACGATCACCGCTTCGACGCCTGCCTGGCGGAGCGCGGTGATTTGATGATCGAGCAGCGGGACGCCTTTCCAAAAGAGCAATGCTTTGGCGGCGCCCATACGCCGGGATTCTCCTGCGGCAAGGAGCAGGGCCGCGGTATCAGGCATGAGCGGTCGCTGCGGCTACACTTGGACGGCTCGCTGGCCGATGTCGGCAGCCCGTTGGATGTACCAATCGTCCATCTGCATAGCGCCACCGCCGCCGCCGCGCCGGACCATGATGATTTCGGACATGATACTGACCGCCAACTCCTCCGGCGTCAGGGCGCCGATATCGAGGCCCACGGGCGCGCGCACCTGCTTCAGGCGGTCTACGGAGATGCCGCCGCTGCTAAGTCGCTGGTAAATCATCAACGTCTTGCGCCTGCTGCCGAGGAGGCCGATATAGCGGGATCGGGTCCCCAAGGCCGATTCCAAGGCCAGGTCGTCGAAACGGTGGCCGCGGGTTGCAACGACGATGAAGGTATTCACGTTGAGCGTCAAACCGTCGGCCCACCGGTCGTATGGGGCGACTACAATCTGCTCGGCATAGGGGAAACGCTCGGCATTGGCGAATTCCGACCGGTCGTCCACCACGTAGACGCGGTAGCCGAGCACCCGGGCCAAGTCGGCGGTGGCCTTGCCTACGTGGCCGCCTCCGACCACAACCAAGGTCGGCGGCGTAGTAAACCCTTCTACAAATATTTCGGTCCCGTCGGCGGTGGTGAGCGATTCGGTGTTGCCTACCTCTGCGACTCGCCGGGCGGCCTCAATGGCCTGGGACTCCAGGTCGGCGTCGCCAAGAGCGCCTTCCACAGACCCGTCAATCCGCAACAGCAGCTTGGCTCCCATGTTGCTCGCGCCTTCCTGGACGTTGACGACGGTGGCCAGGGCGACGGGGTCGCCGCCCTCATAGGCTCCGACGATTTCGGAGGCGATGGGCAGGAAGGCAGCGGGATCGCGCACCGGCTCCAGGTAGAAGTACATGGTGCCTCCGCACACCAGACCATCGCGGGCCGCCACGTCTTCGTTCAGGAAGTAGTCCTTGAACTCGGGGCCGCTGCCCCGGCGGAGCATTTCCTTGGCGGCGAACCAGATGTCGCCCTCGACACAGCCTCCCCCCAAAGTGCCGGCGCCGGTGCCATCCTGGCGCACCAGCAGCATTGCCCCGGCCTTCTGCGGAGTTGAACCCTTGGTCCGCACTACGGTAGCCAGTACACAGGGCTGGCCGTCGTTGAGTTCGTCAACCGCTCCTTGAATGACTTCTCTCATGCCATAAGTCCGTCAAACGGGACCCGTGTCCCGGGATTGGAATGGCCAGTTGTTTCCTGAATCTAAGATAACAAAATTGTAAGTTCCAGACAATCGTGAGCAGGGCGAGTAGTGTCTCAGTTTGAAATTGCTGACGCTTGACCCGTCTCAGCCAGCGGTGTAGACTCCGCCACGGTTCGCCACCACTTCCCAGCAAGCCGTGCATGGATTTGTCCGTGCTCCCTCGCTGCTTGCTGGCGTTGGTGGTGGCGAACTACCAAATCCATTGCCGCGGGGGAGCTTTTGACGAGAGCGATGCACGGTATCCTGCTCAGCCTCCTAGTGTTGATGTTAATAGCCTGCGGACACGAATCTCAATCCATAGCCACCACTGAGCCAATCATAGTTACGACCGCCCTTTCAATACACACGATGCAACCGGTCTCAACCCCGGTCCCGACTGCAACTCTTACTCCCACACCCACAGCACAACCCACCCCCACCTCAGTCCATACAGCCACAACGGAAATGTTCATTGCCATCAGCAACGGCCACAGTCACACCTGCGTCCTGCGATCCGACGGCTCTCCTCTCTGTACAGGCAGGATCAACTATCCGGTGTACGATAGGTATGGGTTCTCCCACATAGAGTCGGAACCTCCAAACGAGAAGTTTATTTCCATCAGCGTCGGAGCGTGGCATATTTGCGCGCTGCGCCTCAACGGCTCACCTTTCTGTTGGGGAGAATACAACTATGGCGCATCGTCGCCCCCTAGTGGTCAGAGATTCACCACTATTAGCGTCGGAGACAAGCACACCTGCGCACTGCGTTCCGATGGTTCGCCCAAATGCTGGGGATTAAGCAACAGGGGGCCAGCCTGGCCGCCTGAGGACGAAAAATTCACGGCCATTAGCAGCGGCTTTGCACACACCTGTGCGCTGCGTTTCGATGGCTCCTCCGTATGTTGGGGTAGCCGTCGATATTGGGAGACGGCAGCGCCTGCGGAAGAGAAGTTCACTTCCATCAGCAGCGGTTACTTCCACGCCTGCGCTTTGCGCTCCGACGGCTCACCGATATGCTGGGGAAGCGATGAACGGGGGCAATCATCGCCACCCACCGGTGAGAGATTCGCAGTTATCAGTAGCGGCCATGAACACACTTGTGCATTGCGCACCGACGGGTTGCCCTTGTGCTGGGGTAACGACGAACAGGGCCAAGCGTCTCCCCCTGTAAATGAAAAATTCTCTGCCATCAGTAGTGGCTATCAAAGCACTTGCGCGTTGCGGTTCGACGGTTCTTACGTCTGCTGGGGCGGACGTCACAGGGATATGGCGACGCCTTCTGATGAAGAGTTCGCTTTTATCAGTAGCGGTTATTCCCACGCTTGTGCTCTGCGTTTAGACGGATCCCCCGTATGCGGGGGTTACGCTAACTGGGGACAAGCATCCCCGCCTGCTGGTGAGCGCTTCTCAGTTATCAGTAGCGGCCACGAACACACTTGTGCACTGCGCGTGGATGGGTCGCCAGTATGCTGGGGTAATCACCGTGACCTCGCTCCGACGGAGTCAGACGAGGAATTCACATCCATTAGCAGCGGCTTTGCACACACCTGTGCGCTGCGCTCCGATGGCTCCCCAGTGTGTTGGAATACCTGGTATGATAATGAGTGGGGACAAGCATCTCCGCCTGAGGGCGAAAAGTTCACATCCATCAGCAGCGGCTTTGGGCACACCTGTGCACTGCGCTCCGACGGCTGCTCCAGTTTGTTGGGGGTCACCCTAAGTTACAGATGGTGACGCCTTCAAGTGAAGAGTTAATTTCCATTAGCAGCGGCTATTTCCACACTTGCGCATTGCGCTCCGACAGCTCGCCCGTCTGCTGGGGTGGTAACGATGAGCGGGGCCAAGCATCTCCGCCGATGGATGAGCATTTATCGGTTATCAGTAGCGGTCACGACCATACTTGTGCACTGCGCTCCGACGGCTCTCCCGTCTGCTGGGGTGGAGATGATTACGGGCAGGCGTCTCCCCCTACGGATGAGAAGTTTTCGCTCATCAGCAGCGGTTACTTCCACACTTGTGCACTGCGTTCCGATGGCTCACTTGTCTGCTGGGGTAATTTTTCTTGGGAATCAAATGATATTTTGATATTTTAGTGCTCCCCTCCGCTTGAAGAGTCTGAGAGGATAATTCGAGTGATTTTGTGAACCTATTCGTCACCGGTGACAACAAGCTTGCAGTCGACCAGACTGTCTTGGCAGACAAAGGAGACACAATAGGATGCCTGAGACGATTGCCCAAGCGGTTGCGCAGATCAAAAACTCCGCATCATTACCCAATCTGGACGAATCCGCAACCAAGCAGGGAATAGTACTCAAACTGCTTAGCATTGCCGGATGGAACCCCTTCGATGTGTCTGAGGTCGTGCCCGAATACACTGTTGGGAACCGCCGAGTAGATTATGCTCTCAGGTTGGGTTCGGCCAACGCCGTGTTCATTGAGGTCAAACGGCCAAGCGAAAATCTGGAAAACCATCAGCAGCAGTTGCTTGAGTACTGCTTTCAACAAGGAGTCAAGCTGGCTGCGTTAACAAATGGGCGGACTTGGTGGCTCTACTTGCCCTTGCTGCCGGGAAGTTGGGAAGGTAGGAAGTTCTTGACTATTGACCTTGAATCCCAAGCCCCCGACATCGTTGAACAACGGTTCATCAAGTATCTCTCCCAAGAAAATATCAGCAGCGGACAAGCGGTCAGTGCCGCAGAGGAGTTAGTGCAATTTCAGCAACGAAAAGAGATTACCAGTAAAGCCTTAGTTGAAGCTTGGAACCAAATCGTCGATACGCCTGATGAAATCCTGGTAGACCTAATCTCGGAGACCACCGAGCGCATTTGTGGCTTTAAGCCTGACCTGGAGATGGTTGAGCAATTTATGCAGCGGCGTGTCACTGCTCTACCCGACACGCTACCTTTGTCAAAAGAAAATCGCCGCAGGTTTACATACACCCCATTGGCACACGAGACTCGCCGAAAAGGTAACGACTTCAGCCTTCCCATTATTCTCGATCCACCGAACCCCAAAGATTTCCTGGAAACCTTATTGAGCACTAAGGAAGCTTGGATTGAAGAAACCTACAACGATGGCCGGAAAGTGGTTCGCCATTGGCACGCCAGACGTATGAGTCGGTCGTCGGATGTGATCAACAACTTGAGAAGCAGGCCAAGCTATCGAGCTGGAAAATGGCAGGAATTAGGGATCGTGAGCCTAAGGGTAAGCATCGAGCCTCCGAGAAGCTAGGAGGAATAATGCGACCATCCTGTTATTTCAACACAGCAAGAGCAGTAGACCTGACTTCTGTCATTTTCCGGACGATCGGAATCAACCTCACTGCCTCCCAGCCTTAGTAGAAGATTGTATTTTCGGCGACAAATCAGGTACAATATGTTGTGGTATGGCAGTCGTGGCGCTAACTTCTGTTGACCCGCGTAATGCCCGCCGGTACCGAGAAGTACTCGAATCCCTGGGAGTTGAAGTACGGCTCCTGATGGCCTCAGATGCCGGGACCAGACCAACGGAGGAGTTGATGGAGGGTGTGGGCGGTCTTCTGCTAACCGGCGGACCCGACGTTGACCCCGTATTGTACGATGCCGTTCCCGACCCCAACGCGGGCCTGGAGTTGTGCCGCCCGCTTGACGACTTGGAACTGGGCATTTTGCAGTATGCCTTGGATCGGGACATGCCGGTGCTGGCCATCTGCCGGGGTATGCAGTTGCTGAACGTGGCTTTCGGAGGCCAGCTTATCCAAGACCTGCCGCACCATCGCGCCGAAAAGATAGACGGCAAGTGGGAGTCGGCAAGGCATCTGGTCTACCTGGCGCCGGGATCCAAAGCGGCGGCGGTCATCGGAGCGGCAGGATTCTTTAGAGTAAACAGCAGACACCACCAGGGGCTGAGGGAGGCCCAGCGAGCGCCTTGCTTGATGACGACGGCCTATAGTGTGGAGGACGGGATCATAGAGGGGTTGGAAAGCCCTGAACACCGCTGGGTTATCGGCGTGCAGTGCCACCCGGAACGGCAGGACGAAACGCCGAGGCTCTTCGCGAATTTGTTCGCCGGGTTCTGCGATTTCGCTGCCGCCCACGCTGAGGGCGATGACACCCCTCTAAACGCAACAAACGAGGGATAAGGAGCGTCGATTCATGGTAACCACTGCGCCAACACCCCCACAACAGCCCGATGTACCGATACGCATAGAAGAGGAGATGCGCACGTCGTATCTCAGTTACGCCATGAGCGTAATCGTGTCGCGGGCCCTGCCCGACGTGCGGGACGGCCTGAAACCGGTGCAACGGCGCATCCTGTACGCCATGCACGAGATGGGCTTGCGGCCCAATTCCGCCTACAAGAAGAGCGCGCGGATAGTCGGCGAGGTGCTGGGCAAGTACCACCCCCACGGAGACTCTTCGGTGTACGACGCCGCGGTGCGGATGGCGCAACCGTTCTCGATGAGGTACCCGCTGGTCAACGGCCAGGGTAACTTCGGCAGCGTGGACGGGGACCCGCCCGCAGCGATGCGGTACACGGAGGCCCGCCTGGCCGGGATTGCCGAGGAGTTACTGGCTGACATCGAACTGGACACCATTGACTTTACGGTCAATTTCGACGACTCGCTGCAAGAGCCGACGGTGCTGCCGGCGCGCCTGCCCAACATGCTGGTCAACGGGGCCTCGGGCATCGCCGTGGGCATGTCCACCGACATACCGCCGCACAACCTGGGTGAAGTGTGCGACGCCATCTGCTACCTGATAGACCACCCTGACTGTGCCATTGAACGGCTGCTGCGGTACGTCAAGGGGCCGGACTTTCCCACGGGGGCCCACATAAGGGGCAAGGCGGGAATCGTCGACACCTACACCAACGGGCGCGGCCGCATAGTCATGGAAGCAACTACGGAGATAGAAGAGCTGCGGGGAAATCGGCAACGGATTCTAATCACCGAACTGCCGTACCAAGTGAACAAGGCCCGCTTGGTGGAAAAAATCGCCCAACTGGTCCGGGACAAACGCGTCGAAGGTGTGTCGGAAATTCGGGACGAGTCCGACCGGCACGGAATGCGGGTGGTGGTGGAGCTCCGGCGGGACGCCGAGCCCAACGTAGTGCTGAACAACCTGATGAAGCACACGGACATGCGTAAGGCGTTCAACAGCATCATGCTGGCGCTGGTGGACGGGCAACCGCAGGTGCTGTCGCTAAAGCGGACGCTGGAGTTGTTCGTCGACCATCGGCGGGAGGTTATCCGCCGCCGTTCCGAGTTCCTGCTGAAGAAGGCGCAAGACCGGGACCACATCGTCCAGGGACTACTGTTGGCGTTGGACCGGATTGACGAAGTAATCGAGATTATCCGGGGGTCTGCGGACGTGGAGACCGCCCGGTTCTATTTGATGGAACAACTCCAGCTTACCCAGGTGCAAGCCCAGGCAATCTTGGACATGCAACTGCGCCGCCTGGCCGCCTTGGAGCGGGAAAAGCTGGAGAACGAACACAAGGACCTGCAGAAGACCATCGCCGAATTGGAAGAATTACTGGCGGACCCGGCCAAGGTGTTGGCCGCGGTCAAGGCTGAGACCCGGAAGCTGAAAAAATCCTTCGGAGACCCGCGGCGCACCGAGATTCACGAGGAAGAAGTAGAAGACCAGAGCGACGAGCAATTCATACCCCATCGGGACGTCGTGGTGACGCTGAGCCAACGGGGATATATCAAGCGGGTGCCGGCCGAGACCTACCGTACCCAGCACCGCGGGGGCAAGGGGGTCAAGGGGATGACCACCCGGGAAGATGACGCCCTGCTTGACCTGGCGGTGGTGGACACGCATGAAACGCTGTTCTTCTTCTCTAACCGGGGCCGGGTCTACAAGCTGCGGGCTTTCGAAGTTCGCGGCGACATGTCCCGTACTTCCAGGGGTATACCGTTGGTGAACCTGATACCGTTGTCCAACGGTGAGCAGATTCAAGCCATGCTGGCCATAGAAAACCCGGCAGAGGACTACCTGTTGGTCATGGCGACGAAGATGGGAGAAATCAAGGCCCTGAAGACAGGCCAGTTGGCCAACATACGGTCTAACGGGTTGATGGCGATGGACTTGGAGCAGGACGACGAACTGGTGAGCGTGGCCCGAGTGGGAGACGCCAAGGACATCGTGATGGTGTCGGAGATGGGCCAGGCCATTCGATTCCCAGTAGAAAAGCTCACGCCTCGGTCTCGGGCGGCAGGAGGAGTACGCGGCCTGAAGTTGCTGGAGGCAGACCGGGTTATCGCCATGAGCCCATGCTTCCCAAGCAGCCACAACGGACAAGACTGGGCCGGTGGCTTCTGCCAGGATAGTGTCGAACGCGGCGGGGCAGGACATGTTCGTGATTTCCGCCAAGGGCCACGTAATCCGGGTTACGCTACAGGACTTCAGGGTCGTTGGCCGGAATACCCAGGGGGTAATTATCTGGCGAGACCGGGAGCCCGACGACTTCGTGGCTTCCTTTGCCTGCTTCCAAGACCAGAAGCGGGCCACCGGGGATGGCAACGGGAGCGGTTCCCGCAACGGGCACCACTCGGCCAACGGGGCAGGAGCGTCCGACCTGCTGGAAGACGAATAAGGCATAGGGCTGCGGACTAGCCTGCACTTTGGCCAGCGAGCGAGCAAAAGAAGAGGGAGCGAGGGGCAATCCCTCGCTCCCTTGGCCTATACCGAATTGACTGATAGAGATGCAGTGTCGTTGCGGCGGAGTTATGAGCCCGGGCCCAGGTTCCACCACCGGCTCCGGAAAAACAGCAGCGGATCGTCGGTGTCGTTTCGCTGAATTTCCTCAACTTCTCCCAGGTACACGGTGTGGTCGCCGTAGACGTGGGAGCCGATGACCTGGCACCCCATGAAGACCATGGAGTTGTCCAGCACCGGCACCCCGTGAGCGGCGGCGCTGTAATGGTAATCGACCTGTCCGCGGCGGTCCTCAGGCTTCTTGGCGAAGTAGTTGCCTAACTCCAGTTGACCCTTGCCCAGGAAGTTGACGCCGAACCGGCCGTTGCGCTCCACGTAGCCGTGGGTGTGGGTGCCGTGGGCGACACACACCAAGACCACTGGAGGTTCCAAGCAGACCGAGGTAAAGGAGTTGGCGGTCATCGAATGGGGCTTGTTTTCTTCATCGACCGTGGTGATGACCGTCACGCCCGTGGCGAACTCGGACATGGCGTTTCTGAAATCTTCTTTACTGATCAAGGTCTCCCTCTGTCGTGGATGCTAAATGTTAATGCCCTCTGCAACGGTCACATCACCAGCACGATTGGTGTATTATAAACCACTGCAAAAGCGCATGAAAGTCCTGTCCGGCACGCGGCACAGTCCAGCGGTCGAGGCGTCGCACCCATGATTGATTGGTCGAGGCCGACGCCTGGCCTCCGCTTTTCAATGTCTTCCACGCATGAAGTGCCCCGCAAGAACAGCGGCCGATTCGACGCGCCGAGAGAACCGTTGAGTATACTTTTCATGGCGAAACCTTCCTGGTGACACAGTCCGCGCCGGGAACCCAATGGAGCCATCTGGGCCTACTGCGGCTCAGCGGGTTCGGGTTCGGCATGATCGGCTTTCTGCTGGCGATGGACACGGTAGTGCTGCCAGTGCTGTTGCTGGAGGTGTCGCCGGAATCCCTGAAGAATACTTACCTGGGTGTGCTGGGAATCGGCGGGCTGATAGTTGCGGCCCTGGTGCAGCCCGTCGTTGGCCGGTACAGCGACCGGACGCGGTCTCCCCTGGGAAGGCGGGTGCCCTACCTGCTATGGGGTTGCGTCATGGTGT
>CAXXWY010000001.1:0-179923 GCA_963668505.2 Dehalococcoidia bacterium | reverse complement strand
GTGGGGTTTGGCGGATAGTGGGGCCGCGACTGCTTATGCCACCCGCCTCTCTACGAAGTCCAGCACCTTCTTGGAAAGCTCTATCGACCGGTCGGCGTCGATTTCGTCGAACGCCTCTGAGGGGATGCCGCCGGGCAGGAAGCTGGGGTAGCGGGTTATATCGTAATACTTGTCCAACTGCCGGGCCTCGGCCTTGATGGTGTCGAACATCATGTCGAACAGCTTGGCGTCCTCACACAGGTCAATGAGCGAGTGGCTCCAGACGTCCTCCACCCGCCGGTGGTAGAGAAAGGACTTGACCGCCTTCTCTGCCGCCTGCTGGCCCAGGAAGCAGGCCAGGTTGAACCGGCCGCCCTCCCGGGCGAAGCCGGCGTCGTCCAGGTCCTGCTGCGCCTGGCGCAGCCAGCGGGCGCTTTCAGCTATATAGTCGGGCATCGAAAATAAACCCTTCCATCCTTGCAAGCCCGGTCGAGGGCCGGCAAGACCTCTTGGAGTTCTTCAAATTCTTCCGGAGTATATACCTGGGTATCCACGGCTACTGCCGGTGTCCAAATGGTACGAGAAGAAGTCGGACCGTCTGCCGAAGGGCAGGTCGGTCTTGTGGACGACGATGAGCTCTATCTGGCTGTCCGGAGCGTAATCGTCAGTGACCATTGCCCCGGTGAGGATGACCTTCTCCACGCCCAGCATGGGCATGGCGGCAACGATTTTCTCCAACTCCTGCTCCATGATTTGTTTGCGGTATCTGGAAAACCCGGCGCGCACGGGGCATCTGCTGCTCCTGTGGGTTGGCTGGGGGACCTGCTGCGTGGTGATGCGCGGCGACGGGGCCTACGGCAGCAGCACCAGGTGGACTTCCTGGGGCCGTGGACTCCCACCACCAGGGTCTGCTCGATGTCGCCGGTGCGGCTGGGGCCGGTAAACGAAGTTCAAGCAACTGCCCATGTCCCCGCCCTGGCTATGGTATTCCAATCGGCGCAACAGAAAGAGATCGTCCAGGGTCTCTACTATATCTTCCGGTCGCACCAAAACCAAGTGTACCGGGGGCGCCAGTGAGACCAGGCGGCTCAACCCTTGACGGGCCGCCAGCGCAACCGAGCCCGTTTCGGCAACGGCGTAGTCCGCCCCCGTGATGGACATTCCAGCGGCGGCGATTTCCTGGCGCAGGTCCTCCCTGGTCTGCTCCTCGTCTTGGGCGACGGTGGTGACGGTCAGACCCAGTCCCTCCAGCGCTGGGTCCATTGGAAGCTCGTCGAACACTGGCTGAGCGGTCCGTACCAGGCTTTGTACGCCCCTGGACGAGGCCACCGAGGCGATATTTTCGAGGGCCTCTTCGTGTCCAGCTGCCCGGTGCACCTCCCAACCGCTGCGGCCTGCAGCCGAAGACAGCTTTTCCGCCAGCGCGGGGGGCATTTTCGGCCAACCGTCGCCGCACCTCGGCTGCCTGGGATTCCAGGTCTGCCAGCCTTTCTTGCAACCGAGGGTAGCCGGGCTCCGGCGGAGACTTGTCCCCGGCCCAATGCCCGCCCGCACCGATTGCAGGAACTCCTCTTTTGGGTACGCCCAACCGGGACTGCCATGCTAGTCGCTTCCTCCCCGCTTCCGCGCCTGTTCCCTGCGCCAGATTTCGTGGAAAGTCCGGGGCGGCAGCGCATGCAGGTTTCTTGACCTGGTCCAGCTATACAGGGGCGGTAATGCAATCCTCTCGAACATCCGCTTGGTCTTTGAGAATGAAATGAAAGGGGCCCATTGCAGCGGCTTTTGCAGTGTCCGTCCTACCCGGTGGACCAGCGAAAGCAGCCTCGGGCCGCCCATGATGCGGGCGTAGCCGCGGGCCAGAAGGGACTCCACTGTACCCGCCGCCTTCCGTTCCGTGGACGTGCCTTCCGCCAGTTTGCTGCGAAGATCCAACAGCATCCTGGGAATGTTGATTTTCACGGGGCAGGCATCCCGGCAGGCGCCGCAAAGGGAGGAGGCGTAGGGCAAGTCCTTGGCCTGTTTCAGCCCCGTCAGCACCGGCGTGACCACGGCGCCGATGGGTCCGGGATACACCCAGCCGTAGGCGTGGCCCCCCCACCTTCCGGTACACGGGGCAGACGTTCAGGCAGGCCCCGCACCGGATGCAGTGCAGGGCCTCCCGCAGTTCCTCGTCGGCCAGCAGCCGCGACCGTCCGTTGTCCACCAGCACCAGGTGGAACTCCTCCGGGCCGTCTTCGTCGTCATCCCTCCGGGGCCCGCTGATCAGGCTTACGTAGCTAGTGTAGGCGCTGGCCGGTGGCCGACCGGGGCAGTAGTCTCAGGAACAGGGCCAGGTCTTGCAGCGACGGTATGACCTTCTCCATGCCAGCGATGCCCACGTGGATGCGGGGAGCGGAGGTGCAGAACCTGCCGTTGCCCTCGTTGCTAACTATGGCCAACGTCCCAGTTTCGGCCACCAGGAAGTTTGCGCCGCTGATGCCCAATGTCCGCCTCGAAGAATCTGTCCCTCAGCGTGTCCCTGGCGGCGCGGGCCATTGTCGGGATGTCGTCGGTTGGAGGTAGCCCCAGGTTTTCGGTGAACAGTCCGGCCACGTCCTCCTTGGTCTTGTGGAGGGCCGGAGCAATGATGTGCGAAGGCGTCTCCCCGGCCATCTGGATAATGTATTCCCCCAGGTCAGTCTCGTAGACCTCCACGCCGGAGGACTCCAGTACCGGGTTCAGTTCCAGTTCTTCGGACACCATGGACTTGCTCTTGACGGCGACTTTTACCTGTCGGCTGCGGGCCAGTCCGGCAACGATTTCGTTGGCCTGAGCGGCGTCGCGGGCGAAGTGGACCTTGCCGCCGGACTTGATCACGTTGTCGTGCAGCATTTCCAGGTAATAGTCCAGGTGCGCCAGGGTGTGGGCCTTGATTTGCTGCGCCTGATCCCGCCACTCCTCCCAGGCTTGAGGCGTTACTTTCGTCGACGGCCGCCCAACCGCTCGGCGTCAAATCCCGATCCCACCCGCCGCAGGGCGCGCTGGAGCTGGGGATTGTCGATGGACAGAGTAGACGCTTGGGAAAAGTCTTGAGTGTTGACCCGCGCCATCGTCTAAAGGCCCTCGAAGTATTGGGAGATAGATGCGGTCGTCATGAGGGGCAGGGCTATCGTGCAGGGCCGTCGGCGGATTGTCCGTCGAGAATTTGGGCCAGATGGCAGACCTTTATACCCGAGTCCTGCCGGCTGAGGGCCCCCTCCATGTTCATCAGGCAGCCCATGTCGCAGGACACCAACGTATCTGCGCCCGACGCCATGACGTTGGATACCTTGTCGGCCAGCATGGCCTCGGAAATGTGGGGGGAACTTTACGGCGAAGGTCCCGCCGAACCCGCAGCAGGAGTCCGCCTGGGGCAAATTCCCGCAACTCCAGCTCTTGGACGCTCCCCAGCAGCTCTATTGGTTCGTCCCGCACCTGGGCCTCCCTCAACATGTGGCAACTGGGGTGATAGGTTGCCGTTCCCTGGTATTGGGCGCCCGCGTCGGTCACTCCCAAGCACCTTGACCAGGAATTCTGAGAACTCGTAGATCCGGCCCGACAAGTCCCGCGCCCGCCGTGACAGGTCAAGGGTCGCGGCGGAACAGGTCATGGTAGAAGACCCGCATCATGGCGGTGCACGAGCCGGAAGGGAACCACCACGTACCCGTCGCCCTCAAAAGTGCGGAGGACCCCTCTCCGCCAGCTTGCTCGCCTCTTTGGTAAAGCCCGAGTTGTACAGGGGCTGGGCCGCAACAGGTCTGCTCCATGGGGAAGTCCACGTCCACGCCCAGACGGCGCAGGGTGTTGACGACGCTGACCCCCACCTGGGGATAAAGCTGGTCGATGATGCAGGTTGCAAACAGGGAGACTTTGATCTTGTCGGCGGGCATTGGATTGGCGGGAGGACTTGGAATGGGGCTAACGAGTCTGCAAAAGCTAGAGTAGCAGACAGGTCGTATGGTAGCAACCGAAAGGCTGCCGTCAACAAGGAGTGACCCGTTCTCCCTGAGCCTGTCGAAGGGTAGGAGCGCTGCCAATGGTTCGACGAGGTCACCAGGATCGGTTTCCACCGCCTATTAGCATCGCCCCAAAAGGCTGCCGACATAGGGACGGTCGCGGTATATTGGGGACTACTGGATTCGGCAGGACGGGAGAGGACAGCAATGACGTCAAACGCAGCAGCCGGTGAAAGCGCTCCACGGCGCGCCGCCATGGAAGAACTCGAGGAGTGGTACTCCAATGAGGTTTGGGGTAAGCGGGCGAGCAGCGACGACTCCCTGTTCGAGAATATGGGCCTGCAGGTGTTCCAGGCTGGGTTGACCTGGCGGATGATACTGGCTCGCCGGGACGCCTTCCGCGCCGCGTTCAACGGCTGGAACATAGACGCGGTGGCGGCCATGGGGCCGGATGACGTGGACGCGCTGGTCAAAGACGCGGCCATCATCCGCAACCGCAAGAAGATCGAGGCCTGCATCGAGAACGCCCGCATCGTCCAGGGGCTGCGGCAGCAGCACGGGTCGTTTTGCAACTGGTTCTACCAAGTGCTGGAGGGGGATAGCCTGCCGGAACTCCAGAAGGCGCTGCGGTCCACCTTCAAGTTCATGGGGCCCGAGATAGCCCGCATGTGGCTGATGGCGGCGGGCCGCATCGACCACGGGGAGTAACCCCTCCACCGCGCCGGACGCCGGCCACATCGTAACCTGGCGGTGTCCCCGCTGGGCTTCCACGGGACTTGAAGGCTTATCGTAGCCAAGCTACACTGTCAGCCAGGTCAAGGCATCCTGGCGATTTGATGATTGGGGGTTCCGCATGGACTGGGGAATGGAAAACCGGATGAGCCAACTGATTCAAGCAGACGGCCGCTGCATGTTCCTGCCCATCGACCATGGGTACTTCCTGGGCCCCACCAGCAGGTTGGAGCAGCCTGGCAAGACCATTGAGCCGCTGCTGCCCTATTCCGACGCCCTGTTCGCCACCCGCGGGGTTGTGCGTTCGGCCGTCGTTCCGCAGAACGCCAAGCCGCTGATTCTCAGGGTCTCCGGCGGGACCAGCATGGTGGGCGCCGACCTGGCCAACGAGGGGATAACGACCTGCATGGAAGAGGCGATCCGTTTGAACGCGTCCGCGGTGGGCATTTCCGTGTTCATCGGGTCGGAATACGAGCGGCAGTCGCTGTTGAACCTGGGCAAGCTGGTGGACGAGGGTGAGAGGTACGGCATCCCGGTGATGGCAGTCACCGCGGTGGGCAGGGAGTTGGAGCAACGAGAGTCCCGATACCTGGCGTTGTGCTGCCGGATTGCGGCGGAGTTGGGCGCCAAGGTGGTGAAGACCTACTGGTGCGCCGACGGCTTCGATAAGGTAGTGGAGGGCTGCCCGGTGCCGGTGGTCATGGCCGGCGGGCCCCAAGCGGACTCCGAGTTGCAGGTGCTGGACTTCGTCCACGACGGCCTGCAGCGGGGCGCCATCGGCATCAACCTGGGCAGGAACATCTGGCAGAGCGAGCATCCTGTTCCCATGATCCGGGCCTTGCGTCACATCGTCCACGAAAACGGGTCGGTCCAGGAAGCGACGGAGATATTCAAGAGCCTTGCTACCGCCGAAGCGACGCTTGCGGCTGCGACAGTCTAAGTCCCGACGGTTTGGATTGACGGGGCCATTTCTTTGATGACGTTTGCCAGAATTGTAGAGCATGGTCATTTCATCTAAGTCTCAGACATCGTTCTCCTTAGACGATGGGACTGGGCTTCGCGTGGTCCACGCGACCTTTGTCAAAGAGCAGAAGTTTACCTGGGACGTGTTTCAAGGTTATGACTGTTTGCGAGTCTTAACCTACTCCGCCAGCGTCAATGCCATCGTCAGAATGCTGGATCAACACTCATTCAGCTACTTTGAGTGTGTGTTCGGATGTGAGCATACTCTACGTGACATAAAGACAATCTTGGCGTTTCAACAGGTCGTGGTCGGTGATACTCGGGCAGCAATCATGGGCTTAGATAACGAGCGACACCTGCAGATTCTGGAAAAAGTTCATAGCGGTCAGGCCCATTTTCGCGTGCTGCGACAGTCAATCGCACATGCCAAGCTGTACTTGTTGTCCGATAGCGATGGTCGTAATCGGGTGATTATTGGCTCCGCTAATCTGTCCGAGCAGGCATTTTCTGGAAGACAAGCCGAGACTTTGGTGGTGTTTGATCACGATACGGCGGCTTGGGAGCACTATAACCGGATGTACGATTCCATTCGAGATTCGGCGTCGGACGGGATTTCTTTGCCGGAAGATAGGATTACTACAGCCCACGTTGAGGTAGCAGATACTCCGGTCATGTCGGATGTAACTGGAGCGCTGGTCATTGAGGCACCCACACCGGGGGAGTCCCATGTCACCGCGCCGGTTCAAATCGAACGAATTGAGAAAGTCGCAGCTGTTTTGTCCCCTCGCATATCCGGGGCGGCCCCCCCGGTACGCAACGGACGCCAAACAATTACTCCTGAAGTGAAGCGTGAAATAAGCAGAATACGGCTGGTGAAGTCTGCTGAGGAAGCCGACAGCCGGCACTTCTCCATCGATAGGGTAACCCGTTCCGTCATTCTATCCGGGGAGTCGTTCTCTTTGGAGTGGGACGAAGGCCGGGTAAATCGAGACTCTGAGTTACTGCTTAATTATTTTAAGAACTTCGAAGATGCCTTTGAGGGCAATGTCGCCAGCCTGCAACGCGATTACTTCATTCTAATGTCTTGGCTGTATTTTTCTCCCTTTTTGTGCGATTTGCGGTCTCTAGCGTTGCTACAAGACACAGACGTAATTCGTTATCCCTCTTTCGCCATCATGTTTGGCAAGTCAAACTGCGGCAAGACAAGTCTAGTCGACACGCTGATGACGTCTATGTTTGGATTTGCTCATACGGTGGAAAAGGGGAGCTTTACCAGATCCAGGCTGCGCGCGTTGCAGCATGGTTACAAGCGCTTTCCCGTCGTGTTTGATGACATCGGTCGTAGAGCCTTCAACGTCCATGGTAAAGATATGATTAAAGAGGAGTTGCAGCCAGAAGTCTCGGAATATCCTGGATTCATCTTGTCAATGAACGCTGAGCCCCAGTCGTTTCCGGATGAAGTGGTTAAGCGCAGCCTGATGATATACACGACAACAGCTCTGCCCTCCTACGACGAGGAACTGCGCCAACGGTTACAGGGCCGCATACAAGAGATGCGCCGAGGGTTAACAGGAGACCTTTACAGACTTTACTTGTCCCGGGTTATGGACCGTTTAGACGAAGAGCGACTTCCAGAGGACTGGTTGGTTCTTTCGTCCGCAGTGCTAAGTGGCATATTGGCCAGCACTACCAACGCCCCTGCTCCGAAATGGTGCGAGGAAGTTACATGGCTGGGGTATGCCGAGAAACGATACGACCGGGTCAAAGCTCGCCTGGCAAATTTACTCCGTCCATCTGCCTTTATCAGAACTGAAGGCGCAGTCGCTGACGGCTGGCTCGTCGACGGGAACAGCATCATCGTTACTGAATCGCGTGACGCCTTTGGAAGAAGTGGATTTGTCTGGGAAGACGTGCCGTCCACGCTGGTAGATCAGGACGCTAGTAGTCCTGGCAGAACTGTATTGCATCGGGACAAGCTGGAGCAATTTGTCGGACAACGATTGAAACCAGTTGGCAAGGGGTGGAAACGCTTTATAGGGCTATGAGCCCCACCAGGCTTTGGCTGTAGCACTAGTAGTGCAGATTTCCAAGTTGCGCTTATGACGTCGATGTTAGGTTCTCTCAAGGTTAGCTACCTGCACGAAATAATCTGGAACCCTTAAGATGCGCGTGGCCATGTACTACAACAACCGGGACGTTAGGCTGGAGGAGATGCCGGAGCCGGCCATCGGCCCTGACGAATTGCTGCTGCGGGTGGAAGCCAGCGGGCTCTGCGGCAGCGACGTGATGGAGTGGTACCGCGTGGAGCGGGCGCCGCTGGTACTGGGGCACGAGGTTGCCGGCGTCGTGGCCCAGGTGGGCGACGGCGTGGAACGGTTCAAAGAGGGAGACAGGGCGGTGGTCACCCATCACGTGCCCTGCAACGCTTGCCGGTACTGCCTGAGCGGACACCACACCGTTTGCGACACGCTGCACCGCACCAGCTTTGATCCCGGCGGCCTAGCCGAGTACCTGCGCGTGCCGGCCATCAACGTAGACCGGGGCGTGTTTCCAGTACCGGACCACGTATTGTTGGACGAGGCGGCCTTTACCGAGCCCCTGGCCTGCGTGCTGCGGGGCCAGCGGCGGGCGGGGCTGCAGCCCGGCCAGAGCGTGCTGGTCTTGGGCAGCGGCCTCACCGGAATGCTGCACATCGACCTTGCCCGGAGCCTGGGAGCGGGCCGGATAATGGCCACCGACCTGTCTGCCTACCGGCTGGAGGCGGCGCGGCGATTCGGCGCCGACGTGACGATAGCTGCCGACGACGACGTGCCGGCCCGGGTGCGTGAGGCCAATGGCGGAAGGCTGGCCGACCTGGTGATCGTGTGCACCGGAGCGCCCCCGGCGTTGATGCAGGCTTTGCAATCGGTAGACCGTGGGGGAACGGTGCTGTTCTTCGCGCCGACCGAGCCGGGGGTGTCCGTCCCGGTCTCGGTGAACGACGTGTTCTTCCGCAACGACGCAACCCTGACGACTACGTATGCGGGAAGCCCTGCCGACCTGGCGGCGGCGCTGGACCTGATCGCATCGGGCAGGGTGCGGGTGGGCGAGATGATCACCCACCGCTTGGGCCTGGCCGATGCGGCGCTGGGGTTCAAGCTGACGGCCGAGGCCCAGGACTCGCTGAAGGTCATAATCCAGCCGCAGCGATAGCCGGCAATCTAATCTGTATATGGCATTCCAGCCCTGACGCCGCGGGATTGACTCCCGGAACTCCAGGATAGAGAATGGCAATAATCTAGGGTGATTGTGGCGTGGGGTGTAACTGCCCATGACAGCAACCCAAACGGGCATGTTCATGGCCAACCCAAGCGACGAAATCGGGTCGCCTGGTGGTCCAGCAGTCTTAACCGAAGAGGTCGCACGCGAAGCGGCATCGGCCTTTACGCAAACGATTCCGGTGCTGTCTGATAAGGCGGTAAACGTCGCTTCAGTCCCGCAACGGAGTCCCCTCCGCTACCCGGGGGGGAAAACCTGGCTCGTACCTGAAATACGGAAGTACCTGGCAGGGCTTGACTTTCGCCCTGAGGTATTCGTTGAGCCGTTTGCCGGCGGCGGCATAGCGTCATTAACGGCGGTTATGGACCGTTACGCCGACCACGCGGCGCTTTGCGAATTAGACCCTGACGTATCCAACCTCTGGAAGTGCATGATCGAGGACGCCGAGGAATTGGCTCGCCGTGTTGAACATTTCATCGCTACTCCAGCGAATGTTGACGCCGTGTTCTCGAACCTGGAAGCGTCAGGTATGGATGCTGCCTTTCGGACCTTGTTGCGGAATAGGGTCAGCCGGGGTGGAATCATGGCCAAGGGAGCTTCCGTGATGAAGCGGGGGGAGAATGGTAATGGGATTTCCTCCCGCTGGTATCCCAAAACTCTTGCCTCACGGATCCGAGCCATAGGGGGCTATGCCAGCCGGCTTGATATTTTGCACGGGGACGGCATGAGCCTGGTGGAACTGTGCAAGGACGACGGCGCGGCAGCATTCTTCATTGACCCCCCCTACACCGCAGCCGGCAAGCGTGCAGGGAGGCGCCTGTATACCTATAACGAGATTGACCACGAGGACCTGTTCAAGCGCATGTCCAGCGTAAGAGGCGCTTTCATGATGACTTACGACGAGAGCCCCGACATCATTAAAATGGCCCGCGACCAGGGCTTTCACATTGCCAAGGTTGCAATGAAGAACACCCACCACACTGTGATGTATGAACTACTCATCACCTCGCACGAACTAACATCGTGAGCCGACCTCGACGCTTCGGCATCGGGGAATGGTATGGATATTCCTTCGTCGAGTTGACTGGCGAGGAACGGCGAGCGTATTCCGCCGGAACAGGCTCCTATCCGTGCCCCTTTCGGATGGGTGGCGGTTCATGCACCAAGAGGGGAGGAGTCTGCTCGTTCAGGTCGTACGAAGACGCTGACGGTGTAGCGATCCCGGTATCGGACGCTGAGGCCGGTTTAAGGGTTCTCTGTCCGCGGCGATTTGAAGAGGATACGACAGTCTTTCAATGGGTGGGCGAAACCATATTGGGCACTTCATCTCCCGACATCGCCACCGAGATTGGATTTCTGAGGGCAGAGGACGGGAACACCGACGTAGGACGGATAGACATGGTCCTGGCAAACCAGGAAACCGGCGTCCAAACTTTTAATTGGTGCGCTGTAGAGATTCAAGCTGTCTACTTCTCCGGCAGGAGCATGAACGAGGAGTTTCGAGCCATTAGGGACTATCAGGATGAACGGCCGCCCTTCCCGAGGCAAATACGACGGCCTGACTATCGCAGCAGCGGGCCTAAGCGGCTAATGCCGCAGTTACAGATCAAAGTGCCTACGCTCCGTCGATGGGGCAAGAAGATGGCAGTAGTTGTTGACAGGCAGTTCTTCGAAGCCCTTGGGCACATGGAGGAGGTTGGAGACCTGTCCAACGGGGACGTAGCGTGGTTCACCGTAGACTTTGAAGAAGACCTTGCCAACAGGCGTTTCAGGATGGTCAGGGACAGTGTTCGTTTTACTACGCTTGAGAGGGCCACTGAAGGGCTGACGGGTGGGTCGCCTGTAACGTTGTCTGAATTCGAGGAGGGCATCAGGTCCAAGCTGGCCGGGTGACCCATCCCTCGTCACTGTCCGCCCAGCAACTGCGCCTCGGGATCCCCTACAATCCCGCCAGCAGGTCGGCGTCTTTGGCGGCGTTTTTGGGCGCGGCCAGGGCAAAGTATTCCGTGCTCATGGACTCCCGCAGCAGGTGTTCGGGCAGTTGTGAGAAGGGGCCGTTGGGGTCTATCTGGGTGCGGTGGCAGTTCAGGGACTCGATCTTCACGTCCACGTAAGGGGATACGTCGACGACGGTGGTCACTAGTTCGTCCGGCGTGCCGATGGTCTCCACTTCCTGGCTGGCGAATGGCGGTGTAATGCCCGCGTCGATCATGAGCTGCCACATCCGGCGGAAGTTGCTGCGGGGGAAGCAGACCCAGTAGAGCAAGCCGGGTTGCCAGGGAGGCGCTCCTCGGGCGAGGTCCGGTTGATAGGCGGAATCGGCGGCGAGGGAAAATGCCTCCGTGACGTGACTGTGCATGGTGACGTGGTCGGGATGGCCGTAGCCTCCGGTGGGGTCATGGGTCAGAACCGCTTCGGGCTGGGTCTCACGGATGACTTCCACCAGGCTTGCAATAACATGGTCCGGTTCCGCCTGAAGCAGGGAGTCCGGGTGGTTGTTGTCGTCGGTGCCGGGCATGCCGGAGTCGCGGTAGCCCAGGAACCGCACGTCAGCTATGCCGGGAACGTCCATGGCCCGGCGCATCTCTTCCCGGCGGACTTGGCCCAGGGTTTGAGGAGTCGCCAAGCTGGGATCGCTAATCTCGCCAACATCGCCGTTGGTGGCGCAGACCATGGTAATCCGGGCTCCGCGGTCGGCCAGCATGGCCAAGAGGCCTCCGCAGCCGAACCCCTCGTCGTCGGGGTGGCCGAAGGCGGCCAGGATGGACGCGTCAGCAAGGTTGTTAGACGAGCCGGGAAAAATTTATTTTCCCCTCCATTTTCGCTCATTCCGGCGGGCTGGTGGCCTACTGGCAACTGTAACCTGATTGCAGGTGTTTTGCCGTATTGAAAGACGGGGAGTGAGGGATTCAATGAGCCTTTGTTGGGAGGCAAGGTTTTGGATTCCTCTCTCCGCTGCGCTGCGCTCGGAATGACATAGTAGTTGGTAACGCAATTAGCCCGGAATGACATGGTAGTTGGTAACGGAATTACCAACGTGTCTGGCAACAGGAGGGCCAGCGGGTGAAAATTTAATTTCCGTCTCATTTGGTCTTGTTTAGTCCCGTTTGGGTGTGCCGGAGGATTTGGGGGCAGATTCTGGTCTGCCCTTGAGGCGGGATGTCGCGGGCCTTGGGAGCCGGTTGGGTTTTGGTCTGGCGGCGCGATGGTTTCATAAGTACTATGGTAGTTGGCGTTTGCGGGTTTGGAAAGGGGGCAACTGTCATGAAAACGGCAAGTTATTTTGGGAGGCCGGGGCGCCATTCGACCGGGGGTTGGCTGTCGTGGGGCGGGGTCGTCGCCACCAGGGCTACGCTGGAGGCATAACCCCTAACCCGGGCCCGTTTCGCCGACAGTCTCCCGGTTAACCTCGTTGACCAAGTTCATCAGGCGACCTAGGGTCTCGACGCGCTGTTCCAGTGTCGGCGGCCCGAACCCGCCGCTTGCCGCCGGCGCCAGGCTCGTAGAGACGCCCAGGGTGGTTATTCCAGCGTCCCTGTTGGCCCGGATTCGCTCCTTGATCATGCCATCTGTGCCTACCAGGTTGGTCTTCAGGACCATTTCCGCCGGCACCAGTTTCCTCGCTTCGGCCCGCTTGCCGTCCAGCCAAAGGTCCTGGATTCCCTTGGCTTCTTCGCCGTAGCCCGCCCTGCTATAGGCGGCGTTGTAGTAGTTGAATTTCCGGGAACCCATGGCCCCCAGGCTGAAGGCTAGGCCCGGCCTCAGGGCGTCTATCGCCTCGTCCACGTCGTCGGTGAACAGCACGTCTCCCCCCGCCTGCAGGTCTAGGTCATTCATAGACCTGCAGCCGGCCCGCGCCCCTTCCTCGATGTCCCGGAAGAAGATGTCGGCGTGCTCCGGCATGAAGCACCGTCCCACCCAGCCGTCGGCCAGTTCCCCGGTCAGGCGCAGGTTCCTCGGTCCCAGAGAGGCTACGTAAATCGGTATGTCCGGCATGGGCGGCGCTGCGACCCGGATAGACTTTCCCTGTCCATCACGCGCCGGCAGCTTATGGGCGCGCCCTTGATAGGCCACGGTCTCTCCGCGGAACACCTGCCTCATGATTTCGATGGTCTCCCGGGTCCGTTGTATAGGATCGTCGAAGATTACGCCGTGAAAGCCTTCGATGACCTGGGGGCCGCTGGTCCCGATGCCGAGGATGAACCGGCCCTGGGACATGGAGTAAAGGGACATGGCGGTCATGGCCATATTGGTTGGCGTGCGCGTGCCAATCTGCAGTACGCCGGTTCCCAGCTTTATGCGCGAGGTCTTGGCGGCTAGGTAGGCCAGGGGCGTCGCTCCGTCGAAGCCCCAGCCCTCCGGAGACCAGATGCTGTCGACGCCCAGCCTCTCCGCCTCAGTGGCGAAATCGGCAAGCTCGTCCCAATCCGACACGGCAAACCCGTGAATCAGTCTTGTCGCGACACGCATAAACGCTCCCCCAAACCTGCCTTTCCAAGTGTCAGCAGCCCTGCGGTTATTATCGGCCCGCGCCTGTTTCAAGACAAGACCGGAGGCGGCTTGGAGGCCAGCCTTCCAAGGGAGGCTCCCTCGCCGCCGTCGCTGTTTTATGCCGCCGGGCCGGCTAACTTTCCGCGCTGACCAAGCTGTAGGTTGTGACGCTGCCTGCTCATGGCTGGATTGGCGCGTCCAGCCCCGACGCCATATTGCCGGCCTAGCCGCAGCCTAGAGACCTTTGCATAACTCCCAAAAGAACATAACTTGTGGGGAACGGGCGGCTGTTTCCTAGCCTGGCCCCACCCCTAGATTCCGGCTTCCCCGTTTCCACGAGGACAGGCTTGGCCGGAATGACGGTTATGCAAAGGTCTCCGGTCTACGGGAAGAGATATACCAATTGGCCTATTTTTCGCGCCTTTCTTAGGCCTTTCTGGTTATAATAGGCGGGTTTTGGGCCTATTGAACCTGGAAATAGCAGCTTGGCATTGGCCCGGCTTGTATATCGACTAACAGGAAAGGCGGCAGCGCCCGCCTCTATTACTGCGCTTGGAGCCGCCTGCTGCAGGCGGCGCGGGGAGTCCTGATGCCTCGCTGTCTCGCGGCCATCGTTGCCAGGGAAGAATCCGCAGCCGAGACGCTGGAGATTTGTTTCTACCCCGGTCGATTCCTGGATGTCTGGAAAAGAGAGGGCGAGGACGCCTGATGAACAGATGAAAATCGGTCAACCCTCTTTACGGGTCCTGCTGAATCCCGTCGCCGTGTGGGGGCTGCTGGAAAAACGCGGCATATCCCAGAACCGGCTGGCGCAACTGTGCGGAATTTCCTCGGGATACATGTCACAGTTGGTATGCGGCACGCGCCGACCATCGCTCCGAGTGCAAAGGCGAATCCGGCAGGTCCTGGGCTGGCCGGACTTGGACGACCTGTTCATGACCCAGCCCATCGATCCTTAGCGGAGACGCCGCCCTGCTCGGCCAGCGTCTCTCTAAGAGGTTTGCGGCATGGTCATTTGAGCCGCGCCGCGCCGTTCTATACTAAATTTGCCTTGACGTCATGCCATTATTGTAACTACACTAACGTAGTAAGATGGACGGAGACTACCCTTGCGTTGGACTTGGGATGAGGGCAAGAATGCGGCAAACTTGCGAGCGCACCGCATTAGCTTCGAGGCTGCGGTCTTCGTGTTTAACGACCCTATGTCTGCCACCATGGAAGACCAATATCCATACGAGCAACGGTGGCGGACCATTGAATGGTGGGCAACCAGGTCGTGATGGTAGTCCACACTTGGCCCAACCTCCATATTCAGACCGGCGAAGAGGTTGGACGCATAATCTCCGCACGCAAGGCGACGCGCCGGGATAAGGAAGGCTTATGAAGAAGGACATTACTAACCTGCCGATGGAAGTCCAAGCCCAGGTGCGGGCGTTGGGGGCCCTTCCAGACGACCGGATCGATACCACCGATGCCCCTGAGATTCTAGACTGGTCCGATGCCAGGCGAGGAGTCTTCTATCGGCCAGTGAAGCAGCAAATTACCCTGCGACTCGACGCCGACATCGTAGCTTGGTTCAAGGCCCATGCCCGGGAAGGCCGCGGATACCAGACCGACATCAACGGCGCCCTCCGCGAGCACGTCCGCAGAACGGCCAGCTTGACTAGCTAGTCCGTGTTCCCAATGCCGGCAAGCAGGGCGGCATTAGACATCAATTAGGCCCCAGGTAATCTTCCAGCTTGGGCCGACTCTCCCAGTCCTGGAGTTGGGCAGAATCTGCTTTTGCCCACTGCTGATCCCACAGTCGCACCGCGTCTTGGTATTGCCCCCATGCTTTGAAGTACGTCGTCCTCTCCGCATCGAGACGGTGCACATTTGCAACTTCAGTCTCATGCGGGTCGAATGAATCGGTAGTGTGGGCCACCCCCTGGTGAACAGTCATGGTGTGGTCGCCGGGTATTCGGACATCCAAGACGTAAGTGCACATCATGTCACAGATACAGTACCACCGGCGTCAGTCGTTAGGGTATAGGGGTTCGTAGCCCCAGAAGGATATAAGACAGAAACTGGTGGCATGCGATGGGGTTTCATGGATGGGATTGACCTCGGTGAATATAGCAGTTGCTTGAATTTTGTATAGATGAAATCAACTCGTTTTTCGCCCTTTAACGCCGAATAGATGCCATTGGTCGGCTACGGACATAATTCCAAGCCATCAAACAACCCTGGTTGCTTCGGCTCACGCCTCCCCGTCGTTTCATACAACCAATTTCCAAGTGCAGCAACCGGGACCCTCCCCAACTCCTTTGGCTCGAGCTTGTGAAGTCCTCCCCCATACACTCTTCCCTCGTTCAGCAAATCATTTGAGGCTATACTGTTCAGATACTCCCAAACCTCGCGCTTTAAGTTAGGGGAATCTGCAATGGCCTTTCCAAGAAGGCCTTTCGGGTACAGCATCAAATAAACGTTCGGAGCGGTAGCCATCGAATGGTTCAGTATGAATCGAAATGGCTTACCATCTTTCTTGTCGCTCCGGCCTAGGTACGTGCACATAAACGGCGCAGCGGGACGATGTTCCTGAACATACCACGGCGATCGATGCCGACATAGATACCGGTCCGGGATGCCTTGGACCTTGCCCTCCTCAAGGTAAGCTTTCAGTGTTGGAAACCGTTGCTTGATTTCCTCTTCTGGCAGATGGCAGTCCAAGAGAAACAAACGGCGATCGAGCACCGGATTGCCGGTGCCATCGGCTATAATTTCGGTATCGGGTAGATAGCGGGGACTTGGGACTATAGGCCGGAACGCCTTAATTGGTAGACTTCGCTCTTCGATCTCCTCGATTGGAAGAATGAAGTACCTGTTGCTACCAGTCGCCAACCCGCGCTTGATATCGAAAAAGTCAGCGAGCTTCAGCTCGGGCAACTTTGCGCGACCCTCTTTTGTTGGGTAGTGGGTCCACTTTGGATCACTCCGAAGCGATTCAACAGGCACTAGCCGTTCCAGCCGTGGGCATAGCAGGGAGCCGCCATAGCTCATGCGCACTTTATGATCTGGGGGCGGCCGGTTCTTGCTGAACCAAACTACTGACGAAGACACCAGGGCGTCTCCAAACTGCACCTCGTTGGGGTCAAACCGATGGATGTGCTGCAAGGTTACTCTATCCAGAAGGTAGCGCTTCACGGAAGCACCGTAGTTGACGTCCATAAATTCGCTCGGTATCAGCCAACCCGCAAGTCCGTCATTCTCCATCCACCGGTGAGACAAGCCAAGGAAGTAGCAGTAGAGGCCAGCAAGTCCGTTCATGTCAATTCCACATGATTCCCATATGAGACCCTTTAGACGTCGTTTCTCCTCACTCTGTATGTGGTGATGCCGTACATAAGGCGGATTGCAGATGAGCAGGTTGAACCTGTCCTTCTCCGGAGGCGGCGCGGCTAGAGTGAAGTCCTCCAGACGAAGATCCAAGATTGTGTCGTTCCACAGACTCGCCGCAGGTTTACCATAATGAAGGTCTAGCTCGTAGCCAACTGCATTTGTCACTTGGCTCGTCGAGAACACCCTGAGCAGGGCTGAAAAGAAAGCACCAGTGCCGATAGCCGGATCTAAAAACCGAACAGCGGGGGTCTCGCCCATTCGGTGTCTAGCGTACTCAAGGATCTCCAGAGCGAGATCGGTGGGTGTGGCGAACTGCCCCAGCCTATTCCGTTCAGCCTGATCTTTAGTCGCATCAAGTTCGACTTGAATCGCAAGACGACGTTCTTCTGCATCGGTAACAGCGTTTATCATTTAGAGCCCAAGCTCTCCCAAGTCTTCAACTCGATGTTCCCATACCCAGTCGATGCCTTCCGCCGCCTCGTATCCCAGATATCCACTGTCAAAGTAGCCGCAAAGAAACATCACGAATCTCACATCCTCTCCGTAGGTATGGCGCAACTGGCTCACCTTCGTCGCCTCCTCTTTGCGCCGCTTATTGACGTTGGTAAAGTCGCCTGCAGACTTGGCCTCCACAAGTAGCGGCAGATCTCCCGATTCAGCAGTCTTGGGCATGATGACCGCATCCACAGGTATATTGACCGGGCGCCCGGTCCCTTCTTGTTCGGCTGGCACATTCATTCGAAACGAAAAACTTCCCGGGGGCATAGAGTCGTAGCTTCTCTGTTCTTCTGCCGGAAGACTGGTGTAGCCTCGTTCATCAAGCCAAGTTGCGATAGCATCAAGCTGCCGCTCTTCTTGGGAGTTCCTTATGATGGGGTTCGCCACGGCCCCACATAATCGGTCCGCGATAATTGTTGCCGCTCGATACCGCTCCAACTCAGACGGGGTATCCCCTCTTTCAAGCCATACGAGAATGTCCGGGTCAGCCATCCTCTGGATGACCTTTGCTATTTCCCTAAGGGCTATGTCTGCTTGTTGCCCTGACATCCGAGGCGGCAGTTTGTCGGATTTTTCCATAACCTTGACCAAGTTCGACGATACACCGGCAAGGCCAATGAGCCGGTCAACCGCGAGGGGAGGACAGGTCGCCATCCTCAAGGTAGGAAGGACACCGGGTTTCCTTCTAAGCAACGCAATACCGATGTTAGTTAGGTTGTCAGTGGCCTTCAGGGCATCTTCGACGTCATTTGTAGTCCGAATCCTGGTTGCCCGGTAAGCCTCAGGAGCAAACCGCAGAAACCAGTCGTTATACATATCCACCGACTGGGCAATATCTTCCTTCCATCTATCTGGCTTGTCTCTATTGACTGCCATATCTAAGGTCTGTCCTCTAGATATCCTGTGCCGAGACGACTAACGGTGTATCCAGACCTCGTATTTGCTGAAAGACGTAACGCTCTATGTCCATGTCAAAGCGGGAGAGAGCGTCGGCTTCCACGGTCGCGGCCGGCTCCAACTCGGTTTCCAACATCACTGAAGTCGCGGATAGACGCACGATGATATCGGGTCGTTTGCTATCGCGCAGCGTCTCGGCGACGGCGTCCAAGCCGCACCTATCCCGCAGCAACCGGACCAACTCGCCGTTGATGATGCTCTCGTGGGTGCGGTCCTGGTCTGGGCTAGAGGTCATTGTGGCCTATGGGTCGTTTAAACCGGCCCGCCAGCCCCCTACCACTGCACGAACATCGGCATGACCACGTGGACGTAGTCCGCCGAGTCCACCGGCTTGAACACGCCGGGACTGGAGGACGTGGTCGTTTCTAAAGCTATCTTGCCCCGCTCCAGCACCGACAATACGTCCAGCAGGTAGCGGCTGTTGAAAGCGATTTTCCCCGCCTCTCCCGCTATGCCGTCGGCATCCACCTCGCCCTGGTGGTCTCCCACTTCTTCAGAGCGGGCCGAGACGGTCACCGTTCCCCCGTCGCCGCCCGCCGGGTTGGGCCCCATCTCCAGCCGGATTATGTTGCTGCCGTCCCGGGCGAAAATCGCCGCGGTGCGCACCGCCCGCAAAAGCTCCGGCAGGTCCAGCGTCGTCCGGGTGTCGTGCCGCTCCGGGATTAGCTGCCCGTAGTTGGGGAAAGCCCCCTGCAGCAGCTGGGACACGACCTCGATGGTCTCGGCCCCCTTCACCCGGAACATCACCTGCCCTTTGGCCGGCGCCATCATGATTTCCACCGGCTCTTCCCGGTCGGCCAGAAGCCGGTTGACCTCGTTCAGCGTCCGGGCCGGCACTATCACCTTGATTTCCGACTCCACCGGCGCCGCCAGCGAGCCGTGATGCACCGCCAGCCGGAACCCGTCGGCCGCCGCCAGGCTGTACCGGTCGCCTTCCAGTTTCATTTCCACGCCGGTCAACACCGGCCTCGACTCCTCCGTGGCCGCGGCGAATGCGACCCGCGATATGGCGGTGTTCAGCGCCGCCGGGTCCACCTGGGCCGCCATGTCGCCGTCAACGGTGGGAATAGGCGGAAACTCGCTGGCGTCAGTCCCGTGGATATTGGCCTGGGACCGGGCGCAGCTTAGCTTCAGGACGCCGCTGCCCGGCTCCAACTCCAGGTCTATCCGGTCGTTGGGCAAGGCGTTGACGAACTCTGTCAACAGCCGGGCCGGGACCGTCACCGCCCCTTCTTCCTCGATCATCGCCCCCGTCCAGGTGGTGACGGCAATCTCCAGGTTGGTCGCCGAGAGCTTCAGCATCGACTGGTCGACGCTGAGCAACACGTTCTGGGTCACTGGCAGCGTTGCCCTGGTGGCGACGGCCCGCCCCACGACGGCCAGCCCCCGGCTGAGATTTTCCTGTAAGCACGATATCTTCATTCTAGGGTCACCTACGGTTTGGATTGTTTGGTTTGAATCATAGGATGCGGCCCCGCACGGATTGCGAACCCCAAGAGGGACGCCAACCATACAAGCCCCGGTATTATGTCACTCCGGCCGGTCAAAAACAACTTGCTCTTAATCTCTCAGGACTTATGGTACAGGTGGACAGCCTCCAAAGGTGTGAGCATGTTGATGCCCAAATGCGGGGGTATAGTGTTGTAGGTGCATAGATAGGATTGGTACAAGGTGTTGAGTTGGGCAGGATCAGTTCTACCTTGTATCGGGAGTAGATATCCATGGCCGCATACAGGTAGCAGGTGTAGGGCAGCCCGGAGAGCTCCGGGGTAACGTATTTCACGTCCATCTGAAGATATCCCGGTCCGGGGCCTCATTACCCGGCCGTTCTGGAATAAAGGCCTTCGCCGTTTGGTGATGGGTCGGACCAACCCGGACTTTTTCAGATACCGGTGTATCGTCGATGAGGAGACCTTCAATCCTCGGCCCTGGGCTAACACCGCCAGCTTCTCCCGGCAGAAGCCAGTGGCTTCCCGCCATGCCATCACCTGGGCTGCCGTCTCTATCTTCGACGCCCTATTGGGCCGCTTTCGGCGCCGTTGAACGCCGCATCACCCCTTGCCAGCGCACATACCCCCAAGGTTGTCTTCCTCGCTCCACTCAGGGCCTCACTGTCCTTCGATCTATCCCCAACGCCTGGCTGTCTCCGAATAGTTCTCTCCACATGCTTTCCACGTCTCTATTATCTTCCGTATTTCTACTCTTGCCATATATCATTCTATCTACCCTGTGCCATATGTTGTGCGAGAACAAGTTGGCTGGACCCCTTCGACCATTGCTTGACGCTGTCAACCCCATATTCTAAACTTCTGGCGGCATGCCGAGGCTGGCCGTAGCCGCTTCCATTCTCCCGGCCCGGCAACGCCGCATATTGGGGGTCACGATTGCATGGAACTTAAGTCGTACATTCGGGACATTCCCGACTTCCCCGAACCTGGAATCCTCTTTCGCGACATAACCCCCCTTCTGAAAGACGTGGATGCCTTCAGGCATGTCATCGGCAGGTTCCAGGACCGCTACAGGGACAGCAAAATAGACGTCGTCGTCGCCGTCGAGTCCCGCGGGTTTGTATTCGGCGCTCCCCTGGCCTACGAAATGGGCGTTCCAATAGTGCCCGCCCGCAAGCAGGGCAAGCTTCCGGGGAAAACGCACCGGGCCGAATACACGCTGGAATACGGCAAGTCGGCTATGGAGATTCACGTCGATGCAGTGACCCCTGGCCAAAGGGTATTGTTGTTGGACGATCTGCTGGCCACGGGCGGGACCTTGGAAGCTTCTGCTAAATTGGTGGAGATGGCCGGCGGGGTAATCCAGGACATCGGCGTGGTCATAGAATTGCTCGACCTGCAGGGCCGGAGGCGCCTTGACGGCTACGGCGTCTTCTCACTGGTCCAGTACTAGGCCCATATCCGGCGATCCCCAAAGCTCAGGCTAAGTTGGAGGCGGCATGGCTAACCGGCTGACCGTGGGTAACGCAGAAGTCATCGCTGTCCTTGACATGGTGCCGCCCCCCAGAAACCCCAAGTTGATGTTTCAAGATATCTCTCCCGGCGACTGGGCCCCCTACCAGGACGCCCTGGAGCAGGGCCAGCTTCAACTTTACTACGGTGTGTGGGTGGTGCGTTCCCAAGGGCGCACGATCCTCGTGGACACGGGCATTGGGCCCGGCCCCCATCCCTCCCGCGGCAACCTCACCGGCAATCTGTACCAAGAGCTAGGCCCAGTTCTGCGCCCCGGCGGCCGGACGAGTACGGTCGGTGACTCTCCCACCGACGAAGTAGACGTCGTCATCCACACCCATCTTCATTTCGACCACGTGGGCTGGAACTTGGACTACTCCGGCGGCTCTGCCGTTCCCACCTTTCCCCGCGCCCGGCACCTCGCACCCAGGCTCGATTGGGAATACTTCAACCGGCCCCAAGTGCTGGCCGCCAGTCCATACATAGAGTCCCAGGTCAAGCCATTGGTCGACCTCGGAATGATGGACCTAATCGAAGGAGCGCATCGCGTTACAGATGAAGTCGTCACTCTGCCTACTCCGGGCCATACTCCGGGGCACCAGGTCGTCCTGATTAACTCCCAGGGACAAAAGGCAATGATCGTCGGCGACGTGCTGCACAACAAGGTACAGGTCTCCGAGCCCGGGTGGACCGCCGGTGTGGACGTGGACAAAGACGCCAGCCGCAGGAGCCGCCGGGACCTGTTGGACCGTGCCGAATCAGAGGACTACGCGGTGGCCGCCGGACACTTCCACCCCATGGGAAATATCGGCAAGATAGTACGGCTGGAGGGCAGGCGTTACTGGCAGGTCTTGTGATCGCTGCCCGGCAACGTCAATAGCGGTCCGTAGAAGGAGGAGGCTCAGCCATGGTCTCAGAACCCCAACGCTCCCCGTTGGTGGAAGCCAGCGATACCATAGAGGCCATCGAGGAGTGCTACCGCATGGGCTGGACCGACGGCCTGCCCGTGGTCCCTCCCGCCGACTACAAAGTCCGCGAAATGTTGGAATCCGTTGGCATGACCGGCGAAGAGGACCTCTTGTCCCTCGAAATGCGCCGGAGGGTCATCACGGCAGAAAATGCCGCCGCCAACGCCGTTATGGCCGGTTGCCTGCCGGAATACTTCCCCGTCCTGGTCACCGCGCTGAGATCCCTGGAGGAGGAGAAGAACTTTGTAAACATGGCGGCGTCCTCGACTAGTTCGCCATCCGTCTTGATGATTCTTAACGGCCCCATACGCCGGCGGATTGACGCCAACTTCCAAGATGGCGTATTCGGCCCAGGCAATCGGGCCAATGCCAGTCTGGGCCGCGCGGTCCGATTGTGCTTCATGAACGGCTTCGACGCCCGCCCAGGCATACTGGACCGGGGTACATTGGGCAATCCTGGTAAATTTTCACTGTGCATCGCCGAAAACGAGGAGGACTCGCCGTGGGAACCGCTGCACGTCAGCCGCGGCTTTCATCCCGGTGACAGCTGCGTGACTGTCGCCGTGGCCTATAACCCGGTTACCGTCCAAAGTTCGTTCGGCCAGACCGGGGAGAGCATCCTGGCCGCCCTGTCCGACACCCTGAAGTCGGCATGCATGGTCTACCGCTTCCCGGCCCAATGGGTCATAGTGATAGGCCCGGAGCACGCCCTGACCCTGCAACAGGACGGGTGGAGCCGCCGGGACATCCAGGAATACCTCATGACTCACGCAACACGTTCCTTGGGCGACCTGGTCCGCCTCGGGGTAGCCAAAGGCCCTGTCGACGTTAGCGCACAGCAGGTAATCCGCCGTTGTGCGGAGGATCCAGATGACATCCTGGTCCTGATGGCCGGCGGCACCGGAGGCCGGTACAGCGCAATCATCGACACCGTGCACTATAGGATACGCACCCGGAAAGTAGACTTTCCGGCACTGTGAAGGCCGCCGTCCGGGGTAATTGGGGATCCCTTGCATAGCTTGCAAAACTGTTGCTGCCGTGTATCATAGAAGCAACGGACGGAACCCCTTGAAACCGTGTTTGGGAGGGCCTGTATGGCGGAGACCGTAGCAGTGCGAAACATGCGGCTGGTCAACCCCCAAGGCGCGACACTGGAGCGCGGTCCCTTCCGCCTGTCCCCCAGGCCCGAGAGTTTGGCTGGCAAGACCCTGGGGCTCATGGAGAACCGCAAGGCCAACTCCGACAAGGTACTCTACGAGCTTGGCTCTTTGCTCAAAGATAAGTACGAACTGAGAGACGTGGTCTATCTCAGCAAGCACCACGCTTCTTTGCCCCCCAAGCCGGACGTGGTGCAAGAGGCTTTGGAGCAAGTCGACGTTTTGATCACCGGGGTTGGTGATTGAGGCTCCTGCAGTTCGTGCAGTGTGCACGACGGGATAGAAATGGAGCGGCTTGGCATCCCCACCGCGTCAATAATTACTCACGTGTTTCTTAACACCGCCAACGCCATGACCCGGATGATGGGAGTCCCCGGATTTGACTTTGTCGTTGCCCGCCACCCCTTGTCCAGCCTCACCGACCAGGAATGTAAAGACATGGCTTCAGCCATAGCGCCCAAAGTCGAGAGCATATTATTGGGCGCCGACGGCGTCGCAAAGGGCTGAGGGACTAGGAGGGTCTACCCCGGCGCATGGACGGGCTCAAACAACGCATTTCCAAAGCCGTTCGAGGCCAGACCCAGCCGACGCAGACCATCCTATCTTCACTCCTTGCAGTAGAGGATGAACTTGGCTACATCCCTAAAGAGGCCGTGGATGAAGTGGCCGACTTCACCGGCTCTACCATCAACGACGTTTGGGCCGTAGCCTCCTTCTATCCCAATTTCCGTTTTGAGCCGCCCTGCCTGCATCGCATGGAAGTGTGCTGGGGCGCTTCCTGTCACCTGACCGGCGCCCGAGAGGTGATACAGGCCGTCTTGGGCGCTGCGGGATTGCAGGAAGAGGGAGACACGTCTGACGGCAAAGTCAGCGTCAGGCTCAACACTTGCTTGGGCGCCTGCGCCCAGGCGCCGGTGATTTCGGTAGACCATCACCTTGCAGGCCGGATGACTCCCGCCGACGCCCGGACCAGAGTCGTCCAACTTCTGGACGAATCCGGCCCTGCCGGGGAGACCAACCCCTAGCCGGGGCGGCATGATCGCGTTGGCCCTGCTGCTTAACTCCAACGTTCCTATGGCATACCCTGTCTCTGGTCCAAGGTCGTCCCACTGATGGCAGTCAGCTTCGAGGAACTCCAACAGGAGGCGCAGTCTCGCTGGCAGGCGCTTAACGCTGGAGATCGCCCCTGGGTTCGTATCGGATCAGCCATGTGCGGCCAAGCCGCCGGCGCTGATGAGGTGTTCGAGGCGTTGACCGAGTCCTTGGGCCGCAACAACATTCCCGCCAGCGTCAGCCGGGTTGGCTGCCTGGGTTTGTGCTTTGCCGAGCCTCTGGTCGACGTCCAGTTCCCGGGCGGGCCTAGAGTCTTCTACGCCAACGTCACCCCCGAGACCGCACGCCAGATCGCCGAACGCCACCTCGCGGGCGGCTCCCCTGACCTAGATTTGGCTTGGGGATATCTCGGTGACGGAGCGGGGCTGTCGAACGGCGATGCGTCGTCCATGCTGGACCTGAGCCGACACCCCATGCGGGCCATGGAAACCCGTATCGCTCTCCGCAACGCCGGCAACATAGACCCACGGGACATACACCAGTATGTGGCCACCGGCGGATACCGGGCCCTGCACCAGGCTCTCACCCAGATGACCCCCGAAGAGACCTTGGCCCAGGTCGCCGGCTCCGGGCTTCGCGGGCGGGGCGGCGCAGCCTTCTCCACCGGGACCAAGTGGCGTTTCCTGGCCGGGTCCAACGCCCCGGTAAAGTACATCCTTTGCAACTGCGAGGAGGGAGACCCCGGCGCCTACAACGACAAGGGCATTCTGGAGAGCGACCCCCACACCTTGATAGAAGGGATGATTCTGGCCGGTTACGCCACCGGCGCCACCTACGGTTATGTCTTCATCCGCCACGGCCACGACGGCCCGATAGAGAAGACCCGCGCCGCCGTTCGCCAGGCGCAGGAGATGGGTCTGCTTGGCCGCGGTATTCTGGGTTCCGACTTTGACTTTGACATAGAAGTGGCCCTTACCGGCGATTCCTACGTTGCCGGCGAGGAAAGCGGCCTGATGGAATCCATTGAAGGCCACCGGGCCATGCCCAGGTACCGTCCGCCATTTCCGGCTCAGGTGGGTTTGTTCGGCAAGCCCTCAAATATCAACAACGTCAAGACACTGGCCTACGTCCCCGAGATAGTAGCCAACGGCGCAGAATGGTTCTCCGGGATTGGCCATGAACAGAGCAAGGGCACAGCGATCCTTTGTCTCTCCGGCGCGCTCAACTACACCGGCATGATCGAGGTCCCGTTGGGCGTTAACTTGAAGGACGTACTGTACCAAGCTGCCGGTGGCGTGCCCGGGGGAAAAGACCTGAAACTGGTGCAGACCGGCGGTCCATTGGGCGGCGTCCTGAAGGCCGAGAGCGTGGACATAATCCTGGACTTTGAGGTACTGAGGGAGGCTGGCGCCATTCTGGGCTCCGGCGGGATCATTGCAGCCGACGAGGACACCTGCGTGGTAGACTTGACCCGGGCTTTGATCGCCTTCTGCCAGTATGAATCATGCGGCAAGTGTTTTCCCTGCCGCATGGGGATGAGCCATTTGCTGGAAGTCTTGGAGCGCATCTGCCGCATGGAGGGAGTGCCCGAGGACCTGGAGTTGATGCGCCGCGTTGGCCAGGACATGCAGTCCGGTTCACTTTGTGGGCACGGCCAACTGGGCTTCAACCCGGTGGCCTCAGCCCTGCGGCACTTCAGCGACGAGTTCCAGGCCCACATAATAGACCGGACCTGCCCCACCGGCCGTTGCCTGGAGCCCCGTTATTCGCCCCGGCAGACCCGGAGGTAACTGCTTTATATGGCCGATGAAATCAGCATTAGCTTTGATGGCATAGAGGTCAAGACGACCCCCGGCAAGATGGTGCTAGAGGCAGCCATCGACGCTGGCGTCTACATCCCTTACCTCTGCTATCACCCCGGCATGAAGCCCTTTGCCGCCTGCCGCATGTGCGTTGTTGGCGTCGAGGGCGGTCGCGGCTACCCAGCTTCCTGCACCTTGCCCGTACAGGACGGCATGAAAATCCGCAACGAGACCGACGACGTCAACGAATTGCGCCGGTCGGTGATGGACATGCTGGTTGCCGAGCACCCCAACGGCTGTCTTACTTGCCACCGCATCGACATCTGCGGCCCCACCAACGTGTGCCTCCGGCACGTCTCCGTCAACGACCGGTGCGTCACCTGTCCAAAGAACGAGCGGTGCGAGTTGAAAGACACGGTCCGCTACCTGGGAGTCGACCTGGAATCGCCCCTGGAATACAAGTACCGCAACATCCCGTTGGAGTTGGGCGATCCCTTCTACGACCGGGACTATAACCTTTGCATCGTCTGCGGCCGGTGCGTCCGGGCTTGCGAGGAGCTTCGCGGAGACGACGCCATCGGCTTCACCCAACGCAGCGGCATAGCCCTGGTGGGCACCTCTTTCGGCAGCTCCCTGCTGGAATCCGGCTGCGAGTTCTGCGGGTCCTGTATTGATGTCTGCCCTGTTGGGGCACTGGTTGAAAGCGACCACAAATGGGAGAAAGCCGCCAGCGCCCAGCGCACGGTGTGCCCCCACTGCCCGGTCGGCTGCCAGTTGAACCTGGAACTCAACGCGGCCGGCCAGTTCATCCGCTCCGTCCCGGAGCTTAACTCCCCCGCCAACCGTGGCCAGGCCTGTTTCAAGGGGAAGTTCGGCTTGGAATTCGTCAACAGCCGCAGCCGGCTCAGCACGCCCTTTGTGCGACGAGACGGCCAACTTTGCGAAGCGACTTGGGACGAAGCCTTGGAGCTTATTGCCGTCAGACTCGCCGAATTTACCGGAGACTCATTTGCCCTGCTAACGTCTCCCAACGGCACCAATGAAGACCACTACCTCGCCCAGAAATTTGCCCGGGTGGTAATGCAGTCCAACAACATAGACCAGACCTCCAACACCAAACCCGAGTTGGTTTTGGCATTGGAGCGCTCCCTTGGATACCCCGCCGCCACCAACTCCGTGTGGGACTTGGAACAGTCCGACTGCATATTGGTGTTCAACAGCAACATAACCGAGGAACAGAATGTCGTGGGCGTTCCCATCAAGAAAGCATCCCGCAAGAACACCGACCTGGTGGTCATAGACCCCAGGGAAGTCGAGTTGACCCGCTACGCCAGACTCTGGCTACGCCCTGCCCCGGGAACCGAACTTATGCTGCTGGGAGGCATCCTAAGGTGCTTGATTGACCAGGGCTTAGAGCAGTCCGACTGGATGGACCGGAACTGCGAAAGCCCCGCAACCTTGCACTACGTCCTCCATGGCTTAGACCTGGACGAGGTGTCCCGCGTCACCGGCGTTTCCCTGGAGGACATGGCAGAGGCCGCTCGCCTCTATGGTCAGGCCGGAGCCTCGGCCATAGTCTACGCCCTGGATAACATACCTGACGAACTTCAGCGGGACTGCGTCCGCAGCCTGGTAGGCTTGGCCCTGGTCACCGGCAACGTCGGCAAGCCCGGCGCCGGGCTGTATCCCATGCGCCGGGGCGCCAACGAGCAAGGCGCCTGGGACATGGGGTGCCTGCCCGACCGCCTCCCCGGCTACGGCATGGTGGCTGACGACGACGCCCGCGGACGCCTGGAAGAGGCGTGGGGATGCACCTTGCCGCCCAATCCCGGCTTGGGGGCCGTCTCCGCTCTAGCGGCTGCCCGGAGCGGAAGCGTCAAGGCCATGCTCATCGTCGGCGACAGCGCCGATCTGGAAAACTGGAAACTTGCCGACGGCTTGGCCGCCTTGGACAACCTGGACTTCCTGGTGGCAGTGGACACCTTCCTGGGCCCCGCCGCTGAAAGGGCCTCGGTAGTCCTGCCCAGGGCCACCTTTGCCGAGAAAGAAGGCACCTTCACCAGCCTGGAACGCCGCATTCAACGGCTACATCGGGTCCTGCCGGCGGACGGAGTCGAACGTCAATCGGAAAGCTGGGTCTTCTGCCAGTTGGCCCGTCTCATGGGAGCCGGGGGTCTGGGATACGCCGCCCCGTCTGAGGTCATGCGCGAGATCGCCCAAGTGACGCCCATCTACGCCGGGGTCTCGTACCAGCGTTTAGACAAACCCGGCCCAACGTTGTTCCGCACTACCCTGGAGAGCCCCCAGCCAACCCAGGTGCTCTACTCGGGCCGCGAACATCCGGGAATCCAGTGGCCCTGCGATGCCGAAAACCCATCCGGAACGCAGACCATGTACACAGAACGGTTCCCCTCTGGGACAGCCGAAATCGAAACTCCACAATTCCGAGTCGGGCAGCCCTCTTCTGACTCCGATTACCCCTACTGGTACGTGCCCGGGCGGGTCTTGCTGCAGCATGACCGCCCGATAGAAGTGGTGAAAGGGAAACGAAACAGTATTGTCAGGGAGGTCTGGCTGGAACTTAATCCCAGGGACGCCGCCGCCCAAGACATCCAGGAGGGAGACGAAGTGGAACTGGAGGCGGCGGGACTGCGTTTGGCCGGCCGCGCCCGCCTGTTGGACTCGGTGTCCCCGGGTGTAGTAGCCAGCACATCCCTTTTCGGCCAGCTGGCCTTGGACATGGCCGCCAGCGAGGAGATGGACCCCGCCTCGCGAGTTCCGGGCCTCGACATTGTGCCTGCCAGAATATTCAAGGCAGCCGTTGTACGGACCTAGAGTTGCTGTCGATGGCCGCCAATCGCATATGCCCAACCCTGTCCCACGGACGGGGTTTCAGATAAATCCCCTGCGTCGTTAGTCCAACTGGAGTGTCGCATGGCAAGAGAAGCTCCCATCTCCGAATCGAAAGCCCCCAGGCTCCAGCCCAACCCAGGTTTTCCCACCGCTAAGCTGGTGGAGCGCATAGACGTTACTGAGGACCTGATGGTCATCAAGCTGGAGCCGGAAGGCGACCTTTTCAAGTTCAAGGCCGGCCAATACTGCACCCTGGGCTTGGACGGTATCGAACGGGCATACTCCATCGTGTCCGCTCCCCACGAGCCGTGCTTGGAAATTTTCGTGGAGTTGGTGCCCGACGGCGAATTGACTCCTATCATGTGGCGAATGGAACTGGGGGACTCCATGTCCCTCCGCCCTCGGGCCAAAGGCCTTTTCACTATGGACCAGAGAGTACACCATCATTTCATGGTCAGCACAGTCACCGGCGTTGCCCCCTCCGTTAGCATGGTGCGCAGTTGTATTGAGGAGGGAGCGCCAGGCCACAAGTTCTACGTCCTGGAGGGCGCCAGCTATTACGACGAACTGACCTACGACGACGAACTGGCCCGCCTGGCGGAGGAACATCCCGGCCTCTTGACCTTCGTTCCCACCGTCAGCCGACCCAATGAAGATCGTAACTCCGGCTGGCAGGGCGCCGGCGGGAGGGTAAACGACGTCTTCGAAGAATACCTGGACCGCTTTGAGCTGCCGAAGGACGACACCCTCATCTACGCCTGCGGACACCCGGGTATGATTGAAGCCGTCAAGGCGAAGGTCGTGCCCCAGGGCTGGAAGTTTAAAGAGGAGCGCTTCTGGAAGGAGTGAACCTCCTGAAGCGACAGGGCAGCCAAGGTTGTGATGGGAACCCCGTTGAGATTGCCCGGCCCGTATCCCCAGATTGCTGACACCAGGCGCCTCCCTCTCCGTTGACCCGTGGGTTAGAATCGCTGGTGTAGTCCGCTAACGGTCAGGTGGCCCTTGACGCCGATTCGCCGCCAGTATCTCAAGATTAAGCACGCTTACCCCGACGCCATTGTCCTCTTCCGGTTGGGCGATTTCTACGAGACATTCGACCAGGACGCCCAGACCGCCTCCCGGGAATTGGAGATAACACTTACCTCCAGGAGCATGGGCAAAAACCTACGAGTGCCCATGGCCGGCGTACCCGCCCACTCCCTCGACTCCTACCTCGCCCGCCTTATCAAGAAGGGCCACCAAGTGGCCATCTGCGAGCAATTGACCGATGCTGCAGTGTCCAAGGGCCTGGTGGAGCGCGACGTAGTCCGGGTGGTGACCCCCGGCACCGTCCTGGAATCGGAATTGCTTGACCAGGGCGCCAACAACTACCTGGCGTCGGTAGTGGAGGACGGCGATTCCGCCGGCCTGGCTTACGTTGACATAACGACCGGCCAGTTCGCTGCTACCCAGTTAGACCAGTCACAGTTAGTCCCTGAGTTGGAGCGCATCGCTCCCGCAGAAATACTCTTCCCTCGATCCCAGGCTCATCCATCGTGGACCGGCGGCAGCGACAACGGCTCTGCCATTGCCCGCCGTATCACCGACCTTGACCCTTCATCCTTCAACCTGCAGGACGCCGGGCATGCTTTGCTAGACCACTATGGCATCCAGACTCTCGAGTCCTTCGGCTGCCAGGATCTGCCCCTGGCAGTGCGAGCCGCGGGGGCAATCGTCAACTTTCTCGCCGCAACCCAAAAGACCGGAAAACCCCAACTGGCCGCCCTGGCGGTCTACTCCACCAACAACTACATGGCGCTCGACGGTCAGGCCCGCCGCAACCTAGAGCTTTTCCAGGGAGGACGCTCGGGCGACAAGCAATTCTCCCTTCTTTCCTGCCTCGACCTGACCAAAACGCCCATGGGAGGCCGCCTGTTGCGCCAGTGGCTTGGACAGCCCTTGCTGGACCTGGAGCGGCTGCACCGGCGGCTCGACGCTGTGGGCTTCTTCTTTCAAGATGGATTCAAGCGCGCCGCGGTCATACAATCGCTTGCCCGCATTGCCGACCTGGAACGCATTATGGCCCGCGTCAATGGCGGAACGGCCGCCCCTCGCGAGCTAAAGGCCTTGCAACAGGGCCTGGAACTGGTCCCATCCCTCGCAGACCAGTTGAAGGATCCTATTGAAGGCACAGGCCAGTCATTGGACTGGCCGGATAAGGGGGCCGCGGGCCCCGTGGGCTGGCTGGCCCGAAGCTTGGCGCCGCTCCCGGACGTGACGGCCTTGCTAGACCAAGCCCTGGCCGCCGAACCCTCAGGGGCAGTGGGCGAGGGAAACGTTATCCGGGAGGGATTCTCCAGCGAATTGGATGAACTCAAGCAAATCTCCCGCGACGCCCGCGGAGTGATCGCCGGACTGGAACAGCGGGAGCGGGAGCGTACAGGCATCAAAGGGCTTAAGGTTGGCTACAACCAGGTGTTCGGCTACTACATCGAGGTCAGCAACGCCAACAAGTCTCAGGTCCCTACGGACTATGTGCGCCGTCAGACGTTAGTCAATGCTGAGCGCTATATCGTCCCGGAACTGAAAGACCACGAGTCCAAGGTGCTGAACGCTCGCGAGCAGATCGAACAATTGGAACGGTCTCTTTACCGCCGCGTTTGCGACCAAGTCAGCGCCGCCTCCGGCGGTATCGCCGACCGGGCCGCCGCCGTTGCCCGCGTCGACGTATTTTCGGCCCTGGCAGAAGTGGCCGTGCGCCAGGATTTCGTCAGGCCCGCGCTGGACACCAATGGGGCCATTTCCATCGAGGGCGGCAGGCACCCCGTGGTGGAAGGCGTTTTGGACCCAGGTACGTACGTGCCCAACGACGTCGATCTGGCCAACGACGGCCCGCAGGTCCTGGTTATCACCGGGCCAAACATGGCAGGCAAGTCCACCTTCATCCGCCAGGTAGCAATTATCGTGCTGATGGCCCAGGTCGGCAGCTTCGTACCCGCCTCCAAGGCGACAATCGGCCTGGTGGACTGCATCTTCACCCGAGTGGGGCTGCAGGACGACCTGGCCACCGGCCAGTCCACCTTCATGGTCGAGATGGTCGAGACGGCAGCGATACTCAACCGGGCCACTCCCCGCTCCTTGGTGGTGTTGGACGAAATCGGCCGCGGCACCAGCACCTATGACGGCCTTTCCATTGCACGAGCCGTTGTCGAACACCTGCACAATGACCCGCGTCTGGGTTGCAAGACCCTATTCGCTACCCACTACCATGAACTCACCGAACTTGCCGCATCATTGCCCGGCGTTCGCAACTTCAGCGTGGCCGTTGCCGAGCAGGAGGGCGACGTCGTGTTCCTGCACCGCATCGTTCCCGGCGGCGCAGACAAGAGCTACGGCGTCCACGTGGCCCAGTTGGCTGGCCTGCCACAGGGCGTCGTCAGCAGGGCTTGGGAAGTACTGGCCGGCCTGGAGCGGGGTCCCGCTCAACGCAGTGCAGACCGTCAGCCACCTGCAGCCCAGCAGATGTCCCTGTTCAATCCCGCCCAGCCCTTGGTCGACGAGTTGAAGTCTCTGGACATTCCCAACCTGACTCCGTTACAGGCCATAAACCTGCTGTACCAACTGCAAGAGAAGGCCAACGGCGGCGGCGATTAGCTCGGGCCTTGGCCAGTTATTGCTTCACGGCACCGTTCCAAAGCATTAAAATAAGCCTACTGACCGTCAACCCAATCGGCGATATTGCGAGGCAGACGTGACTAAGACAGCGGAATTGTACTGGTGGCCCCGTTGATCCTCATGCCGTAAGGTAAGAGAGTTGCTCTTACAAAAAGGCGTCCAGGTTCACGAGCGGGACTACTTCAAGGACCCGTTCACCGGGCAAGAACTTAGCGACCTTGCTTCCTCGGTGGGAGTCTCCCAGATTTTCGCCAGCCGCAGTCCCAGCCTGAAGAAGATGGGCCTGGCTGCCGAGGACTTGTCTGAGACGGATATGCTCGATCTGATGCTCAAGGAGCCCCGCCTGGTGCGGCGTCCTCTGGTGCGGCTGGGCGAACGCCTGCTGGTGGGCGCTAACCTTAAGGCCGTACAGGCGGCCATGGCCGGCGAATAGCGACCGCGGCATCACCCAGCCAGAGACCCGGTTACCGGTCCGGGCTGGAGACGTGGACGGCGGTACTGTAAGAGGGAAGCCGTTCCATTGATTCGGGAAACCTTCCTTGACATCCTGTTTCCCAGGCATTTACTCTATTAACCATAAGGTGACCAGTTTTCTCTTCGAGGGGCGCGACACCGGCACCTGCCCATGAAAATCTTTTTCGACGTGGACTACACCATCTTGGGCTTGGACGAGACCCTGCGCCCAGGCACCAAAGAGACCCTGCAAAAACTGATCGACGACAAACACCAGGTGTACATCTGGTCCGGCATGGGGGAGCGATGGGAAGTGGTAGAACGACACCAGTTGACGCCCTTGGTGAGCGGCGTGTACGAGAAACCCACTCACCATTTCCACGAGCGACTGGACGAGTTGTCGGTCCCTTTCGAGCCAGATTTTGTAATCGACGACTACCCGGAGGTAGTCGCCGCATTTGGCGGGGTTTGGGTTCCCCCCTATTTCTTCCAGCGCAACGGCGACGAGGAAATGGACCGGGTATATCGCATCGTCTGCGACTTCGCCGCCACCGGTTCGTCCGACGACAGCCAATACCGGGCCAAGGGTTCCCAAGTTCCTCTCTTCTAGGCCGGGGCCATGCCAATTAGGATCCTTCCACCCGATGTCGCCTCAAAAATCGCCGCGGGCGAGGTTGTGGAGCGGCCGGCTTCGGTAGTAAAGGAACTGCTCGAAAATTCCCTTGACGCCGGAGCTTCCAGTGTCACTGTGGAAATCCAGGAAGGGGGCGTGGAGCGGATACGGGTCACCGACAACGGCGGAGGCATTCCCGGCTCCGAGGTAGAGCTAGCCTTCCAGCGCCACGCCACCAGCAAACTCCAGGGCCCTGAACAACTGGACTCCGTCGCTACCTTGGGCTTCCGCGGCGAGGCCCTACCCAGCATCGCCGCAGTGTCCCGCCTGTCCTTGACAACTCGCTCCTCTGGAGCCGACGCCGGATACGGGGTGCACTCGGAGTGGGGACGCATCACGCGCTCCACTCCTGAGGGCTGCCCTCAGGGGGCTTCCGTCAACGTCTCGGACCTGTTCGGCAATCTACCCGCCCGGCGCAAATTCCTGAAGTCCAACGCCGCCGAGACCTCTCGGGTTCATGACGTTGTTGCCCGCTACGCCCTCGTCTACCCCGGTGTGCGCTTCCAGTTGACGGTCGATGGCCGCTCCGTCATAACGACCCCCGGCAGCGGCAAGGGCAGGGAAACATTGTTGGTTCTCTACGGCCCCGAGGTCGCCGCCGCCATGCTCGAGGTGAGCGTCCACGACCCGGACACCGGCTGGTCAGTGGAAGGATTCATCAGCCCGCCCAGCGTCAACCGGGCCAACCGGACCTACATGACCTTCTTCATCAACAAACGCTGGATACAGAGCCGCACCCTTTCGTACGCCTTGGAACAGGCATACTACGGCCTGATGCCCGAAAAACGCTACCCAATCTCCGCCATCAACCTCGGCCTACCATACGAGGACGTGGATGTTAACTCCCATCCCGCCAAGCGGGAGGTTCGCCTGCGTCAAGAAGGACGGGTCTTTTCCACCCTGCAACGGGCTGTGCGCGAGGCCCTGATTGCCCACTCCCCCGTGCCTCAGATGAGCCCGCCCAATGGTTCTCAGGCAGTTGCCGCTCCTCCTCCGGCTGCCGGCCCTTCCTTCTTCCCCCGGGCCGCCTTTAGCGTTCCCAGGCCAACCGTTCAATCTCCGCCCGACGCCGCGGCGCCAGGACAATATCCACCGGCGCTCAAGGTGGTGGGACAGTTGAAACTAACCTACATCGTCGCTGAAGGCCCCGAAGGAATGTTCTTGGTGGACCAGCACGCCGCTCACGAACGGGTCTTGTTCGATAAATTGAAACTTGATGCTGATCAGCGAACGACGCCATCCCAGCCTCTTCTCGATCCAGTGGCTGTAGAGTTGTCCCCCAGTCAACTAGAGGTACTGCGGGAGCAGGGAGATTCATTGCAAACCTACGGGTTCCAGCTGGAAGCCTTCGGGGACGGAGCGTACTTGCTGCGATCAGTGCCCCAGGCGCTGACCGGACAGGACCCGGGCAAGTCTTTGCTGGACGTGCTGGACCTAGTGCCCTTCGAAGGGCTCGTTCATCAGCAGGAGGACGTCCTGGCGGCGTCCATTGCGTGCCATAGCGCCATTCGCGCCGGCAAGCCTTTGGCAGAAGAGGAAATGACGGCCTTATTGGAACAGTTGGAGGCCACCCCAAATCCCCACACCTGCCCCCACGGACGGCCCACCATGATTCACTTCAGTTCCTACCACATGGAGCGGGAGTTCGGCCGCCGCTAATTCCAGTTGGCCAGGAGCCAGGATGCCCGCTTTAGCAGATCCTGGGGCGGTCGCCTTAGCCCCGCAGCCGCGGGTCTTGGGCTGGATGAAAGATCGAGTCCTCGCCCGGAAACTGGTCCGCAGCCGCCGACGCCTGATCCGTGTTGCTCTGCCCTAACTTAGCCAAGGGCAGCGCCACCGCTGCCAGCGCCGCCGCTCCTATGCCCAGCTTGGCCAGGAAGCTGCGCCGGGATTCTTTGCTTTTTTTCGGTTCGATAGATTCTTTAGACACTGTTGACTCCTGCACTCCCTTGCCCATTTGGACCAACCCGACTGTTGATTCTACTATTTACGCCGGAATTTGCAATCCCGGTCTCCCACCTTACCGGCGCCAGGGTGAGGCCTGCCGGTCACTAATACCGGTCCTTTGCCGCGATATAGCCTATGCGTCCCCGTCCTCCAGCACCATCCGGGCCACCTGTCGCCCCATCCTCACTGAATAGTTGGTGCCCCGGTCCTCCGGGTATATCTGCGTGGTGTTAGCCAGGTACAAGCCCTTGATCGGCGTCCGATGGTCCGGGATGTTCTGCCCGTAGCCCACCCCAACTATGGGCTGCGCTCCGTCTACCTTGTGGTGATGAAATCCCACAATCCAGGACCGTTCGAAGTCCGGGTTGATCTTTCGCAGATAGGGCGTGAACTCCTCCACCAGGTCCTCGCCGCTTTTTTGGTAAAGCGCGCTCTCCTTGCTGGGATAGTTGCTTATGTAGACGACGTGGTTGCCGCCGTAGAGTGATTTGTCCACCAGGTTGGTGTGCTCGATGACGGCCACGAACGGCATGCCGGCATCGGCGATGTTCATCCAATATTTTCCAGAAAGCGGCCTGTCCAACACCAACACGACCATTACCGCTGACAGGTAATTGACCCTTTGCAGTTTCTCCAAGTAATCGTCGGGCAAACTGGGGGCCAGCCGGGTGAAAACATAAGATGGCGTGGTGGCTATTACCGCGTCGTAGTTTATGACCTGGGGCGCCTGTCCCTCCACCGCCGCTTCCAATCCGGTGGCCCGGCCGTCTTCCACTACCACCCGCGTTACTCCAGACGACAGGTGTACGTCTCCCCCCTGCTCCACCACTCGTCGTCCCAGGACATCGAACACCTCGCCAAAGCTACCCATGGGATAACCCAGCCGCTCCTTCTGCAGTGTTTTGCCGCGGGAAGCGACCCGCAGGTATATCTTGCCCCACAGCCACGTCATGCTCACCTGATCATGGCGCTCTCCAAACTTTCCCCGTAGCAGAGGCTCCCAGATTACCTCGTAGGCCCGCCGCCCCATGTGCCGGGACAGCCATTCTTTGGCCGTTATCTGCTCGAACTTGCGCCAGTTCTTTGTCTTCTGCAGCAGGAAGGTCCAGTAGCCTACCCGCAGCCGTTGCGCCAATGTAAGGGGCTTGAACCGCAAGAGGTCTATGGGGGTGCCGAAATCCCAAACCCGTCCGCCGTGATACAGCCCTACTTTGGACTCCAGCCAGGCCAGCTTGTCTCCCAGGCCAATTTCCTCGATCAACCCGGCCATGTCCCTGTCGCTGACGAACAGGTGATGGTATCCCCGCTCCAGCCGTCCGCCGCCGATCTCAAATGTGGAAGCCTGCCCTCCCAGGAACCGGGCATATTCCAAGACTTGGGCGTAGTGCCCATGCAGGGTCAATTCGTAGGCAGCGGCCAGCCCCGCCGCGCCGCCGCCGATTATGCCCACCCTCAACGGTGCCCTTCCTTGCCGGCGACTGCCCGTCCGCCCGTCTCGCCCGCCCGCCCGTCGCCCGGAGACTCGCGTTCCGTCCCGCCCGCCTTCAATACCCCGGCCAGTCCCTTCAACGACAGGTTCTGTTGCCAGATGAACGCCAGCCCCGCCAGGTTGACCGGCAGCCACAACGCAGCCAGGTGCAGAAACGCCGCATAGGTCCCAGCCAATGATGCCCCTATCCCCAGGGCCACCAAAGTTTGTTGGGCCACCACCTCGAAGGGGCCGATTCCTCCTATGGAGCTCGGCAACGCCGTGGCCAAGTTCGACGTGGCGGTCAACAGTAGGACCACCAGCACGATAGTTCCCGCTGAGCCGAAATGTTCGTCGATTCCAAACGAATAGACCAGCAGGAAATATATGGACGATTCGAAAGCCCAAACCGGCAGCGATAATAGGAACAGTTTCAGGTGCTTCCCGGGCGAGTTCAGCACGCTGGTGCCCTCTATGAACGTCGTAACCAGTCCTTGGGCTTTGGCCCGTAAGCGTTCCGGGACAAGCCCCGTCAACCAATAGATGGACGACCTGAACCGCTCCGACGCCGCCAGCCCGGTCAGGAAGGCCAATGCCCCGGCAAACGCCGCAACCGTAAGCAGGGCTAATACAATCCAGGTGGTACGGGAGGTGTCCCCCGCGCCGTCGAACTCCCCCATCAGCCATAGAGCGGGTCCCGCAACCGCCGCCCATGCGAGGAGAGTCACCCCATCGTATACTCGCTCCACCGCCACCGTCCCCAGCGCCGAACTGGCGCTGAGTTGCTCCCGCCGCGCCAGGTAGTACGCCCGCACCAGTTCCCCCAAGCGCGCCGGCAGCAGGTTGTTGGCCATGTATCCGATGACGACCACCGGGTACAGCCGGCTTACCGCCAGCGGCTTCAGCGGTTGCAGCAGGTATCGCCAACGCGCCGCCCGGAAATAGACACCCATGAAATACAGGGCTATTGACGGGGCCAGGTACACATAGTTGGCGTCCGACAGAGCCTCCCGCATCTCGGTGATGTCCACCTGCCAGACCAGCACCAACAGCAATAGGACGCTGACGCCCAACCCCAGCCAGAACTGCCAAGTGTGATTAAGCAAAATACCCTATCTTGTCTCTTCCGATATCCTGCTCCAGGCGCGCGGGCACGGGAGCGCGGCGGCAATGAATTCCAGTATACGAAAGCGGTCGCCGCAGCTACAAGGCAAACGTCCGCCCTGCTTCCCGATCTTGCCGGAAGACCTGCAGCATTTCACCCAAGACGCATCACGGAGGCAGGTATGAATAGAACTCGGAGCGGTGCCAATCGGGTTCCAGGTTCCTGAACAGCACGTAGTCCAATGCCTCAAACCACGCCTCCCTGTCCCCTGCCACCGACTTGAAGTAGCCAAAGTCCTTGGAAAGCTGTTCTCCACTGGGTAGGCCTGTTATCCCCAGCAGCCATCCCTCGGCCTCCTCGCCCTCCGGGGCGCAGAACAACAAACGCCGCCCCTCGGGGCATTGGATGCGTTGCTCCTCCGGCCTGCGGTACGTTCCCTCGTTGAACCAAAGGAGGTTCCCCAGCGGCCCGGCCTTCTCGTATGCAGCAAGCGCCTCTGCGTCCCCGCTTCGAGATGTACTCACTAGAAGAGCTTCGGCCTCCCTTTCCACATCCAACGGCTTGCAGCTCGAGTTCCAATCAGTCTCTCCCTCCTCCTTGAAGCAGGAGAACTTCAGCACTCCGTCCCTCTGGGCGCCTCTAACGTACCAGTTCAACGGATACCAAATGTCGTAGTCCGCTTCCACCGCGTTCCCGGCTGGTTCCCGGTCCAGCACTCGCCGGTCCAATTCTGCAACGGTCTCCTTTATATCCCGGCTTCCCTGGGCATAGACCAGCATCTCGTTGTTGGAGTCGTCGTGCGTGTACGCCGCCCTCACCGCCGTCACCGTTCCAAAGCCCAGCATGAGGCCTGCCAGGCCGAATGCCGCCAGTGCCGACCCGCTCCGCTGCCCGGCCTGCCTCATGAGGTAGGTCGTGACAACGGCCAACGATGCCGTGCTGCCCAGCAGCGCCCAGTGCGGCAAGGAGAAGTTCGCCTCAGGGCTGGTGTACTGATACGCCAAGTACACCGCCACCGCTGCAATTATCGGCGGCAGCACCAGCAACAATCCCCGGGCATCAACCGGCAGGCGGCGCCAGTCTACCCTTTCTGCCAGCTCACCTAAGAACTTGCCCGACAAAATGATGAAAGGCAGCGTTAGATTCACCAGCAGCCACGGCATCTTTTCGCTGGCGATCGTGTAGGCCAGCAGCGTCGCTACGGCCCAGAACGCCAGCACCATGCCAAGCACATCGCGCCTTCGCAGGAAATAGACCAACCCCGCTAGTCCGAAGGCCAGCGGCAAGAGTTCATAAACCGGCAGGGCCGTAAAGTAGTAGTACCAGGGCTGGTTCGCTCGACCGTAGTCCTGCTGAGCAACCCAGTAGCCCATCCCCTGCCACATCCCGCTGAATATCCCAGACAGGTTGGTGAACACCGTGGTGTATAGCAATGACCAAACCAAGTAGAATATGCCCGCCGCAACCAGCCAACGCCCCCCAAGCCAGCGGATCCCCAGGTAAACCGACGCGTTGAGGGTCGCCAGCAGCAGCCCGCCGGCGACCAGGTAATTTACCGGCACCCTATTCCCGCCGGCTTCTACCGAAATACCCGCGGGCAAAACCCCGTTCACTGTTGCGGCCACGTCCACTATCCCGGTGAACAGGAAGGCATATAACGCCGCAGCCTGGGCTGGCCATATCAACATCAGCGCCCCGGTCTGCCACGGATGCCGGGTCCGGATCAGCGCTCCGACGCCTGCGCCGGTCAATGCTCCGGCAAGCACAAAGTCCAAGATTGGCGGGCCGAATGACCACACGCCGTCCAGCGGACGGAAAATGGCAATAGAGGCCGCTCCAGTAGCCGCGCACGTCACTCCCAGTCCCAAGGTGATGAAGCTCCCCACGCCGCCGCGGCCTCTATTTAACCAAGCCAGCCCTCCCACTACTGCCACAGCCACCAGCACGTGGAACCACCAAGCGCCGTCGTAAACCGGCAAGTTGATGAAGGTCCCTCCCCACTCCGGCGCGCCAACGATCCCGGTTGTTACACCCGCAGGATTAGCCAGCGTCAATCCCAGGGCGTCCTGTGCCAGGCTCACCAAGGCTGTCCATTGAGGAAGTGTCAGGGTGACCAGCAACAGCAGAAACCCCGCCGGCCCGGCTAACTGGGAAATTCCGGTGCGGCCCGATGCCCAGGACCTCAGTTGCGGGAACGCCATCAAGAACACCGCCGCTCCCAGGACAAAGGTTACGATGTAGGCGGTCTCCTTGGTCGCGAACATGAACCCGAGCGCCGCTGCCGCCAGGTACAGATACCGTTGTTTGCCCTCTTGCACGTAGCGCCACATCAATGTCAGCAGGGCTAGGGCAAAGAAGGCCATCAATATGTCGTTCCGGCCAAACCGGCTGAAGTACAGCAGCACCGGCGAAAGCGCCAGCATCAAGCCGGCAAGCAACGCTCCCGCCCGGCCCAGGTAGTCCCGCAGGAAGTAGGGCAACCCCACCAGGGCCGTGCCGAACAGGGCGTAGCCCAGGCGGGCGGTGAAGTCCGAGTCCCCAAATATGCGGAAGATGAAAGCGGCGAACTCTATCTGAAACGGACCGTGCATCCAGGGCGAATGAATATAGTCCGCGCCGAACACCCACGGCCACCCGCCCATCGCCCCATCGCTGTTTACCAGCTTCCAAGAGGCGAATATGTGGATGGCCTCATCGTAGTGCATCGTCCGGCCGCCCAACTCCCATAGCCTCATACCCAGGGCCAGGGCCATCAGTACAATGAAGCCCCACTCTACCCAGCCAAGCTTCCAACTTGGCCGGAGCCGGGCCAGCGGGTTGCGGGACGAGCCGGCGCTATCGGTCTGCACTTCGTTCATCATCCACTGCAATTCAGCCGTCGCCCGTCATAAACTCGTAGACTACTACGCCGTCCGTCTCGAAAGAGGCTTTCAGGAAATCACCAAATCCGGACAGATGCTCGGCCCCATACGTCGCTCGCTCTCTTTCTCCCACGTACACGTAACGTACGTGATAACCCTCCAACAACCGCCGGACCTCTTGTACATCGCTGCTACGGTAAATCCGTTCCACGTCCTGTGCCCGTCCCGCAAAGGCTGCGCTTCCCCCCCGCCATTGGTGTTCGTGCCCCTCCCATCCCAGCACCGTCGGAAGGCCTGTGGTGGACGAAATTCTGCCGAAGTCCGAGTAGCTGGACCCCACCGCCTCTACGATGCGGCCCCAAGGGGCTTCGTCCCGCAGCCACTCGATGGCCGCGTACTCCCCCGGATACCTTTCTCGAATGAACGCCAGACCGTCCAGCGTATTCTCGCTTGACCGGCTGCTTTGCTCCAACACCCCAGTTCGGTCCAGCACTGCCCCAACCGGGTAGTACGCCGACGCAACCAGTAACACCGCCGCGGCGGCGGCCCAGACGTAGTGCCCCAACCCATACAGCGTCCTGGCGCACGCAGGCGCGCCGCCGCCGGATCCCTGAACTGGCCGTCGTTTGAAACCCCAGTAGTACAGCCCGTATACCCCCGCGACGCCCAGCAGCAGCCAGGCTTGGTAGTATACCTTGAAGACGGTGTTCATGCGCCGGAACGCCCCTCCGAAGGCATCGCTGACGTAGAAAAGCTCTGCTCCCGCCAGGAGATAAAAGGCCGCCGCGACCAAAAGCAGTGGAAAAGCCGCGGCCGTCTCCCGATCCCACCGGATTCTCTGCGTTGCGCTGTATGTTGCAAGCCCGGCGATGGCCAAGCCTGGCGCTACCCAGACGCCCCGCAACGCAACATCTCCCAATGCAGTCCAGACGCCGTCCCTGGGAATGTGCAGTGCAAGGACGATTACAGCCCAGACCACAAAGGGCGCGGCCGCCGCCGCCAGTATTACCCCAGCCAGCGGCGCGTCATCCCTCGTCGGCAACCGCAACCCCGGCAACTGGCGCACGAGAAACGATACGCCTAACACTGCTAAAAGCCCCATGGTTACGAAGAACAAAAAAGGCCGGGTGCTCACGTCCCGGAGCGGCAGTACCCCGTCTATTTGGCCTTCCAGGTCCAGGTAGAAGGGCAGGAACAGAATTGCCGCCAAAGCCAATATTGGGAGCACCAGACCCGCCGCTCGCAGCGCCGCCTGCTGCAGGTTTCTCCTAATGTCCCGGTAGCACCTGATCAGGGCCGCGACTCCAAGCAACGCCGCGAGCAGCGGCAGGTCCCAAAAGTTAATGAAGCCCAGTGACCCTATGAGCAGCGAGACTGCCATAGCCTGCACTGGGTGACGCCACAGCCATCCTATTTCCAGAGGCTCTTCGGACCGAAGCAGGTTCAGGACCACGGCCAAGGCCAGCAGTAGGAACGGCAGACTCAACATGTGCGCGTGCAGGTCGCCAAGCAGGAAGCTGAACATGGGGAACTCGGTAATCGTATAGTCCAGTTGCTGCCCGTTCTCGAATGAGCCGATTACCCGCGTTGCCTGCCACCACCAGTTGGGAGCGTCGGGGAATGCCCCCGAACCGGCCGGGCCTGCTTCCAGCCCGGCGATCCCTACCCAACTCCAGAATCCGGCGCCTCCCCAACCCCTGGCGTTGACAAACTCCAATGCCCCTTCCAGGTTCCCCAATAGCAATATCAGCGCCGGCGCAACCAACCCGAACCCGATTCCCGCCTTCCTGCTTCCCCCTGACAGCCTCACCAGGTTGTATAGCAGTCCGAAAGCCCCTGTCGCCGCCAGGGCGGGTATCAAAGACACCGCCAGGTTGTATCCCACGCTGGAAGGAATGGCCGTCAACTTCACCAGCAAAGCCATAATGAAGTGGCCGTAGTAGTAGTAGCTGATGGAATGTCCTGACAGCCACGGGTCCTCGGGTGGAAAGTGCCGGCTTTGGAGCACCGCGTTCATAAAGCCGAAGTCCATCGGCTTCTCAGTTCCCCGAATTGCCGGAGCCTCCGATGTAATCCATAACCAGAGGAAGAAGAAGGCCAGGAACAGAGCCTCAGATGCTATTACAGTCCGCCACTCCTCTCTCAGGAACCCCCATATCTCCTTGGCGGTTCCCCGGAACACCAGGGTGCTCATCACCGCGGCCGCGGTTGCAATAGCAACGATCGTCCCTTGAGTATTGGGAATCAGCCGCGTCAACCCGGCAATCCACAGCACGTAGGCGAGTAGCGCCAGCGCCAGCGGCTTCGCCAGAGTTATGCCCCGGTCAGGAAGCCTGCGGAACAGCACGAAGCACAAAGGCAGGGCTATGACGCCCAGCAACTCCAAGGTCAGCAGCCAGGTTAAAGCGTCAACCATGGGTCAACCGGAACAAGGGGGCAGTGCTGCGACCAGCGTCGCCGCCAAGAACATGGTGAAGGCGAAAAGTGGAGCGGGGCCGCTGGGGCTGCAAGATGCCTGTTAACCCTTCCACGTTTGCCCCTCTACAACGACCTTCCCCCGTTCCCGCCTCTGCAGCGCCCCCCCGTTCGCCCTGAGGCTCTCGAAGGGCACAGCAAAGTCAAGGTTACGGTACTGGGGCCAGCAGGGCGTCTATGAACTCCCTGGAATCGAAAGGCGCCAGGTCTTCCAGTCCCTCGCCCGTGCCGATGAAGAGTATTGGCACCTGGAGTTCCCGTTTAATCGCAAGGGCTATTCCCCCGCGGGCCGTGCCGTCCAGCTTCGAGAGGAAGATTCCGGTGCAGCCCACCGCTTCTTGGAATGACTTGGCTTGGGCCAAGCCGTTGTGGCCCGTGGTCGCGTCCAGCGTCAAAATGACCTGGTGCGGCGCCGACGAGTCTTGCCGGTTCAACACACGCCGTACCTTGCGCAACTCTTCCATGAGGTTGGACTTGGTGTGCAGCCGCCCCGCGGTGTCTACGATCAACACGTCGGCGCCCCGGGCCTTGCCGGCCTGGTAGGCATCGTAGGCTACGGCACCAGGGTCGGCGCCAGACCCATGGCCGACTATTTCTACGCCCACCCGTTGCGCCAGGATTTCCAACTGCTCGACGCCAGCCGCCCTGAAGGTGTCCGCCGCTCCGAGTATGACCTTCTTGCCCACTTGCTGCAGGTGGTAGGCCAGCTTGGCGATGCTGGTGGTCTTTCCCACGCCGTTAACCCCTACCATGAGAATCACGTAGGGGCTCGTATTGTCGTCGTCCAAGTCTCCCAGGTTATCTGTCTCGCCTGAGTCTAGGTCCTGCACCAACGACTCTTTCAACGCTTGTAACAGTTGATCAGGGTCTCCCAGCCGGTCCTCCCTGGCCCTCTTACGTAATCCTTTGACGATCTCCAGCGACGTCTCTACGCCGACATCCGAAGATACCAGGACTTCCTCCAATTCTTCCCACACCGAGTCGTCCAGGTTGGGCGAACGCAGCAAGCTCCTTACCCGGCCCAGCCATCGCTCGCGGGTGGGTTTGACCGCCTGTGCGGTGCTCTTTCTTGAAGAGTCTCCGTCGCGCTTGAACAGGCGCAGCATCAGGTTATCCTTAATCGGGCGGCAATATGCTCAGTAGAGCTTGTGAGGATTTGTTCAGGGCTGGTTTCCACCGCGTCCGATGCGAACTTTGAAGGAACCCGCTACTCGGACCGGACATTGGCGCTGGTCGGCGCCAGCCGAGTCAGGGCGTCTTCCGCAGCCGTCCTCTCCGCCCCGGCTTTGCTGCCCCCGCGGCCGACTCCCAGAACCTCGTCCTCGACCACCACCTCCACGGTGAAAACCGGCCCGTGGTCGGGTCCTTCACACGACAGTAAACGGTACTGCGGGGCATGCCTTCCCAGCCCCTGAACGAATTCTTGAAGGCTGGACTTGGCGTGCTCTTGAGGGAGGTTGCCGCCCAAGAACCCTTCCAGTTCGCGGGCCATGGTCTTGAGTATGAACTGCCGGCCCCCGGCATAGCCCCGGTCCAAGTATACCGCCGCTACCACGGCTTCGAAGACAGCCGCTAAAGTCGACTCACGTTGCCGGCCGCCGCTGGCCTCTTCCCCTTTGCCCAGCTTCAAAAACTCACCAAGGCGGCATCGCGCGGCCATCTGGGCCAGGGTCTCCCGCCGCACCAGCGCCGAACGCCCCTTGGTAAGCTCGCCTTCGTCCAAGTCGGGGCGTTGCCGGTATAGCTCATCCGAGACGACCAACTCCAAGACCGCGTCGCCCAGGAATTCCAGCCGCTCGTAAGAACAAGAGGGTGGCCATCCCTGCTCGTTGGAGTAGGACCTGTGCACCAAGGCATGGTCCAACAGTCGCCGGTCCTTGAACTCCAGTCCCAGGACTGCTTCCAGTTGGCCGCCCTCCAAAGGGGTCTCCTAGATTACGCCGTGGGGCCAGGGCGGTTGCGGCCGCTTCAACTCGCCCATGTGAGCGAACTCGCTCATCGCTTTGGACAGCGTCTCGTACATCTCGGCCGCCTGTTCGTCCGGAGGAACAAACACTTTCAGGAAAGCCGCCTGGCCGCTCGGAAAGACGAATGTCGGCACCCCGAAGGCTCCGTACTCGTCCACGGCCCTGGTGTGGCTTTCTCCAATTTGCCTTACCAGCTCCGGGTCCGCCAGGTCTTCCCTGAAGCGGGCCAGATCAAGCCCGGAACTGGTTGCGGCTTCGAGAATTACCGCCTCGTCGTCCAAGTCCGCCCTGTCTTCATGCCGCGCCTTCAGCAACGTCATGAAGAAGGACTTGAATGCCTCTTTCCCCTGTCGCTTGGCGGCCAACCCGGCCTGGTGGGCCAGCAACGTGGGGTCCGAACCGTCCAAGATTCCGGGCTGTTCCCAAATCTTGAAGCCCTCTTTCCTGTCACTGTTGGCCTGGTTCAGGCTGAAGGGCTGCCAGTCAACGTCCACCGGCTTTCCGGTCATCTCCTCTACTTTTGCCAGCCACACGGCGGCATTGTAGACGAAGGGTCAACGGAAGTCGAAGTAAGTGGTTACCTCTGGTTCAGACATCTCAGCCCCTCCTGATCATCGTCATGACTAGATTTTATCCATAGCCGCGATCAATGTCAAAAACCGCGGTTGCTCTGCACTTGTCTCCCTAAGCTAATCGACGCCTGATTCAAGGGCCTCTTATGCTATAATAACTGCCACAGGAGGCCCTCCACGCCGCAGTTTCAGCACATCGGTTCCCCCTTGGGCGCATTGAAAAGCAGTTTGGATGGCGAAAGACTGTCCGTTCTGCGCTATGTGCGCTGTAGAGCTTTGTCGGGACCCCCGTTGATTTACCTCGCGGGTGGCCCTGTTCGCGATGCTCTTCTCGGCAGGCCCGTCGCCGATTTGGACTTCGTGGTCGAGGGCGACGGCCCCCAACTGGCCAAGGAAATAGCCGCCGAGATCGGCGGTCAAGTGGTGGTCCACCCAAGGTTCTCCACCGCCTCGGTAGCTCTGGAAGGCACACGCGTCGACGTGGTCACAGCCCGCCGGGAGACATACTCTCAACCCGCCGCGCTGCCCGACGTGACCGCGGGAAGCATCGCCGACGACCTGCATCGCCGGGACTTTTCCATCAACGCCCTGGCCCTGCCACTGGTAGACAGCCGTCCGCAAGTCCTCGACCTTCACGGCGGGCTCGACGACATTAGCCTCGGCTTGGTCCGCTCCCTTCACCCCAACAGCTTTGTGGACGACCCAACCCGTATTTTCCGCGCCGTCCGCTACCAACAACGGCTCGGTTTCAGCATAGAAGATGACACCCTAGCCCAACTCCGTGACGCCGTCGCCGGGGGGCATATAGCGTCGCTGACTCCAGACCGAGTTCGGCACGAGTTGGAGCGGATATTTCAGGAAGACGAACCCGCGCCTTCACTTCAATGCCTCTCTGCTTTGGGAGTTCTGGGGGCCATTCACCCTTCGTTGGCGTACCCACAAGCCGAGACACATCTGGCCGCCGTGGCAGCCTCCCAGCGTGAAATCGCCCCCCCTGGACATCTGGTCTATGTGGCGGCGTTAACCTATCCTCTGTCCGAGGCGCAGGCCGAAGCCGTCATCCAACGCCTCAGTATGCCCGCCAATTGGGCCCGGTTAGTCCGGGACACTGTGCGCGTCAAGGTCTTGGAGAACGCCCTTGCCGTGTCCCATGCTGCTCCTGCCGCCCTGGCGCGACAGTTGGACGGTTTCTGCCCAGAGGCGCTGTGGGCCGTGTCCAGGCTAACCTGTTCGCCCGCGGCTGCCCAGCGGATTAGCGGCTATCTTAACGAACTACGCTGCACAGCCCCGGCTCTCGACGGAAGCGACCTGTTGGCCATGGGAGTGCCCCAGGGCCCGCTGGTCGGTCGGCTGTTGCAGGAACTCCGGGACGCCAAGCTCGACGGCCGCGTGTCCACCGAACTTCAGGAACGCCGCTTGGTCCAGGCGGTCCTCACTAACGAAGGGAGCACCACGGTACATGGATGAAGAAAACGAGCAAGAGTACTGCGTAATTTGCGGCGAGTTGTTGGACGGCGTCCACCAGACCTCTTGCCAGATGTGCGGGGGCAGGTTCCACCAACCTTGGAGTAAAGACAGCGACATCCCGGAGTGCGGCCGCATCGGCAGCCACGAAGAAGCCCTAGCCATAGTCTTCCTGTGCGACGACTGTTACTACGGGCGCAGGCCCTAGAGTAGACCGAGGCGGGCCTGATGCAGGCTGTCTACATAGAGTCCCACGGCGGTCCCGAGGTCTTGACCTACGGACAACGGCCGGAGCCCGGTATGGATCCCCGCCAGGTCAAAGTACGGGTCCGGGCCGCGGGCCTCAATCGCTTGGATCTGTACACCCGGGAAGGGGGCCGCGGCCTGCGTCGGGACTTTCCCCCGCCGCTGATTCTCGGCGGCGACTGCGCCGGCGACGTCCTAGAAGCCGGCAGTCACGCCGGGGCTTTCCAGCCCGGCGACCGGGTGCTGGTCAACCCCAGGGTGACCTGCCAGCAGTGCCCCGCCTGTCTTTCTGGCCGGGACGACCTTTGCCCCAAGTCTGTGTTCATGGGGACCGCGGTTGACGGCAGCTATGCCGAGATAGTGGCCGTTCCCGCGGCCAATCTCCATTCTATCGACGACAATGTTTCTTATCTTCAGGCCGCCGCCGTGCCCACCACCTTCCTGCCTGTCTGGAACCTCCTTATCCGCCGCATGGAACTCAAGCCCTGGGAGACCGTGCTAGTACTGTCAGCCTCCGCCGGTGTGGGCGCCGCCGCCATCCAGGTGGCCAAGCGTGTCGTCGGGGCCACGGTCATCGCCACCACCAGCACGCCCGAGAAGGCCGCCAAGGCCACAGACTTGGGCGCCGACGCCGTCATCAACTATAACGAAGAGGACATTACCGAGCGGGTCCGGGCTTTGACCGGCGGCCCTGGCGTCGACGTAGTGATCGATCACGTTGGGGCAGACTTCTTTCCCAAGGCTTTCAGCACCCTGCGTCCCGGCGGCCGCTACGGCATCTGCGGGGCCACCACCGGCCTGCGCACCGAACTCCATCTGGGCCTGCTCTTCAGCCAACAGAAGCAGATTTACGGCGCTTTTATGGGGACCAAGGAGGACATGCGGCAGATTACCGCCGTCCTCAACCGCGGAGCGGTCTCTCCGGCCATCGACCGGACTTTTCCACTGGCCCAGGCCGCCGACGCCCACCAGGCCATGGAGCGGACCAACTTCTTCGGTAAGTTGCTGCTTACCGTTTAGCACTTCTGCCGCCGTTCTAATCGCCGCCCGTGAAACAGGTACTGCTGCGCGTACCCTCCGTACCTGCCGAAGTGTTCTTGGGCCCACTCCAACAGCACCCTGTCCGGCGGCGTCTTCTGTCCAGGGAAGTACCATTCCCCCAACGCCCGGCGCACCCATACGTCGATGGGGAAGGCCTCCAGCTTCTCTAAAGAGAACACCGCAATGCAGTCGGCTATCTTGGGGCCTATTCCAGGACATTCCATTAACCTGGCCTTGGCATCTGGGTAGGGGACTCTCACCAGTTCCTCAAGGCTCAACGCACCCTCTGAAACCACGCGGGCCGCCTTGTCCACGTAGGGCGCCCTGAAGCCGAGGCCCAGCCGCCGGAGTTCCATCTCTCCGGCCTCGGCCAGCCGCGGCGGCGTAGGAAAGGTGTGCCTTGTATGGCCGTCTATAGCAAGGGGTTCGCCGTACGACTCCGACATCCGTTCCACCACCAGGTGGATGCGGGGGATGTTGGAATTCGCCGAGCAAATGAAGCTGACCAGGCACTCCCACGGGTCGATTCTGAGCAGCCGCAGGCCGGGGTAACGGTCGATCATCGCCGCGACGCGGGGGTCTTGGCCTATCTCGTCGTATATTGCCGTGATGTCGTCGTCCAGCCGTAGGTAGTTTTGCAGCAGGGGGGCTACTTCCGCGTCGAACCCCGGCCGGCTGTGGAACTCGATGCCTCCGCCGGTCTGCCGCACCTTGACCAGGTTGCCCGTGACCACGCCGAAATACCAGCCGTCCTCCCGCCGCCAACGGTGGGACTGGCCGCTTTCCAGGCTTGCCGCCAGGTCTAAAGGTTGTTCAACTTCCAGCTCCAACGCCGGCGCCAACCCACTGGGCCGCCAGGGCCCCTACTGTAGACAGGTTACACGGTTTCATCGTACAGGGCGGTATCGACTTCAGGAACGACTGCCCATACGCCCGCCCCGTGATTCTCTGGTCCAACACGACTATTGTCCCATTGTCCTCTTTGTTGCGAATCAGCCGGCCTATGCCCTGCCGGAATCGCAGCACGGCCTGGGGAATGGAATACTGCTTGAACGGGTCCTCGTACTGCTCCGACCTGGCCTTGACCACCGGGTCTGTGGGTACTTGGAAAGGCAGCCGGGTCAGCACCAGGGCCTGCAGCACGCCGTTGGGCAGGTCCACTCCCTCCCAGAAGCTTGCCGTACCCAGGAGCACGCTGCGGGGATCGTGGGTGAACCGGGCGATGAGCTGCTGCGGCGGGCCATCGACGCTCTGGGCCAGCACCTGGATTCCCTCCGCCTGGAGCGGCGCTCGAATCCGGTTGGCCACTGCTCGCAACGACGAGTATGACGTAAACAGCGCCATCGTCCTGCCGCCCAACTCCCGGCCCAGGTCCACCAGCACCCGGGCCAGCGCGTTAGCGTAGCCGTCGTTTGTGGGAGTCGGCATGTCGCCGGGCATGAGCAGCAGGGCCGCTTTTTGATAGTCGAAGGGCGACCCAACCAGCAACTCGTCGCTTTCCTCAGGCAGCCCGGTCCTTCCCTTGAAGTAGCCGAAGTTACCTTCTGTGCTCAGGGTCGCGCTGGTCATCACCACGCTCTCTTTCCGGTCGTACAGCCCTTCGGCCAGAATGGGTCCAACGTCCAGCGGGGCCGCGTGGAACGAGACGTCGCCGTTGGATGTCTCCCGCGCCGCCCAGATTATCGTCCCGTCGTCCGGCGAGCCGACAATGGACCCCAGTTGATGCCGCAGTTCGTCGAGGGTGTCCAGGATGTTCCCGGCTTCCATAGCCAGCGCGGGCTGATCACCGGCTGCCGGCAGTGTGGTCGACTCCAGGAACCGTTGCAGGCGGGGACAGCACCTGCGACGCCTGCAGCATTCGCACTTCCAGGTTTTCCCAGGCCAGGGCGATCCCCTGCCAGGTCTGCCTGTTCCTGACCTGGGGTATCTACCAGCACCTGTACCGGGCCATCGGAGGAGTCCATTCTCTGGGCTTCCAGGAATCCCTCTCCCGATGCCCAGAGACGGGCCCACAGTTCCCTCAACGCCGCTGCTCCAGTCTCGGTATCGGACACTGCCCGTTCCCCTTCCCGCCTGATAGCCGACGTCAAGCCTTCGGCCCCCAATGCCATGCGCACCTGCAACGCCAGCCGTCCCTGTAGTTCCAGGGCCTCCTCCAGCCGGTCCCGGGTGACGCCGAACCCCAACTGGCGCGTCGCCTCGTCTTCCAGGTGGTGGGCCTCATCGACTACCAGGTAGCGGTAGTCGGGAATCAGGCCGCCTCCTCTCACTAGATCGGACAACAGCAGGGCATGGTTCACGACCACTATGTGCGCCTGTTCCGCCCGCTCCCTTGCGCTGCGCAGGAAGCAGGGACCGCCGTCCCGCAATCCGGGGCACCATGCCTTCTCTCCGGCGGAGACCCTCGACCAAACGAACGCGTCCCGGCCCGACAAGTTGATCTCCCCGCGGTCGCCGGTGACCGTGTCCTGGAGCCACACCGCCGTCTTGCTCAGCACGCCCGGGCGTCCTCCACAGTGGGGTTCTCGCTTCTCGCCAGGTAGTTCCACCGGTGCAGGCACAGGTAGTTGTTCCTCCCCTTGAGCAGGGCCGCCTTCACCGCACCCTCTTCCACTAGCCCGGCCTCTTCCAAGACTTTCAGCAATGCCGGGATGTCCTTCCGCATCAACTGTTCCTGCAAATTGATGGTGTTGGTCGAGACGACTACTCGCTGCCCGTGGGATACCGCGAAGAGCACTGCCGGCAGCAGGTAGGCTATCGACTTGCCCACGCCGGTGCCCCCCTTCCACCGCCAGGTGCCGGCTGCGGAAGATGGCGCGAGTAACCGCGGATAGCATCTCCTCTTGCTCCGGCCTGAGTTCGAACCCGGAGAAGCTGCGGGCGAAGGGGCCCTGCGCTCCCAGCAGGTCGATAATCTTGTCCTCGTCCAGGCCTGCTTTGGAACTGTCGGCCCGCCGCTTCTCCGGCCGGCCCCAGCCTGGCCGCCAACGCCTCGGTGTCCAGGCCGGTCAGTCCTGCGCCGGCCGTCCCTTGGGGGAGGCTGCCCTGTAATCCCGAAAGCAGGGGCGCTATGGACCACCGGCTGCGCAGGGATAGATGGACCAAGTGGGCCAGCAGGCCGGGGTCCAACTGTTCCGCCCGCCGGAGCAGTTCGACGAAGACCTGGTGCGTCGCGCTGGCGTCGGCCAACGCCCGGTGGTGATTGCGGAGTTCCACCTTGAAATAGTCCGACAGATAGGCCAGGGAGTATTGCTGGGCATGGGGCAGCAAAGTGGACGCCAGGTCCCAGGTGTCATAGGCTGGGTTCTGTAGTTGCAGCCCGTGGGAGGCTAGGAAGCCCAGGTCGAACTTTACGTTGTGGCCTATCACCGGGTGGTTCTCCAGGAAGTCGCCCAGTTCGCCGGCTATTGTGTTGAAGAAGGGCGCCCGGCTTACCTGGCTGGGCTTGATGCCGGTCAGCCGTTGAACGAACTCCGGGATGTTCCGTCCGGGGTTGACCAGGGTCTGGAAGGTGTCGATTACCTGGCCGCCCTGGAACTTGACTGCGCCTACTTCGATGATGGTGTCCCGGTCCTGGTCCAGCCCGGTGGTTTCCAGGTCCACGGACACGTGCACCGAACCAAAAGGAGAAGCCGCCGGAACGCCCAAGGTCATAACAGTTCAACCACCGGGGAAGGCTGTTTCGTGTTGAGGGATGCGGAATGGGCCGGGCAGGCTTGCAACCAGGACATTTCTACGCCGCCTCCCCCTTCATCCATCCCGGCCCGTGCGTCCTTTCCACGCGGCCGGGGCCTGTCGCTGGCCGGCCAGTTCAGACTGTGTAGGGCCGGACCGACCCGGAGCGCAGGCCCACCGCGGGGTGGTACTTCCCGCTGTGGACTGCGGTCAGGAACTCTTGCTCGTTGTTGACCTCGTCGTCGAAAGCGGTGACGAACTTGCCCAGCCCGTGGGTCGAGTGGGCGTCGCTGCCGCCCGTTACCGGCATTCCCAACATCGAGGCCACCCGCATGGCGAAGTCGTTCTCCTTGTCCGGGGTGCCGCCGTTGGCTGCCTCCACCGCATGGGCCAGCTTGAACACCGGGTGGCCCAGGGCGTCCTCGGGCTCCTCCGGCAGAGGGTCGTCTACCGATTGGTAAAGGAGGGCGTGTTGCCTGCGGCGCTGGGTCAGCACCGCCCGGAAGGGATGGGCGGTTATTATGAAGCCGCCCACCTTGTCGGCAGCTTTTCTGAGGTTTGCCGCCTTGTGGAATCCCGATTGAAACTTGTCCAGGCCGAAGGCCAGCACGTGGCCCAAATCCGTTTCCACTTCCATCGCTCTAATCAGCACAACGTCGTGTTGGCTGGCAAAGCGCTGGAACTCGTGGCGGTCCCACGGGCCGCTGTGCTCAGTGATGCATAAACCCCGCAGCCCCAGCCGGTCGGCCTCCAGAATCAGGTCGTCGGGCTTAAGGCTGCTGTCGCTGCTCCCCTTAGTCGTGTGGATGTGGAGGTCGAACAGTTTGGCCATATATTGCCGGTCAGGCGTCGCAACCGAGGCCTGACGCTTGGGTTAGTCTATCCGGGATGCACGGCGCCGTCAACGTGCCGAAAATTTAATTTCCCCACCATTTCCGCTCATTTCCGCCCAATTTCGGTCGCCGCCTGGCGGGGACTTGGGGTGAAACGTCATTGCCGCTTGGAACGCAGAGCATCAGGTTCTAGTTTGACGACCGGCTTGCGGGGCTGTCAAGGCCGGTCTGTCAGTGGGGATCAAGGCTGGTAGTCGTTGCGGCGCTCCGCCCTGCCGCCCGGACGCCACACCCGCCAATCCGACGCTACACCTGCCGCCCCGGCGCTGCTCCCGTCACCCCGAACGGAGTGAGGGGTCTAAAGTGTTTGTGGCAGGGCGGTTGCTGTGTTGGCGAATAGTGAGCCTTGGCTCCGGCCTGGGGTTTGAGATTCCTCGGCTACGCTCGGAATTACAAAGGAGAATTTACGGGAATGACATGGTTCCGGTGCTGGGGCAGGTTGTGGCGCTGTTACACTGCTACGCTGCGTCTTGGGGGAGGGTGTAGCCCAGGGATTGGAGGAAGGCCACGTCGTCGTGGGTTAATTGGGCCGACTTGAGCAGGTCCGGCCGGCGTTCAAAAGTGCGGCGCAACGCCTCTCGGCGTCGCCACCGGGCTATCTCTTCATGGTGGCCCGAACGCAGTATCTCCGGCACGTCCATGCCCCGGTACTCCGCCGGGCGGGTGTAAAGGGGGTGTTGCAGCAGGCCGGAGGTGAACGAGTCCTCCGTCACACTGTCCGGGGAACCGACAACCCCCGGCGTCAGCCGCGATACAGCGTCCACCAACGCGATAGCCGCCGGCTCGCCCCCGGTGAGCACGAAGTCCCCGATGCTTATCTCCCTGGTGGCCAGGCCGCTGGCTACCCGCTCGTCCACTCCGCCGTAGTGCCCGCATATCAGCACCAGCGCGGGAGCTTGGGCCAGTTCCTCGGCGATTTCCTGGGTAAACAACTCTCCCTGGGGTGACAGCAGCACTATGGGAACGGACGGCCGCTGCTCCCGGGGGTACTGCTCCAGCACGTCGTCCACCGCCTCGAACACCGGCTCAGGCTTGAGGACCATCCCAGGCCCGCCGCCGAACTGGTAATCGTCCGCCGTCCGGTGGGCGTCCCTGGTGTAGTCCCGCAGGTCCGTGATCTGGATGGACACCAGGCCCTTGTCTACGGCCATGCCTATCATGCTGTACTGAAATGGGCCCTGGAAGGCCTCGGGGAAGAGGGTCAAGACGTGAAAGCGCATGGCAACGGGCTATCGGGAACTACGGTTAACGGGATTTTGGTGATGCTAAAGAAGGGACTATCCCTTGTCAAGAAAGGCCCGGCGCTGGACGCCTGCCGGCGTTGAGGGCCGGGAGGCAACAACTCCTTTTCCGGCAAAAGTCCTATTCCAAAAGCAGGGAAGCGGCCGGTCATTCCGGCTATAATTTTAATAAGAGGCCCTGGCCGACAGACCGTAACCTGCTTCGGGAGCACAGGGCCGATGACACCTGGGGATAGGGGATGAAGGGCGTGGGACTCTTTCGCTGCATCGGACTCCTGCTGGCTTTCCTGTTGACTATTGCCGCCGCGGCCTGCGGCGGGTCGTCCGGGGGGGACAACATCGTTTTCGTGTCCGACATGGACGGCGATGATGAGATATACCTGTTGGACCCAGGCGACGGAGAGACGGTAAAGCTGACCGACAACTTGTCCCGGGACTTCGACCCCCGTCTGTCGCCCGACGGCAGAAGCGTCGTTTATCTTTCGGGCGAGGCGGGAGACTTGAACGTGAACCTGGTGGACCGGGATGGAGAAACGGTCACCCGGCTGACCCACGACCCCGGCGCCGGCGTGACGCCGCTGTGGTCTCCCGACGGGCGGCGTCTGGCCTACGTGTCCCAGCGAGACGGCAACCCGGAGGTCTACATCATGGCCGCCGACGGCAGCGGGAAGACCAGGGTCACCTCCAACTCCAACGGCGACGTAATCGGGGACTGGTCTCCCGACGGGGAATGGCTGGTGCTCCACCGGCCCCAGGGTGAACCGGAGCAGGGACTGCTGCTGCGCAATCCCCAGGGCGTCAACCTGGTGCAACTCACGTCGGAGCAGGATTCCGGCGCAGTTTGGTCGCCCGACGGCAAGAGCATCGCTTTTGTCAGGAGCGACGGGGACAACTCCGACATCTACGTCGTAAGCATGCTGAAAGACGGTACCTGGCAGGACGATACTGAGGTCAACCGGCTGACCCAGGATGAGGCCGCCGACCATTCCCCAGCCTGGTCTTCGAACAGCGAGACCATCGCCTTTGTTTCCAACCGCGACGGCAACGCCGAGATATACACCATGCGGGCCGACGGCTCGAACCAGCGGCGGCTGACCCGAAACGACACCGACGACGTCGCCCCGGTGTGGTCCGACGACGGCAAACGCATTGCCTTCGTCTCCTATCTCTTCGGCGCTGGCGAACTCTTCATCATGGACGACGACGGCGAACGGCAGCGGCGGGTCACCAACAACAGCGCCGAAGACCACTCTCCCGACTGGTAGCTTTCGCGGCCCTGACGCATCTATTACCGCAGCCCACGGTGACGAGGGCCGGATAGATTTCGAACTCCGGCGAGAGGAATGAAAGGGCGGCGCGCCCCCGCGTCGCGAAAATTGACTCACGCGGCGGTTGTTGTTACCGTGACCCCAAGAGCGACACCGGAACTCAACCGGACCCCTTGCTTGAAGCCCACGATGTGATTGCATGTGGTTATTCAATGGGGCATTTACCGGGCGCCTCATTGCGCTAAGGTTGATTGCAGGCAGGACTGCCCTGCTGGCCGTGGCCCTAGCTGGACTGACGCTCTACGCGGGTTGCAACTCCGACGCAGAAGTGGCGCCGATTGGCGGACTCGGCACGGGCGGCGACGACTACTATGGCGTGGCACCGTTGGAGGAGACGATAGCGGGAGCGGATGTAATTGCCAGGGTACAACTGCGCTCGGTGACCGCGGTGGCGGAACAGGATGCAGGAGAGACTGAGTACATCGCCGCTTTGGACTTCCGATTCCGCGTCCTGGAGTACATCCGGGGGGGCGGCGGTAACGAGCTTGTGGCGGTGGCCTATGATACTGGTCAATACTTTAGCACCAGTGCGAGCGCCATTGCGCGGGCCAACGTCCTCAAGGACCGGCGCGACACGCAGTGGGACGATAGGGACGCCGTAATCTTTCTCGATAACGCCTATCCACTTGGAGAAACTCTGCCCAGCACCAGCCGGGCGGGTCGGTATCGCTTCGCAGCAATATCCTTCCACAGTCCGTATATAGACTATTACACAGTAGCCAGCCCATGGGAGAAGCGTTGGCTGCCCTCGGAATCGGCGGGGGGGCGCAAGGGTCCAGCGAAACCAATGCCCAACGCTTTCTTCTCGATGCGCCTACCGCTCCCGCTGGGGGGGCAGTAGGCCAGGCCGCTCCACCTACGATTACCTTGGCCGCATTGAAGGCCAAAGTTGCGGCGAACGCGGCGGAAATCACCGCGGGGGGCGGCACCCAGGCGTATCAGGACTGCCTCTACCTAAAGAAAGAGTGGGAGCGCAAAATCCAGTATAGGACTGGTGGGACCGATAATTGGTTCTACATCCGCAGCGACTCCGCCATCGGTTCCGGCCTGCCCGAAGGAACAAGGGCCTTCACCCGTCAATATGTAGACCAATTTGAGCCAACCGCTCCAGCCGGGGCTGGAGACTATGCGCTTACCGGCAGGGACTCGGCGCTGTTCAGTCCCAAATGGCCGGGAGTTACTGACACAGTGCGCCCGCTGCCCCAAGGAACATATAAGTTCTACTTCTTCTATCGGCCAAAGGAATACATCATCTGTGACGGAGTACCCGAGCTGGAGAAGAAGCGAGAAGAGGTGTTCGTCACCGTCACCGCTCCTGATGGCGCGGTGCATGAAGCCTTCTTCGACCCGGTGGCCATCGGAACTGCCGTGGGGGCTGACGCGTCCAACGGCGTGCTGGATCCCAAGGCATTCAAGGTCGGCCAAGTGAGCACTTCGCTCCAGTCGCTGAAGTGGGAGGGCGGCTCGACGACTTTGAGCCTCAGCGCCGCTGTGTCCTTGTCGGGCCATGCGTTGGACTTCATCGCCCTGGACGGGACGGTGGCCCACTCCCTGGACGGGGGCGCCGCCACAGTTTCTGGCAACGCGCTTACCTGGAGCGTCGCGTCCCAGCCTTGGAAGGCCGGCGACAAGCTGATGCTGCGCATCCGCCAGGGCGGGCCGGCGCCGACGTGGTAATCCAGGGCTATTGGGACGAAGACGCCGGCGGCTCGACGTATGTGGTTGACGGTAAAGAAGTCGAGCGGAAAACCAAGTCGTATAAAGACCCCAAATGCGGAGTAAGCATTGCCTGCGTTATCGGCACCGGCTCACACCCACATACAGGCAACAAGCAGCCCTTGTGGATAGAGGACCCGCCTCATTGGGGGAACTACGAGGACGCGAGGGAGTGGACCACCGACTTTGACGAGTCGCTAGATTTTCCTGATGACTTCCAATACCTGCCTGCAATATTGATGCACGAGTTCGGGCACACCATTGGCCTGGGACACGGGACGACGTGGAAGGAGATTATGAACGGTAGGATACGGGAGCTTGAGCCGTGCTCTTATGCAGGCTCTCAGCGTGAGCGATGCGGTCTGTCCACCAACGACAAGGATGGAGCCAAGGCCATTTATGAGTATCATGCGACCCATTAGGAGGACTGCGATGACCGCGGTCAGCTATATGATATGGCGTCTCTCGATTCTCCCGGTTCTGTGCCTTATCCTTACTGGCTCCATCTTTCTCGCCGCCTGCGGCGGTGCTCAGCCAACGTTGGGAACGACAGTGCAGCCTGACCCTCAGCCGACTTCGGTAACAATAGAACAGCCGCCCTCAGATCAGGAAACGCACGTCTATCCGGACTCGACCTGGTTCGTCGCTCCCTCGCTGGAGGAACAGATATTCGACGCATTGACGTACGATTCATATGTCATAGTGCGTGCGTCGCTGGCATCCGCGACAGCGGGGACTGAAACTGTTCCCGGCGCCGGCGCGTCGGCGACCTACAGGCCTGCGCACGAGTTGAAGTTCACCGTCCACGAATACCTGGAGGGGAGCGGTCCCAACGAGATTCTGGTGGTGGTGCGGAGCGACAAAACCTACCCGACGGAGGCATTGGCGCGCCGCGAGGCAGACTGGTCGCTGTCGGGGCGCAACACCTCCTGGGACAATAGGCAGGCGGTGCTGTTCGTCGGCTTGGACGATACCACCTACGAATCCGCCGAAGGGACGTCCACCAAGAGCGCCTCGTTCTCGAGGTCCAACCCGCTGGAGTCGGCGTGGGACTATACGGTGGACAACCTGAGCCGGGCCTGGCTGCCGGCCGAGGCTGTTGCCGGCGGAGCAACCGGAGGGTCCGGCGATCCCGAGTTCATCACCGACGGCGCAAAGTCTCCGCCTCCCACGATTACGCTGGCGAAACTGAAGGCGGAGATAGCGTCGTTGAAGGCTGAACTAACAGCGGGAAATGACATAGCGGGGTTCAGAGAGTGCATCAGCGGCAGGATTTTACGGGAGCGGATTGATCGAGCTACGCCTTCGGGGCCGCGCCCGAAGCAAAAAACCATTGCCTCCGGCTTGGAGGCCGGCACTAATGTCTTTAAGTATGACGAGCCCTTTAACACACAGGACCCGGAGTATAGCCGAGGGTGGCTGAAAGGTTCCGACTCGGGGCGATTCGAAGCCGTGACTATTGACGGCGATGAGAATCCCTCCAACGGGTACAACTTAGGATTCGCTACGGAGCGACCGCTCCCTGCGGGCGAGTACAGCGTCCATTATCTCTTACAGCACTATAGCGACATGCCGTGCAACTTCAAGCCGGATAATCGCTACTCGGACTGGACGGTGACGGTCACAGCTCCTACCGACACGGCGCACGAGGCCTTCTTCGACCCGGTGGCCATCGGTACCGGGGTTGGAGCGGACGCATCCAACGGCGTGCTGGAACCCAAGACATTCAAGGTCGGCCAAGTGAGTACGTCGCTCCGGTCGCTGAAGTGGGAGGGCGGCTCGACGACTTTGAGCCTCAGCGCCGCTGTGTCCCTGTCGGGCCACGCGCTGGACTTCATCGCCCTGGACGGGACGGTGGCCCACTCCCTGGACGGGGGAGCGGCCGCGGTTTCCGGCAGTACCCTGACCTGGAGCGTGGCGTCTCAGCCCTGGAAGGCCGGGGACAAGCTGATGCTGCGCATCCGCCAGGGCAGCCCGTCGCCTACGGCCACCCCCACGCCGTCGGCTAGATACTAACCCGCGAGGTCAGGAGATATTGCCCGATATCTTCTTAGCCCTCAACCTGCGGTAGACCCCCCGGCGCTGCCGGTGCTACACTGCCCGCGCGACCGGCGAAACCCCGCAAGCCGGGCGCCGACAGCGAGTAGCCCATGCAATACCAGTCCATCGCTCCGATGATGAGCCAGCTTTGGTCGCCCATGGCCGCGGTCACCAGTTCCTGGCAGGACAGGCTAAACGCGCAGATAGTCGTGGCAGTTGCCGGGTCGTCAATTGTTCCAGGCCAGCCCCGGGTGGCCGTGCAGATTTACAAGAGCAATTTCACCCACGACCAGGTCTACCGCAGCGGGATTTTCGCGGTCAACTTCCTGCGCCGGGACCAGTTGCACCTCATACCGGCCTTCGGCTTAGTCTCCGGCCGCGACGCGGACAAGCTGTCCGGCATTGCCCACCGCCCTGGGGAGACGGGCTGCCCGGTGCTGGAGGACTGCTGGGGCTTCCTAGACTGCCGCGTGGTCAATGCCATGGACGGCGGCGATATGACCTGCTTTCTGGCCGAGGTCGCAGCCGGGGAATGCAGGAACGAAGAAGGCCCGTTGTGGTGGCGGGACGCCGCCCGCCAACTGCCCAAGGAGGTGATGGAGGAATGGGACCGCAAAATCCAGGGCGAAATCCAGTTCTCCACCTCCCGGATGAAGGAAATCAACCCCATTTCCTGGGACCCCGGGTCCCTTTCCCAGTCCTGACCCTGTCTATGTACTGACTGCCGGTGAACGACGTCCAGGACATAGTCGCCAGGATTCATGACTCCCCGCACCGCGGCGTTCTGGCAGTGGCCGGCGCTGGAAGCCAGGCCGTCGCCTGGCTGCTGGGACGCCCCGGAGCCTCCCGCACCGTGTTGGAGGTCGTGGTGCCCTACGGGGCGAAATCCATGAACGAGTTCCTGGGGTTGGAGCCGGCGCAGTCCGTCAGCCGGGAAACTGCGCGCAGCATGGCCAGGGCCGCTTACAAGCGAGCGCAGCGCCTGGGCCCGCCGGGCGGGCCTTTAGTGGGGCTGGCCTGCACCGCCGCTATCGCCACCGACCGCGCCAGGCGGGGCCAACACCGCTGCCAGGTAGCGGTATGGGACGACGCCGGCTGGACCGCCTACGACCTGCTGTTGGAAAAGGGCCTGAGAGACCGCGAGTTCGAGGAAGACATCGCCAGCAGGCTTGTCTTGATGGCCCTGGCCAAGGCCTGCGGAGTGCAGGACACACTGGACTTGGGGCTTACACCCGGCGACTCGTTGCAGACCCGCGAGCATCCCCATCCACCGCCATTGGAACGGTTGCTCGCCGGCGAGGCCGGATTCGTGACCGTAAACGCCGACGGCGGAATGACAGTGGACCAGCCCGTCCCTGCGGTCCTGCTGCCCGGCTCCTTTAATCCGTTGCACCAGGGCCACGAGGCTTTGGCCCGGGCCGCGGCCGGCATCCTGGGAACGGACGTGGCCTACGAGTTGTCCGTCACCAACGTCGACAAGCCTGCGTTGACTGCCGATGAGGCCGAGCAACGGCTGTCCCAGTTTCGGGGCAAGGGAACCGTCGTGCTTACTCGCGCCGACACTTATCATAAGAAGGCGGCCCTCTTCCCAGGATGCACGTTCGTCATCGGGTGGGACACCGCCGTGCGGCTGGTGGAACCGCGTTACTACGGCGGCGACCAGGCCGCTATGACTGCGGCGCTACTTGATATCTGGGCCGCGGGTTGCCGCTTCCTGGTGGCGGGCCGGGAGATAGAGGGCAGCTTCAGGATGCTGGCCGACGTTGGGATCCCCCAGGGCTTCGAGGGTCTGTTTCAAAGCATCCCCGAGTCCGTATTTCGCATGGACATTTCGTCCACTGAACTGCGGGACGCGGACGGGTGAGGTTGGGGCAGCTACGGAGCGTCAAGCTACACAGGGCTAAGGCCCCCAGCAGTCGAGCGTGTATTCCCTTGCGATACCGCGACGGTATCTACTATGATTATCATAAGGATACGCGGATGGGCGTCCCAAAGGAGGCGGGCAAATGAGTACATTTATCGATGATGAGCAAGGCTCCCATTTGCCTGACTTTTCGCAGTTTCCCATAGTAGGCGAGGCGGATGCTTACGACCGGATGAAAGCCGACTTAGAAAGAGAGTACAACGGCCGGTGGGTCATTATCTCCGGCGGTGAAAAGGCGGGTGACGATTACGACTCTTATGATGATGCCGCCGCCGCCGCTCACGCCATGGGCTTGGATGTCCATGCTTCCTACATCCGTCAGGTCGGTGTAGACATCGCCATCTTCCTGTCGCAAGGCAGCTAAGACATGGTCCTGTACCACGTTCCTCCGGACCGACTTCGTTCCAGCGGTCCTGGCATCGTCATCACACTCAACGGTTCTCTGACTTTGGCCCTATTAGATACCGGGGCATCATTTTCTTACGTGGATATTGCAGCAGCGGAGCGCCTAGATGCGCCGGTCGTTGCCCAACATGATGCAGCTGGAGCAACCGGCGACGGAACTTATCCAACATTTGATCTCGCCTTTCACATTCCTCAGTTGGATATGGTCGTGCCATCTCCGGTGCGCGCACTTCCGTTGAGACAGTCCGGTCACATTTGGGACGCCATAGTGGGACGGGACGTGCTAACTCAGTTTGAGTTTTGCGTCGATGGCAGTACTGGTCAGATAACCTTCGCTTGACCCTATCTAGGCTGTTCCTTCCACTACTCCTGACGGCCTATCTGAAATTGCCCCGTTGACTCGAAAAATCCCATTTTGAGTCACCCCCTTTTCAATTGACACTCGTATCTGGCGGGTGATATATTGGCCTCAATAGACCTAACATAACGAGTGTCCGCCAAGGTCATTTTCACTTAACAACATGCCTTTTCATACGGGCGTACTTCTGCAAGCCTTCAGTGCAGACCTCTTCGCCGAGAACTGGACGGCGGTCGCCCTTTCTGGATTTGTTGCAGTCCTGGCCATAGGCGCCATGTTCGGGGCGTCCCGCCTCCTCTCCTCACGCCGCCGCTCCCAAGCCAAGCTCACCTCCTACGAATGCGGCATCCCCCCCACCGGCTACCGGTGGTCCAACATCAACACCCGCTTCTACATCTTCGCCATACTATTTCTTATATTCGACGTGGAAGCAGTGTTCCTGTTCCCTTGGGCCGTGATTTTCGTTCAGGAAAAAATAACCCATGCCAACCCGGTGCCCTTCTACGCCATGATGTTGTTCCTGGGAGTCCTGTTATTCGCCGTAGTCTACGCCTGGCGGAAGGGGGCGCTGGAATGGCAGAAATAGAGATTGGCAAGGGAAATCTCCCCGCGCCCAGCCTGTTCGACGAGACTGTTTCCGGCAAGATGCCGGGGGTAGTACTGGCCACCAAAGACCAGCTTTTCGCCATGGCCCGCAAGTCGTCCCTGTGGACGTTGACCTTCGGCTTGGCCTGCTGCGCCATCGAGATGATGTCCACTTACATGGCGCACCACGACCTGGACCGCTACGGTGTGGTCACTTGGCCTTCGCCCCGGCAGGCGGACGTGATGATCGTCGCGGGCACCGTGGTCAAGAAGATGGCCGAGCCGCTGCGGCTGCTGTACGAGCAGATGCCCGAGCCCAAGTGGGTCATCGCCATGGGCAGTTGCGCCACCAACGGCGGGCCCTACTACCGTTCCTATTCAGTGGTGATGGGCGTGGACCACATCGTGCCGGTGGACGTCTACGTCCCGGGCTGCCCGCCGCGGCCTGAGGCCCTGCTCTACGGGATTATCCAGCTTCAGGAAAAAATCATGCAGGATGCCACGGAGCGTGGCTGAACCGGCTGGACAAGCCCAGGCCGACCCAGGGTTCCCTGGCTTGGCGACGCAGCAAGGAGAGTTGCTAGCCGCTGCCCAGGAGGTGTTAAGAGAGTTCGACCCCCAGCCCGGCATGCTGGGAGACTTGCCCCAAATCACCGTGGACGCCGCCGAAGTTGACCGGGCCTGCCGGTTGATCAAAAACGACCCCAGGCTTGGGTTCGCCCAATTGCTCTGCCTGTCCTGCGTGGACTATTCGGAGCACTTGGAACTGGTCTATTTCCTGCACTCTCTCTCGCCGGAGAGACTGCTGTGCGTCAAGGCCCGCGTCTCTTGCGACGACCCGCTCCTGCCCTCGGTCACCGGCGTCTGGCGGGCGGCGGAATGGTACGAGCGGGAGGCCCACGACCTTTTCGGCGTGGTGTTCGAGGGACATCCCGACCTCTCCCCGCTGCTGTTGTATGAAGAGTTCGAAGGCTACCCGGGACGCAAGGAATTCCCGTTCCACGATTACAAAGAGTATTAGGAGCGCCAAAGGGGTGGAAAGGGTAGTGTTGACCGCGACGGTGATGCAGGGAGACGGGGGCTACGTGGCCAGGGTGGAGCAGTTGCCCTTGGAGGGTGCGGGGGGCTCGGTGCAGGAAGCCCAGGACCAGCTTATTCAGGCCATGCGGTCGTGGATCGAGGCCCAGGACGGGCAGGGGGCTCTGGCCGATGTCCTGGCCCAGGCGGGGTTTCACGGCGTCGAGGACAGCACCGAGCTTCAGTTGGAGTTCTCCGAATAGTCTTACGGTCTAAGCATGATTGCCCGCCGATGAACAAGAGGAAAGCCAAGCCGCCCAAAAATAAAGGCCGGGTCGTATACCAAGTGGAGGAGTCCCGGTCCCGCGGCGTGTGCCAGGCCGTCTGCCCGGAACTGGACATCACCGCTTTCGGGGACACGCCTGAGGCGGCGAAGGAAGCCCTGCGGTCCCAGGTGACGATGTACCTTGAAGATTGCGATCGGCTGGGAGCGTTGGACGAGACGTTGATAGACGCGGGTTTCTATTTCGACGGCGAGGCTTGGATCAGTAATCAGGTCGCTCCAGTCAAGGACCCAGACATAGTAATTCTTTAACTGTCGGCTGTTTCCAAGCCCGGCGGCCTGAAAGTCAGGCGGTGGGAATAGCGGCGGCGAGGACTGTTTATGGCCGAGGTTTCCCGGCATGCGCTAGACCAGGCGCCGCCCGTCGAGATGCTCCTCAACATGGGTCCCCAGCACCCGTCGACCCACGGCGTCTTTCGGTTAGTGCTATGGGTGGACGGGGAGAAGATCAACGACTGCCAGCCACACATAGGCTATCTCCACCGGGGTTCGGAAAAGCTGTGTGAGGGGGAGCAGTACAACCAGGTCATCACGCTCTTTGACCGCATAGACTACATCGCCAATTTCAACAACGAACACGCCTATTGCCGCGCCGTGGAGCAGCTTATGGGCCTGGAGGTGCCGGAGAGGGCCGAGTACGCCAGGGTCATTCTCTGCGAGCTGAACCGCATCGCCAGCCACCTGCTATATGTGGCTACTATGGGACTGGACGCCGGGGCCATGACCCCGTCTATGTTCTGCTTTCGGGGCAGGGAGCGAATCCAGACCCTCTTCGAAGCCGTGTCCGGCGCGCGGATGATGCACAACTACTTCCGCATCGGCGGCCTCAAAGAAGAACTGCCGGACAACTTTCGTGAAATGATGCAAGAACTCCTGCCATTGCTCAGAGAGGACGTGGACGAGACCGACCGGCTGCTGACCTACAACGAGATATTCCTGGCCCGCCTCAAAGGCGTGGGCGCCATCTCTGCTGAGGAGGCCATTGATTACGGGTTGACCGGCCCGTGCCTACGGGGATGCGGTGTCGACTACGACCTCCGCAAGGCCGTTCCCTACTCGGTTTACGACCGTTTTGACTTCGATATACCGGTTGGCCTGGACGGCGACTGCTGGGACCGCCATTACGTGCGCGTCGAGGAGATGAGGCAGTCCCTGCGCATCGTAGAACAGGCCCTGGAGCAGATGCCCGAAGGCCCAGTCGACTCTCCCGTGAGCCGGCGGTTGATCCGGCCCCCCAAGGGCGAGGTGTACGTGCGCTCCGAAAACCCCAGGGGCGAAATCGGCGTCCATCTGGTCAGCGACGGGACCGATAAGCCCTACCGGGTGAAAATCCGGCCGCCGTCGTTCTGCAACCTGTCGGCCATACGCCGCCTGTTGCAAGGAGTGTGGATTGCCGACGCGGTGGTGGTCTTGGGTTCCCTGGACATCGTCTTGGGTGAGGTGGACCGGTGACCGCCGTCCCTCAATTGTTGACCGTCAGTGCCGCCGACTTCGGCTGGATAGTTCTTTCCCTGTTCCTGCTGTTCTTAGGCCTGTCCCTGGTGGTGCTGAGCCTCACCTGGCTGGAGCGCAAGGTGCTGGCCAGACTGCAGCGTCGTCTGGGCCCAACTCGCACCGGGCCCATGGGCATAATGCAGCCCCTGGCCGACGCCATGAAGCTGGTGCTGAAAGAGGACATAGTGCCCGCTTCCGCCAACCGGGCCATCTTCTGGGCCGCCCCGCTAATCGTGGTGGTCTCGGCGTTCATGATCTGGGTGACTATTCCGGGAGCGCGGGACGCCGCCATCAGGAACCTGGACCTGGGCCTCTTCTACATCATCGCCTTTGCGGTGCTGGGCATACTGGGCCTGGTGCTGGCCGGTTGGGGCTCGGCCAACAAGTACGGCCGCATGGGGGGCCTGCGGGCGGCCGCGCAGTTGATCAGCTACGAGATTCCCATAATCATGGTGGCCGTCTCCGTGGCCATGCTGGCGGAGTCGTTGGACGTTCGGGAAATAGTGGCCGGCCAAGGGGACTATCCATACCTGGTGCTCCAACCCTTGGGCCTAGCCATCTTCTTCATCGCAGGATTGGCCGAGGTTGGGCGCACCCCCTTCGACATCTACTACGCCGAGTCCGAACTCGTTGGTGGCCCATTCGTAGAATACAGCGGCGCGCACTGGTCGGCGTTCTTCATGGCGGAATACATCAACACCTTCGCCGTCGCTGCCCTGGTCACGTTGCTCTTCCTGGGCGGATGGTCCGGCCCGGGGCTGTCGGGACACTGGGAGATAGTCTGGTTCTTGGCCAAGACTTACGCCGTCATCCTGGTCATCTTCTGGGTGAGGGGAACCTTCCCCCGCCTGCGCATCGACCAGCTAATGGCCTTTGCCTGGAAGGTGATGGTGCCTCTCTCGTTCTTGACCATAGTGACCACCGCCGTTTACCGGTTCTACAACCTGCCAGCCTGGTCCTTGACGTTGATGTCCCTGGTAGGCTTGGCGGTGGTGGGGTATCTAATCTACCGGCGGATGACCGGACCCTCCCGGCTGGCGGCCCAGGTGCGGGCGAGGCAGCAACTGCTCCGGGCCCAGGAGCCTTCGGCATGAGGATCTCCCGAGTGAATATGCGGGCGCTTTTGGTAGACTGTCTTTGCCCGGCAGTGTTTGACACGACACGAAACCCAGGTAAGGCCGATGATTAACAGCATCAAGGGCCTGGGCTTGACGCTAATATCCACCATCAAGGGCCTGCGGCGGCCGGTTACGCGCCAGTACCCGGCCTCGGGCAACTTCTGGTCTAGGCGCCGCGACCCTACCCCGGTGCAGCCGCGTTTCATGGGATTTCCCGCCCTTACCTGGGACGGCGAGGTGGACGAGCCTTACTGCACCGCTTGCATGGTCTGCATCCGCAACTGTCCGACCCTGTGCATGACGGCCACCATGAAGGACAACCCCCTGCATGAAGAGGGCCGCAGCCACCGGCGCAAGATCGTCGATAGCTTCGAAATCAACCTCAACCGGTGTATACTGTGCGGGATTTGCGTCGACGTCTGCAACTTCGACGCGATTGTGATGAGCCACGAACACGAGATGAGCGGATACCAGCGCAACGGCAGCCGTGTCGACCTCCCGGCCCTGTTGGAAATCGGCATGAAGTTTCAGGACGAGACGGCGTGGATTCCCCCGACCAAGCGGGCCAAAGACGCCGCCGCGGGCCCGGCGGAGACCGCGGCTCCGACGGAGGCCGAAGAGGCGGCCGGGGCGGAACACTAAAGACGCAAGCGTATCTACACTGCGCCGCCTGAGGCTGGCAGACCAGGTCAAACGACAGAAGGGAGCAGCAGGAGTGGTGGAAGAGTTTGGCCCCTTTCGGCATCCGTACCTTCCCCTCTGCCAACCCCTGTTAGCCATTTCCTAGGGGACTGACCAATGCCCAGGCGAGAAGACGAGCGGCTGCGGAACCTCAGCCGCAAGCACCCGGAAGCCTGCACCTGCCAGGACTGTACCGACAAATTCCTGAAGAAAAAGGGGATCAAGCCCGGCCGTTCGCTGCGCAAGAAGTCCCGACCAGCGGAGAAAGTCAAGCGTCATCCACCCGGTTGCGACTGCGTCAGTTGCACACTGTTGACGTCGGTGGACTTCTCCAAGGTCAGGGAGCAGAAGCCAGGGGGATTCTTCAAAAAGCTCTTCGGTAAAGAATAGGAAAGCCAAGCATGTGCGCCGGCATCTGCTATCGCTCAACCGCAAATTCGTCCCGTTCAGGTCACGCTGAGCGGGACTATTTATTCGCGCGGGGATGCTGACCGTGTCCTGGTTCGTATTCGTTCTTCTGGCGGTGCTGACCCTCGGCGGCGCATTGGGCGTGGTGCTGACCAGGAACGTGGTTCATGCCGCCCTAGCCCTGCTGCTGTCCCTGCTGGCCACCGCAGGGGTGTACCTTGTCCTGTTTGCGGAGTTCCTGGCCCTAGTCCAGGTGCTGATTTACGGCGGCGCGGTGACCATAGTGGTGGTGTTCGCCCTGATGCTCACCCGCGGCGGCGACTACCCAAGGATTTCCGATAACAAGCAATGGCCGCTGGCCGCGGCGGCCGCCGTGGGCTTGCTGGCGGTGCTGGTCCCGGCTTTCCTCATCAACACCCCTGAAGACACCCAGGCCCAGAGTCCTGCCTTCAGCGAACTGGCCAATTCCCTGTTTACCCGGTGGGCCATACCCTTTGAAATCGCCTCCCTCGTATTGCTGGTTGCCCTGGTCGGCGCAATCATAATCGCCCGGTCTGGAAGGGACGAGGGCTGATCCATGCCGTCCCTGTTCCACTTCCAGCTGCTCAGCGCCGCGCTGTTCGTCATCGGCATGTACGGCGTCCTGTCCCGGCGCAGCGCCGTGCTAATCGTCATGTCCATAGAGTTGATGCTGAATGCGGTAAACATCAACCTGATTGCCGCCGCGTCCCACCTCAACGGCATCGGCGGCTTCATACGGTTTGATGGACATGTCATAGCTATCTTCGTAATCACTATAGCCGCCGCCGAGTTGGGCCTGGCCCTGGCCATCATCCTGCGCATATACCGCAACCGCCAGACCGTAAACGTCGATGAAATAGACCTGATGCGAGGGTAGCCTTGCTGACTACTCGCCCGACATTTCCAGTTCATCCCAAGGGCGTTGCCGCTGGGGCCGACTGCTGATGGATTGGGCCTGGCTGATACCGGTCTTTTGTTTTGCGGCCGCGCCGGTTATCGTCGTTGCCGGCCGGTTCCTGCCCGGCAAAGGCGCCTCGCTGTCGGTTCTGGCTATTGCCGGCGGATTTGCGATGTTTTGGGTAGTGCTGGCCGGCTTCCTGGGCGCCGGGCCAGCGTCCAACGACTGCTTCACCAGCGTCGACACCAGGGCGCTGACCTGCGCCTTCAGCCTCTCCTGGTTCCAGGCCGGGGACGTCCAGTTCTTCTGGGGCATCGTCATCGACCCGCTGGCCGTGGTAATGCTGGGTCTGGTCACGTTTGTTGCCCTGCTGGTGCAGATTTATTCATTGGGCTACATGCACGGCGATCCCCGGTTCGGCTGGTACTTTGCCGTCCATTCCCTGTTCGCCGCGGCCATGCTGACTTTGGTGCTGGCCGACAATTTCCTGTTGCTCTACGTAGCCTGGGAACTGGTGGGCATCTGTTCGTATTTGCTCATCGGCTTCTGGCACGAGCGGCCCGCCGCCAAAGAGGCCGCCAAGAAGGCCTTTATCGTCACCCGCATCGGGGACGTGGGCCTGCTGGTCGGCATCCTGCTGTTGTGGCGAGAGGTGGGGTCGTTCAGCATGGCCGATGCCTTCGATGCCGCCCGGACCGGGGCTATGAGCGAGGGCGTCGCGACCGCCGCGGCGCTGCTGCTGTTTCTCGGCGCAATGGGCAAGTCGGCCCAGGTCCCATTCCACGTCTGGCTGCCCGACGCCATGGAGGGTCCCACTCCCGTTAGCGCCCTGATTCACGCCGCCACCATGGTGGTGGCCGGCGTCTATCTTGTCGCCAGGGCCTTCCCCATCTTCCAGGCCTACGATGCCGACCCCCTGCTGGTGGTGGCCATCGTCGGGCTGGTCACCGCCCTGATGGCCGCATCCATCGCCCTGGCCGCCACCGACCTCAAGCGCATCCTAGCATACTCAACGATAAGCCACCTGGGCTTGATGATGCTGTCCCTGGGAGCCTTTGGGTATACCGCCGCGGTGTTTCACCTGCTGGCCCACGGCTTTGCCAAGGCCCTGCTGTTCCTGGCCGCCGGCAGCGTGCTCCACAGCACGGGAGAGCAGGACATCCGGCGCATGGGCGGCCTACGGCGCGTCATGCCCTTGACCGCCCTGGTCTTCTCCGTCGGCGCGCTCTCCCTGGGGGGCATCCCCATCCTTGCCGGGTACTGGAGCAAGGAGGAGGTGTTGGCCGCGGTCGGCTACCACCGCAACGCCGCGTTTCTTGTGTTTGCCTTGTTGGCCTCGTTCTTGAGCGCCCTGTACATGGCCCGCGCCATGTTCGCCGCCTTCTTCGGGGCCACTAAACCCGGACTTGAACAGGTCCGGGATGCCCCGGCCTTGATGGCTTGGCCAATGGTCCTGCTGGCGGTACTGGCGGCCGGTTTTGGCTGGGTGAGCTTTAACTGGCCCGGCGCCTACGACGGACTTGGGACGTTCCTCTTCTTCGGCCAGGCCCACGGCTTCAAATTCACCTGGTGGCTGGGGATTCTCTCCGCAATCCTGGCCATCATTGCCTTTGCCCTTGCCGTTCTGGTCTATGTACGAGGAGCGGACTTCCACCACGCGGCTAGGGCCCGCTTTGCCCTAGTCATACGGGTGGTGGAAAACAAGTACTACTTTGACGAGGTGTACCAGTGGACGGTGGACCGGGTGGTGCTGGCATTTTCCGGCTTGGTTGCCCTGTTCGACCGGGCCGTGGTCAACGACCTCGCAGTAAACGGCCCGGCCCACTTCATACGCCGCCTGGGGTTTGCCCTGCGCCTTCATGTCACAGGGCACGTGTACAGCTACGCCCTGGGTATGGCCCTGGGCACCGTGGGGCTGGCTATCTTCTGGTGGCTGAGGTCAACCTGACGCGGCTGTGATGGAATCATTCGACCAAATAGCCCTGCTGCTGCTTCTGGTAATCCCGCTGGCCGGGGCGGTCCTTCTCATGTTTGCCCCCGGCGGCCGGGCATCCAGAGAAGTCTGGCTCTTCTCCGTATTCGTAGCCGTCGCTTCCCTGGCTCTGTCCCTGGTGATATTCGCCCGCTATGACTACGACCAGGGCGGATTCCAGTTCACCCGCACATTCGAGTGGCTGGACGCCCCTCTCAACATCGACTTTTCGCTGGGCATCGACGGCATTTCAGCCCCTCTGGTGCTGCTCAACGGCATAGTGTTGCTTGGCGGTGTGCTCATATCCCAGGCCATCCGCTACCGCACCAGGGACTTCTTCGTGCTGCTCCTAGCCCTGGGCTCCGGGGTGTTCGGCGTCTTCGCCGTGCGCGACCTCTTCTTCCTGTTCTTCTTCTACGAACTGGCGGTGCTGCCCATGTACCTGCTCATCGGGGTGTGGGGCAGCAGCACCGACTTTGGGACGTTCCTGCGCACCAAAGAATACGGGGCAATGAAGCTTATGCTCTACCTCATCGCCGGCAGCGTGCTGGTGTGGGTGGGTATCCTGGCCGTATACGTCGAGGCGGGGGCAGCGGGCGTTCCAACCTTCTCTTTGGCGGAGCTGGGGACGTTGGTCCCGGAAGGCCAATTCAGCGAGACCTTCCAGACCCTGGTGTTTCCCCTGTTCCTGATTGGCTTTGGAGTGTTAGCCGGCCTGTGGCCCTTCCACACTTGGTCGCCCGACGGCCACGTAGCCGCTCCCACGGCGGTCAGCATGCTCCACGCCGGGGTGCTGATGAAGCTGGGAGCTTACGGCATCATCCGCGTCGGCCTGGTATTGCTGCCCGACGGCGCGGCCAATTGGATGCCGGTGCTCATAAGCTTGGGTACGGTCAACGTCCTTTACGGCGCGGTCTCGGCCATGTCCCAGCAGGACTTGAAATACGTCATCGGCTATTCCAGCGTCAGCCACATGGGCTACGTGCTCATGGGCATCGCCACCCTGGACCGGGTCGGCGTCGCCGGCGGGGTGCTGCAGATGTTCTCCCACGGAATTATGACGGCCCTCATGTTCCTGCTGGTTGGCGCAATCTACGACCGGGCCCACGTCCGGGACATCAACGTGCTGAACGGGCTGTCCAACCGCATGAGGGTGACCAGCTTCTTCTTCGCCATCGCCGTCCTGACGTCCATGGGGCTGCCAGGACTCAGCGGATTTATCGCCGAGTTCATGGTGTTCACCGGGGCCTTCCGCACCTATCTGCCCCTGGCCGTGCTGGCCGTGATCGGCGCGGCTCTGACCGCGGTCTACGTGCTGCGGCTGCTGGCCCGGACATTCCTGGGCGAGTCCGACGTCCGCTGGCAGGACTTGACCGACGCCGGGGGGATGGAGAAAGCCGTCGGCGGGGCTTTCGTGTTGATTCTCATATTCGTAGGGGTCTGGCCGGACCCCCTGACCAGGGTCATCAACGCCAGCGTCGCCACGCTGCCGGGAGTGTAGACCGACCGTGCCGGACCTGACCGCAAACCTGGAACTGCTGACGCCGGAGTTCGCGCTGGCGGGACTGGCCTTTCTGGTCTTTACCGCAGACCTGCTGCTCCCCGTTCGCGGGAAGGTGGTCCTTCCCTGGCTGGCCGCCGGAGGACTGGCCGGGATCATCATCCTGTCGTTGCTCATGCTTTGGGGCGAAAACCAGACTCTCTACGACGGACTACTGGCGGTCGACGATTACTCACTGTTCTTCAAGGTGTTCTTCCTGGGCATCGGCATCTTCATCGTCTTCGCCTCCATCGACTACGTGAACCAGTTCCTGGAGAACCCCGGCGAGTTCTACGGCCTGCTGCTGCTGTCCATCCTGGGCATGAACGTAATGGCCCAGTCCCGGGAGCTGTTGACCGCCTACATTTCCCTGGAACTGCTCAGCTTCAGCCTCTACGTGCTGGCTTCCCACGCCAGGTCCAGTCCCCGGTCCAACGAGGCGGGCCTCAAGTACATCCTTGTCGGCGCCTTCTCCTCCGCCATCCTGCTCTACGGCATCAGCATGGTCTACGGCACGCTGGGCGTGACCCGGTTCGACGATATCAGCGCCGCCCTGGCCGCGGTCAACGGAGTCAGCCCGTCCCTCTGGGTGGGCGTCGCCTTGATACTGGTGGGACTGGGATTCAAGGTCGCCGCCGTCCCCTTCCACATGTGGGCGCCAGACGTTTATGAGGGCTCGCCCTTCCCCATCACGGCCTACCTTGCCATCGGCTCCAAGACCGCTGCCTTCGCTTTGGTCCTGCGGCTGGCAGCCGAGGGATTTGTCCCCGCTGTCGAACGCTGGGAGCAATGGCAGGTCATCCTGGCCGTGCTGGCCGCGGCCACCATGCTGACCGGCAACCTGGTTGCCCTGGCCCAGCGCAACCTCAAGCGGCTGATGGCTTATTCCGGCATATCCCACGGGGGCTTCGTTTTGGCCGGTCTGGCCGCCCTGTCCTCTGGCTCCCATCTGGCCTCCAATGGCATCATGCTGTACCTGGTGGGGTATTGCGTCGCCAGCCTAGTCGTATTTGCCGGGCTAATCGCCTTCTTCAACACCACTCGAAGAGAGACGATTACCGGTCTGGCGGGCTTGGCCGACAGCCGGCCGTTCCTGGCGGCCTCCATCGCCATCGGACTTTTCTCCCTGGGCGGCCTGCCCATCTTCGCCGGGTTTGCCATCAAGTTCTACCTGTTCACCGCTATAGCCCAGGCAGGGTTCCTGTGGCTGGCCGGACTGGCCATCTTCAGCAGCCTGGTCTCAATCTACTACTACTTGCAGGTCATCCGTCAGATGTACATCGAACCAGCCTCGGATGGTCAGGACGAGGGTACCGGCGAGCCGTTGGAAGAGCCGGTTTCAACTGTTCGCCTCGCGGCCGGGCCCTCCGCGCTGCTGCTGGCGGTGATAGGAATCGGCATCGCCGCTCTCTTCTGGATAGGGGTGTATCCTGCACCTCTCCTGGACCCCATAGAGGCGGCCAGCCAGGCGATTCTGCCGTGACCCTGTGGCCGGCGGCATCTTGCGTGGACTAACGGGCGCAGGATGATATAATTGCTGCCGCCGCGGAAAGCCCCCTTTTGGTAGGAAGCCTATTGCCATGATTATCTCCGTAATCGGGGCCAGCAACCCAACCACAAAGCAGCATTTGGAATTGGCTGAGGCCGTGGGCCGCGAGCTGGCCCAGCGCGGCGTAATGGTGGCCTGCGGCGGGCTCTCCGGCGTCATGGAAGCCGTCTGCCGGGGGGCCAAGTCCGCGGGCGGGGTCACCATAGGCATCCTGCCCGGAGGCGTTGCCTCCGACGCCAACAGCTACGTAGACATACCCATCGTCACCAACATGGGATACTCCCGCAACGCCATAGTCGTCTACACCGGCCGCTCTGTCATAGCAGTCGGCGGCGCTTACGGCACCCTCTCAGAAATCAGCTACGCCCTGGCCGAGAACATCCCCGTGGTGGGTCTGGAGACCTGGGAGTTGACCCGCAATGGCGACGGCCAGCCCGTGCACGACGCCATCATCACGGCCTCCGACCCAACCGATGCGGTGGACAAGGCCCTCGCCGCCGCGGCCAGGGATGGCAGCGGCTAAGGCCTGTACACCCGTGAGCGAAGTAAATCCAGCGGGCCACGTAACTATTTCCACAGTGCATGGACGCGAGGTCCTGGACTCCCGCGGGAATCCCACCGTCGAGGCTGAAATTACCCTCTCCGACGGCGCCCGATTCCATGCTGCGGCGCCCTCCGGCGCCAGCACCGGCACCCACGAGGCCCTGGAACTCAGGGATAAAGACCCCCGGCGCTACGGCGGCAACGGCGTATTGCGGGCAGTTGGCAACGTCAACGACGTCATCGGACCGGTCCTGACGGGCCGCAGGCTCGATCCAGGTATGTCGCTGGATGAGGACCTAATTGCTCTGGATGGAACGGCGGACAAGAGCAATCTGGGGGCCAATGCCCTGCTGGCCGTTTCCATGGCCCTCGCCAAGGCCCAGGCCTCCTTGGTGGAGTCCGGCTCCCTATGGAGTCATCTTGCCGGGAGCGGCCCGGTGACCCTGCCCGTACCCATGTTCAATATCCTGAACGGCGGCCGTCACGCCTCCAACTCCGTCGACATCCAAGAGTTCATGGTCTTGCCCGTCGGAGCGCCGACCTTTTCCGACGCCCTCCGGGCCGGCGCAGAGATGTACCAACAACTCAAGGTCGCCCTGGGGGACGCCGGGCACAATCTGAACGTGGGCGACGAGGGAGGATTTGCCCCGTCCCTGCCCTCTAATCGCAATGCCATCGAGCTTGTGCTAAGCGCCATCGAGGCTGCCGGCTATGCGCCGGGCCGGGACGTGTACCTTGGCCTGGACGTGGCCGCTTCCGAACTTTATGACCAAGAATCCGGTGACTACGTGCTGGAACGGGAAGGCCTCCGGCTGACCGCTCCGCAGCTAGTGGACCTGTATGAGCAGTGGGTCAGCGACTACCCCATCATCAGCATCGAAGACGGTTTGTTCGAAGACGACTGGGACGGCTGGAAGGAACTGTGCGCCCGCCTGGGTGACTCCGTGCAGTTGGTGGGCGACGACCTGTTGGTCACCAACCCCCAGAGAATTCACCGCGCTATCGACTGCGCGGCCTGCAACGCAGTCCTGCTGAAGCCCAACCAGGCCGGAACCCTCAGCGAGACGCTGGACGCCTTCAAGCTAGCCCGAGGGGCCGGTTGGGGCACGGTGATGAGCCACCGTTCCGGGGAGACCGAGGACACCACAATTGCCGACCTAGCAGTAGGTTGGGACGTCCGCCAGATTAAGACCGGAGCGCCTGCCCGCTCCGAACGGGTGGCCAAGTACAACCGGCTGCTGCGCATCGAGGCCGAACTGGGAGACCAGGCCCGCTACGCCGGCAGCGACGCTTTTGGCAGCCTGCTGGAGCCCCGCTCTTTCTGATCCCGTCGAAGGGAGCGACCACAGGCCCCACAAAGTCCATGGCTCCCACCTACAGCTTTTCAAGCTCCTTGCGTAGGTTTATCATAGGGACTGCCCCAGCAGGCCATCGACGCCATCCCGTGGTGAGGTCGACGCCGGGTACGACCACCAATGAGAGGTAAGCAATGACCACCCGCGTAGGCATCAACGGTTTCGGCAGAATCGGACGCCTCGTCCTGAGGGCCATGAACGCCCGCCACCCCGACAAGATAGAAGTGGCCGCCGTCAACGACCTCACCGACGCCGAGACTAACGCGTATTTGCTCAAGTACGACACCAACTACGGCGCTTATCCGGGTGAAGTCCAAGCCATCGACGGCAATCTCAAGGTTGACGGCCGCAGCATCAGGGTATTTTCAGAGCGGGACCCAGCCCAGATTCCCTGGTCGGAGATGGACGTGGACGTGGTGGTCGAGTCCACGGGAATCTTCACCGACGTTGACAAGGCCGCCGGCCACCTCAAGGGCGGCGCAAAGAAGGTCGTGATTTCCGCCCCGGCTAAGGGGGAAGACCTGACTGTAGTCCTGGGAGTGAACGACCATCTTTACGATGCAGCCAAGCACAAGATTGTGTCCAACGCTTCCTGCACCACCAACTGCTTCGCCCCCATGGTCAAGGTGCTCAACGACGCTTTCGGAATCCAACATGGCCTCATGTCCACCATCCATGCCTACACCAACGACCAGGTTATCGCCGACCAGCGTCATTCGGACCTGCGACGCTCCCGCGCCGCCGCCATGAACATAATCCCAACCAGCACCGGAGCCGCCAGGGCTGTGGGACTGGTCCTGCCTGAGTTGAACGGCAAACTTCACGGTGTCGCTTTCCGCGTCCCTACCTCCACAGGCTCGGTCACAGATTTCACCGCCGCAGTGGAGAAAGATGCCTCCCCAGAGGCGGTCAACCAGGTATTCCGGGAGGCCGCCGAGGGGCCGCTTAAGGGCATTCTGGAATACGTTGATGATCCCCTGGTAAGCTCGGACTTCCGCGGCAACACCCATAGCTGCATCTTTGACGCCCTTTCCACCATAGTCATGGAGGACCGGATGGTGAAGATCATGGGCTGGTACGACAACGAGTGGGGTTATTCCTGCCGCACCGCCGATCTGTGCGCACTGATGCACGACAAGGGCATCTGACCCGGCCCACGACACGTAGCTCAGGGGGAATCCGTACCCGGAACAGTGGGTCTTTACGCTTGCCGTCCGCGGCTCAGGCTGACGACGGGGTTGCTGTCTTCCGGCGACGTCCGGCGAATAGCCTCCCAGGAAAGCGTATTGTATTCTGATGCATTGGCTGACGCTTAACGGACGCCTTCCCTGGACCTTGATTCCCCTGTTGCTCATCTTGGCGCTGGGCCTTGGCCTGCGCCTCCATGGCCTGAACTGGGATTCGGGATTCGGCTTTCACCCCGACGAGCGGGATATCTACATGCGCTCCGGGTGCATGTACAACATCCTCACCGATACCCAAGGCGATCAGGCTTGCAGCTACGTCGAAGGCCTCCCCCCTGCGGATCCCGGTCTGCCCGGTTTAGGCACGCTGCTGGACCCCGATCGCAGCCCGTTAAACCCCCATTGGTTCCCCCTGGGCAGCATCCTCATCTACATGATGGTCTTCTTCCGGTCCATCATTGAGCTTTTCGCAGATGTAAACGCCCTGGACATGCGCTACGCCGGCCGGGTCCTGTCAGCCCTGGCTGACGTCGGGTCCATTTTCATGGTCTTCGTCCTCGGCCGTCGCATGTTCAGCCCCGGCGTGGGCCTGCTGACGGCGGCCTTCACCGCTGTCGCCGTAATTCACGTTCAGAACAGTCACTTCTACCGGCCCGAGACCTTCTCGGTGTTCTTCACCCTGGCCGCATTCTGGGCCATGCTCCGCATGATCGAGAAAAAGCGCCTCCGGGACTCAGTCCTGCTGGGCCTGATGGTTGGGCTGGCCCTGGCTCCCAAGGTCAACGTCTTACCCCTGGTCCTGCCCTTGGCCCTGGCCTATTGGTACCGGGTGCTGGACTCCGTAGACGGCCGGTGGTCCGATATAACCCCCGCCGTGCTGCGGTCGGTGTCAGGCCATGCCGCCGCTGCCGCCATGATGGCTGCGGCGGTGTTCTTCGCGACGACCCCCTATGCTCTGCTGGACGCGGGGGCTTTCGTCGGCGACGTATTGACCCAGGCCAGGATGGCCTCTAACGCCGGCATGTGGCCCTTCACCGTCCAGTACATCGACACGCCGCCCTTCATTTACCAGCTTCAACAGTCTTCCGTTTGGGGCCTGGGTCTGCCACTGGGAATAGTTGCCTGGCTGGCGGTCCCGTTCACCGCCGTTATGCTGTTCAAGAGCCCGGCTACGCGCCGCTACGACCTTCTCATCTTGGTTTGGGTCGTGCCCACCTTTTTCTTGTTGGAAAGTTTCGAAGTTCGGTTCCAGCGGTACGTATTTCCCCTAGTGCCGTTCCTGGTCTTGCTGGCCTCCCGCATGCTGCTGTGGCTGGTCGATTGGTCCCGCGGCGTGGAGCCGTCAGGCCCATCCCTTGCCGGCCTGGGTAACCGGTTGAACTTACGCTGGCCTGGGCGGGAGTTCCAAGACGGGCTCTCTTCTCTGCGCGGCCGCCTGCCCGGCGCAGTGCGGCGATATGCATCCGGAATTAGGCTGCGGTGGAGTTGGTTGGCCGTGGGGCTGGTGGCCGTCGTTCTGGGCTCGACGGTGTTCTACAGCTTGGCTTTTCAACGAGTCTACGCTCGGGAGCACCCGGCGGTCACCGCCTCCCAATGGTTGAACGACAACGGGCCGCCGGGGACAGCCATAGTCAGCGACAATCACTGGGACGAATTCGTTCCCGACCTCGACCGTTATACCACCTGGCAGTTTCCCGTTTACGACAACGACATCCTGGAAAAGATGGACTCCTTGGCGCAGCGGCTTGCCAGTTCAGAATACTTGGTCTTCTACAGCCACCGGCCTTACTCCAGCGTCGCCCGCGTTCCCGAACGATATCCGCTCAGCGCCTCCTACTACCACCGGTTGTTCGACGGCGACTTGGGTTACCGCCTGGAACGCACATTCACGTCTTATCCCCAACTGGCCGGTATCGCCTTTCGCGACGACCCATTCGGCCGCGCTGGGCTTTCCAGGCCAACGCCTCTCGTCCCGGAAATGCTGTCGCCGGTGGTCTTGGACCTGGGTTACGCCGACGACAACGTGGTCGGATACGACCATCCCCAGGTGCTGCTGTTCCGCAACGCGGAGCGCCTCACGTACTTTGAGCTTCGCTCCATTCTGTTCTTGCCTTTAGTCGATCACGCGGTCCCGTCCGGACGGGAGTTGATGCTGTCGGATGAGCAACTCGAAGTCCAGCAGGCCGGCGGGACTTGGTCAGACATTGTCGACCGGGACGGCTGGGTCAACGACGCTCAGATGCTGGTCTGGCTGCTGGTGATCGAACTCGCCTTTCTAGTGTCCTTGCCCCTGTGCGTGTTTATTTTCCGGCCGCTGCCTGACCGGGGAATCGCCTTGGCCAGGATATTGGGCCTGCTGGGAGTCAGCTACGTCGCCTGGCTGGCGGTCAGCCTGGGCTGGTTGGAATTTTCCCGCGCCGCGGTTATTGCAGGCTTCCTGGTAGTCGCCGCGCTGTCCTGCGCCGCTCTGCTTTTCCGCTGGCGTGAAATCATCGGGTTCCTGCGACAGGAATGGCGCCTGCTTTTGCTGGGAGAGACGCTGTTCCTCACCGCCTTCCTGGCTTTTGTCGGTATTCGCGCCGCCAACCCGGACTTATGGCATCCCTTCTCCGGTGGCGAGAAGCCCATGGAGTTCGCCTACTTCAACGCCGTGATTCGCTCTACGTCCCTGCCGCCCTTCGACCCCTGGTTTTCCGGCGGTTATCTGAACTACTATTATTGGGGCTATTTCGTGCCGGCCGGACTGGTGCGTCTCACCGGCATCTTACCCTCCGTCGCCTTCAATCTAGCGATTCCCATGTTCTTTGCCCTTACCGTAACCGGGGCCTACTCCCTGGTGTACAACCTTGCCGAGGGCGTGCGGCGGTCCCGAGCGTCGTCAATCCCGGCCGCAACCGCTGGCGACGGCCGGCCTGGTCCCGGCGTCTGGACAACCCGGCTGGTAAGCCCTGTTGGAGCCGGCCTGGTTGGCGCCCTGTTTGTCGCCGTCATCGGCAACTTGGATGGTTTGGCGCAGGTTCTCCAGTCAACTTGGGGCAGAGTCTTCCGCGGCGACTCATTCCCGCCGTTCGATTTCTGGCGCAGTAGCAGGATGCTGGACGGCCAGGATAGGTTCGACCCGTCTCCCCTGGCCTTCTGGCTGCCGGACAAGGTCCCTGGCGCAGCCGACGTCTCGTTCCACATAACCGAATTTCCCTTCTTTACCTTCCTTTTCGGCGACCTCCACGCTCACATGATGTTGATTCCCTTTACCTTGTTGGTCATCGGCCTGGGGCTCAACCTGGTCGTGGGCCTGCGGGATAGCGGCAGGCTGTGGACGCTCGCCGCCTCCGCCGCCTTGGCCCTGGCCCTGGGCGTACTGTGGGTAATCAACAGCTGGGATTACCCTGCCTATCTGCTGCTTGTTGTCGGCCTGTTGGCCCTGGCCGTCTATTTCAAGCCCATCCGTCCGCCATCCCGGCTGTTGTTGTTCGCCGTATTGGCTTCCGGCGTCTTTGCCGTGAGCCTGCTGGCCTGGACGCCCTACCACGATTACTACCAGCCATTTAACGCCGGTCTCGACGCTTCTCTATGGCGCACTCCCTTAGACCGTTTCCTGGGGATTCACGGCCTCTTCTTGTTCATAGCCGCGGCCTTCCTGTTATACACTGCCCGCCGGACCTTGACCGCTGTAGCCGGTAGCGGCGTCATGCCCGCAGCTCGCGTCTGGGCCAACATAGATCCTCCAATGGTTGCGCCGTCCACGCTTCTTGCCCTAAGGATTGTCCTGGTCTTGGGACTGCTGGTCTTCGCCGCATTGGCCGCCGCTGGCTACTGGACCGCCGCAGTGCTCACGGTGTACTTGATGCTGGCGGGGCTGTCCGCTCGGGAGATACTGGCTTCCGACGGCCGGGAACGCGCCTTTGCGGTCATGCCCGTCGTGCTTCTGGCCTATGCCCTGGTCATAGCCATCGGGGTCGACTTCATCGTCGTGGAAGGCGACGTTGGCCGCATGAACACTCTGTTCAAGTACTACCTGGAGGTCTGGGTGCTATTGGGCTTGGCCTCGGCCTATATGCTATGGCGTCTATTCGACGGGGGACTGTTCGACGGACGCCTGCCGCGGCTCGGAGCAGCGTGGACATCCGTCCTGGCCCTGCTCATCTGTTCCAGCCTGATTTACACAGTGTGGGGATCCAGGGACAGGATCGAGGAACGTTTTACGGTTACTCCGCTCACCCTCGACGGCGCCTCCTACATGGAGTCGGCCGCCCTCCAACCATGGGGCCACGCTCTGACGACACCGGTCCAGCTAAAGTGGGACGCCGGCGCTATCCGTTGGCTGCAAGACAACGTCTCCGGCTCTCCCGTAATTTTGGAGGCCAACAACGAGGCATATACTTGGAGCGGCCGCATATCAGCCTACACCGGTCTACCGACGGTACTGGGTTGGCCCTGGCACCAGATGCAACAACGTGGGGATTATCAGGGCGATGTTGTTCGCCGCTCAGAGGACGTGCGACTGATATACGACACCGCCGACGTAGACCTAGCTCTAGCGTTGCTGCGGAACTACCGCGTAGAGTACGTCGTCGTCGGCGAGTTGGAACGGCTCTATTATTCGGAGGCGGGGATCAAAAAGTTCGATGGCCTTATCGCCCAGGGGCTGATGCGCTTTGTGTACCGGAACCAAGGAACATCCATATACCAGGTTGATGGGCCTCCCTAAGCCTTCTCTGGCTACCCCAGTGGACTGGCCCGGTCGTTATTGACATAAAACTCGTAACAATAATGACAACAAGCCATTGACATAATCGGCTTAATTTGCTTTAATATAGCCAACGGTTAAAAATAGTCTTAATAAAAGACTAATTGAAGTCTTAACAATTTTAGGGCGCGCATCTGGCCCGATAACAGGTGCAGCTAATTCAGAGGCAAAAGGGCTCTGGGGCTAGAAAAAGGGGTCAATCCGTGTGGTTGTGTCCCGGGTGTGTTGGGAATTGTGGCCCCCGCCGCAACTGAGCCCAAGCCTGCTGGCCCTCCCCGGTCCCGCCTAGCCGCCGATGTGTGGTGTGGTTGCAGTGCAGCGTGAACTTGGTGGCTAATACCGGGGAGGGCCAGCCTCATTTAATCCGCCTGCTCTCCCACTTGGGGTATGACCCCAACACTTTCAGCATGCTTACCGACCTCTGTAGTGCCTCCAGCGCCTCTTTCACCTTTTCGTCCTCCCGGTGCCCGGCACAGTCTATCAAGAAGATGTAGTCCCCCAACGACTGCTTGGTCGGCCGCGACTCGATCTTTAAGAGATTAATGCTCCTCGTAGCAAACTCCCCCATGGTCCGGTACAGCAGTCCCGGCGCGTCCTCCCGGTAGGCAAAGCAAATCGACGTTTTGTCCTCGCCAGTCGGCGGGTGGTCCTGCCTGGCCAACACCGCAAACCGGGTAACGTTGTTGGCCGAGTCCTGCACCTTGCGCCCGATTATTTCCGCGTTGTACAACTCCGCAGCCCGCCTGGGCGCTATTGCCGCCGCCCCCGCGCTGCTCTTCTGCATGTCCGTCACCGCCGCAGAGTTGCTCAACGACGCCATCTGCTGCGTATTGGGGAGGCACCGTTCCAGGAACTCCCGGCACTGCGCTAGGGACTGGGGATGGGAATACACTACCTCGATGTTCGCCAGCTTCGTCCCGGGATTTACCATCAGGTAATGGTCTATGGGCAGCAACACTTCCTGGCAGATAGACAACTCCGACTCTTGAATCAGAAGGTCTTGCGTGAACGTAACCGACCCTTCCAAGCTGTTCTCGATGGGCACTACCCCTTCGTCGGTGATTTCCGATGACACCGCCAGGCCCACCGCTGCAATGGTCGGGAAGGGCTCTAATTCCGCCGCTGGGTCGTACAGCAAAGCCGCCTCTTCCGTATAGGTGCCGGCCGGCCCCAGGTACGCCAGACGTTTGGCCATCACCGCGCTCCGGTCAGGATGTCGTACACCGTCTGTTCGTCGTTGGTCTGCGTCACCGCCACCAGCTCGTCTTCCGCTTCCAGCACCAATGCGCCGACAGGCAACTCGACGCTGTGCTTCTTGACCACCAGGGCGACCATGCTGTTGGGCGGTAGCTGCACGTCCTGCAGTCTCTTTCCGACTACGCCGGCGCCTTCCGGTATGGACACGCTGACTAACTCTCTTCCCGGCGCCTGGAGGTTCATCAAGTGCACAAAGGGCCGTCCCGGGACACCTTCCTCGAAACTCAGCAGAATCTGGTGAATTTCATTGACCACCACGTCCACTCCCAGTATATGGAAAAGGGGTTCGTTCTTTGGGTCCTTGACCAGCACCATGGCCCTGGGGACCTTGAAGATGTTCTTGGCTATTTGACAGATCACCAGGTTGGTTTCATCTCTTCCGGTGATCGCCACCACCGCATCGGCCCTGGTTATGCCGGCCCTCTTCAGCGTCCGTTCATCCGCGCCGTCTCCCGCGAAGGCTACGCTGCCCAATTCGTCCGCCAAAATCCGGTGCCGGGCAGAGTCCTTCTCGACCACCGTCACCTCGTGCTCCGAAGCCAGCAGGGCTTTGGCGAGATGATAGCCGGCCTCGCTGCACCCCACGATTAAGAAATACATCGGCGCCTCGAATCAGCTGTCAATTTGCTGCCGGATATCTTGCATCAGTCCGAAGGAAAAACCAACCACGTTCAGTTGCAACCCCGAGTAAAGGACCTGTAACTGAGGATCATTGATCTGGCAAATTACCTTGGGCACGTTGAAGATGTGCTCCGCCAACTGTGCTGCGAGGGCGTTCCTATGGTCGTCGCTGGACAGCGCCAAGAACAACTCCGCACCCTCGATACCTCCCAGCCTCAGGTAGTCCTGCATCATTGGCTCCGCCATCCAGATAACCCGCATCTGGGCGCTGTCTTCCACCCGCTCCAGGCACTCACGGTCCTCCGCTAGCAGGGTGACGTCGTGTCCCGCCTGGGCCAAGTCCGGCGCCAGATTGCTCGTCAACTGGTTGCAGCCCAGTATCAGCGTGTTCATCAGTCTAAGCCCTCGGTTGCATGATGCCGGCCTCTCCACTGGCAGCGGCTCCATGCAGCCGCGCCCGCACTGCTGGGGCTGCCGCTTCCGTTTCAGTGCCAGTCAAGCCAATCCCCGACGCTGCTACCCTCTGCTCGATTCCATGATGTGGGCCGACTGGCGCCACAGAATCATCTGGCAGTTGGTGTTGCGGAAGACGTATTCGGCAGTTGGCCCCATGTCCCATGCACCCAGCCGCCGCTTGTACGGTATCGCTAAAACTATCAAGTCTGAGCGCCGGGTATCCGCCTCCATCACTATGGCCGGACCCGGTTGCCGGGCCCGCAGACAAGTGGCCTGTGCGCCTTTGTACTTTTCCTTCGACGCGATCGCTTCTATCCGCTTCAGAATCTCCTCGCCTCGGTCAATGTCGGCTCTTATCTCCGTCTCCAGCGGTAGTTCCATGGGCACCTCTATAACATACACCGCGTGAAGCTTGGCCTTGTGTTCCCGCGCCGTGCGGCATGCCCAGCGGAAGGCGAGTTCACTGATCTCGCTCCCGTCCACCGGAACCAGCATCCGCTTGGCGTCTAGGCGCATTTCCCGGTCTGGCCTCTAAGATTCATCTGAGCCGAATGTGAACGGGGACTTATACGACTGTTGCCGCCCGCTCAGGGGGCGGCAACAGCTTGGTCGTATCGTTCAACTGGCGGATTTGATCGTTGCTCCCCGCTACAATCAGCACGTCACCGGCTTGGATTTGCTCCTCCCTGGCCGGATGCAGAAACGAACTGCGGCCCCGACGGATGGCCAGGAGGGCCATTCCCTGGTTGTCCTGCGTTCCAACTAACCCTACTTCCGCCAGGGTGTGGCCAATCATCCGTTCCGGCGGCTGTATTTTGCTGATTCCATAGTTGGGCAGAATCGGCATATGGTCCATCACCCCAGGGTCGAACCCGATGTGCGCGGTCCTCCAAGCGCTCTCCATTTCCGGAAATACTATCCTATCCGCCCCCACTTTCTCCAGGGTCGACCTGTGCAGGTCGTTGGCGGCCCGGGCAATGACGTACGGCACCCCGATGCTCTTCAGCAACACCGTAATCATGATGCTGGTCTGAACGTTTTCCCCGGCCAGCGCAACCACTGCCACGTCGAAGTCCGCCACGTTCAACTGCCGCAGCACTTCCTCGTTGGAGGCGTCGGCACGCACCGCATAGGTCACGTGGCCCGACAGGTCCTGCACCTTCGCCTCGTCCGTGTCAATGGCCAATACGTCGTGGCCCGACTGGTAAAGCTCCTTGGCTACCTCTGCTCCAAACCTGGCCGCGCCGATTACGCAAACCTGTTTCTTCATGCCATGCCTCCGTCAGCCTATTTTAACTCTTTCTTGGGCATAGCGATATAGACTTGCCTCCTCCCGCGGCGCCAACGCCAGCGCCAAGGTTATAGGCCCCAACCGGCCTACTACCATAGCAGCCATGAACAATGCCTTGCCCGCCAGGCTCAGCTCCCTGACTATACCCGTGGACGAACCGGTGGTGCCGAAGGCGGACACGGTGTCGAACAGCAGGTTCACGAAGGGAATGTCCGGGTCGGTCAACGTTAGCACCGGCAGGAGCATGGCGATGATCCCGACTCCCACCACGGCTACGGTCAGCGCCCGCATTACCTGGATATGAGCGATCTCCCGTCCGAAGGCCTCCGCCTGCGAGCGGCCACGCAACGACGATACTACCGCCGCCACTATCACCGCGAACGTCGCCACTTTGATTCCGCCAGCCACCGATCCCGATGCTCCGCCGATGAACATAAGTCCCGGATACACTAGCTTGGTAAAGTCCTGGGCCTCGGCAAAGTCCACCGCGTTAAACCCGGCGGTTCGGCCGCTGACTGAATGAAAAATGGCCGACATCACCTTGTCGCCCAACGCTAGGCCGCCTATCGTTCCATCGTTGGCGAACTCCGCCAACATAAACACCCCCGCTCCCAGGCCCCACAAGAACAGGCTGGCGACGATGACTAACTTGGTGTCCAGGCTAAAGCGGCCAAACCTCCGGCGCCGGGCAACGTCCACCAGCACAGTCCAGCCGATGCCGCCCAAGATGATTAGCGCCATCATTATTCCCAGCAGCGTCCCCTCTGTCCCCAGCCGCGTCAAACCGCTGCCCGCCGGCATCTCCGGCAATATAGAGAACCCCGCGCTGTTGAAGCTGGAAACCGACAGGAATATCGACTGCCAGAGCGATTCACCCAGCCCCATGCCGTCCAGCCCGGCAATCCGCCAGAAAATCGCCGCCGTTCCCACCACGTATATCAGAAACGCCGCCAGGAACAGATAACTGGATATCTGCCGCAGCCCGACCATCCGGTCGGCGCTAAGCGCGTCCTGCATCACCATCCGTTCCTGTAGCGTAGACCGTTGTCCCATGATAATCAGCAGGAACGTTGCCACCGCCATGAATCCCAGGCCGCCCACCAACACCAGGAAGAAAATCACGGCTTGGCCGAAGTCGCTCCAATAGGCGCTCGTATCCACCAGGGTCAGCCCGGTCACCGTCACCGCCGATATCGCCGTAAAGAACGAAATCACCGGCGAGGTGAAACCGTTTTCATTGCTGGACACGGGCAGCGCCAGCAACAGGGCGCCCAATGCGCTGAGGAACAGGAACCCCGACAGCAGGATGTACGGAGAGTTGAACATCCGCTGGGGCCGCCGCAAGCGCGGCTCCTCCGCCACCGTGGGCGCAACCTCCCATTGCCGGGCCTGGCGTATGACGACGTCCCGCGCGCTGCGCCGCCTCTCTGGGTTCATGGGCGGCAGCCTTGCTCGGCCCATGACCTGACCAGGGCGTCAACCGCAACTCGTCCGCTATGAAACAACGTTCTCGGCGTCGAGGGAGAGTACAGGATGGGGTTACAGCGGTTCACCAGGGTATAGCGGTCCAAACGAGGGGAGGCTTCTCTTGCTCTATATGGGGTTGACGACTGCGACGGCAAGTTGCCCCCGTCGGCTATTCGCCGTAGATACTGCTCTGGGAGCCTGTGACTTCTAGATGCCGGTTCTTGACAGAGCCTGAGCGCTGACAAAAATCGCCGGCGTTGCCTATCTGAACCTGGGGCATGACGCCCTCTTGACAGCAGGGATTCTAGAATCTTGTGGTCTTGGTGTCAATCGACCCTCCCTGCCCTCCCGCAATGGACACCTCTGCATAACCACCAAATCATTACAATTCATAGCCGTCTGTCATTCCTGTATGTGTCATTGCCGCATGTCATTCCGAAGCGCAGCGAGGAATCTCAAATCCTTATCGGCGGTCAATTGACGCGGGTAGTCGTAGATCATGCCCAGAATTCCCTTCGGTCGAGGTTCAGCTAGCGCAGCACCGCAGCCAGTATGTCATTCTGCGGGCTGTGGTCGCCCAAGTTCGCGGCGGGCGCGGGTGTAGTACAATGCCGCAAGCGCACGCATCCGGGTGCGGGAAGCCGCCCGCCCGGCTTCTGAACGGAGGAGGATAGATGAAAGCCCGCTTTCTGCTGTTAATGGTTGCAATTGCCCTGCCGCTGCTGGTGGCCTGCGGCGGCTCTGGGGACACCGCTCCGGCCAATGAGCCGCTGGCCACGCCGACTTTGGACCCACTTTCCGAGGCCGTGGCGGAAGTGGTAGCGACTCTCGTGGCCGATGCACAGGAGAAGGCCAAGTTGGCGGCGAGGGCGAGCTTCGAGCCGGTCAGCGCCGGATCTTCTTACACCTGCGGTATTGGGGAAAACGACACAGTCCGGTGCTGGGGCAGGAATGACGAGGGCCAGGCCTCGCCTCCGGCGGGAAGGTTTGTCTCCGTCAGCGCAGGGGCGGTCCACACCTGCGGGTTGATGGAAGACGGCTATGTTGTTTGCTGGGGCAGACCCGGACCAAACTACTCCTCTCCGTCGGAGGGAGAGTTCGTATCCGTGAGCACCGGGTGGGGCTACGCCTGCGGAGTGAAGACAGACCGCTCCATTGCCTGCTGGGGCTCCAATCATCAATATGGCGAGGCCACGCCCCCGGAAGGGGAGTTCATGTCCATAAGCGTAGGGGACTTTCATTCCTGCGGGGTGCGGTGGGACGGAACCCTTGCCTGCTGGGGAAATAATGAGGACGGCCAGGCCTCGCCGCCGGATGGGCAGTTCATCGCCGTCAGCGCCGGTGGGAATTACACCTGTGGCTTGAAGGCGAACGGCTCCGTTGCTTGCTGGGGAAATAATGATTACGGACAGGCCTCGCCGCCGAAAGGCAGGTTCGTCGCCATCGACGCCGGAGAGAGACTCCACACCTGCGGCGTAAAGGATGACGGTTCGGTTGCCTGTTGGGGCAATGACGGAGCAGGCCGATCCACGCCGCCCTATGGCGAATTCGTGACCGTCAGCGCAGGGGCGTCTCACACCTGCGGGATGAGGACGGACAACACCATTGTCTGCTGGGGCCAAGACGACTACGGCTCAACCATGCCGCCGTGGGGGAACTAGCCAAGCGGCGCGCGTATAGTACAATGCCGTAAACTCGTGCACCCGGGCGAGGGCAATGACCCGCCCCGCGCCTGAAAATGAGGACTATAGATGAAAGCCCGCTTTCTGCCGTTGTTGGTTTCAATTGCCCTTGCCCTGCCGCTGCTGGCTGCCTGCGGTGGCGACTCAGTGGACACCGCCCCGGTCGATGAGCCCCGGGCCGCGGCAACGCCCCGCGCCGCGGCCACGGTGGACTCCGGCACGGTTGTAGCGGAAGCCGCGACGGCCGTGGCGGAAGCGGTCGCGACGGCCGGGGCTGGTTCACAACAGGAGGACCCACGGGGGACGCCGGTGGAGTTCGCGTCCGTCAGCGCAGGATGGGATAACACTTGCGCCTTGTTGATTGGCGGCGTAGTTGTCTGCTGGGACGGTACCAGCGTGGCTGGGGGAGAGCGCTTTGAGGGCGCTCGCCCGGATACGGAGTTCACGTCCGTGAGCGTCGGGTACGATCACGCCTGCGGGCTAAGGACGGACGGCTCGGTGCAGTGCTGGGGGAGAGACCGCGATGGCCGGGCTTCGCCGCCGGCGGGGGAGTTCACCGCCGTCAGCGCCGGGACAGACCACACCTGCGCGATATCGACGGACGGCTCGGTTGCGTGTTGGGGCGTTGACCTGGTAGGCCAGGCCTCGCCGCCGCAGGGGGAGTTTGCTATGGTCAGCGCAGGGAGGTTCCATACGTGCGGAGTGAAGACCGATGGCGCCATTGCCTGCTGGGGCCTCGATGAACACGGCGAGTCCTCGCCGCCGGAGGGGGAGTTCTCGGACGTGGGCGCAGGGTGGGACCACACCTGCGGGTTGAAGCAGGACAACTCCGTTCTCTGCTGGGGCGACCGCATTGTGCCGCTGGAAGGTGATGTAACGTCCATCAGTGTTGGAGAGGAACACGCCTGCGGTGTGATGCCCGATGGCTTCGTGGCCTGCTGGGGCACAGACGCGGCCATTGTGGCGCCCCAGGAGTTCACGTCCGCCGTCACCGGAGTGCACTACACTTGCGGGCGGAAAAGCTGGGACGATTACGCAAGCGTCTGTTGGGGCAAGGACGCCGACAACTAGGCAACACCGTAAGGGGAGCCAGCCCGGCGGCGCGCGTATAGCGTAATGCCGCAAGCTGGCGCATACGGGCGCGGAGAGGGACCCGCTCACTTGCCGCGCCCGGCCGTCCAAGAACAACGCCGCCAAGGATACCCGCCGCCCTTGTATGCTAATATATTGGGCGGACCCAACCTAACGGAGGTGGCCGTTTATGGCGGCTAATTCCCGGCAGTCGGAGTCGCGTTTCGACCCCGAGGCAATCGACCGCAAGTGGCAGGAACGGTGGGCGCGGGACGGGCTGCACCATGTAGACGGCGACGACGCCCGGCCCAAGTGGTACGAGATGACCATGTACCCTTACCCGTCGGGCGACCTGCACATCGGCCACTGGTACGCCATGGCTCCGGCCGACTGCCACGCCCGCTTCCGCCGCATGCAGGGGTACAACGTCCTCCACCCCATCGGTTTCGACGCCTTCGGCCTCCCAGCAGAGAACGCCGCCATCAGCCGCGGCATCCATCCCCAGACATGGACCATGAGCAACATCGACAACATGCGCCGTCAGCTCCGTTCCATCGGCGCAATCTACGACTGGGACCGGGAAATAAATACCTGCGAACCGGAATATTACCGCTGGAACCAGTGGTTCTTCTTGAAGTTCTACGAAAACGGCCTGGCCTATCGCGACAAGGCTCCCGTGGTCTGGTGTCCCTCGTGCCAGACCGTCCTGGCCAACGAGCAGGTGGTGAACGGGGCCTGCGAGCGCTGCGACGCCGTCGTCACCCGCCGCGACCTAGAGCAATGGTTCTTCAAGATTACCGACTATGCCGAACGCCTCCTGGACTTCGGCGGCCTCATCGACTGGCCCGACAAGATCCTGACCATGCAGACCAACTGGATTGGCCGCAGCGAGGGCGTCGAAGTCAGTTTCGACATTTCCCACCTGGACGCCGGCGAAAGCGAGATTCGCACCTTCACCACCAGGATTGACACCATCTTTGGCGTCACCTTCCTGGCGCTGGCGCCCGAGCATCCCCTTGTCGCCGCGCTTACCACCAACGACCGCCGGGCTGCCGTCGAGGCCTACGTGGACCGCGCCCGCCGGACGTCCGAAATCGAACGCCTGTCTACTGAAACTGAAAAGACCGGCGAGTTCCTCGGCTCCTACGCCGTAAACCGCCTCAACGGCGAGCGGGTGCCCATCTTCATCGGCGACTACACCCTGATGAGCTACGGCACCGGGGCGGTGATGGGCGTCCCCGCGCACGACGCCCGGGACTTCGCCTTTGCCCGCAAGTACAAGCTGCCCGTCCGCATGGTGATTGCCCCTATTTCCTGGGACGGCAGCGAGCCATCAGAGGCCTACCTGGGCGACGGGTTCATGACCAACTCCGGCCGCTACGAAGGCATGACCAACCAGGAAGGCATGGCAGCCATCGCCGACGACGTCGAACGCAACGGCTGGGGACGGCGCACCGTGTCATACCGCCTGCGGGACTGGCTAATATCCCGCCAGCGCTACTGGGGCACGCCCATTCCCGTCGTCTATTGCGAGGCCTGCGGCGTGGTCCCCGTGCCCGAGGACCAGCTTCCGGTGCTGCTCCCCGGCGACGCCGAGTTCAAGCCCACCGGCGAGTCTCCCCTGGCCGGGAATCATGGGTTCGTAAACACTTCCTGCCCCCGTTGCGGCAGTCCCGCCCGCCGCGAGACCGACACCATGGACACCTTCATGGACTCGTCCTGGTACATGATGCGCTATCTCAGCCCCGCCTACGACAAGGGCCCCGTCGACCCCTCGGCCCTCGACCGCTGGCTCCCCGTGGACCAGTACACCGGCGGCGCAGAGCACGCCGTCATGCACCTTCTGTACTCCCGCTTCTTCATCAAGGCCCTGCGCGACCTGGGCCTGGTGGACTTTGACGAGCCGTTCCTGCGCCTGTACAACCAGGGCGTGATCCTGGGCGAAGACCACGAGAAGATGAGCAAGAGCCGCGGCAACGTGGTCAATCCCGACGAGGTTGTATCCCACCTGGGCGCCGACGCCGTCCGTTGTTTCCTCATGTTCATCGGCCCCTGGGACCAGGGAGGCCCGTGGAGCGAGGTCGGTATCAACGGCATGGCCCGCTGGCTCAACCGCGTCTGGGACATCCTGGAGCGGGACCCGGCCCGGCTGGACGACAGCCGCGACGCGCCCAGGGCGGAAGGGCAGCGGGAGCAGACCGTCCGGGAGACCCAGCGTCTGCTTCACCAGACCGTGCGCAAGTGCCACAACGACCTGGACCGCTTCAAGTTCAACACCGCCATCGCCGCCTTGATGGAGTTCTCCAATCACTTGAACCGGGTGTGGGCCGACGCCAGCGTCGACCCCGGGACCTGGCGCGAGTGCGTGGAGAAATTCCTGCTGATGCTGGCCCCCATCGCACCCCACGTTTCCGAGGAGCTGTGGGAACGGACCGGCCGCGGGTACAGCATCCACCAGCAGCCTTTCCCCGGTTGGGACGAGGCCCTGGCCGCCGAGGACACCATCACCTTGGTCGTGCAGGTCAACGGCAAGGTCCGGGACCGGCTCCAGGTCCCAGCCGACATTGCCGAGGAGACCGCCCGCGAGCTGGCCCTGGCCAGCCCCCGCGTCAAGTCCTTCACCGGCGGCAAGCCGGTGGGCAAGGCCGTCTACGTCCCCGGACGGCTGGTGAACCTGGTTGTCTAGCGATTGCCCAATGACCAACCCAGCGCCAGCAGCAGATAACGGCCGTCTCTACGGCATCGGCGTGGGCCCCGGCGACCCGGAGTTGATCACGGTCAAGGCCCGGCGCCTGCTCCAGGGCGTCCCCGCCGTCTGCTTCACCCAGCTTGACGACGGCCGGCCCAGCTACGCCCTCAGCGTAGTCCAGGAATTCCTGGCTGACCCACAACCGGCCTTAATTCCCATCATTGTCCCTTCCGACGACTCGCCGGTCAGCGAACAGACCTGGCGGGACGCCGCCGCGCGCATCAACGGGCATCTCCGGGAGGGCCGGGACGTGGCCTTCATCACCGAGGGCGACCCCATGCTCTACAGCGAATTCTCCAACCTGCTGGCCTGCGTCCGCAGCACGTACCCCGACCTGGCCGTGGAAGTCATACCCGGCGTCTCGTCCGTCATGGCCGCCGCCGCCAGTTCTAACGTGTCCCTGGTCACCCACGGCCAGCGGCTGGCCATCCTGCCCGCCGTATACGGCATCGACGACCTGCGCGAGGCCATAAGAAATTACGACACCATCGTCCTCATGGAAGTCAACTACGCCTTGCTCCAGGCCCTGGCCAACCTGGAAAACCTGGGCCTCGCCGGCAAGGCCATCTACGTCCGCCGCGCCACCACCCAGCGGGAAGAAGTGGTCCAGGACATCCAGCAACTCACCGAAGAAGATCTGGACTATTTCTCCCTGCTAATCATCAAGCGCTAGCCCCTGCCCGACCATTTATGCCGGGCCGATTCAGGCCGTTGACTCCCTCGCCTGGAACTTAGCCAACACCCGGGGGAACTTGCGCCTAGACCAGGCCCCTGATTTCCCGCTGGCCGCCATGACCAGCCCTCTAGCAGACTTGGAGAACTAGAGATGCAGAAACACACGGAAGAAGTTACACGAACGCTACGGACACACGCGGTCCGATACCACAGTGGCGAACTGGACGCGCGCTCGGCGTTCAGGAGCCAGCGAAGTGAATATCTAAGGGTGGCAAGAGCATGAACCCAACCGGCCTTTCGATGGAGAATCTGCCCTACCAGTTTCATGTCGCGGAGAGTGTCGTCCCGCAGTTCGCTCTAAGCAACACGCCGACCGCTATTCTGCGCGAGCTAGTTCAGAATGAGTACGACGCAGAAGGTGATGAGCTCGGCGTCACCTTCGAAAGTGACCAAATGGTGATCACGGGAAACGGTAACCCCATCGATGATGCCGGATGGAAGCGTCTTCAGGTGATTCTGGGGACTGGATGGGTCCCTAACTTGGACACTTACATAGAGGCTAAGAAAAGCAGCCTTGGTTCAAAGAACTTCGGCCTCAGGTCGCTGTTCGCTGTTGGTGATCAGATAAGGGTGTACTCCGCTGGCAAGTGGTCTTCCCTTCACTGGCAGCGAGGGACCGTGTACCCACCCATGGAAGCGCGGGATTCACTTGGGCGTGGAGTTCGTATCGAAGTGCCTTATCGGCACTCCACCGCGGGTGCACTCGAACCCTTCACTCTCAAGAGGCGAGACGCATGGATACAGGAAATAGGGGAATCGTTAGTGGAAACCCTGATTAAACTCGCCCATCCCGGTCAGTCGCGTAGTCTCCGCCGGGCCGTTCTCAGGGCTGATGGTTTGCCGGATGTGTCATGGAACCAGCGGGCCAAAGAAATCGAGACGCCGGCTAGGGGGATACGGCTGATTCGACGGCAGGCCCTACAGGAAAGCACCGGCAATCCGAAAAGCGTCGTTGAATTGGAGTACCAAGCAAGAGTGCCGATTCCAGAGTGGCACCGTGAGAAGGATTACCCATCGTATTTCAAGAGCAGCAGAAACAGCTTATGGGTCGGTGTGTCTCTGAGGCTATACCGAGGACGCCCCGACGTGAGTTCACCCGGCTTGGTGTACTATCCGCTCGGAGCTCCTTTGGCTAGGACTGGCAATCTTGTGAGTCTTAACGCACCGTTTGAGATGGACACCAACCGAGTGAATATAGTTTCCCCTTCGTCTAGCTCGTGGAACGAGTGGCTCATTCAAGAGCTGGTTGACCTCACCGTCAGGCTGCTGACCGCAGACTGGTACGAGCGTTTCGGTGCGGACGCCTACTTAGCCCTTGAGGCTGGAGAGCGTGATTCCGGCAACCGCCTGGCAGAGGGGTACGCCTCCGCAGTAGTAGATTACCTGCGTAACGAGAAGGCCTGGGCGAGCCGCGGTCGAAGTAGGGGGAAAGTCGCGTTCGTCGCGGCCGATACACTGGCTCTACCCGATAAGATGGAGTTCGACGGGTTCTTGGAGCCTGATGTCTATCTTGACGGGAACCTGGCAACGAATGACGAGATAGCCAGGATGTCGTCCATGTGCGGTGCGGAACGCTTCGGTCCTGACTCATTGATCAGGCTGAGGTGCGCCGGAAAGGATGCAAGTCGCCTACGCACCCGTCCCCATGATCAGGGTGACTGGTATTTACCTGACTTCGACCGAGTGATTCGCCAAATCCCCACCCAGATCAAGTTTGCGCAAGCCTTGGACAGGACGCGGCTTTCAAACGTTCACAGGACGGATCTGCTCAACTCGCCTACGACCTTGACAGCTGATGGCAGCCTTCGCGCTCTTTCAGAGTTGTACCTAGTACCACCTGACGCGTGGGAAGCTTGTCCTCTGCCGTTGAGCCAGCGACTACACCCTAAGCTGGCCGAGTTCAGGTCTCTTCGAGGACTGGCGACTAAGTACGATATGACCAATTGGATCAGGTCGACCGCTCGGCGAACGCAGGATGGGCAAGCGACTGACGAAGAGAGGCGAGCGTTGATGCGCGTCATCCTCGCTCGCAGGGGTAATTTCGACGCCGGGACGCTAAGTTTACTGCGCAGGTCGCCTGTCTTGCCAGATCATCGCGGGCATTGGGTCGAACCTCGGAAGATCACTCTTCGCTAGGCCAGAGGTACTCGTGCGCTCCAGGAAGTACTTAGCTTTCCAGCGAGGTCATACGCCAAGGACTCCGAACTCGGCAGACGGTTGTCGTTTCGCACCAAAGTCGATGGCGAAGACCTGGTTAATCTGGCCAAGTGGGTCAGCACGCACGCAGACTTGGCAAACAGGTTCGAGACGGCCCTACTAAGGCACCATGGCCTTGTTAAGCCGGCCCAGTGGCGACTCCTGAGGGAGATTGACTGCCTGAGAAGTTCGGACGGGGCCCTGAAGTCACCTCAGGAACTCTACGTCAAAACGCCCGGCGTCCTTGAATTGCTCGGTGACACTGCCCCCTACGTCGAGGGGCTCAACAGGGCCTTGCAAAAGAAAATGGGGTGCAACATTCTTCCCCGCTCAGCGGACATCGTTGCATCCATCCATCAGAATAGTCAGTCTGACAACCCCACTGCCGACGCGATCTACATCGCGCTCGTTGAGGCGCTCAGGAGGGAACGTAGATTAATTGCCACGTACGCTGATGAAGCCATAGTCTCGACTCCGATAGGATATGCCGCTCCTTCGAAATCGCTGGTGAATTCCAGCCACGCGAATCTGTTTCGCGGGGCTATCCCCGTTGCCGGGCCTCGTTCGAACAGGGCGGCTGATGCACTGAGAAGACTCGGTTGCAGGACTCGTCCAGTTCCGGAGGACTGGCTGTGGCTGATTACCTCGATCAGCCAGTCCGTTGGCGGTGAAGAGGCCGTGCCAAATGCCGACCGGTCCCGTCTGCTCCGCGCGTACGTCGAACTCCGAAATGGCATTCCTGAAGGGGCTGAACTAAACGCACGGCGCTTCGTTCTGGGTCGAGACGGGCGCCTATATGAACCCGCTCACGCATTTGTTGACGACTACCCACGATTGACGAATATGCTTGGTGCAGCCGTGCCAATCGCCGAGGACCGGGACCAAGGAGCACTAAGCTTCTACGAATCGTGCGGCGTGAAGAGGGTTAGTGAAGTAGCGGTGCTCTCAGAGACTCGTATTGGCGACCTACAGGAGGAGCCAAGCAGAATAGGTGCGACAAAGACAAAACGGCAACTTGACTCAGGCATCTTCCGATCAGCCATTGAGGCGCTGATTAAACGCGAGAGCGCTGAAAGGCCTGGAGTAAATACAGCGCCTCTACAAGTCGACCAGTTGCCAAGAATTCAATCGCTGGTTTTCGTAGAGTCCATCTCACACGACTATCAGCTGGGCGACGTTAGCGTGACGATCCCAGCCCGTCACCTTTGGCGATGCCGAACTCTCTACGTTGTCTCGCCACAGAAACGGACAGCCTTTCGTGACACCGTGTCGTACGCTCTGGCAGAGGCCGTAGCCGGGTCTTCTGGTAACGCCAGGATGTTCGTTTCTGCGATCTATCGGCTGCTTGAGTGCAGTTCGACCGAAGAGATTGCTGAGTTCCTGGCAGACATGGGCATACCTTGGCAGTTGGATCTACCCTTTGAAGCTTGGAAAGCGGATGAAGAGGCAAGCTGGGACGAGAGGGACCAGCGTCCCGATGGTGAATCGATTGCTGAGCAGATTGGGGACTCTCTGACTGTGAACCTCGTAAGGCGAGCCAGCAGCGGCCCGACAGATCCGTCTCGTCCGTCTGGCAAACCCCAAACTATCGACCCGGAGCCGGCGCGCCGGGAACTACCGCCGATCGAAGCAGTAGTAGCACAGGAAATTACCACTGTCGGCACGCAAATATCGACTAGAGGGGTAGGTGGAACAAGTGGTGGAGGAGGCGGAGGCTGGTCACCGCGCGATCCAGAATGGGATCGCCTCCTCGGCGAAAGAGGTGAGGAGATTGCATACCTACGGGAACTTGAGAGAGTTCGCGCAGCGGGACACGAGTCTCCAGAGTCAATCGTGACTTGGGTCAGTCGTGACGACCCGACTGCGGATCACGACATTCGCTCGATTGGGGAGAGCGGGGCCACGCTGTGGATCGAAGTGAAGTCGACGTCTGGTTCGGACGGCACTTTTGAGTGGCCGGAGTCCGAGGTTGCCAAGGCCATGGCGGAGCGGGAGCACTACGTCCTGTGTCGGGTCTATCGCGTTGACAGCAAGAACCCCCTCATAAAGCGTTTCTACGATCCACTGTCGATGATTGAATCGGGCCAGATTAGGCTTGGCTTGGGATCGGTCCGTGCTCATGTAGAGTCAGCCGAAACCACTCAGTAGAGCAAACCTAGGCAACTCGTGGCCGAAATGCAGGCCAATTCTTCAGTCCGCGCAAAGTACGATTTCCACAGCCTGATGTCCGTTGCTCCAGCCGACAAGACCCAAATAATGTCTTCACTCGGTGGTACCATAGTTGAGCGCGCACCATTGTCGCAGTCTTCAGTTGCTATTACGCGCGCGGGATTAGATGGTGAGTTTACCGCCCATGAACGGTTCTGACAAATTATGGGAGGGGATGGCCTAGACTAGCTGTGTACCCTGCGCGGGCCGTCGGCTTAGCCTCCGGCCTTGTAGTAGCGGGGAACACCTTATAGAGGCGTTTGCGCGCTACGACCCCGACAGGAACCGCTGCACCAGCGCAGTGAACTCGTCGGCCTTCTCTATCTCCGGGTGATGGCCGCAGTTGTCCAGCACCGTTAGTTGCGAGCCTTGGATGGCTTTCTGGTAGGCATCGCCGGCGCTCAGCGGCACGATGGCGTCCTGGCGTCCCCAGACGATTAAGGTCTCCAGCCCGCTCAGCCTGGACAGCAGCTCCGGCAGCGCCGGATAGTACATGTACGGCTTCCACCCCAGCCGGGCCGATTGCTCACGGGCCACCTCCCATAGCTCCCGAAACTCCGGCGAAGGGTCGTCCGGGCACACCGTCTTGAACTCCGGCACATCGTCGGGATTCAGGAATCCCTCTGCAAGGAACGTCGGCGCCAGTTCCAGGAACATGTCGTATATCTCCCCAGTCGGAGGCTTGATGCCCATGGGCGCCACCAGCACCAGCTTCTTGAAGAACTGCGGAGCCATGGTCGCCAACTCGCTGGCCAGCCATCCCCCCAGGGATACGCCCATCACGTTCACCTGCCCCAAGCCCAGGTCGTCCAGCGCATGCAAATACCACCCGGCCATGTCCCTCATGTTCATAATCCAGGGTAATGCCGGGGTGGCGCCGTAACCCGGGTGCGACGGAATATACAGCTTGTAGCTCTTGGCCAGCGTCTCCTGGTAGTTCAGCCACGCCTGGTGTCCCAGTTCGTCGTGGAGGATCAGCAGGGGCTCTCCGTCGCCCCCGGTCACCAACTGCAGCGGAGTATCCGCAACGTTGACGGTTTGCTCAGTCCAAGTGGCGGTGGTGGTAGTCATGCGGTCCATTCTCCTTGGGGTGTCGTACCTGGGTCGAATCCCCGGTTGGGAGTCCAACCCCGCTGATTGTCGGCTTAGCCCTGTGTCTTGTCAAGTTTGCCTGCTCCCCCTTTGCCAACCTCTTGTCCGCCCATGCCTTCCCGGCTCATGGTATACCAGTACCTTTACATTCGTGAATTTGGTAACATATAGAGCGCGGCAGGATTCTTAGATATGTCACACCTGTCACCACGAGCGGCCTATGTCACCCCGAGCGGAGCGAGGGGTCTAAAGTCCTTGCCTGCTAAAACTTGGAACCGGGTGGCTGGCGTCGACGTGCATCCGGGCCGCGGCTCGCCAAAAGCCCACCGGCCAAACTGTGACTGGGCGTATGTTTACCTAACCTAATGCTGTATAATAGGGAACCAAAATCAGGAATTGTGCCGTTGGGACGGGCGTTTTTGCCGGCAAGGGCGACACCCACTCCTTGGGTTGTCCCTCAATAGACCGGTCGATTGGGTGAAGCCGTATACGCCCTGAGGATGGGGATAACATGGGAACGAGAATGACGAAAACCAAGCGGGTGCTGCTGCTACAGCCGGCGTCCACCGGCGGCAACTTCGAGTACATCGCCATCCCCCGCCAGGGGATGCTGTTCCTTTCCGGCGCCCTGGGCCAGTGGGAAGGCGCTTTCCACTATGAACGGGAAATCTGGTTCGAGGACCGTTCCGGCCCCATAGACCCCGACAAGGACCTGGACGGATTCGACATTCTCCTGGTCACCGCCCTCATCAACGAGGCACCCAGGGCTTACCAGATCGCCCGCCAGGCCAAGCAGTTCCACCCCGACATCATATCCGTCGGCGGCGGCCCCCAGATGAGTCCCCTCCCCGAAGAGGCATTCGACTACGGCCACTTCGACGTTATCGTCCAGCGCGAGGGCGAGGACATCATCGGCCAACTGTGCGACGTCCTGCTCGCTTACAAGGGTTCGGAGCGCGAATCCTACCTCAGCAAGGTCCCAGGCATCAGCTACCGTGTAGACGGCCAGGTCGTCCAGACCCGCCGCAGCGGCCTGGTGGCCCCGGATTTCGTCGAGCTTCCCGATTTCGCGTCCATCAGGGACCTCACTCCCAGCAACCCCATGGCCGGCGGCGTCCTGGAAACCGTCCGGGGCTGCACCGAGAAGTGCACCTACTGCCAGGTCATCCAGCAGTTCCTGGGCTACCGCCTGATTTCCCGTGAGACCGAAATCAAGCGTATCAACCAACTGAAGGACATGGCTGCCGACGGGCTGATCCACTCCTCCCGCAACGGCGCCTTCCAGGTGTTCATTTCCGACGACCTGCATCCCCCGCCCCTGCGCGCCGTCAAATATCGTAACGAGCGGCTGGCCCGGCTCCAGGGCTGGAAGGAACACGTAGACGGCGTCAGCATGATTTGCCAGGCTCGCGCCGAAATCGGCCAGGACCCCGAATTGGCCGATGCCATGCTTGAAGCCAACATCAAGATGCTTTACATCGGCGTCGAGTCCGACAACGCCGAAAACCTCAAGCTGGTGCGCAAACGCCAGGAACCCGGCGAGATGCACCGCCACATGACCAACCTCAAGCGCAGCGGCTTTGCCCTGGTGGCCATGACCATCATCGGCCTGCCCTACGACACCGAAGAGAGCATCATGCAGTTGGCCGACTGGGTTACCAGCATCAGCAGGTACCAGACCGCCAACCTCCTCACGCCCCTGCCCGCCACCTCCAACTGGGACGGCCTGGCGCCCCTGAACGAGAACGGCGAACTCCTGGCCGAGGGCGCAATGCGGCCCTATCACCTCTACACCGGCCGCCAGTTCGTCCACCACGACGAGCGTTGGTCCATGGAGGAAAGCCGCGAGCTCTTTGACCGCTATACCGCCAAGCTGAAGCCGGTGGACCAACTCTACGGCCGTATCTTCCGCGTCCTGCGCAGCTATCGGCCGCGCCTGGCCTCCGCAGGCCGGAGTTGGGGCGACACCCTGTCAGACCGCATCGCCGATTCCACCGAGACCCTCAGGAATTGGTCCGACCCGGTGTCGATGACCGGCAAGGACTTCGGCCACAATATCTCCCAGCGTGTGTCCGAACTGGCCGAAACCCTGCGCCTCAACTCCCAGCCCCTGGCCAACGCCAGGAAAGAGGTCGCCGAGAACGTCGGCGCTCGCATTACCGAGTTGAGCGAGTCCCTCAAGACCCTGTCCGACCCGTTGACCACCGGCCGCAAGGAACTCGCCGCCAACGTCTCCGGCCGCATAACCGAGCTTACCGACATGCTCAATCGCATGGTCTTGGACCCGCGGCAGACCAGGCCCGTCGGGGAATGACCCCCCAAGCACCAAAGAACCACGGTATACGGCGCATCACCGTGCCCGGCACAACCGGCAGGCTGCCGGGCCCCCGCCCCGAGAATCCAAGTGAACGGTAATCGTCGAGTTTTCGTCACCGGCATCGGCATAGTCAGCCCCCTGGGCCTTGACGCGCAGTCCACCTGGGACGGCCTTGCCCAGGGCCGCTCCGGCATCGACTTCATCACCGCTTTCGACGCGGAAGGCTTCGACACCCGCTTTGCCGCCGAGGTCAAGGGCTTCGACCCGGAAAGCTATCTGGACCGGAAAGAAGCCCGCCGCATGGACCGGTTCGCCCAGTTCGCCGCCGTCGCCGCACAGGAAGCCTGCCGCCACGCCGGACTTGCTCCCGGCGCCATCGACCCCTACCGCGTCGGCGTCATCGTCGGCAGCGGCATCGGCGGTATCATCACCCTGTCCCAGCAGTTCGAAGTCCTCAGCCAGCGCGGCCCCAAGCGCGTCAGTCCTTTCTTGATACCCATGATGCTGGCCGACATGGCGTCAGCCCAGGTCTCCATGATTACCGGGTCCATGGGTGCCAACTACTGCGCCGTCTCCTCCTGCTCCAGCGGCGCCGATGCCCTGGGCCAGGGATGGGAAATGATTCGCCGCGGAACAGAAGACGTGGTCGTGGCCGGCGGCAGCGAGGCCCCCATCTATCCCGTCGCCGTCGCCGGGTTCAATTCCATGCGCGCCCTGTCCCGGTTCAACGAAGACCCCCAGCGGGCCAGCCGCCCCTTCGACCTGCAGCGCGACGGCTTCGTCATGGGCGAAGGCGCCGGCGTCCTGGTCCTTGAAAGCGAAGAAAGCGCCCAGCGCCGGGGCGTACCTGTCCTGGCCGAACTGCGCGGCTACGGCGCAACCTCCGACGCTCATCATCTCACCGAGCCATCTCCAGGCGGGCACAGCGCCGCGAGAGCCATGAAGACCGCCCTCAAAGCCGCCGGCATAGACCCCTCTGAAGTGGACTACATCAACGCCCACGGCACCGCCACGCCCCTCAACGACCGCCAGGAGACCAGCGCCATCAAGCGCGCCCTGGGGGAAGACGCCTACCGCGTGCCTATAAGCTCCACCAAGTCCATGACCGGCCACCTCCTCGGTGCCGGCGGTGCCCTCGAAGCCGCCGCCTGCGTCATGGCTATCGGCAAGGGCCTGATTCCTCCGACGACCAACCTGCAGGAACCCGACCCGGAGTGCGACCTTAACTACACCGCCAACCGAGCCTGCCCGGCCAATATTAACGTGGCCATGAGCAACTCCTTTGGCTTCGGCGGCCACAACTCGGTCCTGGTGTTCACCAACCCGGAGGTGGCCCTATAGGGCCCGTAACCGCGAACGGCAAGCGGTGGGAATTGCCCCCGCCGCTCCCCGTCGATTCGCTGCCGTCCGGCCTTCCTCCGGCCATTGCCCAAGTACTGGCCCGCCGCGGCGTCCGCACCGCCGAAGAACTGCAGCTATTCCTCGAACCTCCCCAGCGTATGCCCTACGACCCCCTCCGCCTGGCCGGCATGGAACCCGCTGTGAGACGAATTTACCAGGCCATAGAACGTCAGGAAACTGTGGGTGTATTCGGCGACTTCGACGTCGACGGCGTCACCGGAACCGCCATCCTTGCCCAGGCCCTGGAAGCCTTTGGCCTCACAGTCTTGCCCTACCTGCCCCACCGCATGGAAGAGGGCCACGGCCTGTCCGCCGCCGCTGTTAAAAACCTGGTCGACCAGGGAGCGTCTTTGATTATCACCGTGGACACCGGCGTGGCCGCAACGGACGAGGTAGCCTACGCCAGGGGGCTGGGCGCCGACGTGATTATTACCGACCATCACGTCCCTCACTCCGGCCTGCCCGACGCCGCCGGCGTCATCAACCCCCACCTGGGCGGCGGGACCTACCCCTTCTACCAGCTATGCGGGGCCGGTCTCGCCTTCAAATTGGCCCAGGGACTCTACCAGTTCCACGGCCAGCCCTGGGACCGCAGCCTGCTGGAACTCGCCGCCCTGGGCACCATCGCCGACCTGGTCCCCCTGGTGGACGAGAACCGCTACCTGGTGCAGGCAGGCCTCGCTGCCCTGGGCGAGACCCGCAGGCCCGGCCTACAGGCGATGTTCCGTCTGGCCGGCGTGCAACCCGGCCCATTGACCGTGGAGACCGTTGCCTTCCAGGTATCGCCCCGCCTCAACTCCCCTGGACGTCTGGGCGATTCCATAGACAGTTTCCGCCTGCTTACTACCGCATCCACTGCCGAGGCCCAGGAGTTGGCCGAGAAGCTGGAGAGCCTGAACCGCCAACGCCGCGACCTCACCCAGGCGGCCATGGAAGCGGCCGCCCGCCAGGTCCCTCAACGGGCCGAGATTTCGGAATTGCCCCCCGTCCTCATGGTGTCTGGGCCGGAGATCACCCGCGGCCTCGCCGGTCTAGTGGCCGGACGCCTGGCCGAGGACTTCCAACGCCCCGCCGTGGCCATGGCTGTCGAAGACGAATTTATCGTCGGCAGCGGCCGCAGCATACCGGAAGTGGACATCTTCCAGGCTTTTTCCAACTGTGAAGACCTGTTCGTCCGTTTCGGAGGCCACTCCCAAGCGGCGGGCTTTACCTTGCCCAGGGAAGACCTGCCGATATTTGAAGAACGGCTCACCGCCCTGGTCGGGGAAGCCCTTCCCAAAGGCGACCTTCAGCCCGTCCTGAACATCGACGTGGAGGTGGGGCTTGACGAGTTAAACAACGGCCTCCGGGACTGGCTTGCTCAACTGGAGCCCTTCGGCGTCGGCAACTCGCGCCCGGTGTTCATAACCCGCCGGGCCAAAGTCCTGGACGACCAGCGCGTCGGAGCAGACGGTCAGCACGTGAGATTAAAAGTGACCCAGGGAGGCTCCCAATGCACCGCCTTGGCCTTTAACCAGTCCGCCCGCTGGGGCGGCGGCGCCACTGAAGTAGACCTGGTCTACACCCTCATGCTCGATCGCTGGCAGGGCGTCGAAAGGCTCACCCTGAAAGTCCTGGACTTCCGCCCCGCCCAGGCCTAAAACCATACCCCACGCTTGGTCCTCCGAATCCCCTCTCCCTCTGGGAGAGGGTAGGGTGAGGGTCATTCAACCCAAACGCCCAGCCCTGAACCCCACTTATATCCCCTAGCTCCGCCTGGTCGCCGGCTCCCCTCCAGACCGCACAAACCGCGCTTTGCCCACCAGCAACGGTACGGTGATTCCCAGCACTATCAAGGCCACTATCTGCGCCTCGTTCAGCGGCCCGTACTCGTTGAACTCCGTCCGCAGGAAGCTCAGGAAGAACCTTCCCAGCGAGTAGGTCGCCAGGTACAGGGCAAAGAACATGCCGTGTGGCCGCAGCCGGTCCCGCAGCGGCCACAGCGCCGCCAGGATTACCAGGTCCATCAGCAACTCGTAGGCCACCGCCGGGTGCGTGGCCCCCGTCCCGAACTCCTGTTCACATCTGAAGCTCTGCCGCTCAGGATGGGTATATATCACTCCCCAAGCCAGGTCGGTGAATTTTGCGCAGTGTTCCCCGTTGATGACGTCGCCGACTCTTCCGATGGCCTGCGCTATCAGCATCGCCGGAGCGCAGATGTCAGCCAGGTGTCCCACCCCCGGCAGCGGGGCCCGCACCGGCTTCCCCAGGAACGAAAAATAGTTGCCCCACGTCGCCAGGAACCACTGGGAGTTGCGGATGATAATGAACGACGACCCGCTGACGAACCCTCCCAGTATCGCCCCATAAATAGTCACGCCGCCCTGCCAGAAGTACAGGATCCTCACCGGGTCGTGCCCGTAGATGTCCCAGGTGTCTATTACGTGCAGGAACCGGGAGCCGATGATGCCGCCTATTATTGCCCACACCGCCACCGCGTAAATCCCGTCCGCCGACAGCCCGGCCCGCGTGCCCCAGCGCGCCACCAGCACCACCGCTACCGCCACCGCCACGAAGGTCATCAGCCCGTGCCAGGACAGGGTCAGCGGCCCGATATCGAAGGCCGGGTCCATCCCTATGGCTATGGTTGCTAATATTTCCATCGCTCCCCTTGTACCCCTCCGGTTCCTTTAACTGTCACCCCGATTGTCCACCTGTCACCCCGAGCGCCAGCGAGGGGTCTAAAATTCTTGCTTCAGTCGTATTGGTAACGAGCCTTTCTTGATTTCCCGTCGCGTAACTGGTCGAAACGTCAGGAGGTGAGGGCCTCCGGCTGCCTGACATTAGAAACGAAAAATCCCCCTTGTCCCCCAAGCCTAAGCCAATTCCCGACCTGGAGTTATCGTATGCGCAAAGTACACGTCTACCGGGTATGGTTTCAAGGCCTGCTCTACCCGGTTATATTCGTTTTCTGACGACGACAGGGCAAACATTGCCGGCCCAGCCCCCGTAAGACGAAAGCGGCCCGGGGCCATTTCCGCCAGGTCCCGCCGCAGCCAGTCGTAGTCCGGGAAAGCCTGCGCCGCCACATCCTCGAACGCGTTGTACACCTGGCCTGGCACGGATTCTGCGATGAACTGCCCCCCGGCCATCGTCTCCACCATGCGCCGGGTCACCCCGCCGTCGCTGTAGTGCGCCAGTGTCAGCCTGGAGAACATCCCGGCCGTCTTGTTCGCCACGGTTGTTCCGGGGCACACCAACGTCACGGGCAGCCGGGGCAGCGCCGGCAGCGACGCCACCTGCTCGCCCCTGCCCTGCGCCAGGGCCGTGCCTCCCGTCAGGAAAAACGGAACGTCCGAGCCCAGTTCTGCCGCCGTCTCGCTCAGTTCTGCCTGTCCCAGGTTCAGCTCCCAAAAGCGGTTCAGGGCCGCCAGGGCTGCCGCCGCGTCGCTGCTGCCACCGCCCAGGCCCATCCCCACCGGTATACGCTTCTGGATTCGTATGCAGACTTGCGGGGAAATGCCCGCCCTTTCCGCCAGGCTTGCCGCCGCCTTCCACACCAGGTTCGACTTCCCGCTAAGCTCCGGTTGGTCGCACTCCACCTGCAAGCGGGGCGATTTGGATACCTGCAGCCGGTCCGCCAGGTTTATTGTTTGGAGGATAGTCCTCAGTTCGTGATACCCGTCGTTCCGCCGGCCCAGTATCTCAAGGGTGAGGTTCACCTTCGCGTAAGCCAGGACTTCCAATAATCCTCCGCCCCTTCCAGGCGTTGTACACCGCTGACCACTCGTCCAGCGACAGCGTCGCCGGCCTCCTCTGCCCGTCCATCCCCGCGTCGTTCAACACCGCGTCCACCGCGGCAGCCGGTGCGTCAAGCCCTTTGGCCAGCGAGTTCCTCAACTGTTTCCGCGGCGCGCGGAACCCCGATTTTACCACTTCAAGGAAGGCCGGGCCGTCGTCCACCTCCACCGCCGGTGCAGGCAGCACGTCCAGCCGCACCACGGCCGACGTGACCTTGGGCGGCGGACGAAAGCTGCGCGGCGCCACCTTGCACACCACCTTGGCCGCGGCATAGTACTGCACCGCCGCCGAAAGAAACCCCATCTTTCCCGGCGCGGCGGCCATGTTCCGGGCCACCTCTTCTTGCAGCGTCAACACCATCAGCCGGGGCGGATGTTGCGCCTCCAGGAACCGCCGAATAATAGGATTGGCGGCATAGTATGGAAGGTTCCCCGCCACCTTGTAGACCGTCCCGGCATCCACCAACTCCCCCAGGTCCAACTTCCTGGCGTCTCCCTCCACCACGGACAGGTTGGCTGGATTACCCAACCGCTCCGCCAGCGAAGCCGCCAGGCCCGAATCAAGCTCCACGGCGATGACCTGCGCCCCCCGCTCCACCAGCTTCCGGGTCAGCGCGCCCCGGCCGGGCCCCACCTCCACCACCAAGTCATCTGGCCCGACCTCCGCAGCGTTGACTATGCGAGCCAACACCCGGGTATCGGCCAAAAAATGTTGCCCCAGGGCCTTCCGCGGCCTGGCATTCGGGGTTGTGATTCTAGAAGTCATTTCATCGAGTAGATTGACAGCCCTGTCCCTAGCTCGTCTAGAAACCCGCCCCACAACCCGTCACTTTCGCTCCCAAACCCGTCATCCCGCCCCCCACCCGTCATTCCCGCGAAGGGAGACCTTTGCGTAACTCTCGGCATGGTATTTTGCGGGTTTCCCCGACAGAAAAGTGGGGGTCAATAGGCTCTATGCCCAGGCCGGTGGGCCGCACCTTTGCGTTGTCAAGTGAGTGGCCCCCGCTTCCACCGGTCATAGGGTGGTCTCAGGCGGCGCAGCCAGTCAATTTGGTTGCCTTCCTCAGGTTGTACGCCATCAGCTTGAACCACATCTCCACGGCGTTTCGTCCCAGGCTCCTGTAGCGCACACGGCTGTAGCCGTAGCTGCGCTTCAGGGTGCCGAATATCTTCTCGACGAGGGCCCGCCTGGGACTTATCAACTCGTTGCGCCGCTGCTGCCAGTGCGGTAACTGCCGTTGATGCTTGTGCGAACGATGCATGATCCGGTCGTTAATCCCCTGGGACTTCAGCCACCGGCGCCGACGCTTGGACTCATAGGCCCGGTCACCGTACACCGCCTGCTCATCGCCGCTCACCAGGCCATCGGCCACCTCGCTCTCATAGACCTTGGCAGGCGTCAGCGCCGCCTTGCGCACCAATCCAGTGCCGGCATCCACTCCCAGGTGCACCTTGTAGCCAAAGTGCGTTCTGGCCCCCCGGCCGGTGTAGCTCCAGTCGGCATCGGGGTCCGTAGAACTCTTGGCCCCCCGCCCTTCAGATACCGGAGGACGACGCACTTGGGCATCCACCAGTGTGGCGTCCATCAAGGTCCCTTCCTTCAAGATCAGGCCCCGCTTGTCCAGTTGGGCCTCCAACTCCTTGAACAACTCCTCGCTCAGACCACGCTTGGACAACTCGGTGCGGAACCGGCTGATGGTAGAGTAGTCGGGTGTCTGGTCCTCAAGTCCCAGTCCCACGAAGCGGCGGAACGGTATCCGGTCTCCCAGCGCCTCCTCCATCTGGGGGTCAGACAGGTTGTACCACTGCTCCAGCAAGAGCGCCTTGACCATCATCAAAGGAGGATAGCTGGGCCGTCCCTCTTCCGCCGAGTACACTCCGTCCACCAGGGATGCAAATCTGCCCCAATCCACCGCATCGTCGATTCGCTCCAATCGCTGGTTTTTCCCAAGAGTCTGTGGCAACAACGATTCCGCTAGCGACGGCTGACCTATCTCACGGTGCATCTCTACTCTCCTCACACTAACCAATCACTACTCACAATTTTCGCCCACTAATCCCAGTTATGCAAAAGTCTCCGCAGGCGGGAAGGTACGTTCACATTTCAAGTGCAACACCTGGTCCAAGAATACCTCTGCCGGGGTCATATACTCCAGGCACTTACGCGGGGTATTGTTGTAGGCCCTGATCAAGTCATTGAACCGGTCGTCAGACATGCTGGCCAAGTCTGTCTTTCTAGGCAGTGTCCGCCGCAAGCGGCCGATGGCGTTCTCCACCCCGCCCTTCTGCCAGGGAGAGTGGGTGTCGCAGAAGAAGGTCTCTATGCCCAGGACGTGCAGATGATGGTGGCGTACAAACTCGGTGCCGTTATCGAAAGTAACCGTTCGCCGCCATTGGGGCGGCAACTGGCCTAAGACTTGCACCATGGCTTCGGCAATAGGCGCCGAGGCCTTCCCAGGCGGCCTGAGCGCAATGAGGATACGGGAGCTCCGCTCATGAAGGGTAAGGACGGCTTGGCTGTGGTTCCTGAACAGCATCAGGTCCGCCTCCCAATGGCCCGGAGTGCGCCGGTCGGCGGCGCTCTGCGGACGCTCGTCCAGGGGCCTGCGCATAGCAATGAAGGAGGCGGGACTGCCGCCCCTACGCCCCCTGTTGCCCCGTTTGGACTTGGCACGGGGCAGGAAGTGCCGCCAGGGGTACTCCTTCTTGCGGGCCAACTGGGCATAGATGAATCGGTATATGGTCTCGTGGGCGTGGGCCTGCTGGTTGGCGTACACCGGATGATAGCCTTGAGTCCTCGATCCATTACGCTTCACTTCCCGAGCAACTGTCGATGGCGAGCGATCCAGACTTGCCGCGATTTGGCGGACTGACTGCCCTTGGGCCAGTAAACGGGCCATTTCACACCGTTCTTCAATGGTGACATGCCTATAATGTTTTCCCATGACAACACCTTAACAAGGTGTTGCACTTCGTTTGTGAGTCTAGCGAATCTCATCCCCCGGCCCAACCAACCATCCCTTCCCGTTCACCCTGAGCCTGTCGAAGGGACAGCCCCCGGCCCAACCAACCATCCCTTCCCGTTCACCCTGAGCCTGTCGAAGGGACAGCCCCCGGCCCAACCAATTATCCCTTCCCGCTGAGCTTGTCGAAGGGGCCACCGTCACATTGCGGCGACGCGGCGAAAACTCTCACGGTACGCCCTGCGTAGCATAGCCCATAGCCGTGACACACGAGAGCGCGGGCGGTCCATCCTCCGCAAGAATAGATAAAAATCCCATAGACAACGTCGCCCGGTCACTTGGGAAAATTCGAGGCGGTGTTCCAACCAGCAGGAGTAAACATAGAGACCGCGCACCTCCCTTCGACGACCACCACCGGACGTCCTCCGGACGATGACTCCGGTCAGGCGCTCCCACGGCGCCCGCAGTATCCCGTTTACCGTTGCTTCCTTCCGGATCTGGCGGGGTTCACAGGACTACGCCGCGTGGGACCCAACCTTCAACGCCGCCGTCTCGAAAAATAGGCCCATTGGCGCCGCCTGGGGGAGGAATTCGACCCCGCTATAGCGGATTGCGAGTGCAGGGCACCGCTAGCTCCCCGTCTAGCGCGATCTCCCTTTCATACTAGGCCCGGCGTATCTGGGTGTCAAATGATTTCGCCTGAGTAATGCGTCCATGCCTGCTAGTCCGGTTCCTGCGTGGTCTAACGGCCAAAAACGGAGGACTGCAAGTGTTCCTAGCGAACTGCCATCGCCCGACGGGACGCATGCCAGGGCTTTCTACTGAACCTGTGGCCGAGGCCCCGCTCGATCTCGCGCCACTTCCGCTCATCCTCATCTGTGACGAATGTTACCGCCTCGCCGGAACGGCCCATCCTGCCGGTTCTGCCGACCCGGTGGGTGAATAGCTGCTCCGAGTCCGGCAAGTCATAGTTGATTACTTGGCTAATACTCTCGAAGTCCAGTCCTCGGGCCGCCACGTTCGTTGCCACCAATATTGACGCGCCGCCGGATCGGAATTCTTTCATCACTTGCTCACGGGCGCTTTGGCTAAGGTTGCCTTGCAGGGCCCCTACCGGGTAGTCCAATGACTCCAGCCGCCTTGCCAACACTTTCACACCGCGCTTGGTCTTGCAGAAGACTATCACCGGTCTCCCGTCCCTCCCGTCCAGCAACGCTCGCAGTGCGTCCAGCTTTTCACTCTTCTGAATGGTGTAGACCAGGTGATCAACCGAAGGCGGCGCCTGCAGTCCTGCGTCCAATTCCACGGTTTCAGGCCTGCGCAGATGCTTCGAGGCTGTCTGCTCTACCCATTGTGGCATCGTTGCGGAAAACAGCGCTGTCTGCCGTTCATTGGGGGTACGGCCGATTATGGATTCCACGTCAGGGGCAAACCCCCTGTCTAGCATTTCGTCCGCTTCGTCCAGCACCAGGAACCGCAGTGACCCCAAGCCCAGGGTCCCTTGGCGTAGATGGTCCAGTGTCCGCCCGGGAGTGCCGATGACTATGTGCGGCCCGTTCCTTAGCGCCGCATACTCCGGCTTCAAGGGCCGGCCCCCGTACAGCAGCGTCACCCGGAGTTGCTGTGGAGCAGCCAGGGCGTCCACTACTCCGGCGACCTGTATGGCTAATTCACGGGTGGGGACAAGCACAAGGGCCTGGACCTGCCGTATAGCCGGGTCACACCGCTCCGTGAGGGGCACCGCGAAGGCCAGCGTCTTGCCGGAGCCCGTTCGCGCTTGGCCTGTCAGGTCTCGTCCCTCCATGAGCAGGGGGATAGTCTTCGCTTGGATGGGCGTAGGCTTCGATATGTTCATCCCGGAAATCGCCTGCTTGGTGGCAGCCTTTAGAGGCATCTCACAAAACGCTGGACCAACTGGCAGAGAGCTATCGACGGCTTGCCTAGCGGCGGTGGCAGACGACTTGCCCCTGTTGGTGTTTACCGTCGAAATAGGCCTGAGTCGACGGGCATTGAAGCAAGGACGGCAGTACACAGGCTTACCGCGGCGGGGCGGGAAAGAGAGGGTAGTGGATGTGCCGCAGTCAGCGCAAACGGCTCTGTGGCTGGTGCGGTTGGCTGGGCGCAAGCGGGGTGGCGACGAGCGATACGTCATACGAGAACGGACTCTCCAATCTAAAGTGGCGACACAGGTGAATCAGCAGGGGAGCGAACAAGAAGAGGAGGGCAGAGAGGCGGTCCGTTCTTGTGTCAAACCTTTGTGCGTTATCCGAGCGTGCAGATAGATTATAGTCGAAAACACTGAAAACCGCTAGTCGGTACCATATATTGAGGCAATAACTTCACACTCCTGCTATCATAGTATCCGGGGTGAATGCATTTGAGCGACTGTCAAAACGACGCCATTCGTAACCTGGCCATCATAGCCCACGTCGACCATGGCAAGACCACTTTGGTGGACGCGTTGTTGAAACAAGGCCAGGTCTTCAGGGACCACCAACAAGTGGGTTCGTTGATTATGGATACCAACCCCCTTGAACGGGAGCGCGGTATCACCATCTTGGCCAAGAATGCTTCCGTCTCCTACGGCGGTGTCCGAATCAATATTATCGATACGCCGGGACACGCCGATTTCAGTGGCGAAGTGGAACGGGTTATGAATATGGCCGACGGTTGCCTCTTATTGGTGGACGCCGTGGACGGCCCCATGCCCCAGACCACCTATGTACTGCGCCAAGCCCTTCAGCAAAACGTCACGCCAATGGTCGTCATCAACAAGATCGACCGCACCGAGGCCCGCGCGGCTGAGGTGGTCGGGATGGTGCAAGACCTGTTCTTGGACCTGGCTACGACAGCGGAACAGCTCGACTTTCCAGTTATATACACCTCCGCCCGCCAGGGCTTCGCCAGCACCGACCCCGGCGCGACAGGGGGGGATATGCAGACCCTCTTCCAAGCGATCTTGGACTCTGTGCCGCCTCCCACCGGCGACCCCAACGCTCCACTGCAGATGTTGGTCGCAGCCTTGGATTACGACAACTATCTTGGCCAAGTGTCGGTCGGACGTATTTTTAACGGCGCTCTCAGGCTGCGGGATGATGTTGCCGTCCTGGGCCGCGATGGCCGGACCGCAGCCCACAACCTCGAGCGCGTCTTCGTGTTCCGCGGTATGGAGCGGGTTGAAGTGCCCGAAGCCCTTGCCGGGGACATTGTGGCTGTGACCGGCCCCGAAGGCGTGTCCATCGGCGATACCATTGCCTCGCCGGAGAGCCCGGAAGCCTTGCCGGTCATCGCCATCAATGAACCCACGGTGCGGATGACCTTTGGCGTCAGCACCTCCCCCTTAATGGGCCGGGACGGTGTCCACTGCACTTCCCGAAACCTCCACGAACGGCTGAATCGAGAATTGCGGACCAACGTGAGCCTCCGGGTGGACCCCACTTCCAGTCCGGATGTATTCGAAGTAGCCGGACGGGGCGAGCTGCACCTCTCCATTCTGGTCGAGACAATGCGCCGTGAGCAGTTCGAGTTCCAGGTATCGCGCCCCGCTCCCGTCACCAAGGTGGTTGACGGCAAGGTACACGAGCCCTACGAAACCCTGAGCATCAGCACTCGAGAAGAGCATATGGGCGTACTCACCGAATACCTCTCGTCCCATATGGCCCAACTCCAGGACTTAAGGCTCGGCGAGAACGGTTACGTCGATATGGAGTACAAGATACCTACTCGCGGGCTGATCGGATTCAACTCCTTCTTTCTTCGGACCACCCGCGGCGACGGGGTGAAGAGCAGCATATTTTCATCCTACGAGCCCATGGAGGGAGAGGTAAAGTCCCAGCGAGCCGGCGCACTTGTGGCGTCGGAAGGCGGCGTGGCTGTTACTTACGGCCTGATTAACGCCCAGGGCCGGGGTGATACGTTCATAGACCCGGGGGCCACGGTCTATGAAGGAATGATTGTCGGCTCCCACCGTCGCGAAGGCGACATCGAAATAAACGTGTGCAAAGAAAAGAAGCTGACCAACATGCGGTCGTCGACCGCCGACGTGGCCAAGCGCCTCAACGCCACCGTGAGGATGAGCCTTGAGGAGTCGCTCGCCTTTATTTCCGACGACGAACTGTTGGAAGTCACGCCCCTAAATCTTCGGCTCCGCAAGGCGGAACTCTCCGCCTTGGACCGCAAACGGCAACGCCGCAACGGGACCCGCGCCCGAGACTGATAGCGCCCTCCTGTACCCAGCCGTTACCCCCGGATAATCGGCTCCGGCCCTTGCCCTTGCATAACCGGACCCCACCGTCCTTCCCGAAGGAAATCGAAGGGCGAACGAAGACGCCTAGACGCAGCATGCCGCCTAATGGGGATTAATGTTGCCGCCGCGCACCTCCCTTCGACGACCACCACCGGACGTCCTCCGGACGGCGACTCCGGTCAGGCGCTCCCACGGCGCCCGCAGTATCCCGTTGACCGTTGCTTCCTTCCGGACCTGGCGGGGTTCACAGGGTCAACCTTGAAATTCTGATCGGATAGTGAGTGGATGGTGAGGCGGCGAGTGGCCCACCCCACTGACACTTGCCCCTTGCGTACCCGCGTAACTACCTCTACCCTGTCATTAGGCAGATGTGCTTGCGGCCGCCGGTCACGCCGGCATCGGAGGAAATGGTAGGAAATGACAGGGAAACTAAAATTTCCGCCGCCGACCACGATACAGGCCAAAATGGAACGAAATGGAACCAAATGGGACGGTGCTAAAAAATTCCGCACCCGGGCGGCGGCTCAAAATGGCCCAGAATGTCTCAGAAATAAAAACCGTCCAGCGTGGCCTAGTCGTTGTTGCCCCTAGTGGACGTGGTTAGAATGGGTAATGCCTGAGAGGCCGCTTTGAACATAAAGAAAGCCGTCATTCCCGCCGCCGGGTTGGGCACCCGCTTCCTGCCGGTGACCAAGTCATACCTGATGCTCACTCAGGCACTATTGAGACGGGGAGAAAGCTGTGCCTTGGAGGCACGCTGAATTTGTGGGATGGCCCTCTACTTGAAGGTCACTTTAAGCGCGCGTTCCAGGCTGCCAAGGTACTCTGTGAAGGCCAGCCGTCCCTCCGAAGTCGCCGTCACCCATGTGCGGGGCATTCTATCGAGGAATTCCTTGGTGGCGGTGACGTATCCAGCGTCCTCCAGCTTGCGCAGATGGATCGTCAGGTTGCCTCCGGTCAGGCCCAGGGTCTGTTGGATGAAGCCGTAGGCCACCCTATCCAACTCTGACCGGGATACCAGCAGAGTCATAATCCGCAGCCGTGTGGACTGATGGATCGTCTCGTTCAAGACGATCGGCTCCTCGCTCATGCCACCCGGCTCTTGCGGATCCATACCCATGCGACGGCCACGACTGCAAGGATGAGCGCTGCCGCCAGCGCCGGCCCTGCGCCGTCGGCAAAGTGTGTGGGCAGGTAGTACGCAGCAGCGATTCCAATTCCTACCAGTCCAATCGCCAAGTGGTGCATGATGCCGAACAGTATGTACCCCAGCGCAATTATGCCGATTGCGACTCCCCTGATGGCGGCTGGGTCGTGGTCCGATGACCACAGGCCGGACGCCCCGGGAATGATGAAAGCGGCTGCTACGACGGTCATCCAGAAGCCGAACACCCTAAGACCCGCCGCTGTTGCCGATGGGCCGCTTGCGTTCTGCTTGCTGGCCCGGTAGCCGATCATGGAGCTCCCTATCATGCCTGGAATGCACAGACCGAACCACAATGGGCCGGGATACCATGGATAGTCGTCGGCGAACCCAGTAGCCAGCGTCTCGACGGCGTACATGGCAAGGTACCCCAACGCAACTATGGCGCCCCACAGCAGCATGATGTTGGGCCAACCTGCAACGTACATTGCAGACCTTGACCTGTCCAGAGTCGATTGTATTGACTGCCATCCTTGCTCCGGTGTGATCCGCTGCTCTTCACTGTTTCGATCCTGCATGTCTGGCCTCCAAGAAGTGTTATAAACTAGTTTATATAACAAACCATGTGCCGTCAAGGGAAAGCTATTTCTGTGGAAAACGCAGTCCCTAGCCCAACACACCCCTCCCACTGACACTTGCCCCTTGCCTTATCGCGGTAGTGCCTCTACCCTGTAACCAGGCAGGTATTGCCTCGCCGCCGGTGGTCCGCCGGAATGGGAGGAAATGGGAGAAAATGAGAGGGGAACTAAAATTCCCCACCCCGGCCCAGTGGCTCTAAATGGCACAGAATGTCTCAAGAAAAAAGAGTCCGTCAGGCGTCACTGTCCGCTTGGCAGCTTCCGGGCCCGATCGCCGGATAGGTGCTGCCGCAGAGGCCTGAGTGAAGATTAGGAAAGCCGTCATTCCCGCCGCCGGATTGGGCACCCGCTTCCTGCCGGTTACCAAGTCTCTCCCCAAGGAACTGCTGCCCATCCTCGACAAGCCCATGCTCCAGTACGTGGTCGAGGAAGCAGTCGAGGCCGGGGTCGAGCAGGTCATTATCGTCACCTCTCCCGGCAAGAAGTCCATCGCCTCCTACTTCCAGCCCCAAGCGGACCTGGAACGCCGCCTGGCCGCATCCGGTAACCCGGAGTTGCTGGCCAAGGTCCGGCACGCCTCCACGCTGGCCGACGTTTCCTTTGTCATCCAGGAGCAGCCCCTCGGTCTCGGCCACGCCGTCCTGACCGCCCGCGACGCCGTCGGCAACGAGCCCTTTGTCGTCATGCTACCCGACGACATCATCGTCCATACCCCCGGCGTCGTGTCTCAGATGACGACCGTCGCCTCGAAGCTGGGCGCCGGCGTTGTCGCTGTGGAGCCCACTCCCTGGGAGCTTGTCCACAACTACGGCGTCGTTGATGCGACCCCTGCGGAGCAGGAACGGGTCCACCGGATTCAAGGGCTGGTCGAAAAGCCCGCCCGCGAGGAAGCCCCTTCCAACCTGACCGTTGTCGGCCGCTACGTCCTGCCGCCGGAGATTTTCGACTGCTTGGAGCGTACTCCCCCCGGAGCCAAGGGCGAAATCCAGTTGACCGACGGTCTGCTGCTCTTGCTGGACAGCCATAAACTCTTTGCCTACGAGTTCCTGGGTAAGCGCTACGACGGCGGCAACCCCCTGGGCCTGCTCCAGGCCTCGCTAGATTTCGCCCTCAACCGGGACGATACCCGCGCCGCCGCTTCCGCCATGCTGGCCACCGCGCAACAACACGCCGCCGAGGTAACATAACCCATGCCTGACGCTTACGCTGCCCATGTCGACAACCTGCAAGCCGCCCGGGAGCAACTCCTGGCTCTGCTCGACGGCATGGACTACTGCTTGGACTGGAAGCTCGAACAGTCAGCCTGGTCCGCCCGCCAGGTCGTCTACCACCTGTTGGAGAGCCCACCAGGCGGCCTCCAAAGAGTCCTTTGGGCCGCTGTCTCCGGGGAACCGGAACCCATCGAGGTCTGGGCGGGAGACGACAACATCACCCCGGAACGGGCTGGCTACGATTTGGAGCAAGTCCTCGAAGACGTCGCCGGGTTCTTCACGTCTATGCAGGAAGCCCTGGAAGCCGCTGCCAGGCAGGACACAGGTGGGGAGTCAGTGCTGGCCCGCCATCAGACCAGCGGCGGCGGCGAGACCTACACCGTTGGCGCGCTCTTGGACGCCATGTTCGGCCCCCACTGGCAGGAACACATGGACCAGATCCGGGATCTCCGCGATGCTCTGGGGATGTAACCGGGAATATAGTTGAGAATGTATCGGAGAGAAGATACGAGACAGAAGCAGTTAATGGGGCCTGGGCGCAGCCGCGTACGCAGACCTAGCTGCCGCCCAGCTTCAGCATGGTCAAGAACGCTTCCTGGGGAATCTCCACCCGGCCCACCATCTTCATCCGCCGCTTCCCCTCTTTCTGCCTCTCCAGCAGCTTGCGCTTGCGGGTGATGTCGCCCCCGTAGCACTTGGCCAGCACGTCCTTGCGCAGCGCCCGCACCGTCTCCCGGGCGACTATCCGCCCGCCAATCGCCGCCTGGATGGGAATCTCGAAAAGCTGCCGTGGAATCGACTCCTTCAGCTTCTCCACCACCGCCCTGCCCTGGCTGGACGCCGCGCTCTTGTGCAAGATCATCGACAGCGCCTCCACCGGCTGCTGGTTGACCAGTATGTCCACCTTCACCAGCGGCGCGGGGTGATACCCGTCCAAGGTGTAGTCCAGCGAGGCGTAGCCCTGGGTCCGGGACTTCAACTGGTTGTAGAAGTCCGCCAGCATCTCCGCCAGGGGCATGGTGTATTCCATCACCACCCGGTCTTGCGTGGCCTCAACTCCGCCTCCGGCCCCGGTCGTTCCCTGGATGTAGTCCATCCGTTTGAACTCCGACCGCCTCGAATGCATCAACTCCATGATGGCCCCCACGTGCCTGCTGGGAGCCACAATCGTCAGGGCCAGCACCGGCTCCCGCACCTCCTGGACCATCGCCGTGGCCGGCATCTTCGAAGGGCCGTCCACCATGACCGTCTCACCGTTGGTCAACGCCACGTTGTACGCAACGCTGGGAGCGGTGATGATGATGTCTACGTCGTGCTCCCGTTCCAATCTCTCCTGGACGATCTCCAGGTGCATCAGCCCCAGGAACCCGCATCGAAATCCAAAGCTCAGGGCGGCGCTGCTCTCGGGCTCGAAGGTCAAAGAAGCGTCGTTGAGTTGCAGCTTCTCCAGGGCCGCGCGCAGGTTGTTGTACTCCTCGCCGTCCGAGGGATAGATGCTGGCGAAGACCATCGGTTTCAGCGGCAGGTACCCTGGCAGCGGTTCGTTGGCTCGCCGGCCTTCTTCCGTCAGCGTGTCTCCCACGGTGCATTCCCGCACGTCCTTGAACCCGGTGGCGATGTATCCCACCTGTCCCGCCTTCAATGCTTCAACGGGCTGGGGAAACGGCGCAAACACTCCCACCTCCACCGTCTCCGTCACCTTGCCCGTGGACATGACTTCTATCCGGTCATTCTTGGAAACCTGCCCGTCCTTCACCCTGATGTGGGCTATGATGCCCTTGTAAGGGTTGTACAGGGAATCGAACACCAGGGACCGCAGCGCCCCCTCGGACTCTCCCTTCGGCGGCGGGACGCGCTGGATAACCGCGTCCAGCAACTCCTTGGCCCCGCTGCCGTCCTTGGCTGAGACGAACAGGACTTCCTCACGGCCAAAGCCGAAGACGTTCTCCATCTCGGCGGCCACCCGCTCAGGCTCCGCCTGGGGGAGGTCTACCTTGTTGACCACCGGCACCAGCGCCAGGTCGTAGTCCAACGCCATCAGCGTGTTGGCGATGGTCTGCGCCTCTATTCCCTGGCTGGCGTCCACCACCAATATCGCCCCCTCGCAGGCCGCCAATGCCCGGGAAACCTCGTAGCTGAAGTCCACGTGGCCCGGCGTGTCTATCAGGTTCAACTGGTATTCCCGCCCGTCGGGGCCCCGGTGGGACATGGTCACCGCTTTGCCCTTTATCGTGATGCCCCGCTCCCGTTCCAGTTCCATCTGGTCGAGGAATTGGGCCTTCATGTCCTTGGCCCGCACCGTGCCGGTGATCTCCAGGAACCGGTCTGCCAGCGTCGACTTCCCGTGGTCGATGTGGGCGATGATGCAGAAGTTGCGGATTTGTGCGGGCCCCATTTTGACCCTAGACCGCCCCGTAGCCCGGCGCCCGGATGCAGGCCGCCCAGTGCCCGGGTTGCACCTGCCGCAACTCCGGGACCACCCTGGAACACTCATCGATTGCCGCCGGACACCGAGGATGAAACACGCATCCCTTGGGCGGATTCAACGGGCTGGGCACCTCGCCGCGCAGCACGATACGCTCCCGCTGGGCGTCGGCCACCGGGTCGGGAATGGGCACCGCCGATAACAGTGCCTGGGTGTACGGGTGAGCCGGGTTGGTGTAAATCTCGTTGCGGTCTGCCAGCTCCACTATGCGCCCCAGGTACATCACGCCCACCCGGTTGCTGATGTGCCTCACGACCGAGAGATCGTGGGCGATGAACAGGTACGTCAGGTCGTGCTGCTCCTGTAGGTTCTCCAGCAGGTTGATGATCTGCGCTTGGATGGACACGTCTAAGGCCGACACAGGCTCGTCGGCCACGATGAACTTGGGCTCCACCGACAGCGCCCTGGCTACGCCGATGCGCTGCCGCTGGCCCCCGCTGAACTCGTGAGGGAACCTGTTGGCCATGTAGGGATTCAACCCAACGTTGAGCAGCAACTCCGCCACCCGCTCCCGGTACTCAGCCTTGTTCTTCACCATCTTGTGCACCAGCAGTGGCTCTCCCACGATGTTCCCCGCCGTCATCCGGGGGTTCAGCGAGCTGTACGGGTCCTGGAAGATGACCTGCAGCTCCCGCCGCATGGCCCGCATCTCCTTGGACGATAGCCGGCCCAGGTCCCTTTCCAGGAATATAATCTGCCCCGCTGTCGGCCGGTACAACTGCAGGATGCAGCGCCCGATGGTCGTTTTGCCGCAGCCGCTCTCACCGACTATTCCCAGCGTCTCTCCCCGGCGCACCGCGAAGCTGACGTCGTCCACTGCCTTGATGTGCGCAACCGCCCGCTGGAACAGCATGCCCGAGTTGACCGGGAAGTGCATCTTCAGGTTCTTGACTTCCAGCAGCACGTCCCCGTTGGCTATCCCGTCCCCGGGCCGGGCTTCTGTGTTCGGCGTCGCTCTCACGTCCGGTTGTCCTCCGCGCCCAAGTCGGCGATTGCCGGGATCTGCGGCTCGTCCTGCTGTTCCAGCGCCTGGATGCCCAGCAGGTCCGCCTGCCAGCAAGCCGACCAGTGGCCTTCGCCGGTTTCCATTAGCGGCGGGGCCTCTGTTTCGCACCGGGCCACCGCCCAGCGGCACCTGGGCCGGAAAGGGCAACCCTGGGGCAAGTTCACCAGGTCCGGCGGCTGTCCTTCTATCGGCTCCAACCTGCCCCGGCGCGGTTGGTCCAGCCTGGGCACCGACTTGAGCAGGCCCACCGTATAGGGATGCCTCGGATTCCGGTAAATCTCCCGCGCCTCTCCCCGCTCGATGATCTTTCCAGCGTACATGATGTTCACCCGGTCAGCGTACCGGGCCACTACTCCCAAATTATGCGTGATGATGATTAACGCAACCCCCGCCTCGGCGGTCAGCCCCTTCATCAACTCCAGGATCTGCGCCTGGATTGTCACGTCCAACGCCGTCGTCGGCTCGTCGGCGATGATCAACCGCGGGCTGCAGCTCAGGGCCATGGCAATCATCACCCGTTGCCGCATTCCCCCGCTGAACTGGTGCGGGTACTGTCGTATGCGCCGGGTCGGGTCGGGAATACCCACTCTTGCCAGCAGGCTCTCGGCCTCCTCACGGGCTGCGGCCCTGGACATCCTCTTGTGGAGTTGCAGCGTTTCCGTGAGTTGCCTTTCTATGGTCAGCACCGGGTTCAGCGAGGTCATAGGCTCCTGGAAGATCATGGATATCTTCCCGCCCCGGATGGACCGCATGTCGTCCATGTCCAGCTTCAAGATATCGCGGTCCTCGAACCACACCTCGCCGCCCACTATCTTGCCCGGCGGGCTGGGAATCAGCCGCATCAGCGACAACGCGCTCACGCTCTTGCCGCAACCGCTCTCTCCCACCAGACCCAGCGTCTCCCCGTCTTCCAGGTCGTACGACACCCCATCCACGGCCTTGACCTCGCCCTCTTCCGTAAAGAAGTGGGTCTTCAACCCCTTCACGTCCAGCAGTGCCGGCAACGTCTCTCCTTGGCGGCTGCAAGTCCCTTCCCAACGCAGAAAGGTCCTCTTTAGCAATATTCCACCAGGCCGCGCAAACCGCGGCCTTGGCTCATCATATTATCATGCCTGTACGCCGGGTAAGACAAGACTGGCCGCGGCGGGTCGCTGCGCGTTCGTTCCCTCTATTCTTTGTTGACTTGCTTGGGGAACGGCGTTAAAATGGTATGGTTAAAACAACGGGTTGGAGTTATTTATGCAGCGGATTCAAGCCACCGAGGCCAAAACGCGTTTAGCCGAACTCCTCCGTGTGGTCGAGCACGGAGAAACTGTCGCCATAACCCGGCACGGAAAGCCGGTTGCGCATCTGGTCCCCGCCCCTGCACAGGACCTCGCCAACCGCCAAAGGGCGGTGGAGCGCTTCCGGCAGCGCCGCGCCGGGTGGGAGCGCGTGCCCTTCTCCACGGAGGAGATACTTGCAGCGCGCCACGAAGGGCACCGCCTGTGAGCGGCTTGGTCGTCGATGCTTCGGTTGCATTGGCGTGGCTCTTCGACGATGAAAAGGAACCGCGCGCCGACAGGGTGCTGGAGACCATCGTCGGAGAGGGCGCGCTGGTGCCTCAACTCTGGCATCTGGAGACTCGCAACACGTTGCTGGTCGCAGAGCGAAACGGCCGTCTTTCTCCGCAAGGCGTCAATGACCGGATAGATGCCTTGACGGGCTTGCCTATCCTAACGGATGAAAGTCCCAACATTCAATCAGCATTCGACTTGGCTAGGACCCATCGATTGTCATTTTACGATGCCGTCTACTTGGAACTGGCCAAGCGGGAGAGTGCGGAACTGGCTACCTTGGACTCGGCACTTGGCCGCGCTGCCCTCTATGAGGGACTGTCGCTGTCGATGACTTGATTGCCCAGGCCAATCGCTCGATCGCTTTGGCTGGCCGCGTGACCGGAGGTTTAAGCATGGGTTCGGGCGTTGCCGGTAAGCCCTTGGCCCGCGCCCTGGCCGTCGCCCTTGCCCTGCTGGCGATGCTCGCGTGCGGCGGGGGGTCTTCACCGGCGGAGTCCCCTTTGTCGGAGGATGTCCGGGCCGGCGAGGCTCTCTTCGACGCCAACTGCTCCGCCTGCCACGGGGTGGGCGCTGTCGGCACCGACGCGGGCCCGCCCCTGGTCCACGAAATCTATCATCCCGGCCACCACTCGGACGTAAGCTTTCGCAGCGCAGTTCGCGTGGGAGTGATGCAGCACCACTGGTTCTTCGGGGACATGCCCCCCGTGGCCGGCGTCTCGCCCGATGAGGTGGATAAGATCATCTGCTACATCCGGGAGACGCAGCGCGCCCATGGCGTCTTCGAAGGCGATGGATACAACACCGTGTGCTGAGCCGGGCCGCCGAAGGAGAAACGGGAGACATGGAAATCGAGACCCTGGTCGTGCACACAGGGCGGGGAGTGGACCCGGCCACGCGGGCGGTCACGCCCCCGCTGTACATGTCCACCAACTACGAGCGGGACCCCGACGGCTCCTATCCCCAGGGATTCATCTACGGGCGGACGGACAACCCCAACCGGCGTCTTCTCGAGGAGTGCGCGGCGGCATTGGAAAAGGGCCAGGCCGCCGCCGCCTTTTCCTCCGGCGTGGCGGCTATAATGACCGTCTTCCAGTCCCTGCAGCCCGGCGACCACGTCATCGCCCCGCGGGACGTTTACTATGGCGCAGTCCGCCTGCTGAGGGACGTCATGGCCCGCTGGGGCCTCGACGCAAGCTTCATAGACATGTCCAAGCCGGAGGAAGTGGAAAAGGCCGTCCGGGACTCGACCCGGATGGTGTTCATGGAGTCGCCCTCCAACCCGCTGCTGACCATTACCGACCTGGCCGCGGTGGCCGAGATTGCCCTGGAAAGGGGCATCCACACCGTCTGCGACAACACCTGCGCTACACCGGTGCTCCAGCGCCCCCTGGAATTGGGAGTCGATTTCGTGGTGCATTCCAGCACCAAATACCTGGGAGGCCACGGAGACGTCATTGGCGGTGTCGTCGTCGCCGCGCAAAGCCGGGGACTCTTCGAGAGAATCCGGCAATTGCAGCAGGACGGCGGCGCAGTGCCGTCTCCCTTCGACTGCTGGCTGCTGCTGCGAAGCATCCGCACCCTGCCGCACCGGGTCCGGGCCCAGACCTGCAACGCGGCCCGCGTGGCCCAATTCCTGGCCGGCCATCCAGGAGTGGAAGAGGTGTTCTATCCCGGCCTGCCAGCGCATCCCGGCCACGAGACGGCCCGCCGGCAGATGGACGACTTCGGCGGTCTGCTGTCTTTCCGGGTGAAGGGCGGAAGGGACGCCGCCTTTGGCGTAGCCTCCAGGACGCGGTTGTTCACCCGCGCCACCAGCCTGGGCAGCTACGAAAGTCTGATCGAACACCGGGCATCGATAGAGGGATCGGAAAGCGAGACCCCCCAGGACCTGCTCCGAGTCTCCGTCGGACTGGAAAACGCAGAAGACCTAATAGCCGACCTATCCCAGGCCTTACCCCCGTAAAAACACCGCCTCCAACCGCCCGCCCTCAACCATGTCATTCCGAGCACAGCCGAGGAATCTGGGGCGGGGAAATTTTAGATCCCCTTTCATTTCCTCCCATTCTCTCCCATTTTGGCTGGACTGGCCGGGACCCAACGTTGCTCTGACGTGGTATGCCTGGGGCCTTAGTGGCCGGTTTTTTGGGCGCGGCGGCTGGGCCGCGATTGCCTGTTGTTATGGTAGGGCATCGGACGGGGGTTTGGGAAGGGGCAAGTTGTCAGTAGCTGGGGGGCTGTTGCGCCTCCAACCCGCCGCCCGGTCGGTTTGGTTCGACAGGCTCACCACGAACGGGCTGGCGCAATGGGTCCGTCATCCCGCCCTGCCCCCAACCCGTCATTCCCGCGCAGGGAGACCTTTGCATAACTCCCAAAAGAACATAATTTGTGGGGAACGGGCGGTGTTTTCTAACCTGGCCCCCACCCCTAGATTCCGGCTCGGGGGCCGGAATGGCGGTTACGCAAAGGTTTCCCTTCGCGGGAATCTCGCGCCCCGGGGCCGCCGACCGTTAGACCCCCGCCTCCGCGGGGGTGACGGTAGGGTGAGCGAGGGTCGCCTCCACCGTCGAGGACAGGGTGCTGTTGAGCGAGTACTGGCAAGGACACGCTGCCGCTCGGAGCCTACTGGCCGTTGTTCCCGTTTTCCATCAGGCGCCGCAGGATTGTAGAGAGGGTTTGCATGGCGACCTGCATGGCCTGCTGGGCTTCTTCGTGGCGCTGGAGGGACTCTTCGTGGCGCTGGAGGTCGGTCGTGTGCGCCTGTTGGATTTCGGCCAGACGTTCCACGACGGTGAACATCCGGTCCTGTATATCGACTAGCCGGTTGATGGCCTCTTTGTGCTCTCGGATGTCGGCGGCATGGTCCCGTTGCATCGCCTGAAGCATCTCCAGCATCATATCGTGCTTCAGGGCGGCTGCTTTCAGTTCCCGCTGCGTCGCCTCCATGCTCAGGATGGCGTCTTCCAGGCGGTCGTGGCGGGCGTTGTGGTCGTCGTTGGTGGCCATGAGGTGTCTCTCTCTTGATGGTAGTGTAGGGGATGGCGGTTGGGGTTTGCAAGCGGGGCCGGCGCGCCCTGGCCCCGCCGCCCGTTAGACCCCCGCCTCCGCGGGGGTGACGGTAGGGTGCGTGGGGGTGACGTGTAACAATGAATACCCGCTCAACCCCTACACCCCCGCTCACCCTGAGCCTGTCGAAGGGCCGCCGCGCCGCCAACCCGCCGCCCGTTCGTCTGGTTCGACAGGCCCTTCGACAAGCTCAGGACAGGCTCACCGCGAACGGGCTACTAGGCCCCCAACGTAGCCGAGGAATCGTGGGCGCCCCGGGAGGAGCCTACTGGCCGTTGTTCCCGTTTTCCATCAGGCGCCGCAGGATTGTAGAGAGGGTTTGCATGGCGACCTGCATGGCCTGCTGGGACTCTTCGTGGCGCTGTTGGGACTCTTCGTGACGCCGTTGGGCTTCTTCGTGGCGCTGAAGGTCGGTCGTGTGCGCCTGTTGGATTTCGGCCAGACGTTCCACGACGGTGAACATCCGGTCCTGTATATCGACCAGCCGGTTGATGGCCTCTTTGTTCTCTTGGATGTCGGCGGCATGGTCCCGTTGCATCGCCTGAAGCATCTCCAGCATCATATCGTGCTTCAGGGCCGAGGCTTTCAACTGCTGCTGGGTTTCATCTTGCCTTTGTTGGGTTTCGCGCAGTTCCTGTTGGCCTTCGGCCAGCAGACGCTGGGTCGCCTCCATGCTTAGGATGGCGTCTTCCAGGCGGTCGTGGCGGGCGTTGTGGTCGTTGTTGGTGGACATGGGGTGTCTCCCTTGATGGTAGCGTAGGCGATGGCGGTTGGGGTTTGCAAGCGGGCCCGCCGCGCCGCCAACCCGCCGCCCGTTCGTCTGGTTCGACAGGCTCACCACGAACGGGCTGGCACTTTCCCCGCCCCTCAACCCCTACACCCCCGCTCACCCTGAGCTTGTCGAAGGGCCTGTCCTGAGCCGAGTCGAAGGGCTGTTGCGCCGCCAACCCGCCGCCCGGTCGGTTTGGTTCGACAGGCTCACCACGAACGGGCTGGCGTGCTGGGCCTCACCACGAACGGGCTGGCGGGACCCTTCACGCCCCGGCTCGTCATTCCAGCGGAGGCGGGAATCTCGCGGGTTGGGGGTGATGGGTGTTAGACCCCCGCCTGCGGAGACTTTTGCGTAACTCGCGGCATGGTATTTTGCGGGTTTCCCCAACAGGAAAGTGGGGTTCAATAGGCCCTATGCCCAGGCCGGTGGGCCGTACCTTTGCGTTGTCAAGTGAGTGGCCCCCGCTTCCACCGCCCATAGGGTGGTCTCAGGCGGCGCAACCAGCCAATTGGGTTGCCTTCCTCAGGTTGTACGCCATCAGCTTGAACCACATCTCCACGGCGTTTCGTCCCAGGCTCCTATAACGCACACGGCTGTAGCCGTAGCTGCGCTACAGGGTGCCGAATATCTTCTCGACGAGGGCCCGCCTGGGACTTATCAACTCGTTGCGCCGCTGCTGCCAGTGCGGTAACTGCCGTTGATGCTTATGCGAACGATGCATGATCCGGTCGTTAATCCCCTGGGACTTCAGCCACCGGCGCCGACGCTTGGACTCATAGGCCCGGTCACCGTACACCGCCTGCTCATCGCCGCTCACCAGGCCATCGGCCACCTCGCTCTCATAGACCTTGGCAGGCGTCAGCGCCGCCTTGCGCACCAATCCAGTGCCGGCATCCACTCCCAGGTGCACCTTGTAGCCAAAGTGCGTTCTGGCCCCCCGTCCGGTGTAGCTCCAGTCGGCATCGGGGTCCGTAGAACTCTTGGCCCCCCGCCCTTCAGATACCGGAGGACGACGCATTTGGGCATCCACCAGAGTGGCGTCCATCAAGGTCCCTTCCTTCAAGATCAGGCCCCGCTTGTCCAGTTGGGCCTCCAACTCCTTGAACAGCTCCTCGCTCAGACCACGCTTGGACAACTCGGTGCGGAACCGGCTGATGGTAGAGTAGTCGGGTGTCTGGTCCTCAAGTCCCAGTCCCACGAAGCGGCGGAACGATATCCGGTCTCCCAGCGCCTCCTCCATCTGGGGGTCAGACAGGTTGTACCACTGTTCCAGCAAGAGCGCCTTGACCATCATCAAAGGAGGATAGCTGGGCCGTCCCTCTTCCGCCGAGTACACTCCGTCCACCAGGGATGCAAATCTGCCCCAATCCACCGCATCGTCGATTCGCTCCAATCGCTGGTTTTTCCCAAGAGTCTGTGGCAACAACGATTCCGCTAGCGACGGCTGACCTATCTCACGGTGCATCTCTACTCTCCTCACACTAACCAATCACTACACACAATTTTCGCCCACTAATCCCAGTTATGCAAAAGTCTCCGCAGGCGGGAAGGTACGTTCACATTTCAAGTGCAACACCTGGTCCAAGAATACCTCTGCCGGGGTCATATACTCCAGGCACTTACGCGGGGTATTGTTGTAGGCCCTGATCAAGTCATTGAACCGGTCGTCAGACATGCTGGCCAAGTCTGTCTTTCTAGGCAGTGTCCGCCGCAAGCGGCCGATGGCGTTCTCCACCCCGCCCTTCTGCCAGGGAGAGTGGGTGTCGCAGAAGAAGGTCTCTATGCCCAGGACGTGCAGATGATGGTGGCGTACAAACTCGGTGCCGTTATCGAAAGTAACCGTTCGCCGCCATTGGGGCGGCAACTGGCCTAAGACTTGCACCATGGCTTCGGCAATAGGCGCCGAGGCCTTCCCAGGCGGCCTGAGCGCAATGAGGATACGGGAGCTCCGCTCATGAAGGGTAAGGACGGCTTGGCTGTGGTTCCTGAACAGCATCAGGTCCGCCTCCCAATGGCCCGGAGTGCGCCGGTCGGCGGCGCTCTGCGGACGCTCGTCCAGGGGCCTGCGCATAGCAATGAAAGAGGCGGGACTGCCGCCCCTACGCCCCCTGTTGCCCCGTTTGGACTTGGCACGGGGCAGGAAGTGCCGCCAGGGGTACTCCTTCTTGCGGGCCAACTGGGCATAGATGAATCGGTATATGGTCTCGTGGGCGTGGGCCTGCTGGTTGGCGTACACCGGATGATAGCCTTGAGTCCTCGATCCATTACGCTTCACTTCCCGAGCAACTGTCGATGGCGAGCGATCCAGACTTGCCGCGATTTGGCGGACTGACTGCCCTTGGGCCAGTAAACGGGCCATTTCACACCGTTCTTCAATGGTGACATGCCTATAATGTTTTCCCATGACAACACCTTAACAAGGTGTTGCACTTCGTTTGTGAGTCTAGCGAATCCAGAAATCCTGGAGCGTAGACCCCAGCGAAAGCCGGAATGACGCCCCGATTCAGAGCAAAATAACCTATTCGGAGGTTCCCTGGAATAAGGGGAAAGGTTTGGCAGGAGCGGGAGGATTCGAACCCCCGACCACTGGTTTTGGAGACCAGCGCTCTACCAGGCTGAGCTACGCTCCTGCGCGTCCGTGCGGCCCTGGATATTGACCGTGGTGGTCATGCTCTGGTGGCCAGGATAGAATTGTACCACACGCGTCGGCGCCCCCATCGCTTACGAACCTATGACTGTTAATTGGGCGATCAAGTACTCCATTGGCCGGTCGCCCTTGATTCGGTTGCAACTTGAACAGAGTAATTGGAGATTATCCAAGTGGTCCGTGCCGCCTCGGGATCTGGGGACTACGTGGTCGACTTCATATAATTTGAACGGGAAATCTCCCTTACACCCGTTGCATAACCCCTCTTGCTGGCCAAAGAGGATGTGCTTGTTCTGGCGGTAGGGAATGGGAGCGTCGATATCAGTTCTCTTGGGAATGTCGGTGCGGTGGGTTACCTCTCCTCTCCAGCCCGCTGTGGAGTTGCCTTCTGAGCCTAACCCAACTTCCTTGAATAGCCGTTGGCGCACCAGGGTATTGGCTATCGGTGAAAGGTCTATCCCTACCCAACGGCGACCCAGCTTTTCCGCGGCTACCAGCGCGGTGGCGCAACCGCAAAACGGGTCCAGCACAATGTCACCAGCGTAAGCTGCGGTTTCGTGGTCACCCTGCACTCTACCCTTAGTACTGGCCATTATGATCCGTTCCAAGAGAGCCAAGGGCTTCTGTGTTGGGTAACCAACTTTCTCTTTGGCGGCTCCTTCTAATTTCCCAATGTCTACAAATATGTCTTCGACGGCTGTCCCGGTGGTTGATTCCAGATACCGCTTGAGACGCGGCATTCCTTCGCCGTCCTTTGGCCAGACGATTAGACCAGCTTCGTCCAGAGCATCAAGCCGACTAACTACAGTGGGATATTCGTCCGGCCAACCTGGAATCAACCCCTTTGTGATGATGAAGTCATTCATGCCGCCCTTGGTCGGGGTGTTCCAATGTCTGCCTACGTGTGCGGGGTCTATTCCACGCCAGGATTCTCCGGTTTCGCCGAAGCGTACGCCGCTGGCAGTTAATTGATCTGACTGCCAGCGGCCCAGTTCGTCCTCATTGCGATACGCCCTTGCCACATAGCCTGGGTCATGCTCCGTATATTGGCGATTCCACGTGGCATCACGGCTCGCGTAGAACAGAATTACGTCATGGACCCGGCCAAATTGATGGCCGTCTGACCTTCCGGCGGTACGCTTCCATATGAGTTCGTTCCGAAACCGGCCTGCCCCGAATACGGCGTCCATAAGCAACTTCAGGTAGTGGCTGGCGGTTGGATCGCAGTGAAGGTAGATGCTCCCCGTCGGCTTCAGGACGCGGTGCATTTCCATCAACCGCACGGCCATCATGGTCAGGTAGGACTGCATCCCCTTGCCGTGGGTGAGGCCCGCAGTTTTCAGTACGTGGGCCATGGCTGGCTGCTCGTCGGCAATCAGCCCCATCCAGGCCACGTCTAAGTCGGAGAGCGTCCAGGTGTCCTTGAAGGCGGCGCCGGCGGCCTGGCTGCCCACGGGCGCGGCATAATCCTGGTTGGAGTTGAAGGGCGGGTCAAGGTAGATGAGATCGACGCAATCCGAGTTGATACCCCGGAGAATGTCCAGGTTGTCCCCGGTCCAAATGGTCTTGTCGGCGAAGTTGGGCGCGGCCATATTAGTTAGGGATTCTCCGTTGGGACTTCCACTCCTCGTAGACAGTCTTCACCAGCCTGCGAGAACCTCACGGCCACAGTTATTTCCATGAGTCTGAGTACGACCTGTTGGTTCTCAGATAGCAGGCATATCGACTTGATGGCGGCTTGAACCAGCAGCGTGACCGGGATGCCAAATAACTCCCATTCGGGCCGATTCTCGGTTTTGGGCCACGGCCACTCCTTTGCGGTACAGTCAGAGTATTCCTCTACGGTTCCGTCAGTATGTTCAACTCGAGCGTAGTCAGCTTCGATTGTTCTAATTTTCTTGATAGAACCATCTACGTCGGTAATTTCTGTTTCGGTTATCTTGACCACATTTAGTCTCCCTGGTCAGGCCCATCATTCCAGTAGTCCCAAACTGCCTGCAACTCCTCTCGCCAGAAGGCTTCCCTGTCGTTGCCTTTAAAGCGGCCCATCTTCTTAGCCATCTTAAAAAAACCTTTGCCCGGTCTGCGCCGGTCTTTACTGACTACAACTGCCGTTAGCAGGGGCCGTCCCTCGCCATGTTCGACCCAGTTGATCTGGTCCAAGGGACGCCAAAGAGATTGGGGAGCCGATGGGCAAAGCTCACCATAAGTGATGGTCGCCTCCCGTCGGGCGACTTGAATCAATCGTTGGCGCAGGTCTTGGTGTTCTAGGGAGCCTTCACTCATACAGGCCTCCGAGCACGTAGGCAGTTCTCGCAAAACGGATTCACCTTCATCTGACAACTGAAGCAGTGTGGGGAGAAGTCCATCACTGGTGGATTCCTATCCCAAACCTCCAAACAGCAGACAAAAAAATACTGATAGGTACGCAGGTGAATTCTCTCCTCTCCTATGGGTTACTCATTGGGCTATTGTTCGCAGACGTAGCCGTCTTTCACTCGCGTTCCGGGGCATGGTATAGACGGTGGTGTTCAGGAAGATTGCTAGGCATCTTTCGCCGCTTGCCAGAAACGTTTCCTGGTCTCCATATAAGCTGAATATGCTTCCTTCTCGGCTTTCTCTGCCTCGTCAATCTCACGTATTGCTTCAGGAGTCATCATCTTTTCCGGCCATCTGATGGGTTGACCCGGTATGAGACTGCCAGACGAGATATATTGGCTTCTGATTCGGTCTGCTTTGTCGCTCGCAGCCACCCACACGTCCAGCAGTCGTCGTAATTCTGCTGCTTGTTCCTTACTGCTTGTCATTACTGCCTCTTCCTGATTCATATTCCAATAGAACCATTATTTCATGTTGTTGCTTCAGAATCTTGGTAACCAAGCTGACAAGATGATGAGTATATGCCGGTCCTAGGCCCGCGTGCTGGACACCAGAAAGGAAGTCGCCTCCAGTGTTATTTGCCTCTCTTAGTTGGGCCTGCAATTCATCAAGGTCGGCTAGAACTCTATTCAGCCTGTCTCCCATGAGGTCCGGCTTTTCGTCGGACATCTTTTCCTCCCCATTTTCTGGTTCCGGCGATGGTGTCGGCTCCACTGCGGCTATGCGCTGGCTCAGCAACTCCAATGCGTCCCGCAGAGACATCAATGTGGCTTGTCCGGCGCGTCCTCGTCCGACTCGGGTGCAGGCGGTGGAATCGTGAAAGGAAGTGTATTCCAGACGCTTGTAAAGTGGTACCCCTGGAGGGACTCGAACCCCCGACGCGCGACTTAGGACGCCGCCGCTCTGTCCTCTGAGCTACAGGGGCTGGTTGGTGGAGATAGAGGGACTCGAACCCTCGGCCTCGGCATTGCGAACGCCGCGCTCTCCCAACTGAGCTATATCCCCTTACCCTTTGACGGTCCGGCCTGCACCCGGGCCCTTTACAGGCACACGTCGGCATAGGCCATCCTCTAGGCATCGTAAATCTGGCGTCGTGTTAGTGTCAAGTCGGCAAGCCCACGGAGAATAACCATACCGTAGCCGGTCAGCCAACAATCACCTATAATCCCCGTCCCCAACCCGCCGCGCCCCAGTCACTCCAAACAACCCACCGCGTCCCGTCACTCCAAACACCGCACAGCCCCCCCTGTCATTCCTGTATGTGTTAGGTAATTCGCTGACAGAATTGGTAACAATTACACCGATCTGGAGGCGAGGAATCTCAAACCCCGGCCCCAAACCCCCGACAAAACCCCAAACCAACCCCTTGCCCCCTGTTCGCCTGAGGGAAATCGAAGGGCCTGTCCTGAGCCTGTCGAATGGGCCTGTCCTGAGCTTGTCGAATGGGCCTGTCGCACCCCCAACTACTGACACTTGGCCGTTGACGCACCCCGGTCCCAGTCCGTAAGCTGAAACCATGTCGCCGGCATCCCATCGGCTGGCCCTCAGCGGTATCCCGCCAGCGCATCAAAAATGGTAGGAAATGGTAGAGAATGGTAGGGAAACAAAAAACTGGCCCCTTGCCTCATTTCCCCTTGTCCGTTCCATCCAGGACCAAGTCCTGCGCTGCGCCTCCCCCTACAAATGGGAGGAAATGGGAGGAAATGGGGGGAAATGGAAGGGAATCTAAAATTTTGCCTCGCCGGAAGCAGGTGTGCCTGAAGCCCCCGACCTCGAGGTAATCAAGGAATTCCTCAACCGGGAAGCTCGCGGGAGGACCGTCGAGTCTATACAGGTGCTGAAGCCAACGGTCGTCCGATGTTTGACCGGGAGCCTCCCCGACGACGCTGAGGGACGGGCGCTCCTTGAGACTCACCGCAAGGGCAAGTTCCTGTTGCTGAAACTGTCTGGAGACCGCTGGCTGGCGGTCAACCCCATGTTGACCGGAGCGCTCCAATTCTGTGAACCCGGGCAACGGGTTCTGAAAAAGACCTGCTTGTCGATATCCCTCAGTGGAGACCGGGAACTTAGGTATCTGGACGACCGGCAGATGGGCAAGGTCTACTACGCCAACTCGGAACAAATACCCGAGGCCCTGGGCCTTTCCCGGCAGGGCCCCGACGTGCTTGACCAGACCTCTTTCGAGGACTTCCGGGAACGGCTGCGGCCCTTTCGAGGGGAAATCAAGGGAGTCTTGACCAGGGGCGCTTTTGTCTCCGGTATCGGCAATGCCTATTCCGACGAGATACTGTTCGCCGCCGGCATCTCCCCCTTCCGCAAGGCCGGGTCCTTAACCGAAGAAGAACTGCACCGGTTGCATAATTGCTGTCGCAGCGCCATTGAAGAGGCCATCATCGTGCTTCGAGAGCGGACGGGCGATGACATCCACGTCAAGGTCAGGGACTTCTTGAAAGTCCATCGCAAAGGCGGCCAGCCCTGTCCCAACTGCGGAGGCAACATTAGTGAACTCACCGCCAACCAGCGCATAACCAGCTATTGCCGTAGGTGCCAGCCGGGCATGCTAATCAGGAACTGAGCTATTCCATGATGAATGAGGACCAGCCTCGTGACGGCTAGACGACTAAAGGCCGAAGCGCTCCGCAGCTCGGGCAAAACCATTCAGCGAGCCTTCGATTACCCGGTCCTCGACACAGTACGATATGCGGAAATAGCCCGGCGTGCCGAACCCCCGGCCGGGCACTGTGAGCACGTTCCATTCTTGCAGCGCATCCACGAAAGCCGCGTCGTCCTCCAATGGGGACTTGGGGAACAGGTAGAATGCCCCTTGGGGCTTGTACACCGAGTATCCCAACTCCGTGAGGTGCGAGTGAAGATAGTCCCGCTTACGCTGGTATTCCCCGGCATCGACGCTCACTCCCTGCAGAGCCCTGACCGCGTGTTGCATCAGGGCCGGGGCGTTGACGAATCCCAGGCTCCGGTTGCAAAAGCTGAGTCCCTCGGCCAGTTCTTCGACGCCGGAATACTCTGGGTTGATGGCGATGTACCCAATGCGCTCCCCCGGCAGCGCCAGGTCCTTGGCGTGGGAATGGACAACCACCGTATTGCGATAGTGAGGAAACACCTGGGGATAAGCAAGGCCGTCGTAGATTATCCGGCGGTAAGGCTCGTCGCTGATGATGAACACTTCGCTTCCGTATTCCCGTTGCTTACGGGTCAACAGGTCTCCCAGGTCTCTAAGGGCGTCGGCCGGATAGACCGCTCCCGACGGGTTGTTGGGCGAGTTGATAATCAGGGCCCGGGTCTTGGGAGTTACGGCTGCTTCGATGGCCTCCAAATCTAGTTGGAAGTCCTGAGTGGTGGGCACGGTGACCGTCGAGCCGCCGTGATTGTCCACATAATAGACGTACTCTACGAAGTAAGGAGATAGGATTATCACCTCTTGGCCGGGATTGAGAATCGTCTTCAGCACTACGTTAAGGGCCGCAGCGGCACCGCAGGTCATCACGATATGACGGGGGCCAAAGGGCAGGCCGGTCTCCGCACCCAGGCTGTCGGCCACGGCCTTCCTGGTCTCAGGATAGCCGGCGTTGGGCATGTACCGGTGCATCCCGGCAACCGGGTGTTGGGCCAGCCTGAGGAACTCCTGGCGAAACTCATGGGGAGGCTCCACCACGGGGTTGCCGAGCGACAAGTCGTATACGTTGTGCTCCCCGTGCTGAAGCTTCAAGCTCACGCCGGCCTCGAACATCCGGCGGATCCACCCGCCCTCTTTCACAAAGCCGCCCACCTTATCCGAAATGGGCATCAATCTCCTCCATCGAGAAGCCCATGTTCCGTCCGAAGTGGTATATCAAGCTGTATTGCACTTCTTCCATATCGACAGGTTGCCCGAGGAGTTTGGCCATAGAGGTCGCCGTACAGTCGTCTATGCCGCACGGAACGATGTGGTCATAGTATGAGAGGTTGGTGTTGACGTTGATGGAAAGACCATGATACGCGACGCCTCGACTGATCTTCACGCCGATGGCGGCGACTTTGGCGTTCCCTGCCCACACGCCGGTCAGCCCCTCGACCACTTCCGCGCTAATCCCAAAGTCCTTCAGAGTGGCAATGATAACCCGCTCCAGGGTGCGGACATACTTCAGGGGCCCTCCCCAGGGGCGCAGGTCTACCACCGGGTAGGCCACCAGTTGCCCCGGCCCGTGGTAGGTGATCTGGCCGCCCCGGTCCGTCTCATGGAAGCCTATCCCCTTGGCAGCCAGTTCTTTAGACCCGAGCAAGAGGTGATCGAGGCGGCCCAAGCGCCCCTTGGTGTACACCGGAGGGTGTTCGAGGAGGAGCAGTGTGTTAGGACGGGTCCCATCGCCAATCTGTTTAGCCAGGCGGCGCTGAAGTCCCAAGGCCCGTTCGTAACCGACCGTGCCCAAGGCCGCAGCGTGGCAGCGCGTTGCGGTCACTGCCGAGGGCTTAGTTGAGAGGGGCACCGGGGCCTAAGCCTTCCAGTTTGCCCTTGACCGCCTGCAAGAAACTGCCGGCCTCGGCGCCGTCGTTGATGCGATGGTCGAAGGACAGGCAGAGGTTCATCATCGAACGAATCACAATGGCGTCGCCCCGCACCACCGCCCGCTTCTCTATGGCCTCAGTGGCCAAGATCGCCGCTTGCGGATAGTTGATGATTGGCTGGGAACTAATCGACCCCAAGGCGCCGGTGTTGTTAAGCGTAAAGGTGCCTCGCTGAACGTCGGCGAGCGTCAGCTTGTTTTGCCTGGCCCGCTCAGTCAGGTCCTGGGCGGCCCGCGCCAGTTCTGCGACGCTCATCTTGTCGGCATCGTGAATCACTGGAACGACCAACCCCTGGGGGGCTGCCACAGCTATGCCGATGTTGATCTTCTTCTTCAGGATGATCTTGTCGCCTCCCCAAGAGGCATTAAGGGTAGGGTATTCCTCCAGGGCCTCAGCCACGGCTTTTGCGAAGAAGGGCAGGTACGTAAGGTCAAACCCTTCCTGCTTCTCGAACGAGGCCCGGGAGTCAGCCCTCAAAGACACCAGGCCGCTGACATCCGCCTCCACCGTGCTCCATGCGTGGGGGATCTGGCTTGCACTTCGGACCATGGCGTCGGCGATCATCCGCCGCACCGGAGTCAGCGGCAGATACTCCTCGTCTTGGTTCGCGGCATCCCCAGAAGCCGGGGCGGCTGCTGTAGGGTGCGATGATAGGTAGTTCTGCACGTCTTCTCGGGTAATGCGGCCGCCCATCCCGGTGCCCGTGATTCGACTTGGGTCTAAACCGTGTTCCCGTAGCAACCTGCGTACGGCAGGCGACAAACGGGCCCCACCGCCCGGTGTCTCGGGGTCAGGGATGGAAGTCTGAGCAGGGCCGGCTCCTCCCCCGTGGGCCACCGGCGCCACGTCCTTTACCAGGTATCCGATGGTGCCAGGCTGCTCGGTAGATTGGCTTTGGTCTGCAACGACGGCAGGTTCCGTTGGCGGAGGCATTTCCGGGAGGTCCTCATCGGTCTCCATTTCCGCGATGGGCGCCCCCATGGGCAAGGTCTCACCCTCTTGGGCCAGCACCTTGCGCAGAGACCCGCCCACGGGAGAAGGGAGTTCCATGGTTACTTTGTCGGTGATCACCTCAACTAAAGGCTCGTAGCGCTCAACGGTGTCTCCGGGCTGCTTTAGCCACGCCCCTATGGTCCCTCTACGACGGACTCGCCAACATGGGGAAGCCGAATTGTCACATTCAAGGTTCATGGCTCCCATTAGTACAACGCCAACTTGCGCATTGCCTCAGCAATCTTCGAGGTGTTGGGCATATAGGCGTCTTCCAGGTTTTGGGCGAAGGGCATCGTAGGAACGTCTGGCCCGCAGAGGCGAACGATGGGCCCGTCGAGGTGATCAAAGGCGTGCTCGGCGGCCAGGGCCGCAACCTCGGCTCCGACCCCTCCCGTGATATTGTCTTCATGGACTACGAGCAACTTGCCGGTCTTCTTGACGGATTCCAGCACCGTGGAGGCATCCAAGGGCGTCAATGTGCGGAGGTCTACGACCTCAACGTCAACGGCTTCTTGCGCCAGTAATTGAGCCGCTTCCAAGCAGTAGTGGAGCATCAACCCATAGCTGACTACTGTGAGGCTGTCTCCGCGTCGTTTCACTTCGGCAGTTCCGATTGGGACGGTATACTCGTCTTCCGGGACCTCTCCCCGCACCAAGCGGTAGGTCTTCTTGTGCTCCAGGAAGACCACCGGGTTGTTGTCCCTGATCGAAGACTTGAGCAACCCCTTGGCGTCGTAGGGCGTTGCCGGGGTGACTACCTTCAGCCCGGGAGTGTGGAAAAAGAAACTTTCTACGTTCTGAGAATGGAATAGTCCGCCGCGGATGCCGCCTCCGTAGGGGATACGGACGACTAAGGGCGCCTGAAGTTGGCCGTGGGTCCCGTAACAGACGCGGGCGGCCTCTCCGATCAGTTGGTTGGTCGCTGGCCACATGAAGTCTGAAAACTGTATCTCAGGTATCGGGCGCATCCCTCTAAATGCGGCTCCGAGAGATATGCCTACTATCGAAGCCTCGGCCAAGGGTGTGTCCATAACCCTGGACTCGCCAAACTCTTCGATGAGGCCCTGAGTGGCCAAAAATACACCCCCGCGTCGGCCGACGTCTTCCCCCATGACAAAGACGCTTGAGTCCCGGCGCATCTCTTCCTGGATGGCTTCTCGTACTGCTTCGATTACTGTCTTGACCGCCAACTGGCCCCCAACCTATGGAGCGTATACCCAGTCGCTGATAGTGGATACGTCGGGAAGCCTGGCGTTCTCAGCCGTCGCTGTAGCTTCGTCGACTAATTTTGTCGCTTGCGACTTGATGTCGTTCACCTGATGTTGGCTAAGGGTCCCCTGTTCGACCAGTAATGCTGCCAGAGTTACTACGGGATCTCGTTGGCGAGCCTCTTCCAATTCTTCGGCAGGACGATAGCGGCGGTCGTCATCGTCGGTTGTGTGGGGCATAAAACGTTCTACCTTCATCTCCAGTAGCACCGGGCCTTGGGTCCGGGCGTGGGCGATGGCCTTGCAGGTGGCTTCGAAGCACAGCAGCAAGTCCATACCGTCTACGACGAAGCCGGGGAAGCCGTAGCCGGCGGAGCGGGCAGCGATGTCGTCAATGGCCATCTGGCGGCTTTGAGGCACCGAAATGGCATACCGGTTGTTTTCACAAACAAACACCAACGGGAGTTGGTGAACCCCGGCGAAATTCATGGCTTCGTGGGCCTCTCCCTGGCTTGAGCTGCCATCGCCGAAATAGACCAGCGTGACTGTATCGTCTCCCATCATCTTGCAGGCAAGGGCGTAGCCAGTTGCCTGGGTCATACCGGCGCCCACCACGTTGGACACCTGAATAACCCGGTGGCTTAGGTCGGCGCCCTGAAGGGGAAACTGCCGGGCGTTGCTGTAAGGGTCTCCAACCTTGCCCATGAAAGAACACATGACCTCAGCCGGAGTGAGCCCCACCGCGATTTTCAAGGCGAGGTCACGGTAGTAGGGAAACAGAAAACACGCCGCGTCTTTCTCCGCCGCCAGCAAGCTGCCCAGTTGAGCGGCTTCATGCCCCTGGCAAGACGCCGCTATGGGCACCTTACCTTGCCGGTTCAGCGCCCAGATGCGTTCATCAATAGTACGTACCAGCACGATTCGTTGGTAGCAGTCAACCAAGTCTTCGACGCTAAGCCCTTCCGGCAGCACCAACGGCGGAGGAGTTGGGGAAGTTGCCTCGTTGGGCAACTCTCCGGACTTCGACTCAGACGGCAGCATGAGATTCCCCTGAAGATAACAGCAGGTCAAACGAATTCGAAGCGGGCAAGCAGTTCTTCTTACACATTATCCCCGGCTCCTCGATGTGCCGGATGGGTAATTGACAGAAGTCTTCACGAATTTGGATGCTTTCTGCCGGGTCGAGGCCTGCGAGAAGCAAAATATATGTCCCGGCAGCCTCTACAGGCCGCTATTCGCAATTATATATGCCAACGGGCAAGGCCCGCAAATCCAAGGACTCCGTTCCCCACCGATATCCCGGGCAGTTCTGCCACATCCAATGTATGGCATCTCGGAAGAGTAGCTTATCTGCCGGATAGCCTGGCAGCGAACGGCCGCGACCTTGGTGCGGTGATTCGGCCTGGCTGGCTGGATCGGTGGTGGGCAATCCCGCGGTTGGGTCTAATGGGCGCTTATAGGATTGACTGGACGCAACTGGCCGATTTGGTTGGCGGAATTCTGACCGTATTGGAGCGTATCTGCTCCGCAATAAATTTTTGTTTGAAATTCAAAGCTTCCCCATTGACAACGGCCTTTTAGGCGTGGATTAAACTTCCGCTATTGGTTTTCGTGCCCCGGTTCCCCGGCTCCAATACGCCAGAAATTTCCCCAGGGATTTAATTTTCTGAGCCTCGGAGACTGGCAATTGCGGGCGATAGTTGGCCCTCAACCAGAGGATCTGGTGTCCCGGACGATACCTAATACGCCACTATTTTGCCAGAGGCCGTTGGATGGCCGGACCGTTAAAGGGAGGAGTTGGAATATGAGGGAACCGGCTTCGCAAGAAGTCTGGAGGGCGGTTTTGGGTGAGCTCCAACTTCAATTGCCCCGTCCGACATATGAGACTTGGTTGAAGCAGACCGAAGGAGTCAGCTACGACGACCGATCGTTGGTTGTCGAGGCGCCTACACCATTTGCCGTAGCTTGGTTGGAACGCCGGATGTATCAGTCCATTCAAAAGACACTGGAAAAGATAACTAACCAACCCTTAGACGTACGGTTTCAGGTGAAGAATGGGACAGCGCATGGGGCTGTCAAGCCTCTTCCAGGAGACATACCTTCGTTTTCACCTGAAGATAGCGGATCAGGGCAGGCCTACGACGGTCGCCCAGTCCAGGTTTCTCATCTAAACCCGAAGTATACTTTCGGCTCCTTCGTGGTTGGCCCATCCAACAGGTTGGCCTGCAGCGCGGCGCAGGCGGTGTGCGAGTCTCCGGGCAGGGCCTACAATCCCTTGTTCATTTATTCGGGCGTTGGTCTGGGTAAGACCCATTTACTTCATGCCATCGGTCAGGTCTGTGCCAACCAGGGCCTGTCTGTGTTGTATGCTACGTCGGAGCAATTCACCAACGAGTTCATCTCCGCCATCCGAAACAGGACCACGGAAGAGTTTCGGAATCGCTATCGCAGCGTGCAGGTGCTGCTGATGGACGACGTTCATTTCTTGAGTGGCAAGGAGCAGACCCATGAAGGGTTCTTTCATACTTTCAACGACCTGCATACCTCGGGCAATCAGGTAGTTATCACTTGCGACCGTCCGCCGAGGTCCCTGGCCTTGCTGGAGGACAGGCTACGCTCTCGCTTCGAGTGGGGATTGATTGCGGATATCCAGCCTCCCGACTTGGAGACCCGGATGGCTATCCTGCTTTCGAAGGCGGACCAACTGGGAGTGGCATTGTCGGAGAGCGTCATAGAGTTGATTGCCAAGCGGGTGCAGAAAAATGTGCGAGAACTGGAAGGGAGTTTGAACCGAGTAGTCGCCTCTTCCCAGTGGATGAACTGCGAGATCAACCTGGAGACCACCGGCCGCATCTTAGACGGTCTAAACTTGGACGCGGCGCGCCATTCCATCGATCCGGAACAGATCATTCAGGCGGTTTCCCAGAATTTCAGATTGTCCCCAGGAGACCTGCTGGGGCGGAGCCGAACCAAGAAAATCGCCCAAGCGCGACAGGTAGCCATGTACCTGCTCATCTACGAGTTGGAGTTATCTCCCACTCAAGTAGGACGGCTGCTGGGTGGACGGGACCATGCAACCGTGATCCACGGCGCCGGCAAGATTAACGGGGAGATAAATGAGGACGGCCAGTTGCGCCAAGATGTCCTAGCCATCAAAGAGGCTATATTCACGCCGAGCGCCAGTACACCAGTGGGAGTCGCTGGTGGATAACCTCCCCATATTTGTGGATAAGTCTCCCCAATCTGTGGATAGCATCTCTTAGGCCCCTTTAGTCCAGAAGCCCTACTTGGCGCTTCACCGCTCCGCCAGTTGTTCCGCGGCCAATTCGCTATGGCGGCTATGCCTTTGGGGTAGAATATCGTCATGAAGATTCATGTCATTGTCAAAACCCACGAAGTGGCGCTGAAGAAAAACAACCGGCCGCGGTTTATGAGCCGATTGGCGGGCAACTTGCGGAAGGCCGCTCTGGGTACGGGTGTGCAATCGGTTTGGCAAGGACATTTGCTGGTGGGCCTGACGCTGGAAGAAGAGGAACAGTGGGATTGTGTCGCCGCCCGGGTCAAGGACTGCTTTGGCGTCGCCAAATTTTTCAAAGCGTACGAGGTCGCTGCTGACCTCGACCGGGTGAAGGATGCCTTGAGATTACTGTTGAGAGACCGGGAATTCGGTTCGTTCCGCATCACATCCAACAGGTCCGACAAGGGATTTCCGGTCAGGTCCGCTGAGATTAACCGTGACCTGGGGACTTTTGTTCAAGGCATCACCGGGGCGCGAGTCGACTTGACTCACCCTGACCTGGAAATCTTTGTGGACGTGCTCACCAATGGGATATTGCTTTACTTTGGGAAACTGTCAGGCTACGGAGGTCTCCCGGTGGGGGTGAGCGGTCACACCATGGCCATGCTTTCGGGCGGAATCGACTCGCCGGTTGCCGCATGGCACATGATGAAGCGAGGTTGCCGGGTGTCCTTCGCCCACTTCCACAGCTATCCCATTGTGGATGGGTCTTCGATAGAGAAGGCGGAGGAATTGGCTCGTCGTTTGACTCGACACCAATACGAGTCCAGGCTATTTCTCATTCCGTTTGGAGATATCCAGAAGCAGATCATTGTTTCAACGGACCCGGCCTACCGGGTGATTTTGTACCGGCGGTTGATGGTCCGCATAACAGAACGGCTTGCCCTAGACCATAGCGCCAAGGCCATGGTGACCGGGGAAAGCTGCGGCCAGGTCAGTTCCCAAACCCTGGACAACATGGCCGTGATCGACCAGGCATCAAGTATGCCCATCCTGCGGCCCCTGGTCGGATTCAACAAAGAAGAAATCGTTGGCATTGCTAAGAACATCGGCACCTATCCGATCTCCATACTTCCGGACCAGGACTGCTGCAGCTTGTTTGTTCCAAGGCATCCGGAAACCCACGCCGACCTGGAAAAGGTATGCCGCCTGGAGTCTGTGCTTCCAGTAGATGACCTGGTGCAGGAAGCTGTGGCCAAGACGGAGCGAAAAGAATTCCAATTTACCGGGTCTGTCTCAGACTGACCTAGGCCGGGACGGGATGTCCGGAACATCAGAACAACTCAAGCAGACTGGGCTGCCGCCGGTGTCTCCATCACAGCGCCGGCGCTTGTTGGAGGGATTGCTGCGGGGCGTTTCCAGGAGTTTCTATCTGACCCTCCGGGTGCTGCCTTCCAGTTCACGTATTCCGGTGGGGTTGGCTTATTTGCTGGCGAGGGCCGCAGACACCATCACCGATACAAGGCTTTTGCCGCCAAGCCGCCGATTGGAGCATTTGTTGCTGTTTAGGGAACTGATGATGGGGCCGGCTGAGATGGAGCAGATTCGGCGGATAAAGGAGGAGCTAACCGAGAAGCAGTCCTTGTCTGAGGAGCGGGAGTTGCTGAATTCTCTGCAGGCAGCCTTCGCTTTGCTTGAAGGACTTGCGGAGCCTGACAGGTCTCATGTTCGAAGGGTAGTAGTGAACCTTACCAAAGGTATGGAGAGCGACCTGACGACGTTCCCGCCGGAAGACTCGGGGCTGGTGGGGTGCATGGAGGACGCCGCCACCCTGGACCAGTACATCTACGACGTGGCGGGTTGCGTTGGCGAGTTTTGGACGGCGGTCACCATGACCCACGTGCCGGCGTTGAATGACGAAGGTCGTCAGCGAATGTCTGAGACCTTCACGGAGTTCGGCAAGGCTCTGCAGTTGACCAATGTTCTCAGGGACATTCCGAGGGACCTGCGCATAGGACGATGTTACCTTCCCCGGATGCAACTGGCTGCGATGGGGCTGGCGCCCGAGGACTTGCTGGACCCGTCTAACGGGTCAGCAGCCAGGCCTCTGTTGGTGGCATGGCTCAGGACAGCGTTGCAGTATTACTCATCGGCGGAGCAGTACCTGCTGGCCATCCCCCGGCGGTGCCTTCGTATCCGCATGGCGGTCCTTTGGCCGATTGTCATTGGACTGGCGACCTTGGCCAGGCTGGCGCGCAACGAGCGGTGGCTGGACCCGGACCACTCCACCCGGGTAAGCCGCTGGTGGGTGTACCGGACTTTGGCTTTGTCTTGGCCCAGCGTGCATTCGAACCTCATTGTCAGCGCCTGGATATCCAGGCTGCGGAGGAAGGTGGAGGCAGCTCTATGAATTGGAAATCATTTTCGAGGAGAGCCTGATGCCGACGTTTTCCGCCGACGGCGTGAGCATCTATTACGAGACGACGGGCGAGGGTTTCCCGCTGGTGTGGTGCCACGAGTTCGGCGGCTCCTACGAAAGCTGGGAGAGCCAGGTGAGGTATTTCTCCCGGCGCTACCGGGTGATAACTTATGCGGCACGAGGGTGGCCTCCGTCGGACGTGCCTACAGATGAAGAAGCCTACGCCCAGGATGTGCTGGTGAACGACCTGTACCTGCTGCTCAGGCACCTGGGAATCGAACAGGCCCACATCGGGGGCCTGTCGATGGGGGGCAGCGTTACCTTGAACTTTGGCATCTCCCATCCGGAGATGGCCCGGTCGTTGATCGTGGCCGCGGCGGGAGCGGGGACGACGAACCGGGAGGAATTCCTGGCCAACGGCCGGGTAGTCAGCGACCGGCTTTTGTCGGAGGGGATGGTTCCGGTGGCCGCCGACTACGCCAGAATGGACCACCGGTTGCAGTTGCTGCGCAAGGACCCCCGGGGCTGGGAGGAGTTCCACCGGCTGCTGACCGGTCATTCTCCGCTGGGGTCGGCGCTGACCTACCGGGGCTTCTTGATGAGGCGGCCGACTATCTTCGCCTTGGAGGAGAAGCTGAAGGCGCTGCAGGTCCCTACGCTGATAATGATTGGGGACGAGGACGAGCCCTGCATCGAGCCGGCCATCTTCATGAAGCGGAACATCCCAAGGTCCGGGCTGGCGGTCTTTCCCCAGAGCGGGCATGCCATCAACCTGGAGGAGCCGGACTTGTTCAACCGGACGGTGTGGGACTTCCTGACCTCGGTGGAGGCGGGCCGCTGGGCTAGACGGGGAGAGTAGGTTCCTATTTTTGCGGCCAGGGTCATGATTGCAGGTCGCTAATCAGGCGCTTGAAGCGGGCTTCTGAGCCAGGCCCAACGGGCTTGAAGGCAATGACCAGGTCATCCACCAGGCCGGCGAACTTGGCCTTCAGCAGGTCGGCCAGTTCCTCGTAGACGCCGGATACGGAGAAGGCATCGATCATTTCGTCGCTAATCAACGCCGGCATTTCGTCCCATCTGCCTTCCAGTGAAAGTTGGTGCAGCCGCAAGCCAACGTCCTGGAATCCGTGGAGTTCCAGCACGGGGTGATAGGTCCGGGTGGAGAAGTAGAAGCCCAGCCGGTTCCTTACGATTTCTCGCTCAGCCTTAACAGTCTCTTGGTCCGGGCCGGTGATGACGAACCCGGTTCCATGGACGTTGATGTCCTTTAGCTCGCGGCCGGCTTTCTCGGCTCCCGTGGCTATGTTGGGCCTGATGACCTTGGAGATGTATTCGGGCGAGCTGATTACATGATAGGCCAGGCCGTCGCATACCTCGCCGGCGACGCGGCAGGTGTAGGGGTTTACCCCGGTAATGTAGACCGGGGGCCGGCCTGAGGGGCAGACGCCGGGACTGAAATAGGGAGTCATAAGGTCGAACTGGTAGAACCGCCCCTGGAAGTCCAGGTCTTTGCCGTCCTGCCAGTTGTCCCAGATAGCGTGCAGCGATTGGACGTACTCCCGCATGCGGGGAGCGGGTGAGTCCCACTTTACGGAGAACCGGCGTTCGATGTGGCCCTTGACCTGGGTGCCCAGGCCCAGGCGGAACCGTCCTCCGGAGAAGTTCTGCAGGTCTATGGCGGCGTAGGCCACCACCATGGGCGAGCGGGGGAAGGCGAGGGCAACGCGGGTCTGCAGAGTCACCCGGGAGGTGGCGGCCGCGGCCAAGAGTATCGGGAAGAAAGGGTCGTGGTTGGTCTCGTCGGCGCACAGGCCGTCGAATCCCATGGACTCGGCCCAGCGGGCCTCGTCGGGGATGCCCTTCAGGTCGCTGGTGGTCATGCGGAAGATTACCTTGAAAGCCATTGATGTCTCCCTGGTGGGATTTGTTGGTCGGGGAGTTGCCTAGCCCCACCCCGTTCATCCTTCGAGAGCCTCAGGACGAACGGTGAGAGCGATGCCGTCGGTTGGGGGTCGCCCGGTCAGGAGCCTTTGAAGACGTTGAAGGTGGCGCCCTGGGGATCCATCAGGGCCGCAAAGCGGCCGATGCCGGGGATGTCGGTTCCCGGGACCAGCACGCTGCCTCCCAAGGACTGGACCTGGGCCACTGTTTGGTCGACATCGACCACGTCAAAGTAGACGGCCCAATGGGGCGGGAAGGATCCCATTTCTGGGGTAATCTGCATTACTCCGGCAACCTCGGTCCCTTGGGCCTTAAGGAGGGTGTAGCCCATGTCCCCCATGGCATCGTCCCGCTCCAAGCCCAGCAGCCGGCAATAGAAGTCTATTCCGGCGTCGGCGTCGGTGGTCAGTAGTTCGTTCCAAGTCAAGGCGCCGGGCTCGAACTTGACCCGGGCCCCGATGTGCTGCTTGGGCTGCCACGCGGCGAAGACTGCTCCCTGGGGGTCTTGAAGAAAGGCCATCCGGCCGGCTTCGAACACGTCAAAAGGACCGAAGACTACAGAACCTCCAAGTTCAACGGCCTGCTGCGCTGTGGAGTCGACGTCGTTCACGGTGATGTAGGTATTCCAGTGGGGCGGAATGCCCTGGTCGCGTTCGTCGTCCATCTGCTGGAAGATGGCTGCCGCTTCCAGGCCGTTGAGCTTCTGCATGTGGTAGAAGGCGTCCGGCCCCATGGGCTGGGGATCGTCTTCCCAGCCGAACAGGGCCCCGTAGAAAGCGAGGGCTCCGTCCGGATCGGTGGTGGCGAGGTCGGCCCACGAGGGGGCGCCGTGGGAGTGGGAGGTTACTTCGGGCATGGGGTCAATATTCTCATTTTTGGGGTCTCGGCGACTGCAGGACAAGACCGATTTTTGCCAGTTGGTGACATGGAGCGGCCGTTGAATCGCCACAAGACTTGGAGTCCGGATTCGCCGCTGCGAACCTGCCGTATTATACGTTTTACGCGACTGCGCGTTGGGACATGGACATGGGCGGTGGGTCGGCGGACGGAACAACAAGACCGCGGACCACGGCCCAGGGGAGCAGGATGCCCAGGAGTGTCTGGACGCCGGGAACGATTTTGTCCTTGATGCACTTCTCCAGGTACTTGTGGGCGGCCACGAAGGTGGGGAGGTGATATCCGGCGGCGCCCACCTTGCGGATGAAGGAATGCCAATGCGGGGCGGGCCGGCCTTCGGCGCGAGCGCGGTCCCATTGGTAGCAGAATTCGTCGGTCACGGGTTCGAGGCGGACAACGGAGATTTCCAGAGCGAACTTGCGGCGGAGGGCGTTGATGCGAGACCTTATCTGGCTTAGTCCGTACATTGGTTTATTTCTCCTTGCATAGGTGAAAATTTTAGATTCCCTACCATTTGCTCCCATTCTTGCCGGAGCATTGGCCCCCGTCGCGGATGGGGGGTTGAGGCGCTTCTGACATATTCCATGTTAGGGGGTTAGGGGGCTGGTTGGAAAGGGGCAAACTGTCAGTAATTTGGGGCCCCTTCCACAAGCTCAGGACGAGCGGGGGTTAGATTCCTGCCTGCGCAGGAATGACGCGTGGGGGTGCTTCGAGATCCGCTTAGACAGGCTCAGGGCAGGCCCAAGAGCAAGGCAATCAGTAGCAGCAACAGGAGGCTGGCGGCGGCCATGAGCGCGAAGCAGCCCCGGTGCTGGCTCTGGCGTCTTCTTTGGGCGGCGCGGTGGTCCCAGGGGGCGACCTGATGCCGGTTTCGCCATAAGCCTCGGCGGTTGGACCGGGCCTGGTCTTCGGCGGAGGCGAAGCCAAATTCCTCGCCGCCGAACCGGCTGTACCAGCGGGCGTGTCCTTGCTCGATGAGGATGCGGTTGATGGAGCGCCGGCGGCCGGCGGAGTGGTGGTACAGCAGCACGACGAGGCGGTGGTAGTGGTCGACGTCGATTACTTCCATGCGCAGGCTCCTGGTGCGCCATACCAACCGCCACAGGGCTTGCTGGGCCTCGGGTCCGTAGTCCTGATCTTTTTCGGGGGCGTCGATGCCGAACAGCCGGACGGGAATCTCGGAGTCGACGGAGTTGGGGTCGCGGACTATCCAGAGGGAGTCTCCGTCGGGGACGGACGTGACCCAGACGGGGATGGGTCTGCTGGTGTGGGGGTCGGGGTTATGTGGTGAGGGTTGGTTGGGGGGCATGGGGGGTGAGGAAGAAGGCAAAACTCAGTTAGGCTGGGAATAGCGATGTGTCACTAAGATTGTGTCATTTGCGTGAAAGCCATCTCGGCATACGTAGGTCAATTTCTGTCGAAATTCGCACACAGGTGGTCGTGAATCCGGCCAGTCCGCTCTGCTCCGGCGGAATCTACGACAACCACATGACGACTATCTAGGAAAAGCTCCTTCACCTGAGCCACAACTGAATCTCGAAGTTCTACAGGCACACTACTACGGTCAGTGGTTGGGAATTCGTAGACTGATATGCCTAAAGCCTTGTGGTGAGTCTCCAGCCATTCTTGCAATGAAGGGCGTCCTTTTCGTTCTGCTGTTGTGTCACTTCCTCCATAAAAACTATAGAATGAGAATTCGCTACTACCATCACGTTTTCGCCCCAAAAGGGAGATAATCGCCAAGTTAGGCCCACAATATTCTTGAAGTCCAAGAACCCAGTTATGCACTAGCTCGTCGCAAACCCGGAGGGCTTTTGGCCCTTTCTCGCGTCCTGGCCTGCCACATGTAAAGTAATGGACTATACCTGTGGAGGTGTCCAATTTCCAGCGCCTGAGGTTGTAAGGTTTTTGGGGATTAAGTTTACGTGTCACTTTGCATCTTCCGGGGCCGTCGCCTTTTCCCTTCGCAAACGGATGCGCTGAGGCAAGATAGACTGGACCGCATCTCATGGTGGCGCTCGACTTAGCCGCACCCCCTATTTTGGCGAATATTCTCCATCGTGCTAAGAACCGTTTCGACGCTGTCCAATTGCTGCTCGTAACCGTTTACCGCATCGGTGAGGAACTCAAAACCTTCTAGCTCTACGGCTTCTACTTCACTAAAGTAATACTCTAGTTCGATGTAGCCTTGCTGGATGTTCGCTGGAATCCCTTCAGGCCATTTCTCAAACTTTTCGGCGTATTTCTGTAACTCCTTCCCCACTTCGGTCTTATCAAGTTCGGCGATTGCGTTGTAATAATCATGTGAGGAAGACAATACAACGGCCACGAAGTCGTACGCAGGGTCAGGTTCACCGTCGTAGTATACGAATCCACCTTTGGATTTTCTCATCTCATCAGCCGAACGGAATACCAAGGCGAAATCCTCGCAATAGAGAGGATTGTCAGGGTGCTTGTATGCCGCTTCTAAAGCAATAGACCAGTCGCTGAGGACGCGCCCCCGTTCTTTGGCTGCCTTGACCCGGTTTACTAATTCCTCCAGGTCCTCAAGCGGCGTCAAGTCTAATGTCGGGGTTGGAGTTCTCACCGACGAACAGGCCATCGCTGTTATGATGAGGCACATTACGACCAGAAAGAGTCGCATGGGGAATATCCCTCGGATGTGGGTGTCTGTTTTCAGCCTTCGGTTTCAAGTGCTGGATGCTGCTTCTCGGGCTGTGCTATTACCAACTATAACAAAAAGCCGGACTAATCAGTCCGGCTTCTTGGTAGCGCTTTAACATTTTAGATTGGATGGGCCTCGATCAAGGGCTACATGTGCTGCACGCCTTGTACCCGGCTGCGATTGCTTCTTGGTGGGAATGGAATAAGATGAGATTGTCTTGCCATATCTGAAGAGCCCACTCGCAGTCGGGGCGATGAAATTTTTGCCTGTTTGCACTTGCATGAAAGACACGGGCTTTATCTACGGTTAGAGTCACAGGTGTGCTAAGGTCTCCGATTCAACATTAACCTTCCCGCCCCCAAACCGGTCATTCCCGCCGCCAACCAGTCATTCCCGTCTGCACGGGAATCTAGGGCCGTTCGTGGTGAGCTTGTCGAAGGACACAGCCCCAACAACCGCAGCCCAATCCCCCTGTTTCCCTCCCCATAGGTAGCCCCCGTAAGTTATAATGAAAACCGCGATGAACTCCCATAGACTCCATCCAACCGGCGGCCGTTCATGAACCTGGCCTTTATTGGCGGCGGCGTCATGGCCGAGGCTATCCTCAAAGGAGTGCTGGCCGCCGAACTGGCCCAAAGCAATGACGTGCGCGTCGGCGAGCCCGTTGCCGCCCGCCGCCACTACCTCAGCGAGGGCTACCGCATAACCGCGGTTGACGACAACCGCAGCGCAGCCGCCGACGCCCAACTGGTCGTCCTGGCGGTCAAGCCCCAGGACCTGGGCGAGGTCTTCCGGCAGTTGAACGGCGCCTTGACCCAGGAGCAGGCTGTCCTGTCTATCGTGGCCGGCGCCAAGATGTCCACCCTGGCTCTGGGCCTCGGTTTCGATGCCGTCATTCGCGCCATGCCAAACACCCCTGCCCAGGTCGGCCAGGGCATGAGCGTTTGGACCTGCAACCCCGCCGTCCCCGATCCGCTACGCGACCTGGCCCAAAATGTCCTGGAAACCGTGGGCCGCCAGATGTACGTGGACGACGAGGAATACCTCGACATGGCCACTGCCCTCAACGGCAGCGGCCCCGCTTACCTCTTCTTGGTGGTCGAAGCCCTCATCGACGCCGGGGTCTACGTGGGCCTGCCTCGACACATGGCCCAGACCATTGCCCTGCAGACCGTTTACGGCAGCGCCAGGCTGCTGTTGGAGACCGGCCAGCACCCATCCTTGCTGAAGGACATGGTTGTATCTCCGGGAGGCACCACCGCCGAGGCCCTACAAAGATTGGAGCGTCGCGGCGTCCCCGCTGCCTTCGTGGAGGCTGTCGACGCCGCCTACCGGAAGTCCCAAACGTTGGGGTCGTAGTAGGATAAGCTGTGAACCTCAGCGAATTCATCGATATAGTATATTTCGCCTTCACCATCGCCATCTTCACCAGGGTAATCCTGTCCTTCGTCATTCCCATGGCCGGTGCCCGCCCCCACCCTTTGCTCATTAGTATCAGCCAGGTGGTCGGACAGATTACTGAGCCTATACTCGCTCCAATTAGGAGGGTCTTGCCCACCGTAGGGATGTTTGATCTCAGCCCCATGGTTGCCCTGCTCGTCCTGTTTGGTATAAAGGAACTCCTGCAAAGTCAGCTATAGCCCCTGCGCCTTGACCCGGTATCCGGCCGGCTATACAATCGAGTTTGCACCCCCTCAGGCGAATAGTAGTCATGCATCAACAAGAAATGCTCAAGGGCAACACCGAGAGCGTACTCCTGGCTCTCCTGGAGACGGAGCCGATGTACGGCTACCAAATCGTCAAGGAAGTGGAGCAGCGCAGCAGCGGCTACTTCGCGTTCAAAGAGGGTACCCTCTATCCCGCTCTGCACCGCCTGGAGCGGGCCGGCTTTATTGCAGGACGTTGGCAGGACACCGCCAACAGCATTCGCCGCCGCTACTACGAAATCACCGCCCGAGGCCGTCAGGCCCTGAACGACCGCCTCAGGGAATGGCAGCGCTTCAGCCGCGCCATGAATTCCATCATGCTTCCCGACGGTTCGCTGACGCAGCGATAGGCCCGCGATGGCTGTCGAATTCACCGACTATCTCCATTCCCTGGCCCGGCGGCTTCACCTTGAGCCCAACCAGGAGAAGGACATTATCCTCGAACTGGAAGGCCATCTGGAGGACAAAGCCGCCGATTTGGAGGCCGGCGGCCTGGAGCGGGACGCCGCCCTGCGGATTGCCGTCCGGGAGATGGGCACCCCGGAGGCCGTGGCCAGCGGCATGTATGCCGTCCACAGCCCGGGCGCGTGGCGCGACGTCATGCTGGCCATCATTCCCCACTTCCTCCTCGCCGCTCTATTCGCCCTTCACCTCTGGAGCCACTATTTCCTGGTTGCCCTGCTCCTCATCGGCGTGGCCCTGGTCACCTGGCGCAACTGGCGGGCCGGCAACCCGAGCAAGTGGTCCTACTCTTGGATGGGCTACACTCTGGCCGCTCCCGCCCTGTCTTGGTTGCTTTCCCTGATAACCCTGGCCTATGGCGGCTGGACGCTGGTCACCACCGGCAGCCTGCCCTTCGACGTAGTCCTGTTCGTGTTGCTCATCGGCTACGTTCCCTTCTCGATGTGGATTGTCTTCGCCGCGGCCCGCAAGGTCATGCAGCGAGACTGGCTGCTGGCTTCCCTCACCGCCCTCCCCTTCCCATTTCTGACTTCCTTCGTGCTCTTCCTCAACTGGCAGGGCGGCCTTTGGCGGGACCACGCCGAGCGGATGCAGAGCACCGATACGGCCCAGGCTTTCATCTTCCTGGCCTTGGCGGTAACCACCGCGGTATTCCTTAGAATCGGCCCCCGTCCGCTCAAGATTGGCCTGCTTGTCCTTATCACCGCCGTCTTGGTCGCCATCTCCGCCGCATCTCTGCCCGTCTCTCTGGGCTTCCTCGCCATTCTGCTGATGATCGTCGCTTCCGTTGTTTTCCTCCTAAGTCCTGCGGTGCTGGAATCGCGCCTGAATGACCGTTATGCCCGGCGGGCGTTGGATCCCCCCGGCGGCCAGGTAGTTACCCATTGGTTCAACGACGCGCCGTAGCCGTCGTGGTGGACAGCAGTTGCTGTCTGCCGCCGGAAATCCTGAGCCAGTGGAACATCACCGTTGTTCCCCACCAACTGGTAATTGGCGACCGATCTTTCCGGGATGGCATAGACATCCGGCCCGATGAGTTCTATCGCCTCCTCGCCGGCGACCAGAACCCCGCCTTGTCGACCGCCGCTCCCCAGCCCGGCCACTTCCTGGAGGGATTCCTCGCTGCCGGTGAGTCGGCGTCCAACGTTCTCTGCCTGACCGTTCCCGCCGAGTTCAGCGCCTCCTACGGCTCCGCCTGCGCCGCCGTGGAGTCGGCCAACGGCAGGCTCGCCGAGACCAGGGTTCGGGTTGTCGACAGCCGCGCCGCCGCCGGGGGGGCCGGATTGGTCGCTCTCGCCGCTGCCCGCTGGGCCGCCGCGGGCTTGGGCCTCGAGGAGATTGCGGCCCGAGTCGAACGACTGGCGGCGCCCCGGGTGGGTCTTCTGGCTTTTCTCGACACTATTCGCTATCTTGGCAGGAGCGGCAGGGTGAGTAGGGTCGGCGCGTGGGCTGGTGGTTTGCTCGGCATCAAGCCTCTCACCGAGTTGCGGCTTGGCGAGGCCCGTCTGCTGGAGAAGCCCCGGAGCAGGGCCAAGGCCGCCCGACGGCTGTTGGACATCATGCGTCGGCGCGTCGCCGGCCAACCCGTCGTAGTCAACGTCATGGAGGCCGACGCCGCTAAGGACGCCCAAGAACTTTGCCGGCAAATCCAGGACGAGTTCGATTGCCGAGAGCTTATCAGCAGCCAGTTCACCCCGGTGATGGGCCTGCATACCGGCCCGGGCCTGCTGGGCGTCGCCTTCTACGTTGATGACGGCGTGAATAACGGAGACAGCGAACCTCCGGACGGGCCGGCATGAACTATCAGACCATCCGCGACGCTGCCCTGGTCAGAGACGCGCTAGGACTCTACAGCCGGCCCCCGCAGTACGGCTCTCAGGCCGGTGTCCTGGTCGCCTTGAGCGGCCTGCCCGGCGTCGGCAAGTCCCATTTCGCCGCGCGGCTGGCCGGAAAACTCCCCTGCGTCGTGCTGGAAAGCGACCGGATTCGCAAGCTTCTGGTCGCCCGGCCCCGGTACACCGGTCAAGAGCACGGCCGCGTCTTCTCCGTATGCCATCTCCTAGTCGAAGAATGCCTGGCCAACGGACATCGCGTCGTCTTCGACGCCACCAACCTTGGCGAAGCCGCCCGCCGTCCCCTGCGCCGCATCTGCCGCCGCCTGTCCGTTCCATTGCTATGGGTGAGCGTCACGGCTCCGTTGGACATCGTCAAGCAGCGGTTGGTCGGCCGGGATGCCGGGAATCCCGACGGCTTTTCCGACGCCGGGTGGGACGTTTACCAGCGCTTTGCTCCCAATGAGCAGCCCGTTTCCAACCCGGATTTCATCGTAGATTCATCCGGCGACACCACCAGTATCGTCGATGAGGTCGCCCGCCGGGCCGCTGCCGCCGTTCCCGGCGAGCCGGTTGCCGGCGGACCCCAAACTCTCAGCAGTCGGCGCCAAACTCTTACCGGTTGACGCCGCAATTTCACCGGTTGCCACCAAATTTTAAAGGACGCTAAGGACATGAAAATAACCGTAGTAGTTGACGAAATTACCCAGGTCGAGACTCCGGCCCTTGTGGTCAATCTGTTCAAAGGCGTCACCGAGCCCGGCGGCGCTACCGGGGCGGTCGACCAGGCCCTCGACGGGGCCATCTCCCGGCTGATCCAGGAAGGCGAGATAAAGGGCAGCCAGGGCTCTATTGGGATGCTGCACACCATGGGCAAGATCGCCCCTCAAAGAGTGGTCGTGGTTGGCTTGGGGCCCGAGGACAAGCTCGACGCCCAGGTCGTCCGGCAGGTCTCCGGCGACGTGGCCCGCTACCTCCGGCAGCGGGGCATCTCCCGCGCCGCCTCCATAGCCCACGGGGCCGGATCGGGAGGCTTGGACCACGCCGCCTCCGGGCAGGCCATTGCCGAGGGAGCGCTCTTGGGACTGTATCGCTTCGACTCCTACCTATCTTCCGACGACGACCAGCCCAAGGGCGCGCTGGAAGAACTGGTAATCGTGGACCGCGACCCTGCCAGGACTCGCGCCATTCGCGCTGGCGTATCCGCAGGCCAGATCATGGCCGAAGGCGCCATCTTGGCCAGAGACATGGTCAACGAGCCGGCCAACGTCATGACTCCCACACGGATGGCCGAGACCGCCGGCTCCGTCGCCGGTTCCGACAACTTGGCCTTCGCGGTGTTCGAGACTGATCAGATGCGGGAAATGGGTATGGGAGCGCTGCTTGGCGTCGCCCAGGGCAGCGACGAGCCCCCCAAGCTCATCGTCCTGGAGTACAACGGCGACCCGGACAACCCCGGGAACAACCTGGGCCTGGTGGGTAAGGGGATAACCTTCGATACCGGAGGTATATCCCTCAAGCAGCCCGGCGGCATGGAGGCCATGAAGGGCGACATGGCTGGCGGCGCATCAGTCATCGCCGCTATGCAGGTCATCGCCCGCCTTAAGCCCAAGATAAACGTCACCGGCATCGTCCCCGCCACCGAGAACATGCCCAGCGGCTCTGCCCAGCGCCCCGGCGACGTGGTACGGGCCATGAACGGCAAGACCATCGAAATCATCAACACCGATGCCGAGGGCCGTCTGGTCCTGGCCGACGCCCTGTGCTACGCCCGCCAGAAGGCCCTGACCCGCCTGGTCGACGTCGCCACTCTCACCGGGGCCGTGGTCGTGTCGTTGGGCAAGGCCTGCACCGGCGTTATGGGCAACGACCAGGCTTTGGTGGACGACATCGCCGCCGCCGGTGACGATGCGGGCGAGAAGTTCTGGCAGCTTCCCATGTTCGACGAGTACAAGGCCCTCATCAAGAGCGACGTGGCGGACATGAAGAACTCCGGGGGGCGCCAGGCCGGTTCCATCACCGCCGCCCTCCTCCTCGCCGAGTTTGTCGACGGCGCCGCCTGGGTCCACCTGGACATCGCCGGCACCTCCACCGCTTCCAGCACCAAGGGCTACCAAGTCAAGGGCGCTTCCGGCGTCCCAGTCCGCACCCTTGCCCAACTGGCCTGCCGCCTCGCTGAAGAAGCTCCCTAACCCTGGCTGGTCATGTTTTTAGCGTTGCCCGTTTGCGGACGGCCGTGTCACGGGTCAGGTGTCACTGGACTTATTTTGTTGCCGGTGAGATTGTGCTATGGTACGGCGGTGCGTCCGTAGCTCAGTTGGATAGAGCAGTCTCTTGCCACGGGACAGGTTCGCGGGTTCGAGTCCCGCCGGGCGCACCTCGGCGCTGACGTTGACAACATGGTTAAGCTCTTGTTAACCTATAACTCCGTGGCAAGGGAGTGCTTGATTCCTACGAGCTAGGGGGCAAGTACAGTGACCGAAGGGCCGGAGCTTTGAGGACATGAACCTAATAGCTTCGGCCTTTTCTTGTCTCTGAACTCCCATCGCCGCTCGCAAGTGCCGGCCCCACCGGCCCGCCCCCGCTCGTGTGCTATCATGGCCCCCCAACGCAACGCAAAGGAGTAATCAACATGGCCTTCGGCGGCAACGACGACTGGCTGGCCCTGACCCAGGAAGAGACCCTCGAACCCGATCTCCCCATCTGCGACCCTCATCACCACTTCTGGGACTTTCGCACCGCCCGCGTTCCGTACCAGAGATTACCTGCTGCACGAGCTTGCCGACGACATCAACAGCGGCCATAACGTGCGTTCAACTGTGTTCATCGAGGCCCGCTCCATGTACCGCGGACTCCGGGCCCCGCGGAGTTGCGCTGCGTCGGCGAGGTTGAATTCGTCCAGGGTCTGGCCGCCGCCAGCGCCAGCGGCCTGTACGGTCCTGGCCGCGCCGCCGCCGCCATCGTCGGCAAGGCCGACCTGAACATGGGCGACGCCGTCAGGCCGGTGCTTGAAGCCTTGCAGGCCGCCAGTCCCAACCGCTTCCGCGGCATCCGCCACTCGGTAACCTGGGAACCCCCACCCAGAGGTTGAAAATCAGGCCGTAGGCGCCACCCAGGGCATGATGGCCGGCGATAACTTCCGCGCTGGAGGGAAGGTGTTGGAGAGCATGGGCTTGTCCTTCGAGGCCTGGATGTTCTTCCACCAGCTTCCGGACTTGGTCGGCTTCGCCAAGACCGTGCCCGACCTGACCATCATCCTGAACCACGTCGGGGGCCTGCTGAGGACTGGCCCCTACGCCGCCCGGGACGACGTCATGGAGACCTGGCGAAAGGGCATCGCCGCCGTGGCCCAATGCCCCAACGTCAACATGAAGCTGGGCGGCGTCGGAATGCCCCGCACCGGCTTTGACTGGGCCGCCCGCAGCGAGCCTGTCGGCTCTGAAGAACTGGCCCGGGACATGGCCCCGTTAATGGACTACTGCATCGACCAGTTCGGCCCCAGCCGCTGCATGTTCGAAAGCAACTTCCCCGTGGACAAGGTCTCCTATTCCTACAACGTCATGTACAACGCCTTCAAGCGCCTGTCCAAGGGCTACTCTCCGTCTGAGCGCGCCGCCATGTTCCACGACAACGCCGCCCGCGCCTACCGCATCGACGTGTAGCAGCCCAGATCGTTCATCAGTATTCTTGCTATGTCGTGGGCCGGTTGAGTCATCAACCGGATAGGCATAAAATACTCTGGGAGGTGTAACAATGGACTTGATTGACCGCATTCGAGAGTTGGGGGGCCGTATCCCCGATAGGCTCCAGCACATTCAGACTGAAGAGGCGACGAAGGTCGCCTTTGTTCAGCCGTTCATTAGAGCTTTGGGCTACGATGTGAACGACCCGATGGAAGTCGTGCCTGAGCTATCAGCGGATATAGAAGAGAGGAAGGGGGAGAAAGTCGACTACGCGATCTTTAAGGATGGAAAGCCCATCATCTTGATAGAGTGCAAGTGGTCCGGGATTAATCTCGATAAAGTCGATGCTGGCCAGTTACGCCGCTACTTCCAAGTAACCGAGTCGAGGCTTGGCATCTTGACCAATGGAGTAGTGTATCGTTTCTTCAGCGACCTGGAAAAGTCAAATATCATGGATAGCAAGCCATTTTTTGAATTGGATTTGCTCGACATCAAGGAGCCGTTGGTTGACGAACTCAAGAAGTTCACCAAGGCATCATTCGATATTGATGACATCTTGGACACGGCCAACGAACTGAAATACACCAGGGAAATCAAGCGCATTTTGGCCGATCAGATGACTGACCCATCTGACGATTTCGTCAGGTTTTTCGCATCACAGGTGTACTCCGGGCGAATGACTCAATCGGCAAGAGAGCAGTTCACCGAGATGACCAAGCGTGCGTTCCACTAATTTATCAGCGACAGGATCAATGAGAGATTGAAGTCTGCCTTGGCAGGAGATACAGTGAGCCGCACTGAGGACGAGGCGGATCATTCAGCCGGATATCCTTCGGAAGAAGACCCAAAAACCGATGACAGCATCGTGACTACGGGGGATGAACTTGAGGGGTATTACATCGTAAAGTCGATCCTTAGAGAAGTCGTGTCCGCGGATCGCATCGCAATGCGCGATCGGATGAACTACTGCGGTGTATTACTTGACGACAACCAACGCAAAGCGATATGTCGTCTTTGGTTCAACCGGTCACAGAGATACCTCGGTGTCTTTAGCTCTGATAAGAAAGAGGAGCGCATCCCTATCGAAGCACTCGACGATATCTACAAGTACGCCGACCAGTTGAAGGCAACTGTAAGACTTCTCGAGAACCCGGTCGCACAGGGCGGTTCACCCACGGCCTAAATTCCAGCAGCTGTACCGCGCCACACCATAAAAAGTGCCCCAAAGACGTGGTGTTGGGTAGTTCGTAACCCCTAAGGGTTAACATACTGCGGCGGGTACGTGTTCACCCCGTGCTTGGCGAACACCTCGTCGATCCGCCGCATATCCTCAGCCGATAGCGCCCACTCCAGCGCCCCCAGGTCCTCGTCAAGTTCCCGGTCTTCCAGGATTCCCACCAGCGCGACCCCCAATGCCGGGTTTGCCAGAGCCCACTTGATGGCAAGCTGAGGCAAGGTCTTGCCGAGGCCCTCCGCAATGGGTTTCAGGTCGTTGACCAGGTTCACGTTCCGCTCCCACACCGAATCGTCGAACATATCCACCACCACTTCCGGCGCGTCGCCTTTGAGCCGCCAGTCCACCGCCGTGAAACACTTTTCCTTATCTACCGTGCAGGTCCCGGACAGCAGGCCGGATGCCAACGTCCCCCAACCCATCACGCCAATGTCCTCTTTCTCGCAATGTGGGATGATCTCAGTGTCCACCCGCCGGTCGATAGCGTTGTAGTGGCACTGCACCGCATCCACCCGCCGGATGGCATTGCATTCCTTGATTTGGGACAGGCTGTGATTCGAGAGGCCCACGTACCGCGCCTTCCCCTGCTTCACCACGCTGTCCAGGGTCTCCATGGTCTCCTCGAAGGGCGTGTGGGGGTCCGGGTAGTGCACTAGAAGCACGTCGATGTAGTCCGTCTGCATCCGCTCCAGGCTCTGTTCCACCAGGGGCAGTATGTAGTCCCTGCGGCTGTCCCGGCCCGGCCGCGGCCGGGCGACTTCCGACCCCTGCCAGCCCAGGCCGCACTTGGTCACCAGCACCACGTCCTTGCGCCGCGCCCCCAGGGCCCTGCCCAGCATCTTTTCCGAGTCCCCGAGGCCGTAGTGGGGCGCCGTATCGAAACAGTTGATTCCCATGTCGATGGCCCGGTTTACCGTGGCGCACATCCGGTCGATGTACTCGTCCCCCCACAGCCCTTTGGTCGGCTTCGACGCGTCATGACAGCCGAAGCCGATGGCTGACACCGTGATGTCCGTTGCCCCGAATTTGCGGTATTCCATCTCTACGTAGCCTCCAACGAGTGAAATTCCTGCGGAAACATGGGATCCGTGTTCCCGGCTCCGGTCGCCCAATACTACATCAATCATCGCCGCCTAATCCACCAACTGCCACTACACCAGGCAACCCGTAGTACAATGTCTACTCGGCAAACCTGAAACTCCGCCAGGCCGGCGACCCGCGCGGCACTGTTGACATAACATGGATGGGTAGTGGCTCAAACCCTTCCCCCAAGGAGTGAGTAGCAAGATGAGCAGTTCGAACGAAGCCCCGGTCGGCGTCCTGCGCATGGTCGGCATCGACGTAGGGGACATGGACCGGGCCAAGGACTTCTGGTCCGCTATGCTGGGATTGGAGGAAGAGAGCCGGGGTCCCGAATACCTGCTGTTCGTCAGGAAGCCCGGTGAGCCTGTAATCTACCTCCAAAAGGTTCCGGAGAAAAAGACCGTCAAAAACCGCATGCACTTTGACATCGCCGTCAAAGACCTGGATGCAGCTGTTGCCCGCGCCTTTGCCCTGGGCGCCGCCCGCTCGCGCACTATCCCCGGCGGCGGCCCCCACGTCGCAGTCCTGGAAGACCCCGACGGCAACGAGTTCTGCCTGGTAAAACACTAGCCAGCCCACGGCTTGGCCTAACTGTCATTCCGAGGAGCTTGCGACGAGGAATCTAGAACTCCTGGCCTAAAGCACTCGAAGGGCCTGTCCTGATCCCCTCGAAAAGCCCGTCCCGAGGCTCTCGAAGGTCACCCCGCCGTGGTTCGGTTGGCCCAAAGAGGCTGTCCGTTCGTCCTGAGCCTGTCCTGAGGCTCTCGAAGGGGGAACGGACAGCCGGCGCCCGTCCTGATCCAGCCCTGCCCCCCTACGGGTCAACCAGCACCGGCGGATACATATCCACCCCGTACCTGCCAAACACCTCGTCTATCTCGCGCATTTCCTCGCCCGATATCGCCCATCCCGGCACTCCCAAATTCTCCTCCAGTTCCCGGCTGTTTATCGTCCCCACCAACGCCACGCTCACCGCCGGGTTGGACAGCACCCACCGCAGGGAAAGCTGGGCGATGGTCTTGCCCCGCCCCTCTGCGATGGGCTTGAGCTCGTCCACCAGCCTGATATTTTGTTGGAACGCGTCAGGGGCGTACTGCCCCTTTATTATCTCGCCCGCGGCGTCTCCCTTCGAACGCCAGTCGCTGTCTCCAAAAGTAGTGTCCGCAGTGAAGGCTCCCGCCAGCAGGCCCGAGGCCATCGATCCCCACACCATCACCCCCAACCCCTGCTCCCGGCACCAGGGGAAAATCTCCGGCTCCATCCGCCGGTCGAACATGTTCAATTGGTACTGCGCCACTTCCAACGGCCGGATTTCGTGGCACGTCTTTAGCTGCGCCTCCGCGAAATTGGACACGCCGATGTACCGTACTTTCCCCTGCTGCACCAGGGTGTCCATGGCGTCCATGGTCTCCTCGAAGGGAGTGCCCGTATCGGGGAAGTGGCAAAGCAGCACGTCTATGTAGTCCGTCCCCAGCCGTTGCAGGCTCGACTCCACCAGGGGCAGGATGGACTCCCTCCGCGCGTCCCGGCCCTTGGGCCTGCCCTCGGCCGACCCCTCGAACCCGAACCCGCACTTGGTCACCACCGCCACGTCCTTCCGATGCGGACCCAGGGCCTTGCCCAGCATCTCCTCCGACGCGCCTCCTCCGTACACCGGCGCGGTGTCGAAGCAGGTGATTCCCATCTCCAGCGCCCGTCGCACCGCCGCGGCCATCTCCTCGCCGTAACCTCCGCCGCCCGCCACTTGCGGCACGCTGGCGTCCCAGCAGCCGCAGCCCAGCACCGACACCGTTAGGTCAGTAGGCCCGAATTTGCGGTACTCCATAGCTCTGCCACCTCCAAAATATCGGTGTCTAAGAATTTCTAGGCTTGCTGCACCCTCCTCCTAGTCCACCGCGCCCGTCATCCCGGGCCCGCCCCAGCTGTCATTCCGAGCGCAGCCGAGGAATCTAAGCTCCCTGCCTCCCAAACCCGTCCGCCACACGCCACAGAAGTCTGGCTACCTCAGCGCCGCGGGCCGCCCGGCCGGGAAAGCCCCCTACGGGTCCAGGCTAATGCCCGGGTGCGTCTCCACCCCGTGCTTGGCGAACACCGCGTCTATCTCCCGCAGGTCCTCCCCGGACAATGCCCATCCGAGCGCCCCCAGGTTCTCCTCGAACTCCTTAGTGCGCAGCGTCCCAACCAGGGCCGTACTGACTGCCGGATTGGACAGCACCCACCGCAGCGCCAACTGGGGCATGCTCTTGCCCCGCCTGGCCGCAATAGGCTTGAGTTCCTCCACCGCCTGGATGTTCCGCGCCCGGTGCTCCAGGGCCAACATTCCCCCGTCAAAGCCGGCGTTGCCGCCGATCCCCCGGTAGTCGCCTTCCTGGAACTTCATGTCCACGGTGAAGGTCCCCGTCAGCAGGCCGAAACCCATCGACCCGTAGGTCATGACCCCAATGCCGGTTTCCATGCAGTAGGGGTACATCGCCTTCTCCACCCGCCGGTCGAACATGTTGTAGTCGTGCTGCACCACCGATACCGGACGAGTCTTCTCGCACTCCCGCACCTGCTCCTCGGTGAAATTAGACACGCCTGTGTAGCGCACCTTCCCCTGCTGCACCACGGTCTCCAGCGCCTCCATGGTCTCCTCGAATGGCACAGACACATCAGGAGCGTGCACCAGCAGCACGTCCAGGTAGTCCGTTTGCATCCGTTGCAGGCTCTGGTCTACTTGGTTCAGGATGGACTCCCGGCGGCCGTCCCGGTTCTTCAGCCTGCCGATTTGCGAACCCTGGAAGCCAAGACCGCACTTGGTCACCACCACCACGTCTTTCCTGCGGGACCCAAGGGCCCTGCCCAGCATCCGCTCCGACTCCCCGTCCCCGTACTGGGACGCCGTGTCGAAGCAGGTTATCCCGTAGTCCAAGGCCCGCTTGACGGCGATTTCCATCTCGCCGCTGTAGGTCTTCTCGTAGTCCCACACGCCGCAGCCGAACACCGACACCGTCAAGTCCGTAGGACCGAATCTTCGGTATTCCATTGGTCTGCCTCCTCCAGTCAGTTACGCTCAAGAAAACTTGGGGGCTGGGCCGTCTAGTTGTCCAGCCGTCCGATTTTCAGCATTGTACAACAATCAACCCGGTTACAAGGGGCAATCGGCTTGGCCGGCCAAGCCTCCCAAAGCCTGCGCAGGGGGCCGGGCCCAGTCCAGCCCATTAATCGACCGTCAACACAATCTTCCCGAAGTTGGCGTTGGTCTCCATGTACTCGTGGGCCTGCGCCGCTTCTTCCAGGGGAAATGTCCGGTCAACCACCGCTTTGATCCGGCCGTCGGCGATCAACGGCAGCACGTGTCTTTTGATCTGATGGGTCAGCGCTATCTTCTCCTCCAGGGGCCGCGGCCTCAGCACCGTGCCGTGCACCCGCAGCCGCTTGGGCATCAACAATCCCAGGCTGGTCTCCACCTTGTCCCCGCCCATCAACCCAACTAAAACCATCCGTCCCTGGGTCGCCATGGCGGCGATATTCCGCTCCCAATACGGGCCGCCCACCAGTTCGCACACCACGTTGACGCCTTTCCGGCCCGTCACCTCTCGCACCACCTGGACAAAGTCCTCCTCCCGGTAGTTGATCCCCGTGTCCAGCCCCAGCTCCGCAGCCTTGGCCAGCTTCTCCGCCGAACCCGCCGTGCCGAACACGTAGGCCCCGGCCTGGTGAGCTAGCTGCACCGCTGCTGAGCCCACGCCGCTGCCCGCTGCGTGCACCAGCGCCGACTCCCCCATCTGCAATTCGCAATGGTTGAACAGGGCGTCGTAAGCCGTGAAAAATACCTCCGGAATGGCCGCAGCCTGCACGAAGTCCAAATCCTGCGGCATCGGCATGGTCATCAGGTGATGCGTTGTCACCCGGCTGGCATACCCGCCTCCCGACAGCAGTCCGAACACCCGGTCTCCCGGAGACGTTCCCGTCACCCTGTCTCCCGCCTCCAGCACCACGCCGGAAAACTCCAGCCCCGGCACGTCGGCCCGCACCCCCGGCGGCGGAGCGTATCCCCCCAGGCGCTGCAGCAGGTCGGCCCGGTTCAACGCCGTCGCCTTCACCTCCACCAGCACCTCGTCCGGTGAAGGGACCGGGTCGTCCACCTCCCGTACCTGCAATACCTCCGGCCCTCCCGGCCCCGTTATCAACGCCGCTCGCATATCCCGGCCTCCTTCAGGACGCCAACCGTGAGTCTACTCTCGTGGCCCGCCCATTATCGGCCAGAACATCGACCCAGGCAAACCCGCTGCCAGTCACCGCCCCACACTCTGCAACAGCGCTCTAGCGAGACCCCAACTTCACCTCCGAGGCCTCGCCTGCCCGCTACTGGATTAATGACCGGATAGAATCCGCCTCATCCGCAGTGATGCCGTCGGCGAACCACGACATACCAACTGTCTCCCACGTAAGCCCGATGTCTTGGAGCGACAACTGTCGCAATGCTTCGAGGGCTTCCGCCTCTTCTGCAGTGATGCCGTCGGCGAACCACGACATACCAACGATCTCCCACGTAAGCACGATGTCTCGGAGCGCTAGCTGTTGTAATGATCCGAGGGCCTCCGCCTCATCCGCAGTGATGCCGTCGGCAAACCACCGAAGCCCTGCAGCCTGTTTGGCAAGCCCAATGCGCGTGTGCAGAAGATTGCCCAAGCTTGAGATGGCCCATGATTCCTCCCGGGTGATGCCGTCGGCGAACCACCAGAGACCTGCTACCAGCGGTGCAAGGTCAACGTCTGAGAGAGCAAGATCGCCCAAACTTGAAACGGCCGATGACTCATATTCGGTGGTGCCGTCGGTAAACCACCAGAGACCTGCTACTAGCCGCGCAAGGTCAACGTCTGAGAGAGCAAGATCGCCCAAACTTGAAACGGCCGATGCTCCATATTGGGTGATGCCGTCGGTAGACAACCAGAGACTGGCTATATGTTGGGCAAGCTCGATGTCCCGGGACGCCAACTCCGCAAATCCGGAGATGGCCCTTGCTTCCTCCTGCGTTATCCCGCCGGTAGACAGCCAGAGTTCTGCTATACGTTGGGCAAGCTCGATGTCCTGGGATGCCAACTCCGCAAATCCGTCAATAGCCGATGACTCTTCTTGGGCAATACCATCGGTAAACCAGGGTAGGGCTGCTATCTGTCGCGCTAGGTCAGCATTTATTAATACAATGTCTTCCAAGCCGCGGATGGCCGATGCCTCAGCATATCCGGTGATGCCGTCCGCCAACCACGGCAATGCTGTCGTACCGAGAGCAAGTTCAATGTCCGTTGACGCTAGATTGGCTAGAGTATTGAAAGGGATCAATTCGGCAACTCCATTCCGCAGCCAGAGGCCCACTAGAGTCTTGGTGAGTTCGAAGTCATCTAATATTAGGCCATGGTGGGTTACGTTGGAGATCGCCAGTACGGCATCAAGTGCGTCAAACGAACCGCGAATAAACCAGGGGAACCCGGCAATCGTTATTGCCAGATCAGCATCCATAGCGGCGAGTTTGCTCAGTTCAACAACGACCTTGGCTTCCCAGTAGGTCAGTTCATCGGCGAACCAAGGTAAGTCCACCACTGTGTGGGCAAGCTCGAGATCTGCCAATGCGAGCTCGTACAGGTTCTCGAGCACGAGCAGTTTGTCGTCAACCGTCATGTTGATAAAACCCGGCTCGTTCTGGCGTAAGACCCAAGACTGCTTTACAACGGCGCTGCAAAGTTCAGCGTCCAGCAGCCAAAGCTCCCTGAGCAGGTCGGCGAAGTCTGCGTAGGCAGCTGGAGGAGCTTGCATGGTCCCCGCGTTACAGTCCGTGATGGGTTCCAGGACGGTCGGCGTGGCTGTCGGCGCGGGGGTGGCGGCGACGGTTGGCTCAGGAGTTGTAATACTCGCTGAGGCAGGCGTAGCTACAGGGACTTCAGTGGCCTCGGTTCTGGGTTCGTCGACGGATTCCTGAACGGCCGCCGTCGCGGTCGGCACAGCCGTAGCGACGACAGTTGGCTCAGGCGTAGAAATACTCTCCGGCCCCGGTGTAATAGTAGCCAGCAGGTCACATCCGGCCGCCGTCAACATAATAATGACAGTCGTTAGTGCTGCAAACAGTCTCATGACGCACGCCGCAGATGGCCCGGCAATTATCTGGCAGAACCGGGACCCTGGCAAACCCGGTCGCTGCGGCGACGTGACCCCTTCCCCGATGGCCGGGAGCAAATAGGCGCTCCGCTCGTTGCCCGTTAACATAACGGATACTCAGTGCACGAAGACCATTGCATAACTATGTCCTGAGCCGGGTCCGAGGGTCTGTCCTGAGGAAAACCGAGGGACCTGTCCAGAGCCGAGTCGAGGGGCCTGCCCTTCACAATTCTTGACTTTCAAGACAGTTGCTGAGCTTGTCGAATGGGGAAATCGAAGGAGGAACCGACAGCCGCAATTGTGCAGTGTGATGACGCGCGCAACTGAATATGCGAAAATTTCTATGGAAGATTCGCCAATACAACCGAGGGAGGAATCAGGTGGCAAGACCGGAAAGCAGCGGCCCTTTGTTGTGGGTCGGCGGAGCAATTCTCGTAGCAGCCGCCGCGGTCATCGCCGGCTTCTGGGTGTACGCCATCACGACAGCCGAGGACATGCCAACCTTGCTCATGGTCGCGCTCATTGCCGTACCCGTCGGGTTGGCCGTCCTGCTGGTCGTGGTAATCCGGGACAGAATCATCAATAAGAAAAAGGAAAACTTTCTGGAGGTCGACAATTGATTGTAACGACTACCGACGCCATTCCGGGATACACCATCGCCGAAACGCTGGGAATCGTGCGGGGAAGCACAGTGCGCGCCCGCCACATCGGCCGGGACTTCCTGGCCGGGCTCCGCAACATCGTCGGCGGCGAGGTCAACGAATACACCAAGCTATTGGCTGAGGCCCGCGAAGAATCGCTTCAGCGCATGATTGAGAACGCCGAGGCCATGGGCGCCACCGCCATCGTCGGGGCCAGGTTCATCACCGCGGGCGTCGCTCAGGGAGCCGCCGAGATAGTAGCCTACGGCACCGCCGTCAAGACGACTTAGTCAAATTTCCTATGGATCAGGCTCAGAAGCACAGGGTACCTCGCCCCGGCTGCTCAACCAGCCCGCCTACGCCAGGATCTTTCCACCACCCTGACCCCCGCCGCCCGAAGACCATAGCACAGCCCTAGTCCAGGCTGCACGGGCGGCCTGAGGGAAATCGAAGGCCGAACGGATGGCCGCCGTTGTGCTAGGTCGCCATTCCAATAATGTCTTTCCCACCGCCGCGACTTATCCCGTTCCGGCAGTTCAGCAAAGGTTGCTCTAAGGCTGCGTCAGCCAAAGGCCTCCCCGGCGCCACCAATTGTCACCCCGAGCGACAGAGAGGGGTCTAAACTGTCGTTCGCCCGGCCCTGCCATTTTGGCCGTGACAGCATAGGCAATCTCTGTATAACCGTCATTCCGGTTTCCGAACCGGAATACAGGGGGTGGCTTCAGTTCCACTAGGCACCTGTGTAGTATTCTGAGTCTTCGTCTTCAATGTCTTCAGTTGGCTCATTCTGCTCAAGTTCGCCTAAAGTAGCTACCGGGTTGCTGGACTCGACTGCCCATCTATCTCGCGCCCAATTGAGGAGTTTAGAACGGCGTTGGTCAATGGCGATTGTGTCCCAATCCTCCCACTGGACCAGTTCTCTCTCTGCGAAAAAAGGTGACTTTGAGTAACAGTGACCATTTGAGGTCACCGAGCCCCGTTTCTCTGGAAAAGGTTTGTTTCCGTAGCTAGAGTTGTGCTTTGTTAGGGTGAGGTTGCCTAGATCGTGGGCATACTGCTCGTGCTGTGGTGCGGTGAACCTTTTCTCCCAATATGTCTGTTTGGAAATAGACTGGGGGAGAATGTGCTCAATTGTGTCTTGGAGATCCCGGGTATGTAATTCATCCCATTGGACGATTGGAGACGCACCCTGCTCCGATGCCAAAGACGTCTCGTACTCGTACAGGAAGTAACGGAGGCCTCCCCATCTGTACCAAGTTGCGGGGTCTCCACTCACACCTTTGTCCTCGAAGCCGTCGGTGCCGCACCAGTAAGCCAAGTGGTCATTAAGCGACTGCAACGTTTCATCGTACTTTCTTTTGCCAGTCGCTAATTCGTTTCCTAAACGGAAAAGCGATGCTTGACCCGCATTGGACCTGTATTGCTTCCAACTGTACACTCGAAACGCGAACGTCTCACAAACCTTCAGTACGTTTAGGTACTTGTCTGGGTCATCGGGCCATCCCCTCCTGACGGCTATCAGCAATGGAAGGAAAGTGGCTAGGAACCCGGTTCTTCGGAGTTTATTGCTCCACTCCACCACTTCTAGGCGAATTTTTGGCCTGCCTTTGAATGATGCGAAAGCGTCTGTTCTGTTCGGGTTGTAAGCATCACAGACGACAACTGAAGATGCTCTTAGCCCCTCCGTGTAGGAGTGAAGGTCGTTTAAGAGGTCTTCATGGCGAGCGATATAATTTCGCAGGTTGAACGTCCCCTTGATGCTCCTGCTCCCTTGCCACTCCCTTGACTGTGGATTGTGGTAAGCCAGCCAATGAGCCCTCAAAAGACGGTCCTCGTCCCCGCTAGAAACTAGACCGGCGGACATTAGTTGTTGAAGTATTTCGGCCCACGCCGAGTTAACGGAACTAGACAGGTCGTTGGGAACAGCTAAGGAAGTAGAGATATATAAGAGGTAGTTTTTCACCTTCTCGAGATTGGTGAGAGGCTTACCCCGGTCGTTCATGACTTCAAAGATGATGCCGACCTCCGCGTCATCTTCCACTTCATACAGGGTGAAACGTAGTTGAGTGGCTAGCTTCTTGTACTGGGTTTTCAACCATTCTTGCCCTGCACTACCAGCTACTTTGCCCTCGAGGTAACGGGATATCTGGTGCTTTGCATCTGCTAAACGGCGCTCGGAAGTAATCTGTGGACCTTCAACACCGGGCTGTTCAGAAAGAATACTGTCTTTAAAGAAATGGTCTGTGTCCGTGTTGAGTGACAATTTGAATAGTGGCAGTCCGCTCTCATCCTGAGCGGATACAAAGTTCCTCTTGATACCTTGAGATAGACCTTTGCCCATGTCGGATTGACTGAACAGAGATCTGCGGATACCGTCTAAGAGCAGGACTATCGTGGTTAGCCTTTGCTGGCCATCAACGACGTCGACCAGGGCGTACGCGTTTCCGTCCACATCCATCCGCTGTTCGTGTGATCTATGTTCGTGAAGAACGATAGTTCCCGTGTAATGATAGCGGTGATCAGGTAGAAGATCTAAATCCTCCAGAAATTCGCGGACTTGCTGATGCTCCCAAGAGTAACCTCTCTGGTAGTCCGGTACCCGGAACAAACGTTTGTGGAATAGTTCGTCTAAGGAAACAATGTTGTTCATGAGGTTCCTACTTGTGAAAGTAGCAGATGCTGAGGCTTGCTCCCTATCTAAGCCTACGCCAGGATCAACATTCGCCCGCAACTGGTGCACAGCACCGTCTGCCGTCCCGTGCGCACTCTCTGCTGTATCAGGGTGGGTTGCGACATCCGGCATGCCTGGCACAGGCCCCGCTCCACTTTGGCCACCGCCAGCCCGCGCTTCGCCCGCCGCAGGCCCTCATAGCGCTGTACCGCAGAGGCATCCAGGGTGGCCGCCAGGCCCTGTCGCTTTGCCGACGCCTCTTCCAATTCCGAGTTGCACCGCTCCGACTCGGCCTGTAATTCCGATTCCCGCTCCTTCCACTCCGCCAGGCCGTCCGAAAGTTCTTGCTCCAGCGAGTCGAGCCGCTGCTGCGACTCTTCAGCCTGCACCGACAACTCCAACAACTCCGAGTCCTGTTGCTCCAACTGTTGCCGGACGTTCTCCACCTCTTGCTCCAGGCTCTTCAGGTCCCTGGCGTTGGTGACCTCGCCGCCGTATAGCTGCTGCTCCAGCCGGGCCGAACGCTCCCGCAGGCTCTCCACTTCCAGCGTGCGCGCCTTGTGCTCGCCCTGCACCTGGGGCAGCCGCTCCTTTTCTTCCTCCAATGCTGTCTCCACCTGCTCCACCTGCGGCCCCGAACGCAACTCCTCCTCCACCTTCGCCTGGGCCACCCGCAGGCCGTCCAATGTCAGGTCCATCTCCTGGAGCAGGTAAAGTTCCTTTGTCGTGGTCATGAATTGACGCTCCCGACTCTTCAGGTGAAGCCTGAGATTCCTTTGGTGTCTCGGCCCCAGCCCTGTTCGATGCCAAAGTTTGATTCTAGAAAGATGCACCTGCCTTGTCAACGTGACCCCCCGGCCCCCGCGCCGCCATTAGGTTCTCAACCGCGCCCATGTCCGTCTCTCCAAGCCTACGTCACTGACAATTCCCCATTGACGCACCCCAAACCCAGTGAGTAAGCTGACACCATGCCTCTGATATACCAGCGGCCAACCTCCAATGGCCCGGCGCCGGCGATTGCTGGCAGCCGGCTGGGGGCCAACGGGACCCGGAGCGCCAATGCAGTGACCTATTCACCCCTCGTTCGCTGCAAACCGGGGACGAGTCCTGTGCCGCCCATCCCAACTCGCCAGCAGGCCAAAATGGGAGGAAATGGGACTGAATGGGAGGGAATCAAGAATTTTCAGCCCGTTGCCAACTGCCCCGTTCCTTCTGAGCCTGTATTGAACCTGTCGAAGCTACATTTCGGCGGACCGCAACCCGGAATGTCTCAAAGTGTCTCAAAATGTCTCAAGAGCCAAAAAACCGCCCAGTTGAGCCGCTCCCCATGCCCCGCCCTCAAACCCTTGACTTTCAACACAGATACTCCCGCCTCTAGGCTGTCATTCCCGCGCAGGCGGGAATCTCGGCCCTTCGCCCCAGCCATTCCCACCCCCCAAGCCACCCTACCCCCAACCTGTCATTCCTGCCCCCAACATGTCATTCCCGCGCAGGGAGACCTTTGCGTAACTGTCATTCCGGCCCCCGATCCGGAATCCAGGGGTGGGGGCCAGGTTGGAAAAGACCGTCCGATCTCCACAAGTTATGCTCTTCGGGGAGTTATGCAAAGGTCTCCGCAGGCGGGAATCTCTGCCTTTCGCCCCAGCCATCTACCAGCCGTTCGTCCTGAGCCATTCAAGGCCACAGTTGAGCCAATTAACGCCCCCGTTGAGTCATTCAACGCCACGGTTGCGCCACTTAACCCCACCATTGAGCCAATTAACCTCTCCGTCCGTCCTGGGCCGCGCCCCATCTACCCGTTCGTCCTGAGCTTGCCGAAGGACCTGACCGCACCCGCCACCACGTGTCCACTAACGGTCGCCCGGATGACGGCCTAGGGATCCCGACCGTGCGCATACTGCACTTCTCAGACCTTCACATCGGAGTCGAAAACTACGGCCGCACAGATCCACAGACCGGCCTGTCCACCCGGCTGGGAGACTTCCTTTCCTCCCTTGACCAGGTGGTCGAATACGCCCTCGCCGAAAACGTAGACCTGGTGCTCCACGCCGGCGATGCCTACAAGGGCCGCGACCCCTCCCAGACTCAGCAGCGAGAATTCGCCAAGCGCCTCGCCCGCCTGTCCGAAGCCGACATCCCGTCCTTCCTGCTGGTGGGCAACCACGACCTGCCCAACGCCGTGGGCCGCGCCACCGCCGTCGAAATCTTCGACACCCTGCGGGTGCCCAATGTCCACGTAGGAGCGGCCCTGCAGAACTACACCATTTCAACCCGCTCCGGCCCGCTACAGATATTGGCTGTTCCCTGGCCTCGCCGCAGCTCCTTGCTGAGCCGGGAAGACTCCCGCGGCAAGTCCATCGATGAAGTGCGTGAGGAAGTGGAAAGACGAATGACCGCCGCCATCTACTCCCGCGCTCAGGAACTGGACCCCCGGATTCCCGCCGTCATCGCCGCCCACCTGACCGTCAACGGAGCTACCGTCGGCACCGAGCGGTCCATGATGCTCGGCCAGGACCACGTGTTGATGGCCGGCGACCTGCAACAGCCCCAGGTCGACTACGTAGCCTTGGGTCACATCCACAAACACCAGGTGTTGCGAACTGAAGCCCCCATGATGGCCTATTCCGGCAGTCTGCAGCGGGTGGACTTCAGCGAGGAGGGCGATGAGAAAGGGTTTTGCGTCGTTGATTTAGACCCGGCCGCCTCCCAGGGCCGCCGCTTGACCGGGTTTGACTTCCATACCCTGGAAGCCCGCCCCTTCGTCACCGTCGACGCCGCGCTGGTTTCTGGCGACCCAGACCCCACGCGGTCGGTGCTGCGTGCCATCGCCCGGAAGGACGTTACCGATGCCGTAGTTAGGGTGCGCGTAACCCTGCCCCCCGATTTGGAACCCCACCTCAGAGAGGCCGACGTCCGCCAGGCCCTGGCCCCCGCCCACTACATCGCCTCCATCAACTTGGAGTCTTCCGAAGACACCCGCCGCACCCGCCTAGCGGCTGGCGAGGCCGAGGGGCTGCAACCCATGCAGGCCCTGCGCTTGTACCTGCAGAACAGGGACATCGACCCCGGCCGGCGGGAGCGCATGGTCCAGCTTGCCCAGGAGATTTTCGAGGACGAGGACTAGGGGTGTTGCCCGTGGCGTCACGCCGCCTTGACCCTATATGCCCCAGGCTTTACGCTATCTTCGCTTCGCACCCCGGTGCGAGTTGCCCGTCCCGCAATAATCTAGGCGGAGGCAGAGGATAACTATGAAAGCAGCCGTCCTGTACGAGGCGCACCAACCGCTGGCGGTCGAGGACTTGTCCTTGGATGCCCCCGGCCCCCGTGAAGTCCTGGTGAAAATCGCCGCAAGCGGCGTCTGTCACAGCGACCTTCACTACATCAAGGGAGTAAAGGAATTTCCCTTGCCAGTGGTCTTGGGCCACGAGGGATCCGGTATCGTCCAGGAGGTAGGCCCCGGCGTCACCTACGCCAAGCCCGGCGACCACGTCGTAATGTCCTTCATCCCCAATTGCGGCCGGTGTTCCCACTGCATCGCAGGCCGGCAGCACCTGTGCGCCGACACCTACAAGTTGATTGGCACCCTGATGGACGGCACCAGGCGGTTGCGCAATGGCAACCAGGAGATCAACCACTTCATGGGAGTGTCGTCCTTCGGCGAATACTCAATTGTCCCAGAGGACAACTTGGTGCTGGTGCGCGAGGACGCCCCTCTTGACAAAATCGCCTTGATTGGCTGCGGCGTACCCACCGGAGTGGGAGCCGTCATTCACACCGCCAAGGTCCAGCCGGGAAGCAGTGTAGTGGTCATCGGGGTTGGCGGCGTCGGCCTCAACGTGGTCCAAGGTGCCGCCCTTGCCGGAGCAGGGGCTATCATCGCCGTGGACATCAGGGATCACAAGCTGCAGCACGCCTTGGAGTTCGGAGCCACCCACCTGATTAACGCCGCCGCCGACGACGTGACGGAACGCGTCGAGGACATCACCAAGGGAGAGATGGCCGACTATGCCTTCGAGGTGATCGGGACTGTCGACACCATGAAACAGGCGATGGGCACCACCCGCCCGGGCGGTGTGACTGTCCTGGTCGGTGCGCCCCCCGACGATGCCCAGCTTACCATCGACCCCAACTTTATGCAGGAGGGCCGCACTTTGGTAGGCTGTGCTTACGGTTCCTGCTATCCTCGGGCCGACATGCCCATGTTGATCGACCTGTACATGGCTGGCAAGCTGAAACTCGACCAGCTAATCTCCCGCACCTTCCCTCTGGACGAGATCAATACCGCCTTCGATCTGCTGGATCGGGGAGAAGTGGCCAGAAGTATCATCAGCTACGCCTAGCGCTGGCGCCGGCCGGCGCAGGTACGGTGGCTATTCCAGGATGATGTTGTCTATCAGCCGCACCCGGCCCATGCGCACGGCCGTCGATACCATGGCCCGCCCGGTGACTGTCTCCAACTCCTCCAGCGAGTCGGCGTCGGCGACGCTCACGTAATCGATGCCCTCGACGAACGGCTCCCGCTCCAGCGTCTTCCGGACTTTCCCGCGCAGCGTATCGCCGTCCCGCTCACCGGCCCGCCGCGCAGACTCGGCGCAGGCCAACGCCCGGTACACCACCGGAGCAGCCTGCCGTTGCTGCGGGTCCAAGTATGCGTTCCGGCTGCTGCACGCCAACCCGTCCGCTTCCCTCACCGTAGGGACCACCACTATCTCTACGCCCATGTCCAAGTCCCGTACCAAGCGACGGATCACCGCGGTCTGCTGCCCGTCCTTCTGCCCCAGGTATGCCCGGTCAGGCCGCGTGACGTTGAGCAGCTTGGTCACCACGGTAGCTACGCCCCGGAAGTGCCCGGGCCGGTGCGCTCCCTCCAGTTTCCCTGAAAGTCTCTCCACGCTGACCCAAGTGTCGAACCCCGCAGGATATACCTCCTCCATTGCAGGGACGAAAACCAGGTCCGCCCCCTCTGCCCGCAGCAACTCCAAGTCCCGGTCGAGGTCGCGGGGATACTGCTCCAAGTCCTCCCCTTCCCCGAACTGGCTTGGGTTGACGAATATGCTGACCGCCAGGGTCTCGTTCTCTTCCCTGGCCCGCCGGACCAAGGCCAGGTGACCCTGGTGCAGGGCCCCCATGGTCGGGACCAGCCCCAGGGGCCGCTCAGCTTCCCGGCAGGTCCGAGCCATGTCCCGGCCGGTTTCCACGACCTTCACGGCAGCGGCGTTCCCTGGATATAACCCATCTCTTCCAGGATGGTCTGGTCCATCTCGAAGCTCTGTTCATCGGCCGGGAACGACCCCTCTTTTACCTCCAGCGCGTAGCGAGTCAGCGCATCTTCTATCGTCTCCGCCAGGCGCGCGTACTGCTTGGTGTGCTTGGGCACGAAGTCCGTGTACAAGCCCAACAGGTCGTGCAGCACCTGCACCTGCCCGTCGCAATAGCCGCCGGCCCCAATCCCGATGGTCGGAATCGTCAGCCGCTCGGAAATCAAGCGCCCCAGAGGCGCAGGCACCACTTCCAGCACCAGCGAGAAGGCGCCCGCCTGTTCCAAGGCCTGAGCGTCCTTAAGCAACTGCAATGCCCCGGCCCTGGTTTGACCTTGAACGCGATACCCTCCTAAACCATGCACCGATTGCGGCGTCAGCCCGATGTGCCCCATTACCGGTATCCCCGCCTCGACGATGCGGGAGGCAACCTCCGCCACCCTTTCTCCGCCTTCCAGTTTCACCGCTTGGGCGCCGCCTTCCTGCACCAAACGGGCGGCGTTGGCCAGGCCCTGGGTCGAGTCCAGTTGATATGACATGAACGGCAGGTCTGCCGTTACCAGGGCCCGTTCTGCGCCCCTCGCCGCCGCCTTCACGTGATGCACCATGTCGTCCATGGTCACCGGTATCGTCGAATCGTATCCCAGCACCACCATTCCCAGGCTGTCTCCCACCAACAGGATGGGAATGCCGGCCCGGTCCGCCAGCCGCGCCGACGTGTAGTCGTAGGCGGTGACCACGGGAATCTTCTGCCCCCGATTCTTCATCTTGGCAATGTCGCAGATGGTTACCCTGGGCATGTCTGGTCCCTCCTCCACCGTACCGGCGATTGATTAAGCGGGATACCTTTAGTGATTGTGCGCAGTTGCGGCCCCCGCCGCATATCGGTCAATTAACTCTCTCATGGCGGAGATTCGGCCTTGGTCGACGCCCCGGTCTGCCGCCAGTGGCAACGATGCCGCGGCCAGCGCTGCATAAACCGGCGCCAAGTCCGGCAATCTTTGAGCCAATGCTTCCAAGTGCGTCTTGACTGTGCCGGCGTCGCCTCGGACTACCGGCCCTGTAGCCGCTGCCGTCGTTCCCTGATCGGCTACCGCATCCAGGGTCGCCTGGCACAGGGGATACAACGACTGCATCGCCTGCTGCTCAGTGAACCCCATCGTCTTCCACACTTCTACCGCTGCCCGCAACAGGGCAGTCACGTAACCGCATCCCAATACCGCCGCGGCGTGGTAAAGTGGACGGTCGGATTCAGGGACCGAAATGGGTCTACCCCCTATTCGACTCGCCATGTCCCATAGAAAGCCCTCCAGCCACTCTTGTCCCGAAACAGCAATGGTCACTTCCTGGAACCGGGTGACAGCCTCTTTTGTCCCCGCGACGCCGCCCAGGGTTTGGAATGGATGGAACGCTCCCGCCGCCGCGCCCTGCGCCGTCGCCGCCTCCAGCAATTCAACAGAGGCCGCGCCGCAGCAATGCACCACCCCCTGCCGGGGTCTCCACGCTACCAGTCCGGCAACTTCCCGGATAGCCGCGTCGGGCGTGGTGATAAACGCCAGGTCCACGGCTTCGCCCACTTCCTGCGCGGAGTTTACGGCCTTGCAACCGGGAATCTGGACTGCCAACTCCTCCGCCGAGTTTCTGCTCCTGCTGCAAGCCGCAATCACTCGATAGCCTTTGGCCGCCAAGGCCCACGCCAAACCCTTGCCCAGGACTCCGGCCCCAATAAAGCCGATGGCAGGGTCGCTCCTATCCACGGTCCAACTCCGAAATCGCCGGGAATCCCCCCAGTCCCGAGCACATTTGCACCGCCCGCAGCACCGCCTGTGCCGTGGCTTCCACCGCCGCGACACCCAACCGGGTAACATCCACCTGGCCTGCATGCCGGCCGGTGGCAAGGGCAAACATCGTGTCCCCGTCGTACATGGTGTGGCAAGGCCTTATGGTCAGGGCCAGGCCGTCGTGGCTGGCCATCGCCAGGTAATTGGCCTCTTCCCGGGTCAGCAGGGCGTCGGTCGCCACAACTCCAATCGTCGTGTTGGTCATGGGCAAGCCTGGGTGGACTTCCTCACCCGTCAGCGCAAGCTCTAAGGGGTCGTGAAACCCTGGCCCGTTGCCCCGCCGTGGACCCGCTATCAGCTGGCCCGAACGGTGGTCATAAATCCCCCCGTAAGCATTCACCGCCACTGCCGCCGCCACTGTCGGGCCATCGGGCAACGTCACGCTCGCCGTCCCGAAACCCGACTTCACCGCCGCCTCCTGCCCCCTTGCCTTGGCCGCGGTGGCGCCGGTTCCTGCACCTACGCTCCCCTCCTCTAGGGGACTGCTGCTCGCTGCCCGGCAGGCAGCCAGCCCTTGCGCCGGGCCGGGCCGCACCCGTGGGTTGATTACGTTCAAGTCGAACAGGATAGCCGCCGGCACGATGGGCACCACCGCCGGTCCCGCCTCGAATCCGATGCCCTGTTCCGCCAGGTAGCCGACCACCCCCGCGGCCGCTTCCAATCCAAAGGCGCTGCCGCCGCTGAGCAGGACCCCGTGCACCCGGTCCACCCGGTGCATCGGCCGCAGCAGGTCGGTCTCCCTGGTGCCTGGCGACCCACCCCGCACGTCGACGCCCCCTACGGCCCCGTCCCGGCATATGAACACCGTGCAGCCGGTGCCGTGGGCCATGTCGGTATAGTGCCCCGCCTCCAGCCCGGCCACCGCCGTTATGGTCCGGTTCACGGGGCCCGCCTTCCCAGGTGCCTTATCCGCCGGCCCCAGACAAAAGGAAAGCCCCGACGCGTCGGGGCGTTTTCAATAGACCTAACCATGTTCCCTGCCGTCTCGGTCCCCATGAGATCCCAGCGGCGCACCCGGTGCTGAAACGAGAGTCAGCTTAACAAGCTCACCCCCCTAATAGGGTGGATGGCGCTTTAATTGTAAGAACCTCTAAACACAGTGTCAACCGGATTCAACCGGCGGCCGACACATCCACCTCTCGCCCTTCCTCCGATGCCTTGACTACGTTGTTGATGAACCGGTGCAACCCCACGGCCGCGGCGAAGTCGGGTTGGCAGTCTTCGCCTGATCGGATGGCTTGCCCGAACCGGTGGTACATCTGGACCACGTTAAATGGCTCCCCTTGTGGCGCTCCCTCAGGTGCAAGGGCGTACTCCTTGGGGACTTCCAAGTCTTCCAGGGTATTCCCATGTCTGCAGCCTTGGAGGCGAACAGCGTCTGTGGTGGGAGAGAACCAGCAAGATGCCGCCAGGGTTCCTGCGCGGCCGTAAATCTCCATCTTGAAACCGTCGCTACCGCCCCAGGGAGTGCCCGCGACGTGCACCAAGGCCACTCCGCCGTTGGCCAGCTTGCCGGTGATCATGATGGTGTCCGGCGCGGTAACATCCGTCGTCTGCCCTGACTCGATTACAAGCCATTCCTTGATTTGGGTGCTCACGACTGAGGAAACACGGCTGAAGCCGCCCACCACGAAAGACAGCGCATCTGCAATATGCCCGCAGGCGATGGTCAAGGCGTTGGCGCCCTGGTCGGCGTGTCTCTGCCACAATTCTTCGGACGGCCACCGCAGCATTCCTCCCCAAATCAGGCTGGCGCGGCACGACATAACGTCCCCAACGTAACCGGACTCCACCAAGTCCTTGGCGTACAAGAACCCGGGGTTGGCCCGCGTCTGGAGTCCTACCATGTTTCGGACTCCCTTGGCCTGCGCCAAAGCAGCCATCTCCGCGGCCTCGGCGGTTGTCCGGCCCAGCGGCCACTCGGTGTAGACGTGCTTGCCCGCGTGGAGAGCCGCCATAGTCGCCTCGTAATGTGCGGGCACTTTCACGCTTACGGTCACGGCGTCGATGTCCGGGCGGTCCAGCATCTCCCGGTAGTCGTCGAACGCCAGCCTCGCCCCGTATTTCTTGCGCGTCTCTTCGGCGCTTTCCCGCCGGGTCGTGCAAACCGCAACCAACTCAAAGTCCGGGCTGGCCGCCGCCGGCAGGTGCGTCCGGGAAGCCCATCCCTTTCGGCTATTGGCGCCTATAATCCCCAGCCGTATCTTGTCTGCCATCGCTACTCCTGGAGGCAGAAAATTTTAGTTCCCCTCTCATTTCCTCTCATTCCCTCCCACTGGGGGGCGAGGTCAGGCTTTTTATTTCTGTGTCATTTTGAGACATTGCGCCGGACAACGATTCTGGGCCGCGGTAAGGCGGCGAGAACAGCCTGTACATAGTGTAGGGAAGGCCGTCGCACGGGGCAAGGGCCAAGTGTCAGTAGTTTGGGGCTACTGAGGGGAAGCGCCGGCGCGTGTGCTTCGAGAGCCTCAGCACGAACGTGGGAGGGAATCGACATGGGGTTGGAATTGGCATGGCAAACGGGGGAAGGGAATTGACATTCCAGGCATCGGAAAATAGAGTGGGGATACACGGTTTTCCAAGCTCTACGGAGTTTGGCATGGGTTGACGTAGCCGGTTCTCGGCGGGAGGCAGCAGTATGGCGACAGTCCTCGACCACACGATAGTCCCGGTGCGGGATAGAGAGAAGTCGGCGGAGTTCTATACTCGCGTTTTCGGCTTTGAGAACCTGGGTGAAACCGGCCCCTTCTTGGTGGTGCGAGTCAATGAGACATTCAACCTGGACTTTGCCGTGTCCGACGACTTTCGGAGCATCCACTACGCCTTTGCCATGGAGCCGGAGGAGTTCGAGGCGGCCTTTGCCAGGGTCAGGGAGTCGGGGATCGCCTACGGAGACAGCCCGTTCGCCCGCAACAATATGCAGGGCCCCGGTATGACCATTGGGGCCAGGGGCAAAGGCAAGGCGGTCTACTTCGATGACCCCGACGGCCACGTGTTGGAGATCAAGACCTACTAGCCGGCAGCGGTAGGGGTTTCCCGCGAAACTAACATTGCGGTTGGCAAAACGGATGGGGCAGGCCCAATTTCCTGTTACAATGCCACAAGACTGGCGTCAAGATGTATGGCAGGAGGGATTAAACTCAATGAATCCCTCTCACGACATCGCATGAAGGAGGTTCAAACATGGGCACAATATCCGTGAACCGGCTGGCGGGTCTTTCCCTCATATTCGGCCCGATAATAGCCTTTGTCTTCTTTCTCGTGGAACCGGGTGGACTACTAATCGACAGCGTCGACGTGTCAGACTCTGTTGGCTCCATAACGGCCAAGGGGTCCAACGCCGTTCTGACCAATGTAACCAACATCGCGATAATCCTTGGCCTGTCCCTAATCCTATCGGGCCTCTATGCGCTAATGCGGAACGTAACCCTGGAGGGCAACGGCAAGGCATTAGCTCAGATGGGCTTCTTCATGATATTAGTCGGACTGACCGGTTGGATTCTAGCCGGCGGAATAGACTTCATTCTGGCCGATGCCCAAACTCCTGACCAGATCAGCGCAAGCGTTCCCGTCTACTACGCCGGCTCCGCGCTCCTCTACGCCGGCGGGATTGCGCTTGGCTTTGGCGGATTCATATTCGCGTTGGGCCTGTCCACCAGAGCCGACTTCAACCAGGTAATCTCCCTGTTGGCTGCCCTTGTCAGCTTGGCCATAATGGTCTTTTTCATAGTAGCCATTCTCAATAACGACGCCCGCGATACCTTTATGACTTTGGCCCGGGGCTTCTATGTGCTACTGGTTATCTGGTATGGATATCTGGGCTTCGGACTGATGAAACGACCCGACCCAGACCTGTGGCGATAGACGGAATCCAGGACCTCCCAAAATCTGGGAGTATCCACTGCGCATTTGCCATGGAGCCGGAGGAGTTCGAGGCGGCCTTTCTCGTTGTATAGCTTTTTTGCGGAATGGTAGAATTACGGGTGTAAGCCAGGATTCAGAAAGGGGGGCGCATGACAGACGCAGACACCCCGACGCAGCCAACAGGAACTGCCGCGCCCCCATCTCGCTCTAAAGCTGAGATAGCCCGCCTGGGCAAGGAAGTCTACGAGCGCAGCATCCGGCGACAGGTGGAGGCCGACCATGTTGGAGAGGTCGTAGCCATAGACGTGGACAGCAGTAACTACTCCATCGGCGAAAATGCCATTGCCGCGTCTGAGGCGCTGCGAGACCAACACCCGGACGCCCAAGTCTGGCTGATGCGCGTCGGGCATCGGACCCTCTATCACTTTGGTGGCAGTTCCCTGCGGGGAGTTAAGTGATAGAGGGCTTCGTGAACGCTAATCTAGAGGCTGTCGTAACCCTTCCTCTGCTAGGCCAGGCAGGTCAGACGCGAGAAGTCGACGCCGTGATCGATACCGGTTTCAACGGCTACCTGACTTTGCCACCGACGCTGGCGGCGGACTTGGGGCTGTCTGTCGTAGGCGATGGCGAGGCGGTTTTGGCCGACGGCAGCGAGGCTGCCTTTGACATTTACGGCGTCACAGTATCGTGGGACGACCAGTCGAGACATATCGAGGCCGGGGCTGTGGGCATAACCCCCCTGGTGGGCATGGCTCTACTCCATAGCCACAACCTGAACATTGACGTCGAGGACGGCGGGCGGGTCGTCATCCAAGCCAAAGAATAGGCGGTCTCCCGCTTCTTTGTTTTGACCCCTCACTCATCGCATCCCTGACTAACCATGTGCTTCAGACCGGGGCCATGGGAGTGTCCCAGGTCCTGAGAATCCACTACACCTTTGCCATGGAACTGAGGGAGTTAGAGGTAGCCTTCGCGAGGGTTAGGGAGTCGGGAATCGCCTACGGAGAGAGCCCGTTCGCCCGCAACAATATGCGGATAACCATGGGGGATCGCGGCCAAGGAAAAGCGGTCTACTTCGACGACCCCGATGCTCACCTGTTGGAAATCAAGCACTACTGGCCGTCCACAGCCGTCGTTGGGATGTGCGGTAGAGAAGTTGGCTAGGGTCCT